>JANMWZ010000030.1:0-67230 GCA_031441585.1 Gammaproteobacteria bacterium
GCCCACGCCCGCCCGGCGGCGCTGGCCGGCGTGGGCCGCCGCGACGGCGCTAGGCGCGGCGCCGCCACAACACTTGCAAAGTGTGCGCTTGCAAAGCGTGCGCTTGCGTTGGCTGCCGTGACCTGCTAGGTTACATGTAACCAAACCAGAGTACGCCATGCTGCAACATCCCCGCTCGTCACGCGACAAGGTTCGGTTACATCGCGAACGTTTGCGCGCCCAGGGACTACGGCCCGTGCAGATCTGGGTGCCTGACGTGCGTGCGCGCTCATTTATCAGCGCCGCGCGTAAGCAGTCCAAGGCCATAGCCGCGAGTGAACATGCCGGGACCGACCAGCGATTTATTGACGCGCTCGCAGAGGATGACGCCGGGTGAAGCGCGGCGAGGTCTGGACAGTGTCCGGCGGCGCGGCCTACGCGGGTAAGCCACGACCCGCCGTCATCGTGCAGGAAGACCGGTTTGCAGCCACTGATTCCATCACACTGTGCGTGTTCACAACCGATACCACGGATGCGCCGCTACTGCGTTTGCTCATCGAGGCCACAGATCGTAACGGTCTGAAAAGCGCATCACGACTGATGATCGACAAGGTCACGACGCTGCCAAAGGCGCGCCTCGGTAAACTGATCGGCAGGCTCAATGACGAAGACCTGGTGCGTATGAACCGCGCGCTTACCGTATTCCTCGGACTGGCAAGATGACTGACACGCCGACACCCGAACCTGCGACGCCTGCGTCGTCCGACGCGCCGCCCATGAGCGCTGCGGAAATGCCGCCCGCGCCGCCAGGCAATTCCACGCCGGTCAGTGCAGATATTTTTCAGCGCCTCAAGCGTCACAAAGTGGTGCAGTGGACTCTGGCCTACATGGCGCTGGCCTACACCCTGTTGCACGGCGCCGAAATGCTCGGCGACGCGCTGGCGTGGCCGCACGGGTTGCTGCATATGTTCGCGCTGGTGTTGATTCTTGGCACACCAGTGGTTGCCGTGCTGGCCTGGTATCACGGCGCCCGCGGTGTGCAGCGCGTTCGCGCTACCGAATTGCTGATTGTGTCGTTGCTGCTGGCGCTCAGCGTTTTCCTGTTATGGCGTGCGCAGGGATCTGGCGAGACCGGAGACTTCAGGACTGCGCACGCGGCGCCCGTGGCAGTGCCCGCAGCGACGTCCGCAGCGACGTCCGCAGCGCTTCCTTCGGCCGCGTCTGCGGTACCCGCAGCCTCAATTGCCGTGCTGGCCTTTGCGGATATGAGCGCCAGTAAGGACCAGGAATACTTTTCCGATGGCATGGCCGAGGAAATTCTCAACGCGCTCGCCAGGATCGACGGGCTGAAGGTTACCGGGCGCACCTCGTCGTTTTCCTTCAAGGGAAAAAATGCAGATCTGAAGACGATCGGCGAGGCGCTGGGCGTCGCGCACATTCTCGAGGGATCAGTAAGAAAGCAGGGCAATCGCGTACGCATTACCGCGCAGCTGGTCCGTGCCAAAGACGGTTTTCACGTCTGGTCGGATACCTTTGACGGCAGCCTCGCCAACATCTTCGACCTGCAGGAACGCATCGCGCGCGAAATCACGGGCCAGCTCAAGGTGGTACTCGCCAGCGGCGATACCCGGCTGGTAGCGAAGGCAACGAATATTCCAGCCGCCTACACGCGTTTCGTCGAGGCGCAGGGCCTGGTGAATCGCCGCGTGGACCTGGCGCGCGCGATTGAACTGCTGAGCGAGGCAACCACACTGGACCCGAAGTTCTCGCGCGCCTGGTCCAAGCTCGCGGTGGCCAGTGTCATTGCGCCGCAGTACACAACGATGTCCTGGAGCGCCGGCTGGGCCACAGGCGCAGCGGCCGCACGTCGCGCGCTCGCGCTGGATCCCGCCAATGCGGAAAGTCACGCTGCGCTTGGCTATATGTATCTGTCCAGGCGAAACTATGTCGCGATGGCGGCATCTTTCGACCGGGCCCTGGCCGCAGATCCCAACGACCCGACTGCGCTCTATTGGGCGGCCAATGCGAACGCTGCGATGGGACGCATTTCCGCGGCAGAGGTATTGCTGGATAGAATCCTGCGCACCGATCCGGTCAATGCCCTCGCCCTGCAGTACAAGGGAATTATCAGAATCTCACAAGGGGACATGGCGGCGGCGCAGAGCTATTCCCAGGCCGGCCTGGCAGCCGGCTTCAAACTGGCTCACATCGCACTTGCGGAGGCTGCAGCGAGCGCCGGTGCCTATGACGTTGCAGCGACGGATTTCACTGCCGGGTTCGGCGCCATCACTACAGCGTTCAGCGAGTCGGAACTGCGGACTATATTTCATGGCAGTTTTGATGATTCCAGCGTACGTGCCGCCGCGCTCGCCACGGTGGACCAGCACCCGCAGGACCAGCTTGCGCCAACGATGTATCTGTTTCTTTACGAGCCAGCACGGGCGTTTTTTTCGTTTGAACAATCGGGCTCTGGGTTGTCAGATGCCTTTCTCGTTTTCATGTGGCAGCCGCTGGACTATTCACGCCAGGCGCGTCAGCACCGCGCTTTCCAGGCCTTCGCGCAGCGCCTCGGAATGATTGACTACTGGAAGAAGTATGGCTGGCCTGATCTGTGCCGACCCGCGCCGGCGCGCGGGCCAGACGCATTTAATTGTAATTGAACCGCATTGGCATGGCGGCACACAGCGCCGGAGGAATGTCGCTATGAGGATGACAGCTGTAAAAAAATTCCTGCAGCGCCTGCGCAAGAGCTTCACGCCCGACCCTGACAGTTTCCTGAACGAGGTCACCGGAGTCATTCACGTCGGCGCCAATACCGGGCAGGAGCGGCACAAGTATGCCCGACTGAATCTCGATGTCATCTGGATAGAACCTGATCCGGAGGTTTTTGCCAGACTCGAAAGCAACTTGCAATCCCTGTCGCGACAGCAGGCCATGAAATGCCTGATCACCGACCGGGACAATGAGCAGCACCTGCTGCATGTATCGAACAATGCCGGGCTGTCCTCGTCGATACTTGAACTGAAAGATCACAAGGATATCTGGCCGGAAGTGGCCTACACACGAACCATACCGGTCACGAGCACTACCCTGACCTCGCTCTTGGCCCGCCAGTGCATCGCCGTCGACAGATATCAGGCGCTGGTCATGGATACACAGGGGTCCGAGCTAATGGTGCTGCGCGGCAGTATTCCCCTGCTGGGCGGATTTCGCTATATCAAGACGGAAGTTCCCGACTTCGAAGCCTACGCGAACTGCTGCGTTCTTGCGGACATGACAGCGTTCATGAGTGAACACGGGTTCGCCGAAATATCACGCCGCAAGTTTGCGCAGCGAGCACAGGGCGGGGCATATTACGACGTTGTTTACCGTAACAGCGCGCCGCAGGCCGTGCCACGGCACACTGACCGATAGCGCTGCCCGCGCCGCTCAACGCGCCGCTGGTGGCTGCGCCAGGTAGTCCACCGCCAGATTGGCGAGCGTGCGCACACCCAGCTGCAAGCCGCTCTCGTCAACCTTGAAACGCGGCGAATGATTGGCCGCATATTCTTCCATGCTGGCGCCTGGTTTGCGCACGCCCAGAAACACGAACAGCCCGGGGATCTGCTGCTGGTAGAACGAGAAATCCTCGCTCACCGTTTGCGGCGCAGTCTCGATCAGTTTGTCGGCTCCCGCCACACGCCGCAGCGTCGGCAGCATCCTGGCGGTCAGTTGCGGGTCGTTATAGGTCACGGGATAAGCCACTTCGGCGCCGAGGGTTACCTCGGCGGTGGCGCCGGCTGAAGCCGCAATCTGTTCGGCCGTGCGCCGGACGCGCGCCAGGACATCGGTGCGCATGGTGGGATCAAGCGTACGGATCGTACCCAGCAGCGTGACCGAATCCGGAATGATATTGGAGCGCACACCACCGCTGATCTTGCCGACTGTGATGATCAGCGGTGCGCGGGTCAGATCTTCCTGCCGGCTGACGATGGTCTGCAGGCCGAGCACGATCTGTGCGGCGATGACCACCGGATCGATCCCGTTCCAGGGCAGGGCGCCGTGCGTCTGGCGGCCCTGCACGACGATTTTCAGATCATCACCCGCCGCCATGATGCCGCCGGATCGCCACGCGACCTGACCGGCTTCGAATTGGGTGAGCACATGAAGTCCGAAAATGGCCGAGGGTTTCGGCTCGCTGTTCAACACGCCTTCCTTCACCATCAGCTGGGCGCCGCCCGCTTCGCCCGCTGGCGCACCCTCTTCCGCTGGCTGGAAAATAAATTTCACTGTGCCCGGCAGTTCGGACTTCATTCGCGAGAACACTTCGGCAACCCCGAGCAGGATGCCCATGTGCGCATCGTGCCCGCAGGCGTGCATCACGCCCACTTCGCTGCCGTTGTAGCTCGCGCGCACCATGGAGCGAAACGGCAGATCACCCTCCTCAGTGACCGGCAGCGCATCCAGTTCCGAACGCAGCGCGACCACCGGCCCCGGCTGGCCACCGCGCAGTACGCCCACGACACCGGTCCTGGCGATGCCGGTGTGCACTTCGATGCCCAGTTCCTTGAGCCGCTCGGCCACGTAGCGCGCCGTTTCGGTTTCGCGGTTCGACAGCTCAGGGTGCTGGTGAAGGTAGCGTCGGTTGGCGATGACGTGCGGCTCGACCTCGATGGCCAGCGCGTCGATGCGCTGGTGCAGAGCGGTCAGGTTGGCAGTGGCGGCGGAACCAGCAAGGGCGGTGGTCAGCGCCAGCGTTGCCAGGGCGGAGCGGATTGTGGTGTTCATGGGCAGCACTGATACTGCATTTCACCCTGCCACTGCAAGACCCCTGGCCCATTGGTGTCTGACAGGTAGAGGCGATGACTGCTATTGACCTATTCCTTTGAAAAACCCGAATTCCCTGGATCGTCATCCGCACTCTAGAAACCTCTGGTAGGCAGGGTCGAGAGAAAATCGCACTGCGCGTTTCGGTAGCCTCCGGCCAGCGTCACAATGTTGTCGTCGAGCTGCAGGATATTTTCGCTGGCCACATCGTAGGGAAGCCATGGAACCGCGCCCGCACCGTTCGGATCACCGGTTGTTGCAAGCCGCACCCAGTAGCCCATCATTTCGTTGGACAGTGCGATCTCGGCGTTGCTCGGGGTGTAGGTAACGCTCGTCCCCAAGGTCTGAAAATTGCCGGTAATGATAAAGGGTCTCCGCCCCGTGAAACGCCCGCGCCGCAGTGAGAAAGCCGTCTTGTGGTACCGGGTTCTCGTAGCGATGCGTAAACAGATATCGCCAGACCGGGGGTCGCTGGGCGCCACTCGCGGCGCGGGCGAAATTCCGGGTATTGCGGGTGAAGTACAGATCTGATTCCACGGCACTGAGCGCGTAGTTGGGGTTGGTGTAATCCGTCGCGGGATAGAGTGACAGGATCATGTCGCCGGCGCCGGCCGCCCAGACGATGGGATCGACGTTGACCCACCCGGTGTCAGCGCTGTTGGGGCCGCTTTGCACCAGCGTGCCCGCCGGCACCGCTCGCAGGCAGGCCAGCACATCTGCGGCGGTGTCGCAGCCCACGGCACTGGGCACGTCCGCATACCAGCGATAGGCGTTGTCTATACGGGTGCCGATCATGCCGCCTCTGAGCACGCCGCTCTCCATGCCGGCGGCCGAAAAGAGCCCGGCAGCCGCGGGAGATGCCAGCAGGGACTCCACATTCACCGAACCTGCCGAATGGCCGACGATCATCACTCTTGCCGGATCACCGCCGAATTCGGCGATGTTGTCATGCACCCATTGCAGGGCCGCGATCAGATCCAACAGGGCATAGTTTCCGGATGTGGCTTGCGCTGACTCCGCCGTGAGGGGGCGATTCACGAGCCAACCAAGCAGCCCCAGGCGGTATTGCAAGGTCACCACCATCACGCCGTGGCCGGCAAGCGGCGGGACGTCATTCCACGGCGGATCCTGGGCACTGCCCGCCGTGTTTCCGCCACCGTGGATGAACACGATCACCGGCTGTTTCGCACTGGCGGGCGGATTGACCGCATAAACGTTCAGCGTGAGGCAGTCTTCGTTCCCTACCGGCGCGCCGCTGCCGTCAACTTGCGGGCAGCGGTTACCAAACGCCGTGGCGTTGCGCACCCCTTGCCAGCTTGCCGGAGGTGCCGGCGGACGCCAGCGCAGGTCGCCCACGGGCGGCGCCGCGAAGGGAATTCCGCGGAAGAAGCGGTAGTTCCCTTCAATCGCGCCCTGGAGCTGGCCATATTGGGTGCAGACGCGGGTTGCGGTGCTCACACAGCTGGCCGGTGGGGACACGCCGCCGCCGCCAGCGCCGAGGCTGCTTTCGCTGCCGCCGCTCCCGCCCCCGCACGCCGCGAGCACCGTCAATAAAATCCCCGCGGACCCGAGCCAGGCCGACCGAACCAGCGATGCTGTCATTGCAGGCTCTCCCCGTTGACCGCATGGCGCCGCGTGCGCGCAATTTTCCCTCACCTTGTGTAAGAGCTCCGCAGGCTCGAAATGGCAACCACAATATTCACGGCGCCGGCGCCGGCTCACCTGCCGACGACTCGGGGACCGGCCGTCCAAAAATAGGGGTGTCCAATTTGGGCCGCGACGACTCTCAGTCAATGACCCGAGCTATCGCTGAACACAATATGGGGAACTCTGTCTTGCCTGTCTTTGCCAGTGGCCGCGTGGGGCATTAATGCGACGACCGGGCTGCCTGGTCCACACGTTGGTTTCCAACTCGCCGCCGGTAACTTACCGGACTTCCTGGCGGCCCTTTGAAAGCACCTCAAAACTCACGACTCAAGGAGAACGACATGACGATTAAACGTAGCCCATTCCAGGCTATTGCTTTCCTTTCAACCGTACTGCTTGGCCTTGCCTTGCTCGTACCCACGCGCGCCTTCGCGACCGGCAGCGCCGATAGCATCGAGCGTTGGAATATCGCCATGACCGATTTCTCGGCGGGCCTGCCGCCACCGGGTCTGCCACCGTTCGTCGAGATGCGTGCCTATGCGATGGCGCACATCGCGATGCTCAACGCCGTGAAGTTGGTGACGCACCCGTCCAGTGCCGGCTCCACCAGCGTCGACGCCGCCGTCGCGGCTGCGGCTCACGACGTACTGGTGGCCGAGTTCGGCACATTCCTCGGTCCGAACACGCCCTTTGACAGCGTCTACGCGGCGGAGCTGGCCGCCATTCCCGACGGCACCGCCGAGAATCGCGGCATCGCCGTTGGCAAGGCTGCTGCCGCCGCAATGCTCGCGAGCCGCGCTGGCGAAGACGTGATCGGAGCGCTTAACGCGCCGTATACTCCGGGCACCAAGCCCGGCGACTTCCAGCCAACTCCACCAACCAACTTCACCTCCGCTGCCGGCTGGGCCGCGCTGAGCACGTTCGGCGTGCGTTCGTCGGCGCAGTTCCGCGCGCCGCGCCCGTATTCCGCATTGCGCAGTCTCGAGTACGCCATGGATCTCAACGAGATCGCTGTCCTGGGCAAGGCTGGCGTTTCCGCGCGCAGCTCCGATCAGACCGCAATCGCATTCTTCTGGTACGAGAATGGTTCATTCGCCTGGAATCGGATCGCGCGCAAGCTCTCGGGCGGCCTGTCACTGATGCAGCACGCAAGGCTGTATGCGGCGCTGAACGCGGCGATGTCCGACGCCCTTGCAACCACGTTCGAATCCAAGTTCTACTACAACTTCTGGCGACCGCTGACGGCCATTCGTGCGGCGGACACTGACGGCAATCCGCTGACCGTCAAGGATCCCTACTGGGAGCCCGCATTCGTCACGCCGCCGGTTCCCGACTACCCGTCCGGGCACTCAGCGGCGGGCGCTGCTGCGGCTGAAGTAATCAACGCATTGGTTGGCGCGAACCTTCCGTTTCAGCACACCTCGACAAGTGCGCCCGCCGCGGGTCCGGATGCTACACCGACGCGCTCCTACGACAACGTGTTCGATGCTGCGCGCGAGAACGCGTTCTCGCGCATGTTGGTCGGAATCCATTTCCGCCGCGCCTGCACCGTGGGGCTGCAGCAGGGACGCGATGTCGCCCGATACGTCCTGGAGCGAGCGCCGTTCCTGCATGACTGAGGCGGATTGCGCGATGCCACCCAGGTGGGGTTCAGGCCCCCCTGGGTGTCGAACGCATCGGTACGGGCGTCCCGAGCGTGAAGCGAACGCGGCGCGCCGCCCTCCACGTCTCATGAGGCAACGACGCAGCATGAAATGAATGCTGCGGTGACACGGCTTTGGCGCTGGTTATTGTTGCCATGGCGCTCGGCGGTGGTGGCGGCGGTGGGAATAACATTCCGAGCGCCGAGGACCACGACAACGCGAACTTCCCGACTGGTTACATTGCCTCTAGCGCCCACGACAACCGCTTCATCCGCAACTCCCGCTACTCATTCGTTGCGGATCAAGGCCTTGTCTTCAGAGGCACGAGTGCGTACTGGACCGGAGCGAGCCCGAGCTGAGTGTGAGACTCCATAGTGGCACTACTTGCCATCAAACGCGTACGAGAAGCGCAAACCGATGGTGCGCGGACGATTCACCGTGATGGCTTTGTAAAACTGCGAGTAGTTCGCATAGAGTTGGGCGCGCGTGTCGGTGAGGTTCTCTGCGTAGAGTTGTACGAGCCACGCGCCCTTTGCGACACCGAGCGCCGCACCATACGTAGTGAATGCGGGCAGGTCATAAACCGTGGAGTTGCCCTGCAGGTCCTGCCCAAGGTGAAATATCGTAGCGAGCGAGTGAGACTGATGCACTGCTCCAATCTGAGCGAACGCCTTATAGCTGTAACGCCCAAACTCATAGCGCACGCGAATGTTCCCCTGAAAAGGCGGCGCTCCGGCAAGCGGGCTGCCAAGTGGCCCGCTCGGATTTGGAACGGGTTGGTCTTGCGAGTCCCGAAGTACGCTAAAGTCGATCGGTGTTCCGTCCTTCCACAGAAATGTCGCCTGCCTGACCAGCTCGCTGTGATTCCAGGCAGCGCCCGCCTCGATCGTGAGGCCGGTCGCGACGCGAGCCACACCCGAGGTCTCCACGCCACGCACCCTGTAGCTGCCACCATTGACGATTACGCCGAAATTCACGACGCCTAGCTCGGACAGAGCAACCTGTGTCTGGTTCCAGTCCTCCTGATAGAGCGCGCCATTCCACTGGAGGCGCCGATCCATCCACTGCGTCTTCCAGCCGAATTCATTGTTGACCAGGCTGTCCGGCGCGAAGTCCACGGACGCCACATAGCCCCCGTGCTGGCGCGCCTGCTCCTGCCACGATTGGAGTTTCGCGGCCAGCGGCGAATTGAACGTTGGCGCGACCGGTGCCCGATTGAAGCCGCCGGCGCGAAAACCCTGCGACCAGGTGTAGTACAGCAGCGCATCCTCGGTGACTTTCCAGCTCAGGCTCGCGCGGCTCGTGAAGCCGGAATAGGTCTTGTCGAGATGCTGCGCATCGATATTGACGAGGTAAGAGTGATTCACGCATGGATTGGGCACGGTCGGATCAAGGAGCAACCAGCAACCCATACTACCGACGCTCGAGCCGACTTCCGACGTGTTCGTACGGGAGTAGCGCGTACCAACCGTCAGCGTCAGGGTTTCCGGAATGAGCTCGACGTCGAGCGACGCGTAGGCGGCCCGCTGAGTGTAGCCACGCGTGATGTCGTTAAAAAATCCATTACCCAACGGCCGGACGTCCGGGTTGATTGACGTTACCGGTGAAGGCACAAACACCGCACCCTCCGACCAGGATTTGACCAGCGAGCCGTTCGGCAGGAGCGGCGATCCGTTCAATGTGAAGTAGCCAGTGGGTGGCCCGATCGGCTGGAAGTATGGCAGCGCTGTCAGAATGGACCAGTCTGCCTGCTCCTGAATCCGGTAGTTCTCGTAAAACAGACCGCCGACGCCGCGAACCCGACCTTCACTTGGCGTGCTCAGCCGCAGCTCATGACTCTGGTGCGTATTACGCACGACATCATGCCAGGTCGTACTCGGCGTAAAGCATTGCGCTGCCGCAAAGGTCGGACCCGGATTGACGCACTGATAGTAGTCGGCGTACAGGCCGCCGCGTACGTACTGGGTGTAGTCCTGGACCTGGTCCACGTTGCGCGCGAGGTAGCTACCCGCATAGAGCAGCTTCAGTGCACCGATACGGCCGTTGATCGTGAGTGCGGTATTGCCGAAATGATCCTGGTCGTGCGAGGGGTTGAAGTGCTGCGTACTCAAATCGGGCAACGACTCACCAAGTGCATTCGCCGCCATCTCGGTAGAGACGCCGTCCGCCTCGATACTCTGATTGGACTGTGCTATCAACGCGTCCCAATCTTCATTGATCCGGTACAGGGCCTCGACCCGCGCACCTTTGTAGGTGACCGGATTGAAATCCCTGGCCGCGATGCTGGAGTTGTTGAGTACAACACTGTTGGTGGGAACCTGACCGCCGAAGTGGCTTGCAATACCAAGGTCTGTGGGGGCACGCGCAAGCGTTGCGGGGACGTTGTCGATGTACCCGCCGCGCTGCTCATTGTAGATTACAGCGCGGACGGCGAACCTGTCGGGAATGAGCGGAATGTTGAGGATGGCAGTAATACTGCCGCTCGGCCCACCATGCGCGGTAGTTGCGTAGCCCGCGTTCACTTTGGTTTCCGTCCGATCGAGCTTCGGTTTGTTCGTGATGTAACGCACGACACCGGCTTCGGCGCCCGCCCCAAACAAGGTGCCCTGCGGACCCTCCAGGATCTCGATGCGCTCGAGGTCCGCGGCATAGACGTCCAGATTGCGGCTTGGCAGCTGCGCGGATTGCTCATCGAGATATACAGCGACATTTGGGAAACTGCCGACGACACCCGTTAACTGCTCGCCCCCGGCGCCCGTCGCGAGTCCCCGCACGTAAATGTTGCTCTGGCCGGGCCCCACGCCGTGGGCAATAACACCGGGCAGGTACGTCACGAAGTCATCAAAGGTCGTTACGTTTAATTTGGCGAGCGTAGCCCCGGTCAACACCTGCAGGGTCATCGGCACGTGCTGCAGGTTTTCCTCGCGCCGGTTGGCGGTGACGATGACTTCCGGCAGTGTCTCGTCAAAGGGAAGCGCCGTACTCGATTGTGTCGGCGGGCCAACGCTCGTGGCCAGGATGCGGATGCTGCGCGGCGTGAGGTACTCGAAGGTGAGGTGGCTGCCCTCCAGCATGCGAGTGAGAGACTCTGAGGCGTCCAGGCCCGCGGGCACCGCGTGCGATCTCTGACTACGCACCACCCCGGATACATAGACGAGTTGCAGTCCCGTCTGGGTCGCGAAGGCTTCCAGCGCCTGCGCGAGCGGTTGCGCAGGAATGCCGCTGGCGGGTGCCGCGGGTGCAGCGGCCTGGGCGAGCGTCGCCGGAGCACTCAGGAGCGCGGCAGGCGAGCAGATTGAGAGCGCGCGCAGCACCGGAGGCACGAACGTCCTGATGCCGGTTGACCGGTAACGCGGCTTACGTTTCATACGCTTCCCGTTCGGACATTCTTGGTTCTTCTGGTCCGAATCATAGCGTAGGGCGTCATTCTGGTCGATCAGAGCGCTGTGCCTAGTCTCTCGACACACGAATGCTCGTCGCGGTCACCTCGACCCGCACCCCCTTGAGGCTACGCAGAAAAGCAATGAATGCGTCGGTGTCGTCGGTGGCGAAGACCCCGCTAATTCGCAGCTTCCGTAGCGCCGGTGTTGCGATCTCGATCGGCTTGGCCGTGTAGCGACTGAATTCGGCCGCAACCTGCTCCAGCGGTTCATCGTGAAAGACAATTTGCCGCTGCAACCAGGCCGTGGTGCGCTTGGCGTCGACCGCTATGGGCGTGGCCGGCCACGCTCCCTTGGCCACGCGGATCTGCTGGTCGGCGTTCAGCTCAATGGGTCGTAGCAACGGGGACTGGCCCGAAGTGGACGGGCCGACCGTGACCCGCCCCTCGACCACGGTGACGACCGTCGAACCCTCGTCCAGGCGCACATCAAACCTGGTGCCAAGATCGATGACATCAGCAGATCCGGCGTGCACGCGGAAGGCACGATTGGCCTCGTGGGTGACCTCAAAAGATGCCTGGCCGGACCTGAGCGTGACGAGCCGTTCGCTCTTGCTGTAGCGGATGCTGACCGCACTGTCGGTATTCAGGTGCAGGACGGAATTATCCGCCAGGCGCCGCGTCAGCTGCTCGCCGTGCCGTGTCTCGAAGTAAAGTGCCGTCATGCCCTCAGGCGCTGCGGGGTGCCCAGTGGACCTCAGGTTCCACTTCATGAGCAGGCCCACACCCAACAGCGCAATCACCGCCATCGCCGCGGCGGCGGGGAACCAGCCCCCGAAGGGCTTACCACGAACGGCCTCTGTCAGGCGCGGCCAGAGCCGTCGGACGGATCCTTCGTCCTCGGCCCGTGCCCGCGCGAGAATCGCCTCCAGGGAGTACTGCGGATCGGTACGGGCCTGCTTAAGATCGCGCGCGACGGCCGACACGCCGAGGAACTCCTCGATGTGGACCGGCGAGGTCCTGAACCAGGACGCCAGGGCCGCGGAGTCCCGCACATCGAGCGGCCCCTCATCGTTCGCCACGAACCACTCGCCGGCCTGTTCGGCGATTGCGGCACGGATCTTCTCTTCGTTGGAGTTCATGGTTTCAACCCATCCGCGCCATGCGGCGTCGACAATGACCGAGCGCTTGCGCCACGTATTTCTTAGCCATCTGCGGGGACACGCCAAGGTGCAGGGCAATCTCCCGAAAGGAGAGATCGCGTGTGAAGCGCAGCTCCACGGCGGCGCGGCATTTTGGGCGCAGCTGCTTCAGCACCACCCCGAGCCGCGCGACCCGCTGCGTCACATCGAGGTCGCCATCGAACGTCGGCAACGTCGCCATCTGCTCCTGCGCTGACATCTCATCGATGTCGACACCGCTCGCCTGCCGACGGTCGAGTACCGCGTGTTCCTTCACCAGATTGCTGGCGACCGTATAGAGGTATGCCACCGGATTGCGAATCGCTCCCGGATCGCGTATCCGCAGCATCCGCACGTACACCTCCTGCGCCAGATCGGCCGCATCGGCCTTGCTGCGGATGCGCCGCAGGAAAAACGACTGCAGAGCCGCCCGGTGTTCGGCAAACAGCCGCCCAACCAGCGATGGTTTCGGCTCAGCCGTCGTCATGGCCGTACCTGCAAGTTGCCCTCATCTCGTATATGAGTCCCGCAGACCCGAATTGGCAACCACAATATTCATAGCGCCGCTGCCAACCCGTCTGCCGACGGATCAGAAACCCATCAATCCAAAATTGGAGGTGTCCAAATTGCGCCGCGGGGACTCTTTATCAATGAATCGAGCATTTTTAAGCCAAGCCATTTTGGCTCGAATGTACCGGCGGGCGAACATTGACCAAAAATCTACGGCGTCGCGGCGCCGAATTGGGGGCTGTAGTGAATCAAATTGAACGATCATCCAAACGACACCTGCTGCTCTGCCTGATGGGCACTCTGATACTGGCGAGTTGCGGCGGCGGTGACTCGGCCCCGCCACCGCCACCACCGCCACCCCCACCCCCACCGGTCGTGGTCGACGCGTCAAACATGCCCCCCGCGGGCGTTGTGACCAATTTCTACGGTTTCGGGTTCAGTGCGAGCGGCGGCTCCCAATCGTTCACCTGGGCCGTCACCTCGGGCGCCTTGCCGGGTGGACTCGCGCTCACCCCGGATGGCACGCTTTCGGGCACGCCAACCGTCGTCGGCCCGTTTGCTTTCACCGTCGCGGCGACCGACAGCGCGCCGCCGCACGGGACCGGCTCGCAGCTCTTCAACCTCACGATCAATGCGCCCGCACCGCTCGTAATCGACCCGGGCCAAATGCCGCCCGCGGGTGTGCACGGCACGCCGTATGCGTCTGGCTTTGCGTTCACCGCCACGGGCGGTTATTTGCCGCTCAGGTGGACGGTCACGGCCGGTGCCTTGCCACCGGGCCTCACTCTCGATCCCAACGGCATGCTCAGCGGCACGCCGAAGGCCGCCAGCTCGACGCCGTTCGCATTTACGGTGACCGTCACCGACAGCCGCACGCCGACCCCGGCAACGAACTCGGTCGCCTATGCGATTACCATCAGCGAACCCCTGCCGCCATCAATCAACAACACACCGCCGCCCACAGCGACAGTAGGCTTGCCGTATAGCTTCCAATTCTATGCAAGCGACGGACTCCTTCCGCTCGTCTGGACCCCACCGAGCGCGCCGATGGGAGGTTTGGGCGTCAGCCTTGACGGCCTCCTGAGTGGTACCCCGTCAACGGCCGGCATCTTCCCCATCACGCTGACGGTCAAGGATGCACTGAACCAGAGTTCGCCGGCCACGCCCTTTGTGGTTCGCGTCGCTATGGCCCGGCCTGCGGCGGCGTTCATGCCGACGACGAGGGGGGGCATGATCATTGCCCGCACCGCGCATACGGCAACGCGGCTGCTCGACGGGCGCGTGCTCATCGCTGGCGGCACCGGCGCGACACCTTTTTTGGCATCCGCGGAGTTGTACGACCCGACGAGCCAGATGTTCAGCGCGACCGGCAGCATGACCATCGCGCGGAGCGCACACAGCGCTACGCTGCTCGCAAATTCGACCTTGCCGAACTACGGCAAAGTTCTGATTACCGGCGGAGGGAGCCAGACCGCGGAGCTCTTTGATCCGGCGGCTGGCACGGTCGGCACGTTCACGGCGACCGGCAGCATGGTTGCACCACGGACCGGGCAGAGCGCGACGCTGTTGAAAAATGGGCAGGTCCTGATTGCCGGCGGCGGAACGGCCAGTGCTGAGCTCTTCAACCCCTCCACCGCTACGTTCACGGCGACCGGCAGCATGAGCGAGGCACGCTCGGGGCACACAGCGACGATGTTGACTGACGGGCGCGTGCTGATCGCCGGGGGCGCAGCCGCCGGGGACGCTTCCGCAGAACTCTACGATCCCGTGAGTGGCACGTTCACGGCGACCGGCAGCATGAGCAAGGCACGCTCTGGGCACACAGCGACCTCGCTGGTCGACGGCACCGTCCTGATCACCGGAACGGACAACACCGCCGAGCTATTCAGCCCCAGCACCGGGACCTTCTCAGTGGTTGGTGAGCTGTCGACGGGGCCAGGAGCCACGGCGACACGGCGTAACGACGGCACGGTCCTCGTCGCGGGCGGCCACGGCTACCGGAGTTCGTTCGCCACGGCGCAGCTTTTCGCTCCCGAGAGTGGGGGCTTTGTGGCGACGGGTTTGCTCAACACGGCACGGGACGGCCATACGGCGACGCTGCTGGTCGATGGCACGGTGCTAGTTACGGGTGGGACTCAGCACACCTGCGTTGGCAGTTGGGGGAGCCGCGGTTGTGGTGCCAAATCACTCGTGCTTTCTTCGGCTGAACTGTTCAAGTAGCGTCTCGGTGGCGGTGCCGATCCCGATGGCCAGACACAACATTCGCGGTCGTGAGTCATTCTGCTGTTCAGCGTCGTGGCGCACTTGCGCGGGCAGGATAAAGACACTCAGCTATGGCATCGATGCGACCACCCGCGCACTGACCCCTATGTCCGGCTCACCCTTCCCCGCCGGGAATCGTCCGGATTTCCTGGCGACGTTTTGAAAGCGCGGAGAAACTTCAATATGGAACCGCATATCAATCACGGACAGCCTGGTTGGCTCGGAGCCTGGCTCCAGGAGCGTTGCCACCAGGGTTTTGAGGTCCCGGAGGCCGAGTGTCTGTGCCTGCGGATGTACTACAGGTTTGATGGCATACCAATGGCTTTGCGTCACCAGCTGTCACGGCTCACCCTTGCCAACACGTTCGCCGAACTCGCACGTCGAGGTTGGGTTCGCACCACCGATGGTGCCGCCGGCGACGAGGCGCTGACACCGCAGTATTGGCAGCATTTATTGACACCGAACTATCGCCACAGCGGGCCGGTCTACGACTACGCGCTCGGGGAAGCGGCGTTTCACCGGCTTCAGCCTGGTCTGAGCTAGGCCGATGCGGCTTACTGGTGCGTTGGAGACTCCTCTGCCATCCTCAGAAAGCCGAGGCAGTGATGGCGATCGTGGCGTGGCTCCAGGCCTGCCGGAACTGCGCCTCGGTGGCGCGCGACTCGTCGCTGCGCCCTTCGGCCTTAAGCGCCTGCGCCAGGCCAAATAGCGCCCAGCCATTGCCAGGGTGACGCTGGAGATCGTCCCGGTAGACGCGCTCAGCCTCTGTGGGCCGTGCGGCGCGCAATAACTCCGCGCCGAGCAGGTGCCGCACCGGAAAGAACCAGTCGGCGGGTTCGTTATAGCCCAGGGCATCCTCGAGCCGCACCGCCTCGCCGAGCTCGTGCAACGCGTCCTCGGTGCGCCCCTCGGCCGTGCCGATGCGCGCCGCCACCACGAGCCTCGCGACCGCGAGCACGTCGTGCAGCGTATTGAGCCCGGCGGCCGCGTCGGCGGGCAGGCCGGCGATCAGCTGGTCGAGTTGCGCGAGTCGTTCGCGCGCCGCCGCCGGCTGATTCTTTGCCGCCAGCGCCATCGAGGTTGCGTACAGGTATCCGCCAGTAAGCGCCGGCAAACCGGGATCCGGGGGCGTCTCGGCGAGCAGCATGTCCCATTTACCGAACCGGACCTGTGCGGTGTACAGCTCTGCGACGTACCAATCGGCGCCGGGCATCTCCTTGAGCAACGCGTCCGACATACTGGCTCGTGAGCGGCGCACCGCATCGAGCACCTCGGCCTCGCGGCCTTCCGCCGCCGCTGAATACGCGAGGAACTGATAGTTGTGACCAAAATACATGGCGTAGTAGTCGAGCGGCGTCGTCTTCGCAAGGTAGGCGACATCGGCTGCGGCACCCTTGCGGTTCGCTTCGGCGGCCTCCTCGTAGCGGCCGACCAGCTGCAATATGTGCGCGGGCATGTGTTCCAGGTGGCCGGCCGCGGGCGCGAGGCCACGAATCCGCTCGGCGGCCGCAACGGCTTTCTCAGGATGCGGCGAAGCTTCCATGGCGTGGACGTAGTAATGCAGGGCGCCGATGTGCATGGGGTTGCGGGCCATGACGCTCTCGAGCGTTGCCACGATTTCCGTGGTGCCCGCAGTGGGCGTGCCATCGGCGCTCCAGAGCTTCCACGCGTGCACGTTCATCATCGCTTCGGCATACAGCGTCTGCACGTCGAGATCATCCGGGAAGCGCCGCGCGACATCACCCATGGCGGCGGCATAGGCCGTCAGTACCGGAATCGCGCTCGTTGGATCGAGCGGCTGCGCGTTCGGGTAGCGCAGGCGAAGTGCCGCAATCAGGGCCTGTTCGACCTTGCTGGCGGAGCCCGCCAGGCTCTGGGCACGGAGCGTCGCTGCGTAGGCGATCTTCGCCCGCGCCTCTGCCAGCATGGGCAGGTTGTAGTTCGGGCCGATCGTCAGCGCGACGCCCCAGGCGCACATTGCGCAGGCAGGATCGAGCTCAAGGGCGTGGGCAAAAGATCGCGTCGACTCATCGTGGTTGAAGGCCCACAGAAAGCGCATGCCCTGATCGAAATAGCGCTGTGCGCCGCGCGAGTGCGAGCTAATCCGCCGGTGAAAGCTGCCAATGCCCTCGAAAAGCTGCGCGCCCCTGGACCAGTCGGCCAGCGTCGTCGGCAGATGCTCGCCCATGGCCATCGCACCGGCCTGGACCGCAGGCTGCTGTGTCGGTTCAGGCGGCGCCGCTGCCTGAACGGCTGGCATTGCGAGTACCGCAAGGCCGACAAGCACCAATAGTTTCGTCATGAGTTTGGAATCGCTACTGCTCGGCGTAGATCTTCACCAGCTGATGCAGGAACTCGCGGCCTTCAAGCAGCGATTTCACACCGATGTATTCGTTGAGTCCGTGGATATGACCAAGATCAGGGCCGACGAACACCGGCTCCACGCCGTAAGTGGGAATGCCAGCGGCGTTGGTGAATTCACCATCGGTGGCGCCCGCCTGCAGGATAGGCAGTACCGGAACACCCGGCCAGAACTCAGCACTCAGCTTTTCGATCGGCCCGAGTATCGCCGGAATCAGTGGCGGCGGTGAGGCCGTCGGGCCGCGGGTCTCGAGCGCCGTGACCTTGACCTCCGGATCTGCCACCAGCTCTTCGAGCTTCGCGCGCACCGTCTCCGAACTGACGCCGGGGAAGATGCGGCAGTTCACGTTCGCCCGCGCGCGTTGCGGCAGCGCATTCGTGGCATGACCGGCTTCGAGCATGGTGGCGACGCAGGTCGTGCGCAGCGTTGCATTCCAGCTCGGATCCCTGGCCGAGACCAGGGCGAGCGCGGGCGCATCGCTCGGGTCATGCAAAAACGCGTTCATGGCGTTCGCGACCGCGGTCTCACCCTTGGCGGCCTGAATCTTCGCCATGCCAATAAAATAGCCGCGATTGGCGTCGGTGAACTGCGCCGGAAACTCGTAGCTGCTGACCCGGGTCAGTGCTGCGGCCAGATGATAGATCGCATTGTTCTTGACCGGGCGCGAGCTGTGCCCACCAGGATTGGTCACCTCGAGCCGGTAGTTCTGCGGAAATTTCTCGCCGGCCTCGACATCGAGCGAGACGCGTTGCCCGCCGGCGTCGAGCTCACCTGAGGCGCCTTCATTGAGTGCAAATTCGGCGTCGATGAGCTCGCGGCGGTTTTGCGTGAGCCATTCGGCGCCATTGAAGGCGCCGCTCGTCTCCTCGCCGCAGGTGAGCGCTACTTTAAGCGTGCGCTTCGGCCGGTAATTCTCAGCCCGGTAGCGGATCAGGAGATCCACCCAGATGGACGCTTCGGCTTTGTCATCGCTCGCGCCACGCGCATAGAACGAGCCGTTCTCCTCGACCAGCGTAAACGGATCGCGGCTCCAGTCCTCGCGTTTGGCTTCCACGACATCGATGTGCGCGAGCAGCAGGATGGCCTTGAGCTTTGGATCGCGGCCGGCATAGACCGCGACCAATCCACCTTCCTTCGGGTGCTCGGGAGCCGTAAACAGGTGCAGGTCGCTATCCGCAAAACCGGCCGCCTTAAGGCGCGCCGCCATCCGTTCGGCGGCCAGCGTGCAGCTGCCGGCCGACAGGGAGGTATTCGTTTCAACCAGTTCCTTATAGAGCTCGCGGAAACGCTGCTCGCCGGCCGGCGTGTCCTGGGGTGGCGCGGCCTGCGCGCCGAATGCGACCAGAGTGGCAGTGACGGTGAGTAACCATTTCATGACGAGCTCCGCTAGGTTCGTGAGACACTTGACGATGCGATCGATTATACGCCGGCCGGGAGCCGCCCAGGCAGCAGCAGGTCCGCGAGCGCATCAACCGCCGTAAACTCCTCGTGGGTATGCGCCGCGTGCACACTTCCCGGGCGACGAATGGCGCGCACCAGACCGATGCCCGCTGCCTGCGCGGCGCGCAGCACCGGTGCGCTGTCGTCGGCAAACAGGCAACGGGCGGGCTCATGGGGCAGCACCCTGCGCAGGGCACGCCAGAAATGCGCGTCTTCCTTGGGCGCACCCAGCGTATGTGAACTGAAACTCTGATCAAAGTGATCGAGCACGTTGGTGCGCTCGTGCTTGATGGCCAGCGCTTCAGGATGCGCATTGGTCAGCAGCACCAACTGCTTGCCACGCTGGCGCGCTGCGGCCAGAAAACCCTGCGCACCGGGCAGCCAGCGGATGCGCTCGGCGTCCTGGCGCTTGAGCGCAGGTATATCGAGCCCGAGTTCGCCGCTCCAGTAAGCCGTGCTGTACCACTCGAGCGTGCCCATGCAGGCGGCGAAGCGCGGTTGCAGTGCGGCGCGGGCGGCGCGCTCATCAAGTCCGCGCGCGGCACCCCAGACCTGCGGCACCCGTATCTGCCAGAAATGATTGTCAAAATCCAGATCGAGCAGCGTGCCGTCCAGATCGAGCAGGACGTGATCAATACCGGCCCATTGGGCCTCTGTCAGTGCGGCGTTGTTCATGTGCTTAGGTATCATGGCGTTCATGAGCCTGGACCTGCAACGCCCAATCGACCTGCTGCCCGAAGTAATCGCCGTGGCACGCGCTGCGGGGCGTGAAATCATGGCGATTTATGCGCAGGAATTCGCGGTAACGCTGAAAGAGGATCAATCGCCGCTCACGGCAGCCGATCTGGCGGCACACCGCTCGATCAAAGCCGGGCTGGCACGGATCGCGCCGCAGCTGCCGCAGCTCTCCGAGGAATCGTCTGCCAGTGAGATCACCGCGCGGCGTGAGTGGCGCTCACTCTGGTTGATTGATCCGCTGGATGGCACCCGCGAATTCGTGCAGCGCAATGGTGAGTTCACCGTCAACATCGCCCTGGTGCACGATCACAAAGCGGTGCTCGGCGTGCTGTACGCACCGGCGCTGGGTCTGCTATACGCGGCCGCGCGTGGCGCCGGCGCCTGGCAGATCGATGCCCAGGATCAACGCACCCCACTACGGGCCACA
The DNA here is from genome assembly GCA_031441585.1 of Gammaproteobacteria bacterium. Lineage (GTDB taxonomy): Bacteria > Pseudomonadota > Gammaproteobacteria > Steroidobacterales > Steroidobacteraceae > FEN-1191. The sequence goes on from JANMWZ010000030.1 coordinate 20,375, forward strand.
GCGCAGGCACCGCAGCCGCCACGCGTGCTGGCAAGTCGCTCGCATCGCGGCGCCAGCCTCGATGAGCTCTTGGCCCGGCTCGGGCCGCATGAACTGGTGGGCACGGGCAGTGCCCTGAAATTTGCTTACCTTAGCGCCGGTCGCGCCGATTTCTACCCGCGACTGTCACCGACCTCGGAATGGGATACCGCCGCGGGGCAGGCCATTGCCGAGGCTGCCGGTGTGCGCGTCGTGGGACTCGATGGTGCGCCACTGCGTTACAACGCGCGCGACACTTTGCTGAACCCCTCGTTCCTGTGCTGGGCCGACGACCGCCGTGACTGGCTGGCGCTCGCCACCAAGCGCTGAGAGGCCCGCCATGGAACTGCGCGTTGATCTGCACACGCACAGCGACTGCTCCGATGGCACGCTCACTCCGGCGCAGCTCGTAGCGCTGGCCGTGGAGCGCCAGGTGCGGTTGCTGGCGCTCACCGATCACGACACCATCGATGGTTGCGTGGCGGCGGCGCAGGCCTGCTCGCAGCAGGCAATACAGTTTCTGCCCTCCTGCGAGCTGAGCGCATTGTGGCGCGGGCGTGAAATTCATATTGTCGGGCTGCGGGTGAATGTCGACAATGCAGCGCTTACCCGGCACCTGAGCTCGGTGCGCGCGCAACGGGTGACGCGCATGCAGGCCATCGGCGAGCGCCTGACGCGTTGCGGTCTGGACGGCGCTGCGTTGACGCAGGCCGTGCTCGCCCTGCCCGGCACGCCCACGCGATTGCACCTGGCACGCCTGCTGGTGCAGCAGGGCGCGGCCAGCGACGCCGACGACGCCTTCAAGCGTTACCTCGGGCGCGGCCAGCGCGGCGCCGTGCCGCCGTCCTGGCCGGCGCTCGAAACCTGCGTAGGCGCTATTGGGGCGGCTAACGGCCTGGCCGTGCTGGCGCACCCGCACCGCTACCCGCTCTCGGCAGGTCGCTTAGGCGAACTGTGCGCTGAGTTTCGTGACGCCGGAGGCGTGGGCATCGAGGTCAGTCTGGCCGGCATGGGACCTAAGGATGCGAGTCAGGCGGCGAGCCTGGCCCGGGCTTACGGACTGGCAGGCTCGCTGGGCTCGGATTTTCACGTCCCCGGCCTGCCGTGGCGTCCGCTGGGGCGCTGGCTTAAGCTACCTGACGGTATTACGCCAATAACTGAATTACTCGGCTTTACAGCCGCTGCCACCACTGCCCTCAACTCATGACTGAATCCGGTGACAACGTCGATCGCGAGCTGTTTCGCAATATCCAGAAACTGCGCGAGCTGCGTATTGCGCATCGCGATCTCGATGATGTGATCGCACGCCTGTCAATGGACATGCACGTCGACGAGCTGCAGCTCAAGCGCCTGAAAAAGCGCAAACTCATGCTCAAGGACCAGATTTTGATATTGGAGAGTCAGTTGATACCGGATCTGAACGCCTGAATGAGTACCGCATGAATATCGGACAATGGGCCACACCACAAATGCTGGCGCAATTGCTGCTGGTCGGCTTGATCGTGGGTCTGGCCATGCTGCTGGGTCACAGCGTACGTACGGCCTGTCAGCGTCGTCCGCCGCCGCGCGTGATGTGGCAAGCCATGACGCTGGAAGGGCTGGTGGTGCTGGCACCCGCACTGGGCGCAATGGTCCTGCTGCTGGCGGCGCGGGCGCTGTTCGTTGCCCAGGGCTTAAGCACGGTGGCGCTCGATCTGGCCCTGCAACTGGCGGTGGCGCTGCTGCTGGTGCGCGCCGGTACCTATCTGGTGGGCCTTTTGGTCGGCCCACACTCCTGGGTGCACGCCTGGGAATCGCGCCTGACGCTGATCATCTGGGTGGTGGTCGCGTTCCAGCTGATCGGCTGGTTTACGGTTATCGAGCGGACGCTCGATGGCATCGATCTGCTGCCGGGCAAGGCGCAGTTTTCACTCTGGTCGCTCCTCAAGAGCCTGGTAGTCGTCACGGGTTTCGTCGTGATCATGAGCGTCATCGCCCGCGCCATCGAGCGGCGCGTCATGCGCATCAACACCGTGGCGATGTCCACACGCATTGGCATTTCCAAGTTCAGCTACTTTTTCCTGGTCAGCCTGGGCACGCTGCTGGGCATCAATGCCGCCGGCGTTGATCTCACGGCGCTCACAGTACTGACCGGCGCGATCGGTCTGGGGCTGGGGTTCGGCCTGCAGGCCATCGCCAGCAACTTTGTCAGCGGCTTCGTGCTGCTGCTCGATAAGTCAATCAAGCCTGGCGATGTCATCAGTTTCGCCGGCGTGGCCGGCACCAGCACCGAGAATTTTGGCTGGGTGCAGGAGCTGCGCGGCCGTTACGTCGTGGTCCGCGATCGCGATGGCGTGGAAACGCTGGTGCCCAACCAGAACCTGATCACCAACGCGGTCATCAACTGGAGCTACTCGGATCGCAAGGTGCGACTGAAGCTGCCGGTGCGCGTCAGTTACCGCGACGATCCGGAAATTGCGCTGGCACTGCTGCTGCACGCCACCGCCGGGCACCGGCGGATACTGCATGAGCCAGCGCCGGTCACACGCCTGATGCAGTTTGCAGACTTTGGCATGGATCTGGAATTGCGCTTCTGGATCGCCGACCCGGAGAATGGCGTCAACAATGTGCGCTCGGATGTGAACCGCACCATCTGGCGTCTGTTCCGCGACGCTGGTATCACCATTCCGGTGGCGCAGCACGAAGTGCGCCTGCTGCCTGCCCTGCCGCCTGATCCGCCGCCGGGAACGCGCGCGGCATGATCTCGCCCCCCGCGATACCGGATGGCGATCTGAGTTTCACTTTTGTGCGCGCCACGGGCCCGGGCGGACAAAACGTCAACAAAGTGTCCAGCGCCGCACAACTGCGCTTCGATCTGGCCGGCACCACGATCCTCGATATGGGCACCAAGGCGCGCTTGCGCGCACTGGCCGGCCGGCGCCTCACGAGCGCCGGCGAGATCCTGATCATGGCGCGCACCCAGCGCACCCAGGAAGGCAATCGGCGCGCCGCACTCGAGCGGCTGAACGAGCTGATTTGCTCCGCGCTCACGGTGCCCAAGACACGGCGCGCAACGCGCCCGACACGCGGCTCCAACGAACGGCGTATCGCCGGCAAGGTTCATCAACAGCGTACCAAGCGACTGCGGCGCTCGGTAAGCCGCGACGAATAATCACACCGCAGTCATAGGAGGTCTTTATGGTTCCGCTCGCTGCACTCTGGCTGCCGATACTGGTGGCCGCCGTCGTTGTTTTTGCTGTCAGCTCGGTGATGCACATGTTTCTGGGTTATCACTGGAACGATCTGCGCAAGGCGCCGCAGCAGGACGCCCTGCTCGACGCCGTGCGTACGCTGAAGCTTCCGCCCGGCGACTACGCCATGCCCAAGGCAGACTCCATGCAACACATGCGCAGCGCCGAATATGTCGAGAAAATCACCAAGGGCCCGCTGCTATTGCTCACGGTGGCGCCCGGCGGCATGGCGATGGGCAGGAGCCTGTCGCAGTGGTTCGCCTATCTGCTCGTGGTCGGCCTGTTGTGTGCCTACATCGCTGGTCGCGAACTGGCGCCGGGTGCGAACTACCTGGCGGTGTTTCGCATCGTCGGCTTCACGGCCTTCGTCGCCTACGCCATGGCTCTGCCGCAAGCCTCGATCTGGTATCGGCGCAACTGGCGCATGACCGTCGTGGGCATGGTCGACGGCCTGGTGTTCGGGCTGCTGAGCGCCGGCATTTTCGGCTGGCTGTGGCCGAAATAGCGACAGCACTCAGCTGTGGGTGACCTGGAGTATCGAATGACGGATCTGCTCTGAGAGCACGATCTGGGCATCCTCGGCGACGCGCAACAGCACCGCGTCGAACTCCAGGCAGCCCGCGGCGCCCACGCGCAGCACGGCACGCTCACGCAGGTGATCGATGAAGCTGCCAAACAGCGCGCGGTCGAAGAACTCGGGTGAATTAAAACCATAGAGCAGCGACATACGCTGCGCCATGAGCTGGCAGCGCTCCTCCAGGGCCTTCTGCGTGACCGCCCCGCTGCCGGCGCGAATCAGCGAGGCGATGGCCAGGTAATAGCGCTCAATGATCTGAATCGTCGCCTGCGCCAGCCACGACAGCTGCAGCGCCGCGGCCGAACTCGGTGGCCGCCGCCGCCACACGCCCTCGCCGGCGTCTTCCAGCAGGCCGCATTGCGCCAGCGCGCTGACCACCCGCACCAGTTCGGCCTCAACTTCGGCCTCGGGCCAGCGTAAAAACACTTCAGCCGCGACGTAAGGATAGACCCGGCTGACGAAGCGCTGAATGTCGGCGAGGCGCAAGGCGGCATTGCCCAGAAAACAGCAGGCTACCAGCGAGGGCAGCGCCACCAGGTGCAGGACGTTGTTGCGATAGTAGGTGGCAAGCACGGCCTGCTCCGGGCTCATGCGTATGAACTCGCCGGCGCGATGCGTCTCGCGGCTGATCACTTTGAGCGCGACGCCGTAGTCAATGATCGCCGTCGGCGCCATCCCGGTCAGCGTCACACGCTCGCTGTAGGGCACGGCGCGCAGCACCGCCAGCAGCGTCGCCAGCTGCGCCTCGAGCTCGCCGCTCATGAGGGTCTGGCGCGGCGTACTGAGCAGCGCGATCGCCAGCAGATTGACCGGCGTCACGGTGGCCGCGGAATTGATATTGCGCATCACGCTGGCGGCCAGCTCATCGACCAGTGGCGCCACCCAGCGCGGTCGCTCCTGCTCGCTGAATTTGCGCGCGCGCCAGTCCGCGGCATGCTTATCAAGCAGGGCATCGAGATGGATGGGTTCACCGAGATTGACGTGCACGCGGCCAAAGCGCTCGCGCAAACGGCGCAGGCCGCGCAGCAGGGCAGCCACCGATTCCTTTTCCTTGGGCCGGCCCGACAACTCGCCGAGGTAGGTGGCACCCTCGACGATGCGCTCGTAGCCAAAGTAGACCGGCAGGAACACCACCGGGCGGCGCGGCTCGCGCAGATAACTGCGCACCGTCATTGACAGCATGCCGGTCATCGGTGCCAGCAGGCGCCCGGTGCGACTGCGCCCGCCCTCGATAAAAAACTCAATTGAATGGCCGCGCGCCATGATCGCGGCCAGGTACTGCATGAACACCACCGTGTAGAGCGAATTGCCGCGAAAGCTACGGCGGATAAAGAACCCGCCACCTTTGCGCAGCAGGCGTCCGAATACCGGCAGGTTCAGATTGACGCCGGCGGCCACGTGCGGAATGGCATAGCCGCGCTGATAGATGGCGTAGGAGAGCAGCAGGTAATCCATGTGGCTGCGATGACAGGGCACATAGATGATTTCATTGCCTTCAGCCACCTGCTGCAGGGTCTCGGCGTGGGTGAAATCAACCCCATCGTACAGACGGTTCCAGGCCCAGGTCAGCAGCCGCGACATGAAGGTGACGAAGGCGTGTGAATAGTTGGCGGCGATCTCATCCACGCAGCGGCGCGCCTCGAGCAGCGCCTGGCGCCGGCTGCTGCCGCCTTTGTCGCGCACCATCTGCGCCACCGCCTGCCGCACCGCGCGCGAACGCAGCACTTCGGCAACAATGGTGCGGCGGTGCGAGAGATCCGGGCCGATGCGCGCCGCGCGGCTCCGTGCCAGCTGCGCGCGCAGCGTGCGCGCCACGCGGCGCGCCGCCAGCGCACTGTCAGTGCCGGCTTCGATGGCGCTGCGCAGTGAGAGCGCTTCGCCCATCTGCACGATGACATTGCGACCGTTGATCAGTACCGTGAAGCTGCGCCGCAAGCGGCTGCCAATGACCCAGTCTTCGGACAGCAGCAGGCGAATCAGTGAGCGCTCCTTCTGCGGTGCCCGCCCCCAGAACACGGCCACCGGCACCAGGGCGATGTCAGCCGCTGGCTCGGCGCGCAGTGCCTCGACCAGTGCCAGCAATTGCGGCGGCGCGCGCCGATCGAGGCGGGTGCGCCAGAAACCCACCGGACGTTCGAGCGCAAAGGCAGCGCGTCCTGCGGCCGGGCGATTGGTGAGCAGCCGCCGCAGCGGGCGCGGCAGGCGCGCACTGGCGCAGGTGTTGCGCAGTACCGCCAGGTCTACCGGGCTGCGCCGCTCGAGCACGTAACACACCGGCACCGGACTGGCGCACAGGCGCGTGCCGGCGTCGGCCGGCTCGAGCCGGGCGCGCGTCCAGAGCGCGACAAATCTGGCAAGCAGGGCTTCCACGATGTCAGCGGAAACCTTCGCGCATGTCGACGTCGATCAGAAACTGCTCGAACAGATGATTGACCAGCGGCAGACAATCATACATACGATGATCGGTATCGAGCAGGTGCACGGTGGCGCGATAGTCACGTGCGAAACGCACGCTCTGCTCCAGCGGCACCACCTCGTCGCGCCAACCATGCACGATAGTGGTCGGACAATCGATGACGCGCGCACGCAGCGGTGGCAGGCCATCCATGAGCAGGGCCGGCGCCAGCAGAAATACGCCCCGCGCGTGCAACAGCGCAGCGGCGGCGACCGCGACGTAGCCACCGAGGCTGGAACCGACCAACAGCAGATCGCCGGGGAGCTTCTGGCAATACTCGACCAGCATGGTGACGCGCTCGCGCGGCGAATCGACGCCGCGATAGTCGAGCGAATCAGCACGATACCCTTCGCTGCGGGCGATATGCGCGAGCCCGGAAATCTTGCGGCTCCACGGCTCACCATCCTTGCCATGGGAGAAAATAACGTATCTGTCAGGCACTGCTCACGCCTACGCTGCAGCAACGGGCTCGAATCATACGCCGCTCGCCGGCGGTGAATTTACCGGCTCGACAGTCAGCTGGCGCAGTATCGCGGTCTCGATCAGCGCCGCTTCGCGGGCACTCATGTTGGCGAGGCGATTGAGACTCACCGCACGCACCCGGGCACGCTCCAGCGTGTGGGTAACCAGGAAGCTCTGAAATTCGCCGGAACGAAACGCAGCAAAACCAAACAGTAGCGCGAAGCGTCCGGCCGCGCCGGCCTGATCGTTCAGGCGTCGATCGCAGATGACGTAAAAGCGCTCCTCATCATCGCGTCCTGCGAACGCGCCCGCCGCACCCAGCGCTGCCAGGAATGCTTCGACCTGCAGCGCGGCGCGCTGCCACAGAGCGGGCCCCGGACTCTGGCCCGCACACCAGCGCGTACCCTCGAGAATGCAGGCCTGCAACCACAGGCTCAAACGCCTGGCCGGTAGCAGATGCCCGGCGCTAGCAATGGCGTTTTCCGGCACCAGCGTGCAGGCGCTGCCTGGCGCGCCCACTGGCGCACGCACCGCCTCGATGCAATTGACGCCCAGGCGCGCCAGCTGCACTCGCGCAGCGGCATCGACCGGCGCCGCCAGTTGCAGCGGCGTTCGCAGCACGGGCACGACACCCGCCGCCGCCGCCCACAACGGACTCGACTCATCACCACGCGCCAGCATGCCGGCCGCGGCCGCGCCCGGTGCGAACAATTCCGTCCGGCCACGCAGTCGATCGAACCCCTGCAGGCGCGGAAAATACATGATGGCGTCCTCGCTATGCAGGGCCCACAGCGGCGCGCCGCTAAGCGCTGCCGCGGTGCTATCCCAGCCGCGCGGTGGATCGACTACCAGCATCGCCTGGCGGGTGCGGCACAGGCGCGCGGCTACCAGCCAGGTAGCGGGGCCCGGGTCGCGCTCGCGCGTCAGTGGCGGCACACACAGCAGATCGAAGCGCGGCGCAGCGCGCAACGCAAATAACCCGCTGCCGGCCTGCTCGTCCCCAATGAGATCGTAGTCGCACAGATCCTCGCCATCGGCGCCATCGCCCTGCACTGCAATGTAGCGCAGCGCGCCGTCGGCCCGTGCCACAGCGGTCGGTTCAGGCCGTTGCACCGGCAGCGGACCGGCAACCCGCATCAGGCTGGCCTGCGCCATGGCCCGCTCCACGCTGTGCGGCGCATCGGCGCGCACCGACACGCCACGAAAGCTCTCCTGATATTCGATCAGTTCCGATCCCGGTGCGCGCAGGCGCTGCAGTACCAGATTGAACTGGTCGGTCGCCTCGCTCGCAATGCCGTCGTAGTCGACCGCGGCACGCAGAAATTCGCGCGTGCCCGGCGCGCGTGCCCGCAGCACCAGCATGCCGCGACCAGCCGGCAGACGCAGCGTCGCGGCCCGTGCACCATTGGCCACGCGCACCACGATAGCCTGGCGGCCACCATTGTCGAAAAACTGTTCGATGGCATAGCCGAGCGGCGCGGGCTGCCACAGACCGCCAAATATGCGCTGAAACCCGGCAAAATCTGCGATTGACGTCGGTGTATTGAGTGGCCCCTTGAGTGCGCGCCCGATAAAGGCGGTCACCGCACTGGGCAAACGCGCGATCGGCGGCGGTGTCTGGCTCGCGGGCGCATTCACGCCGGCGAGACCCGGCTCAGCCCTGCGGTTTTGCGGTAGTGACATTGCTGGTTGGTACGGCCTGCGGTTCGCGTTCCGAGAGCAGCTGCTGAAAACTCTGGGCATCGCCGTCAACTTCATCGGCGCCGTTCCAGTTGGCGCCTTCAGGAATGCGGTTTTGCACCAGCGGCGACGCCGCCAGTACCGCATCGACGCTGCCAGCCTTGGTGCTCACCGGGACCGCGAGGCCGCGCGGAGCATGAGTGAGCTGCGCGATCACTCCCCAGTCAACCTCGGCCTGCGCCGATTTGAGCAGCTTTTCCAGACGCGGCGACATGGATTTCATCAACAGTGTCTTGCGTGCCTTTTCCCAGTTGCGCGCATCATCTTCGAACACCGTGTAGGCCTGCAGGTAAAGCTGACCGTCGTGCCAGCCAAACAGAAACGGCTGATTGACGACGCGCACCGGCGTGCCCAGCGGCACCATCTGGTAAAACTTTTCGATGTCTTCCGGATACAGCCGTATGCAGCCATGACTCGAGCGCAAGCCCACGCCGTAGGGTTTGTTGGTGCCGTGCATCAGATAGCTTGGCCAGCCGAGCGTGAATTTGTATTTACCCAGCGGGTTATCGGGACCCGGCAGCACCACTGCCGGCACCGGATCATCGTTGGCAAGGTGCTCTTTGCGTACCCCGGCGCTCGGGCGCCAGGTCGGGTCTTTCTCGCGCGCAACAATCCTGGTGACCCCTTCGGGTGTCTGCCAACCCACTTTGCCGACGCCGATCGGGTGCGTGTACACCAGCTGTGGCTCGCCTTTGGCGTGCTTCGGAAAGTAATACACCCGCATGGCGGCGAGGTTGATCACGATGCCTTCGCGCGGTGCGTTGGGCAGCACGAACTGGGTCGGCACGACCACCTTGCGATCGGCCCCCGGCAGCCACGGGTCGACGCCCGGATTGGCGCGTACGATTTCCTCGTAACCGACATTGAAACGCCGCGCGATGTCGGGCAGCGTATCGGCCTTGGAGGCAATCGTCCGTTGCAGCACACCGACGACATCGTCATCCTCGGCGAGCGTAAATTTATGCGTGGCGACCGGGAGCGGCAATACTGGCGCTGGCTGCGGCGCGAGCACCACCGGCGCTGGCGGCGGTGGCGGCTGGCGCCTCCAGGGCGCGTTGAGGAGCGAGCAGCCGGCCAGCAGCCCTGCCGCCAGCAGGGCCGCGACGCGAACGGATGGCGCCAGTCGATTCATGGTGGCGATTCTAGAGAAGTATGGGCTGATTGGGCAGTTCATCGCCGTCGCCACCGGCGCAGGGGAAGTGCCTGCCCAATACAACCGCCACGCCGCGCACCGCCTGACAACAGGCCTCGGCAATGTCGCCGTTGCGGCAGCGTTGTTCAATATCACGGCACAGCGCCAGCCAATCGGTCTCGGGCACCAGCGCGGCAATGGCGCGATCGGCGATGATTTCCACACTGCGATCCGCCAGTAGCAGATAAATCAGCACGCCGTTGTTGCCCGCCGTGTCCCAGATGCCCAATGCCGAGAACACCTGCAGCGCGCGCGCACGCGGCGCCAACCCCTGCCACAGCTGCCCGGCCGTCAACGTGGTCTCGATCACCACGCGGATTTCGCCCGCGTGCGTGGCCTCGGCACGCACGAGCTCGGCTTCAATACGGTCCATGGCATCGACCTGGAGCAGCCGTTTGGCGGGCCGCAGTGCCCCCAGTGCGTGACGCCAGGCGCGTGCGAGCGACATCACCAACGCCCCGAGGCGCCGCCGCCTCCAAAACTGCCACCACCACCACCGAAGCCACCGCCACCAAAACCGCCGCCGCCGAGGCCCCCGCCGAAGCCGCCCCCACCCAGGCCGCCGAACCCACCGCGTCCGCCCGACGCGAAACCGCCACCGCCCATACCGAGCACGAGCGCGAGCCCAAAGCCCAGCACGCCCAGACCCAGCGCCACGAACAGGGTCTGACTGATAAACCACACCACCGCGCCCATCACACCACCGGTGACGGCTGCGCCACCCACGCGCCCAAAGACCGCGCGCAGGATACTGGAGACCACGAGGTAACCGATGAACAGTGCCGGCAGGGCGTTCCACAAGGAACCACGCCCTCCCTTCCAGCTGGTATCGGGCGGCGGCAGCGCTTCGCCATCGACGACCTGCATGATCTGCGCGGCGCCAGCGTTGATGCCGGCGGAATACTGGCCCTGCTTGAGCAAGGGCACGATCGTCTCATCGATGATGCGATTGGAGGTGGCATCGGTGAGTGCCCCTTCGAGGCCACGGCCGACCTCAATGCGCAAGGTGTGATCATCCTTGGCGAGCAGCAACAGCACACCATCATCGGGCTTGCCGCGACCCAGCTTCCAGGCCTCAACCACCCGGATCGAATACTGCTCGATCGCCTCGGGCTGCGTGGTCGGCACCACCAGCACCGCGATCTGCGCTCCTTTGCGCGCCTCGAAGGCCGCCAGCTTTTGCTCCAGGTCGGCCTGCTCACCGGCGGTCAGCGTGCCAGTCAGATCAGTGACGCGCGCTTCAAGTCTGGGGATCGGCTGCAGCGCCTGCGCCTGCAGCGGCGCCGCATGCACCAGGCACAGTGCCAGCAGCGCCAGCAGCGCCACCCACGGCAGCGGTGGAAACACGACCACCGGCGGTGCTGCGCCCGCCCGATCCCGCTGCTGGCGCGCTGCGCCCACTATTGTCCGGCGGGCTTACCCGCAGGCGGAGCAGCGCCGAAATTGACACTCGGGGGCTTGGCAATCGCACCCTCGTTTTCGACAGTGAAATTCGGCTTGATCTGATACTTGAATATCATCGCCGTGAGGTTGCTCGGGAAGGAGCGGATTGTGACGTTGTATTCCTTGACCGCGTCTATGTAGCGATTGCGCGCCACAGTGATGCGGTTTTCCGTGCCTTCCAGCTGCGCCTGGAGATCGCGAAAATTCTGGTCCGACTTGAGCTGCGGGTAATTTTCGCTGACCGCGATCAGGCTCTTGAGCGCCGAGGAGAGCTCACCCTGCGCGGCCTGGAATTTCTTGAAGGCGGCCGCATCATTGATCAGCTCGGGCGTGGCCTGAATGGTGCCCACCTTGGCGCGCGCCTCGGTGACTCCGAGTAACACGCTCTTTTCCTGCTCGGCGAAGCCCTTGACGGTCGCGACCAGATTGGGCACCAGATCGGCGCGCCGCTGGTACTGATTGATCACCTCAGACCAGGCAGCCTTCACCGTTTCATCCTGGCCCTGGATGCGGTTGTACCCACAGCCGCTCAACAGCGCCACCGCCGCAACCATCAGCAATACCCGAATCGCTCGCATCTTGGATCTCCTCTGGCCAGACGCTGGCCGAACAGGGCGACAAGATACCGGCAAAGTGGCCTGCACGCCAAGGGCGATTCAATCCGGCCATTCAGGTCAAAGGCCGCAACGGGCGTCGCCCCAGCAACGGGTCAACCCGTGTCATCAGCCAGTAAGCAGCGCGCGAGCGCCAGCGCTCCCACCAGTGCCGCCGCGCCTGCCACTGCGCTGCCGGCACGGCGAGACTGTGCAACAGCGAGTCGGCAAATAATTCCCGGGCCTGCGCCGCCAATTGCGGCCAAACCAGTCGCAGCAGCAGTTCATAGTTGATATTCAGGCTGCGCCGATCCAGGTTGCAGGAACCGACAAACACCGTGTCGTCCAGCACCAGCAGTTTGGCGTGCAATACCTGTGGCTGGTATTCGAACAATTGCGCACCGCCGGCCAGGATGCGCCCATAAAGATGTTCAGCGGCGTAACGTGCCACCGGCACATCAGTCAGGGCCCCAAGCAGCAGCCGCACCACGCCGCCCCGCCGCCGCACCTGCCGCAACGCCCGGCGAATGCCTATAGGGGGCAGAAAATAGGCGGCCATGCAATGCACGGTATGGGCGCGCGCCAGATCCGCGCGCAGCGCACGGCGCAGCTGACCCGGCGGCCAACCCGGCCCGCTGGTCAGCAGGCTGACAGCGCCGCCGGAGTGCGGCATTCTGCCAACGGCACGACGAAATTCCCGGATGGCCGTGGCGCTCACGGGAGCGAGCGCGTACATCGCCGCAAAGCTTGCCGCCAACGCCGTCACCACCGGTCCCTCAATCTGCAGCGACAGATCGCGCCAGCCACGGGTCACGCCGTCGCCTGCATATTCCGGCGCGATGTTCATACCGCCCACAATGGCCCGCACGCTGTCGCACACCAGCAGTTTGCGATGATCGCGGCAGGCCAGTCGCAGGCGGCGCGCCGGACTGAAGACCCGCACTGCCCCGCCGGCAGCAACGAGCGGCGCGAAGAAGGCGGCCGGTAAACTCTCAGATCCAAAGGCGTCGTACAGCACCTGCACGCGCACGCCACGCGCGCGCGCGCGCAGTAGAGCGGTAAGCAACAGCGGCGCCGGATCCTCAACGCCAGAAATGGCGCCGTGGATGAGCGCTCCCTCGCGCACCAGATAGCTCTCCAGGCAAACCTCGCGCGCCGCAGCATCGATCAGCGCCACCATGGCCGCGAACGCAGCATCGCCCTCGGCGAGCCAGCGCGCCTGATGTTCGCCCAAGGTGCAATAGCCTGTCTGGTTGGCGGTCACGAGCGCCACTGTACAAAAAAATGCCCCGGCAAGCCGGGGCATGGGAGGAGCGGACTTACAAGAGGGGAGTAAAGTCCGCCAGGGGATTCGTCAGTGCAGAGGCGACCAGTCGAGTATGCGGATCTCCTCAGCTTCCAGTTCCATGCTGCCTGCCAGCACTTCCGAGAGTTCGTACTCCTCGGCGCGCTGGCGCAGGGGCCGCGTCAGCTCTACAACTCCACTCCATTCACCCGCCTGCGCATCCTGGCGCGAGTCGGCGATAAAATGGGCGTAGTACTTGCTACCCATGGATCTGGAGCCTACGCCCCGCTCCCGGACCCGGGCTGTGAGCTACTGCACATCACTCCAATGCCGGAGCGCCTTTTGTCCCGATACCGCCCCCCACAGCCCCAAAGTTCGAAATACATCACACTCGCCGGCGAGGCCCACCTGCGCACTGAGCTGGAGCAGCTCTGGCGGATCGAACGCCCCCGCGTCACCCAGGCCGTCGCCACCGCCGCCGCCCAGGGCGATCGCTCCGAAAACGCCGACTACACCTACGGTAAACGCCGCCTGCGCGAAATCGATGCACGGGTGCGCCACCTGCGAAAACGCCTCGAGGGCATGGTGGTAGTGAATCAACCGCCGAGTGACCCGAAACGGGTGTTTTTTGGTGCTTACGTGACTGTGGAAACCGCAGACGGTGACCGCCATCGTTACCGCATCCTCGGCCCCGACGAATTCGCCGACGAACCCGGCGGCATCAGCATGGACGCCCCGCTGGCCCGCGCCCTGCTCGGCAAACCGCTCGACGCCGAAGTAACCGTAACTCTCGCCGGCGGCGACCAGTCCTACGTGATAGTCGAGATCGTGTACCTGCCAACCGACGAGTGAGTGCGTTCGGGCGTGCGGCTTGGGTAGGGGCGATCAACCATGCGAATATCGTGGAGCGACTTGATCGCCCCTACCCAAGCCACCCACCCGAACGCACCTACCCTTCAGCTGACACGCACGTTCTTGAACTGCCACGGGTCGGATTTATCGAGGTCCTCGGGGAATAGGCGCTCACGGTCACTCAATGGCGTCCAGTCCGTGTATTGACCGACGACCGGGCCCAGGTAAGGCATGCAGATATCGAGACAGCGGCGAAAATCCATTTCGTCGGGTTCGACAATGCCGCAATTGGGGTTTTCCATAGCCCAGACCATGCCGGCGAGTACCGACACAGTGACCTGCAGGGTCGTCGCGCTGTTATACGGCGCAAGTTTGCGCGCCTCATCGATGCCCAGTTGCGAGCCGTACCAATAGGCGTTCTTCTTGTGGCCGACGAGGAGTACTCCGAGTTCATCGATGCCCGTCGTGATGTCGTCCATCATGATGCGCTTGCGATCCTGAATGGCATAGTTGCGGCCTGAAAATTCGTGTATCGAGAGCACGGCGTTGTCCGATGGATGATAGGAATAGTGCACAGTGGGACGATATTCCAGCTGCGAGTCCTTGCTCACCGTGTAGTAATCGGCGATCGAAATCGCTTCGCTGTGCGTGATCAGAAATCCGTGGTACGGACCGGCATTGGGTGCCCAACTGCGCACGCGCGTCGCCACCCCGGGCTGCATCAGATAGATGGCCGCGCCGTCGCCAAATTCGAAGCGCTTGCCATCGCGCGGGAAATTGCGCTCGTGTGAGCCCCAGCCCAGTTCGGCCGGCTGCGACCCTTCGGAGACAAATCCATCGACCGACCAGGTATTGACGAACTCATTCGGCTCTTTGGGAATACTTGATACCTGGGTATCGCGCTCGGCAATATGTATGGCGCGCACGTCCAGCAACTGGCCGAGGGCCGCCCAGTCTTCGCGGCTGGCCGGATTGCCGGCGTCAATTTTCAGATCGGCGGCGATATTCAGCAGCGCCTGCTTGACCAGGTGCGAGACCATGCCAGGATTGGCCCCATGCGTAAGCACGGCGGTCGGTTGCCGCTGCCCGGTGCCGCGCAGCGCCAGCGCATCGCCGCGCAACGCGTAGTTGGTGCGCCGCGCGATCGCGGTAGCCGGGTCGGTGTAGCCGCCCGGCCACGGCTCGATACAGGTATCCAGATACATGGCGCCCTTATCCCAGGCGTAACGGATCAGCGCGATACTCGAGACATCCACTGAAACATTGAGGATAAAATCGCCGCGCCCGACCAGCGGATCCAGTGTGCGTCGCAGGTTCTCGCGCGTCAGGCGCTCTTTGGTGAATTTAACGCCGAACTGCGCCGCCTCTTCCCGCCCCACATCATCCGCGCTGACGATGGCGATACGCGCCGCCGGGCAACCGATGTGCCGCAGGATCAACGGCAATACACCCTGACCAATCGCGCCGAAACCGACCATGATGATGCGGCCGGGAAAATCGCTGTAGTGCAGTGGGTGGGACATGATGGGCCTGTGTTATCGCGGGTTAGGCGCGGGTGGCGCAGGGTAGCAATCGCGTCGTCTTGACGCCAGCGCAGTCGAGAGCGAAATCAAGAGGGCGCGCTTTCGACTGCGCTGACGTCGTGATGCGCGCGGAGGTGCCACACGCGGCATAGCGAGCGCCGGCTCGGCGCAACGCGGGCGGCAGCAGCGCCATCACTGCGCGAGGGCGCGGGGGTGCTGCGCTCAATGGCTGTTCGGGACCGTCGGCGACAGGATGTCGCCGCCGGAGCCCCCATGGATGGGTTCATGGCGATCCCGAACAGCCATTGAACGCAGCACCCCCACGCCCGCCCACAATTCAACGCTGCTTCCCGTCCAAATTTTCTCGTACCGGCGCTAGTCAACCACCAGGTGCGGCGCCAACGCCGCGACGCGCTCAAGCCAGCGCCCCAGCGCCGGATAATTCGCCTCGAGCGGCAGGAATCGCGCCGCCAGCTCACGCGCGCCGGGCACCGCCAGCGCCCGCAGCAACAGGCGGATGTCCGGATAGATGACCATATCGGTCGCCGAGAAGTGTTCGCCCACCACCCAGTCTGACTGCGCCAGCCGGCGCTCGATGGTGCGTGCCTCGCTGGCCGCGCGCTGCATCGCCGCGTGCGTGCCATCGTTCAACTGCGGCTCGCGTACGTAGAGCATCTCCTGCACGATCTGCATCAGGCTGGGTTCGGCGTAAGCCTGATATTCGCAAATCACCCGCATGATGACCCCGGCCTCTTCCGGGCTGAGTCCGAAAATCGGCGGCTCGGGGTACTTACGATCGAGGTAATACAGGATCGCGACTGATTCAAAAACCACGTAATCGCCGTCGCGCAGCACCGGCAGCTGGCCACGTGGATTCATCGCCAGCATCTGCGGTGCCTTGTGCTCCTGCTGGTCGAATTTCAGCTGATGGCTGGTGTAGCGCAGCTTCTTGTGCTCAAGCGCAAGCATGACCCGCCAGCAATAGGCGCTGCCGCTCCCCCAGTACAGTTCGATTGCCATGTCTTTATGATTGCTCCGGCGCAATTGTAACCCTGAATTTATGGTCGTCATTTGCTATCGTGCGCGCGCCGACCCGGCCTTAGGGTTACAGCGAGGCGCAGAGCGCATGAATCAGCAGCACAAGCCATCGCGGCGCGGCAACGGTGGCTGGAGCATAGATGACGCTCTGGAGCTCTACAGCGTGCCGGCCTGGGGCTCGGGCTATTTTTCGATTAACGCGGCCGGCAATGTCGTGGTGCGCCCCGACACCACTGCGGCCCGTGAAATCGACCTGCACGAGGTGGTGGCAGGCCTGCAGGCGCGCGATCTGGCCGCACCCGTCGTGGTGCGCTTCTCCGACATCCTGGCGCACCGGCTGCGCCACCTGCACGACGCCTTTGCCCGGGCGATCGCCGAAAACGACTACCGCAATCGCTACGCGGCGGTATTTCCGATCAAGGTGAATCAGCAGCGCCTGGTCGTCAACGAGGTCTACCGCTACGGCAAGGAATTCGGCTTTGGCCTGGAAGTCGGCTCCAAGCCCGAGCTGCTCGCAGTCATGGCGACCACCGAAGCGGCCAGCGATCGGCTGATCATCTGCAACGGTTTCAAGGATTCCAGCTACATCGAGGCAGTGATCCTCGCCACCAAGCTGGGCCGCACCATCATTCCGGTGGTGGAAAACTTTGTCGAACTGGAGCTGATCCTGCGCCACGCTGCCAGCTACAGCGTGCGGCCGCGTATCGGTGTGCGCGTCAAGCTGGCCAGCGAAGGTTCGGGGCGCTGGCGCGATTCGGCTGGTGAGAAATCGAAGTTTGGTCTGTTCGTCACCGAAATTATCGAGCTGCTGGCCACGCTGCGTGCCCACGGCATGGAAGACTGCCTGCAGCTCGTGCACTGTCATCCCGGCAGCCAATTACAGGATATCCGCCGCGTCAAGGAAGCCATCAACGAGCTCGCCCATGTCTATGCCGAACTGAAACTGCTGGGCGCCGGACTCGAATACATCGATGTCGGTGGCGGGCTCGGTATCGACTACGACGGCAGCGGCACCAACTTTGCCTCGTCGATGAATTACACCCTCAATGAATACGCCAACGACGTGGTCTATCGCGTCGCCGCGGTCTGCAATTCGCGCGGCATTGCGCACCCGATGATCATCAGCGAATCGGGGCGCGCCATCGCCGCCCATCACAGCGTCCTGATCTTCAACACCCTGGGCAGTTCGCGGCTCGATCGCTTTCACGTCGACGCCGAAGAGGCCGCCGCGCCGGGCAGCGCACTGCCACAGCCGGTGCGCGATCTGTTCGATGCCTGGCGCATGATCGATGAGCGACGCCTGGTGGAGTGCTATCACGATGCGCAGACCGCGCGCGATCAGGCCCTGCAGATGTTCAATCTGGGGCTGCTGTCACTGGCCCATCGCGGCCTCGCCGAGCGCCTGTATTGGGCCTCGTGCGCGCGCATCCGCGATTGCTGCCGCAAACTGGGCGAGACGCCTGAGGAACTTGCCGATCTGGAAAACGTGCTCTCCGATATCTACTTCTGCAATTTTTCCATTTTCCAGTCGCTCCCCGACAGCTGGGCCATCGAGCAGCAATTCCCGATCATGCCGATCCATCGCCTCAATGAGCGGCCGACGCGCAATGGCGTACTGGCCGATATCACCTGCGATTCTGACGGTCGCATCGATCGCTTTGTGAGTGCACGTGAAACCAAACGCACGCTGGAACTGCATGAACTGGTCGCGGGTGAAGACTACTACCTCGCCGCCTTCCTGGTCGGCGCCTACCAGGAAACACTCGGCGATCTGCACAACCTGTTTGGCGATACCCACGTGGTGCACATCCGTCTGCACGACGAGGGCGGCTGGTGGATCGAGGAAGTCGTCAAGGGCGACACCGCCAACAAAGTGCTCGAATACATGGAATACGACGTCGCCGAGCTGGCCCCGGCGCTGGCGCGCGATTGCGAACGCGCGGTGCGCGAGGGGCGCATGTCAGTGGCCGAAAGCCAGGCGCTCAAGCGCTTTTACGAGCAGGAGCTGGACGGCTACGCCTATCTGGAGCCGTAGCGGCGCGGCGCTATGGCTTGCGCGCGCCGAACGCTTTCCTGATCAGCGCGTTCGCCTGCCCCAACGGATCATTGCGGATGGCGCGCTCCTCCTCGGCCATGACGGTGTAGAGGCCGGCGAGCGCTTTGTCAGTCAGGTAATCGTCCAGTTTGACGTCTTCATTCCGGACCAGGCCCAGGGCGGCCGCCTCACCGGCATATTGTTCATAGAGCGCCGAGACCTCCAATCTTGCAATGGCGCGCGTGACGATTGGTTTGAATTTCTCGGTCAGTGTCGTGGCGGTGGTACGCTGGAAGTACTGCGTGCCGGCATCATCGCCACCGTTGAGAATGGCGTTGGCGTCCGCCGCTGTCATGCTGTTAAGCGCCTGCTTGAGCAGCGGCCTGGCCTCGGCTACCGCCGATTCAGCGGCGCGATTTATCGCCAGTCTGAGCGCCTCGGCGTCAGCGCCCCGGCCCAGCATCCGCAGTCCGCGCTCCACCTTTTGCAGCGCGGGCGGCAGCGGAATCGTGATCCTGGGATTCTTGAGGAAGCCGTCGCTCACGCCCAGGCGCGCGACGGCGGCATCGATGCCCTGATCCAGCGCGGCGCGCAGCCCCGCGGCGGCATCCTCTGAGCTCCGCAGGTCGGGTGCCTCGGCCACTGTGGCCGTGGTTTGCAGCGCCACCCACAGCAGCGCCAGCATTACCAGCCAGCCGGGCAGAATTCCTTTAGGTGTAGGCGTGGCGCACTCCGGGCGATTACCACATGTCCTTGAGTCGCGCGCCAATGTCGACCGATTCGGTGCGAGCCTCGCTCAGGGTGCTCTCAAGACTGTTCGAACCCTGGAAAGCGCTCTGCTCGCAGCACTTGAGCACCTTGTCACTGACGAAGCGGCTGCGCGCTCCATAGACGTGTGCATCGCCGGTGCGCGGCTGCTGGGTCAGCGGAAATTTCAGCGGCGCGCACAGATACAACTCGTTGCGCGCCCGGGTCATGGCGACATACAGCAGGCGGCGCTCTTCATCGATCAGCTCGCTGCGTCCAGTGGAAAATTCCGAGGGAAAACTGCCGTCGACGACGTTGAGCACGTACACCGTGTCCCATTCCATACCCTTGGCGGAGTGCACCGTGGAGAGCACGAGGTAATCCTCATCGTGCAGTGGCGCGCCGGCCAGATCGCCGGCACCATTGGGTGGATCAAGCGCCAACTCGGTGATGAATCGTTCGCGCGAGGGGTACTGACTCGAGAGCTGCTCGAGCTGATCCAGATCACCCAGCCGTGTGTGCGTCTGCTCGTACTGACGCTCCAGGTGCGGCTGATACCAGTCGCGCGCCAGTTTCACCTGGCCGGGCCAGGGCTTTTGCGGCTCGGCCAGGGTGGCGAGCAGTTTGGCCAGTTTCGGCAAATCATGGAGCGCGGCCGCGGGCTTTTGAATTTCAGCCAGCAGCCCGAAGCTGCCACTGCGCGCCTCGAGCTCGGTGATGATGCGCTGGGCGTTGGCCGGGCCCATGCCCGGCAACAGCTGCAGCACGCGAAACGCCGCCAGCGAGTTGCGTGGGTTGTCGGCCCAGCGCAGCAGCGCGAGCATGTCCTTGACGTGCGCGGCCTCGAGAAACTTGAGCCCCCCGTATTTCACGAACGGAATGCGCCGGCGCAGCAACTCGACTTCGAGCAGGTCACTGGCGCTGGCGTTACGAAACAGCACCGCCTGTTTGCGCAGCAATACCCCGGCCTCGCGGCGCTTGAGCACCTGCCCACACACGTACTCGGCCTGTGATTGCAACTCGTCGGCGGTCACATAGTGGGGCTTGCTGCCGTGGCCACGCACCGAGAGCAGGTGCTTGCGATGCTGCCGTGGCGCGTCGCTCATCAGCGCGTTGGCCAAATCGAGCAACGGCTGCGTGGCGCGGTAATTTTGCGCCAGGGTCACGACTTCGGCGCGCGGCGTATACAGCTCGGGAAAGCCGAGAATATTTTCCACCGCTGCACCGCGAAATGAATAGATCGACTGCGCGTCATCACCGACCACGGTTATGCCCGAGCCATCGGGTCGCAGGCTACGCAGAATTTCGCCCTGCAGGCGATTGGTGTCCTGGTATTCATCGACCAGCACGTGATCAAAATTTCCACCCACCTGTTGCGCCAGGCGTGGCTCGCTCATCATGGCGTGCCAATAGAGCAGCAGATCGTCGTAATCGAGCAGCCCATAGCGCTGCTTGCGCTCGACATAGGTGCGGCACAACTTGCCAAGTTCCTGCTCCCAGCCCAGGCACCATGAAAACTGCTGCTCGAGCGTCTCGTGCAGGTTCTTCTGGGTGTTGACGCGCCAGGAATAGATCGCCAGACACGTGTCTTTGCGCGGAAAGCGCTGGTACTGCTCGGTATAGCCCAGTTCCTGGCGCAGGTTGTCGAACAGATCGGCCGAATCGCCCCGGTCAATGACAGTAAAGCCCGGCTCGAGCTTCAGGTGCCGCCCGTAGTGGCGCAGCAGCCGGTTGCCGATCGAATGAAAGGTGCCGGCCCACGACAGGCGCTGCAGCATGGTCTGCGCCTTGTTGCCCAGGGTGTCATCGAGCGCCTGGCGCAGCACGTCGTGCGAACGCCGACGCATCTCGGTAGCCGCGCGGCGCGTGAAGGTCAGCAGCAGGATGCGCGCCGGATCAACCCCATGCATGGCCAGGTGGGCCACGCGATGGGCAATGGTGTTGGTCTTGCCGGTGCCCGCCCCCGCCACCACCAGCAGCGGGCCGGCGCGCACGCCTTTGCCCTCAGGCAGGTTCTCGCCAAAAGTGGCTGCCCGCTTCTGCGGGGAGTTCAGGCTGCTGAAAGGATCGGTGGTCGCCACAGCGCCAATATATAAGGCATTGGGTATGCCGGGCTACAGCAGAGTGCAGGAACTCCGGACACCCGCACAGCTGGCGCCCGTTAGCGGCAGAAGGTAATGTCTGGTCGGCTCAATAGGCACCGAGCCCGAGTGTAGGGACTTCTCATGTATCTGCTCCGCCACGGACAAAGCTATTTCAACCTGCATTTCAGCGCGACCCGCGTAGACCCGGGGATCGAAGATCCGGAATTGACGCCGCTCGGGGCCGAACAGGCTGCCGCGGCGGCAGTGCAGCTGACGGGCGCCGCATTGACCCGCGTCATCATTTCCCCCTACACACGAACCCTGCAGACCGCCGAGCCGGTCCTGGCGATTCATAAGGTGCCGGCCGAGATCATGCATGAGGTTCGTGAACGCACCGCGTTCGTATGTGATGTGGGTAGCCCGCCCGATCTGCTTGCCAGCCGCTTTCCACACCACAATTTCGCGCACTTGCCCTCGCGCTGGTGGCATGAGGGCGTCGAAACACTGGAACAGACGATCGCGCGTGCCGACGCGTTCCGCGCCCACATGGCAGCGCGCGAGGACAGCACGACGACGCTCCTGGTCAGTCACTGGGCGTTCATCCTGGCGTTGACCGGCACTTCGATCAGCAACGGCGAACTGCTACAATATGATCCAAACTCCGCGGCGCCTGAAAAAATAGAGTTCGTCCCGTGACAATGCGCGAATAGTGAGCTGCAAGGCCAATGAGCACCGTCTCCAGACGTGAATTATTCGGAATGGCATCGGCTGGCGCGGCGCTCGCGGCCAGCACCGGGCTCTATGCGAGCGGCGCGCGCGAACAGCCGCTGGGTTCGCTCACCAAGGGCGCTCAGCCCATTGCTCCGCTGGAGCACGCCGCGCGGATCACGAAGCTCCAGGCCCTGATGCAACAGCGAAAGGTGGCAACACTGCTGGTCGAGGCCGGATCAACGCTCCAGTATTTTACCGGCATTCACTGGTGGAGGTCTGAGAGGACCACCGCCGCGCTGATCCCGGCCGAGGGTGAAGTCGTGGTCGTCACGCCCTTCTTCGAGGAGCCCTCGATCCGTGAAACGCTGAAGATTTCGGCGCAGGTCCGGCCGTGGAAAGAGGATGCGAGCCCCTTCGATCTTATCGCGGGCGCGCTGCGCGAGCGCCGGGCGGTCGCAGGTCCGCTGGCGATCGAAGGCACCACGCGCTACTTCATCGTCGATCAGGTCACCAGGGCGCTGGGCGCCGGCGGCGAAGTGGTCTCAGGGGATGAGCTCGTTCGCGCCTGCCGTATCGTCAAGTCGCCGACCGAACTGGCATTGATGCAGTCGGCCAATGAGGTCACCCTGGCGGCCATCAGGCACGTACACGGACGAATCGAAGCGGGCATGAGCGGCCCCGACATCATGAAGATTCTGGTGACGGCGACCGAGGCGCTCGGCGGTGCGCACGAATTTTCGCTGGTGCTGCTCAACGAAACCAGCGCCTATCCGCATGGTTCGGACAAGCCGCAGACGGTACGCAAGGGATCGGTGGTGCTCGTCGATTCCGGCTGCACTGTGCACGGTTACTGTTCTGATATTTCA
Source organism: Gammaproteobacteria bacterium (assembly GCA_031441585.1). GTDB lineage: Bacteria > Pseudomonadota > Gammaproteobacteria > Steroidobacterales > Steroidobacteraceae > FEN-1191. The sequence continues at coordinate 43,226 of JANMWZ010000030.1, forward strand.
AGATCCTGGATATTCGGTGAACCTAGCGCGCGCCAGCGCGAGGTCTGGAACACGGTCAAGCGCGGCCAGGAGCTGGCCCTGGAGACCGCAAAGCTCGGCATCCCGGTGGGCGCTGTTGACAAGGCGGTGCGCGCTTTTTACGAGAGCCAGGGCTGGAGCAGGGACTACGGCTTGCCGGGCACCTCGCATCGAACCGGTCACGGCATTGGCATGGACGGGCACGAGGCTCCCTACCTGGTGCGCAGCGATACCACGCCACTCCAGGCCGGCATGTGCTTTTCGGATGAGCCCGGAATCTATATTCCGGGAGAATTTGGCATCCGCCTGGAGGATTGCTGGTACATGACTGATACGGGTCCGAAGCTGTTCACGCCGCTGGCCGCATCGATCGATCGGCCGATCTGACTCGGAAGCGTCGTTGTTAGCAATTTTGCCGCCTATTTTCCTGCGAGTTCGGTTAGCAGGATCTTCCAATGGGCCACATTGTCATCCAATGCTTTCACCGGCAGCCGCTCATCCTTGCCGTGGGCGCGAAAATCTATCGGCACCACAACCCAGGCGCCGTTGGCCCCATAGATAGGGATACCTGCAACCCGGAATGGACGGGCATCGCTTGCCCCCGTCGACATTTCTGGCGAAATCGGCGCTCCCTGGTGCAGCGTGTGGACCGCCTTGGCAAAAGCCGCAATCACGTCAGGACGCAGGGGCGAGGCCAGCGACGCGCCGTAATCGTCATTGCGTGACACGGAGACGTCAGCGTCGGCCACGATGGTGGTCAGGTCCTTCTGCACATCATTGGGGTCGATACCAGGGAAGATGCGGCAGTTGATCATCGCCGTTGCCAGTTGCGGCAAAGCATTGTCAGCATGGCCGGCAAACAGCCGGGTCGGCACACAGCGTGTCCGGGTCAACCCGACTTCGCTTTCATCAGCCTCAATGGCATCTGCAGCGGCACCGTCCGCAGGATTCGCCAACCAGGCCCGCATCGCATCGCCGAGCGCGCCCTTTTCCTGCTTCTGCCGCTCGCTGAAATAGGCCCGTGTGGTTTCGCTCAGCTGTGGTTCAAAGCGGTGCGCCTCGATCTTGTCGAGCGCATGGGCGAGGCTGTAAATCGCGTTGTCTTTGCGTGGCTTCGACGAATGCCCGCCGCGGTTGCGAACAGTCAGCGTATATCCTGCAAAGGTCTTTTCCGCCGTTTGCATCAGGAAGCCGACGGGCCGCCCGTCAGGAAAAAATCTACCGCCGCCGCCATCGGCATTCAGGCCATATTCGACATCAAGGTACTGCTTCCACTCGGTTGCGCCCTTGTTGGCACCGATGCCGTTGGTTTCCTCGTCGCCGGTAAAGAACACCACGATATCGCGTGTCGGCCTGAAACCAGCGGCCCTAAGGTCGAATATCGCCTGCGTGATGCCGACGATGCCATCCTTCATGTCTATAGTGCCGCGCCCATAGTAGTAGCCATCGCGTTCGGTCAGAACGAAAGGGTCGGTGCTCGAATCCTCGCGTTTGGCTTCGACGACATCCATGTGGCCCATCAGCATGATCGGCTTGCCCCTGGCCGCCCCGGGTGCGCGCCAGCGGACGATCAGCGCGGCGGTCTTTTCGGCTACTTTGGCTACCGGGTCGATGCTGTCATAGGGAACCACCTGCACATCGTCAGCCGGAAAACCGGCCGCCCGGTATTGAGCGGCGAGATAATTCGCCAGTGTCGGCACCTTGCCGCGGCCAAATACGGTCGGAACATTGACCAGCTGTTCGAACATGTCGTGCGCTGCCCGATGCCGGTCGGGCGAGAGTTTTGCGGCCGGGGCCGGTGCTGGGGCCGTCGTCGCTGGCATCACTGGCATCGCACCCAGCAAAACGGTCGAAATCAAAGAGCTCAAAATACGCATCGTTCATCTCCCCTATTCACCTGAGCCATGGCATTGCGCCAAATGATCTTGGTGCTGGATCTCCAGCAATCGTGACACCCGGCGGTCAAATTCAAACCGACCGTCGCCCTGAGTATAGGGAGCATCTGGCAAAGTATCGGCAATGGCAAGCAGCTTTATTTGAAATTCAAAAAACGCATCGACGCTGGCGCGAACCTCTGCATTGATCAAATCGCAAGGCCGCCGCCAGCGCCTTGAGCAGACCGTCCGCGCTTGTAAGCCCGGAACGGCTGGCGCATAGTCTTCGGCCCACGACCTAGCCAGCCGGGCGGGGTCGCCGGGCAAACAAAACCAAACAATCAGGAGAAACTAGTCATGGGAAGATTTGTAGCAATTGCTCTGCTCAGCACACTGTTCCTGGGCGCGAGCGCGTTCGCGGCCGATGCAGTCGTCGGGACCTGGAAGCTCAACGTGGCAATGTCGAAATTCAGTGGTACGGCCCCGAAGAGTGCCACGCGCGTATACACGGAGGGTACCGACGGCACGACCCTGGAGCAGAAGATGGTCAGCGCTGACGGCAAGGACATGTCCATGCATCTGACGATCAAGTACGACGGCAAGGACTATACCGTCACCGGCAATCCCGACGCCAACACCGTTGCGGGAAAGGTACTCGACGCCCACACCACGCACTTCACAATGAAGAATGGCGGCAAGGTGGTCGGTACCGTGCACCGCGTTGTGGCGGCGGACGGCAAGACGCTGACCGTCAACAACAAGGGCACACACGCTGACGGCAAGGCGTACCACGATACGCTGGTTTTCGACAAGCAATAAGTTTGCGTGCGACGGTGAGCGGGGCGTGAGCAGTACTCACGCCCCGTTGCTGTCGCTCATGAGTGACGGCTGTGCACCATCGTAGACATTCGTCCAGCGCCCGACGGTGTTTGCACAGGCAGGGCGAAGTCGACAGCATGGATTGGGTAGGGCTGCGTTTCAGGCTAGCGTCGGTTTCGGGGGCGAACGCAGCCTGGGCGATCACGGGCAGTCTCGGACCGATCAGCCCGCCCGGCTGCTCTGGCAGCGTCGATGTCAGCAAGCATATCTGGGACAGCATCGTCGGCGCCATGTGACGCTACCTCGACTACAAGTTCGACCCGCAAAGCAATAGCCAGTCGTTCAACCTGACTGGTCCGCTGATCGCGGCCACCTTCTACTGGTGAGTGCAGTTCCGGCAGCAGGCTGTCGAAGCAGGCTTTGGACCGTGGATAGGATTGAACGCGCGCTCGCCAGACGCGACAGGGTGTAACCGCGCCACAGAGGCAGCCTCCGGTCGCGGATTTTCGAGTTTGATTAAGATTACCTTACCGTTCCCGGCATCAACCTGAACCTCCTTGACTATTGTAAGTCCGACACGAGGATGGTTCACGGTTGTGATTATTTCACCCTGACCGCTGACAAGGAGAACAGAAGCGGAATTCGAACGGCAGCGGTGGCGCGAGCGCCGATCCCACGCCCGAAGTCCTCAGCGACTCTCAAATGCATAGACCTGTCCAACTCATGAACCTTCTCTCCGCGCTCCGTACTGCGAACCGTTGCTGCGCGCGCGCGTATGCACGTTCGCCGTTGGCAGCGCGTGCGAAACAGCACGTTCGCTGGAGCCTCCTGGCAGTGTACCGCCCACGAGAGACCCTTGTGTGGATGACAAACTGCGAGGCATATGCCATGCGGCCATTCAGTGATCGCCAACCCGCACTGGCGCTTAAACCTCTGCGACCTTACCTGTCTATGAACTGGGGGCTCGAGCGGCGCATTAAGGTCCTGACCGAGACCTTTGAACTGATTGACACAACGGCGTCACTGCGCGAGGCGGTGCTGAATCCGGCCGGAGTGGTGCTGGCCCGCGTTGCGCAGCACCGTGCTGAGGCGTGTCTGGTGCAGCTTGGCTGGGATCCGCGCTTTCACAAGGAAGGCGAGCTGGTCATATCACTGCGAGGCGAAGCAGCGTCGGGCCATGCCATCTCGATGGCGTTGGCATTTGAGCGCCACGCTACCGGCTGCTGGCGGTGCTACATCGGCTGCGTCCAGGGCGGCGATGAAACGCCAGATCGCATCCGCGCACTCACCAAGGCCCTGCACGGTCTGCGACCCAAGTCTTTGTTGCTGTATGTGGCCCAAGTGCTGGCACAGCAGTTAAACCTGAACGAATTACTCGGCGTGAGCAATGCTATGCAGGTGTATGGCAGCAGACTACTCATTCGCCTGTGGCACCACAGCATTAAACTGGACTACGATCGCCTGTGGACAGAGGCAGGGGGAGTTAGGGACAGGGAAGATTGGTATCAATTGCCATTGCACACCCATAGACGTAAGCGTGCTGACATATCTGCTAACAAGCGTGCCCAGTACGCGCGCCGCTACGCTTTGATGGACGATCTACGCGCGCAGCTCTGCGGGCACTTTTAGGGTGATTCGTGTCAACCGGCATCCAAGACCGACCAGCTCCCGGCGCCAAACGCTGGTTTCAGTAGCGCGCTCCTTGCTACCAGGACAGCAAATAGTGAACCATGTGCCCATGAGCACGACAAGTTCAATGTGAGCATAGAAAGACTCAAGGCCATCTACAGCGGGCGCGTCATCACGCTCAACGTTGAAACCGTGCGCCTGCCCAACGGCCACGTAATTGATCTGGAAATCGTCCATCACCCCGGCGGCGCGGCCAGCGTCGCGCTCGATGAGCAAAACCGCGTGTGCCTGATCCGCCAGTTTCGTCACGCCATCGGCGGCTGGATCTGGGAATTGCCAGCCGGCAAGCTCGAGCCCGGCGAGCCGCCCCAGGAAACCGCGCGGCGCGAACTCATTGAGGAGGCGGGTTGTGATGCCAGTGACTGGCAATCTTTGGGTGCTTATGTCACCTCGCCGGGAGTTTTTACCGAAACTGTGCACCTGTTCATTGCCCGCTCGCTGCGACCTGCCAAAATAGCGCACGAGGCCGCAGAATTAATTGAGATTCACTGGATTCCGATTGCTGAGGCCTGCCGGCGCGCCCTGAGTGGCGAGCTGCTTGATGGCAAGACGGTGGTGGGTTTGTTGCGCGCGCAGGCGTTGCTGAACGAATTGCCGCCGGACAGCGTGTAAATGATCAGCGCAGGGGAATTCAAGAGATCATGCCGTTACGTAGAAATTCAATGTCAGGTCGGGCGATTGCTGCGACCGGCAGCTTCGAGCTGAGTCTCGAGGCGCACCCGTCTGCGCCGGTAGCGGGCGGCTATAACCCCTACGATACTTTCCCCAGCGTGCGGCCGGTTGGCAGTGCGCAGCAGAATGCAGATCTTCGCCGCCTCTCGGAGTGGATTCGGCTCAAGCGCCAGGTTGCGCAGATCAAGCAGACGGATAAATCCTGAGATCAGCCGGAAGGAATATCGATCTCGATATAGCTGCCAGGCGCGGCGGCGTCGCCAGCCTCAACAACGCGTTGAACGTGGTGGCGTAGTCGCGGCCATTGCTGACGACCGAGAACCACGACAGCGATTTTCCTTCCCGCGAGGTTTTGTTGATAGCGCAAGATCTTGTCCGTGGTCAGCAGGACATCAAAGCCGGCCGCTTCAGCAGTCGTCAATAAATCGCCATTCCTCAGCGTGTTCCATCCTTGCTGGGAAGCCGTGCTGACCACATGTTTATCGAGGTAGGCGCGGATCGGTACGGGCGTCGCCTGATCGAAAAGAACCTTCATCTAGGCGGCATGTTCTGGCTGTCTATCCAGACTGCGAACCGCAAATCCAATGACGGCCCTTATTTGCTCGCGATCAAGCCCCTCATACCATTGCATGATGTCGTTGATGCTGGCGCCCGCCTCAATATTTTCGAAGATCGCCGATACCGGCATCCGCGTACCCTTCAAGACCCACGCACCGCTTACTTTGCCTGGGACACTTTCGACGACCGGGCATTGTGACCAATCGAGAGCTGCCATGCTCATACCCTACCATATCAGCGTGCCGTTACGGGAGGCAGGCGATGTGGTGGAGCTTGGCGGCGTTGGTGAGGCGGTAGAAGCGGCGTAGTTCGTGGCGGACAGCGCTTTGCGCAGCGACGCTGCGGCTGCGCAATTTTTGCGCGAGGCGCTGACAGAAGCGCGCGGCACCTTGATTGGCACGCCGATACAGGCCGCGCTGCTCGCCCACCAGCTGTGGATCGACCTGGGCCCGCTCGAACAGCAGGCGATGTAATTCAGCGGGAAAATATTGTGGATTTTGCGCGCGTAGCAGGGCGACGCTGCAGACGTATTTATCGATCTCGGCCTGCAGTTCCAGTTCGTGCACGCTTACCGCCCGATGGTGCGCGGCGTTCCAGGTGAGATACGCGAAGTGGCTGACGCCTTCGAGGGCGGTCCAGTAGTCGGCGATGTTGCCGCCGTGCAGCGCCTCGAGCGGATCGGTTGTGCCCAGGCGCTCGAGCAACTGTGGATCAAGATACAGCGCCACCGACAGGCCGGTGCCATCGCTGTCTTCGGCCACCAGCAGCTGCTCATCCGTTTGCCCGCCCAGCTGGGCCAGCGGCAGCAGGCCGCGATCGGTAGTCAGGAAATCAGCCACATCAGGCCCGCGCGGCACATCGTAGATGGTGGCGAGTGCCGCTTGCAGTTGCTGCAGCAACATGGCGTGGACTCTTCAGTGCGCGCGCAGCGCCACCGGCGTGGCCTCGACACCCAGGCGCCCCAGCTGCGCCCGTGCGCGTGCACTACCGGTGCGCAGCCATACTTCATAGAGGCGCAGCACATCGCGCTGGGTATAGATTTTGGCGCTGTCGGCGATTTCCCCGAGCGCATCCACCAGCGGCTGAAATTTTCTCGCCAGTTCGGCGTACACCTGCGCCAGCACGCGGCGCCGGCCGTGCGCCAGCGATTGCGCCAGGGTGCTGTAGGCGCGACCACCCATGGCAATGTGATAGTCGATATCGATCAGCCGACGCGCAAAGCCGTGGGCGAAGAATCCGGCGATGAACAGCGAGATATCGCCGAGGCGTTGCAGCGCATGCTCGCGCTCGGCGGGCGTGGCGGCTTCCAGGGCGGTGGTGAACAGCGGCACCAGTGGCGGCAGCGTGGCGCCGAGCGGTGTGCTGGCATGCAGCTGCTCGGTGCGCGCGAACAGCGTCAGCATATTGACGACGTATTGTTCGGTCTGATCTTCGACCGCGACATGCTGGTGCACTAAGGCACCATGCAGGGCGTCACGGAAGTACTCCGTCAGATTTGCCACTGGCAATACCGTGCCCGATTCAGTGTCCTGTTGCATGAATGCACCTTCGAGGAAAGCCGCAACCACGTGTCCAGTGGAGCACGGTGCAGCCGCTGGTGTTCGATACCTCGGTCACAGAACCGGGATCAAAGCTGCCGGTTTTGTGATGCAATAGCCCTGCCGCGCTGGCACTCGCCAGTGTCCATTGCCAACGGGAACCGCATGCCGCAACTCACGCTGATCATTGGTAACAGAAACTATTCATCCTGGTCGCTGCGGCCGTGGATACTGCTGCAGCACCTCGGTCTCGAATTTACCGAGCAGCAGATTCCCCTGGACCTGGCGGACAGTGCGGCGCGAATTCGCGCCGTCAATCCGGCGGGCCGAGTGCCGGTGCTGAGGCACGCCGAGCTCGTGATCTGGGAATCGATCGCGATCGGTGAATACCTGTGTGAACTGGCCGGCAAAGGATTGCCGCCTGAGCGTGCGGCACGGGCACAGGCCCGCAGCGTCAGTGCCGAGATGCATTCTGGCTTTCAAACGCTGCGCGCGCACTGGCCGATGAATGCGCGGGCACTGGGGCGACACACTGCCATGACGGCGGCGCTGCAAAGCGACATCACGCGCATCGACAACATCTGGTGCCAGTGCCGTGAACAGCACGGCGCCGCCGGCCCGTGGTTGTTTGGCGACTACTCGCTGGCCGATGCCATGTACGCGCCAGTGGTGCTGCGCTTTCGCACTTACGACGCGCAGCTCTCAGGCGCTGCGCAGCAGTATAGGGATACCGTGCTTGCCGACCCTGCGCTGCGGGAATGGTTGGCAGCAGCCGCTGCCGAACCGTGGGTCATTGCCGGCGACGAGGTCGGCGCCTGAATTTATCGCGCGTGCCGCAGACCGATGCGCAGGTTCGCCGTGGCGATGAATACCTCGCGCAGGAAACACAGGATGGCGCCGATGAAACTGATCATCGCGGCGATGAACAGCGCATCGACTGCGTAGGTGATGCGAAAATTGAATGATTCGCCCAGAAACAGCACGACCACGACGATCGACACCAGCAGGGCGCAGATCGTGCACAGCGCAATGGCCACGCTCAGCAACTGCCCGCGGCGCGCCAGCGTGGCGAGCGAGGCGTGCAGTTCCTCGGTGCGCTCGCCGGCCGCCACCTGTGGCGCGCTGCGCTCCAGTTCGCGCGCCCGGTCAACGGCGCGCGCCAGGCGGTTGGTAAGCACCGTGAGCATGATGCCCACGCCCGAGAGCAGGAACACCGGCGCCACGGCCAGCCGGATGACATCGCCGACACCCTGCATGGCGTTTCCTGTCACTTCGATCATTCCGCACCACTGCGTCGCATGAAATGATAGTAGTCGTCGCTAGCGGCTTCGCTCAAATCGAGTTCATCACCGGCCAGCCGCCAATGCTGAATCTGCAGCGCCGCGCCGGCTGCACCACCGCGCCGGCAAGCATTGCCCACGGTGTCACCACTGTAGCCCTGCGCGGTTTTCTGCCATAGCAGTTCGCAACCCTCTATGGCGTGCAGATCGCGCAACAGGAGCGAGCGGAACAGATCAGGGTTTTCAGCGCCAAAGCGCCAGCGCTCAGGTTCCTCGAAGCGGGCCACGGTCGCGATAATTTTCTGATCGGCGTTGAGATTCAGACTCCAGATGCGCGCGGAGGTTACCCGCCGCGCATCCTCCGCGGCGGTTTCGCGCACATAAAAAACGTCATCGCCGACCAGCGCCGCATGCACCTTCAATATCACCAGCGCCTGTGCAGCGTGGGCTCCAGCCCTGCCCGCGGCGGCATCGGCCTGCACCTGCTGCAGATTGTCGTACCCGCCCGGCAGTTGCGCGCCGAGCACAGCAAGTTCCTGCTTGCGCAACTCCTGCTGACTGGTGCAGGCGCTCAGCGCCACAGCCACCAGCACCAGCACCATAACCATACGATTCATAGGTTCACCCATAGTTGCGCCACTCGGCCCGATACGCGACGCCCAGGCGCATGATGCGATCAAGCAGCTTGCCATACCCGACACCGGCAGCCTGCGCCGAGGCGGCGAAATCCTCGGCCTGTTCCAGATTGGGGTTCGGATTGGCCTCCAGCACGAACAGGCTGCCATCGGCGCGCAGACGAAAATCGATGCGCGCATAACCCGACAGATGCAGGGCGCGATAGATGCGCCGCGCCATGCGATCAATACGCGCCAGCAGCAGCGGTGGCAGTTCACGCGCCTCGCGGGTGGTGATGCCGTATTTCTGCTGATAGACGCGATCCCATTTCACCTTGCGGGTGGCGATCGCCGGCAATGAATCGGGCAGCGAGCCGAATTCCATCTCCCAGACGGGCAAACGACTCAGGCGCTCATTGCCGAGCACGCCGACATAGAGTTCGCGGCCTTCTATATATTCTTCCACCAGCGCATCCGATTTGATCTGCTCATGCATGAACTGCACGCGCTCGCGCAGTTTTTGAGCGTCATCGACCACCGAGGCCTGGGCAATGCCGAGCGAGGCGTCTTCGGTCGCCGACTTCACGAATAGCGGCAAACGCAGCCGGCGTGGCAGATGGAAGCGCTCGCCGCGCCGGAACACCGCGAACTGCGGGGACGGAATGCGATGAAACGCCAGCAGCTGCTTGCACAATACCTTGTCGCGCGCCAGCAGCAGGCCGCGCGGATTGCAGCCGGTGTAGGGTTGGCGCAGCAGTTCGAGGAATGCCACCACGTGCTGATCGTAAGTGACGATGCCGTTGAATTCTTCGAGCAGATTGAAGACCACGTCCGGGTGCCACTCGAGCACCGCGGTACGCAGCTCCGTGAGCGAATCGAGCACCCCGAGTGGCTGCACCGTGTGACCGGCCTTGCGCAGCGCAGCGATGACTTCGTATTCTGTGCGCCACTCGGCAATCTGCTTGTCGCTGTGGCCTTCGAGCGTCGCTGGCGGCAACAGATCGGAATGCACCACCACCAGCGTGCGCAGTGACTTCACAGGCGCAACCGCAATTGATCGCTGGCAATGTAACCGCGCGCCATGCGCACCAGTGCAGTGCGCAGTCGTGGCAGCAGCGCGCGCCGCGAGCCGGTGACCGGCAAGCGCAGGTGATCGCAGCGCTCGATGGCGAGCCGCAGCAATTGCTGCGCGGCATAGCGATCAGCGCCGGCCTCGCGTTCAATCACACCGCGCAGCTTGGCCTTATGGGCACGCAGCAGCGCTGCGGCGCCAGCGCCAGCGGCGGCTGAGGCCGCTCCAAACACGCGCCGCAAGGCGGCGTCGGCCCTCGCCCGATGACGACCACCCAGTGCCGCGCGCTTGCGCCGGTAGTACTCGCGCAATGTCAGGGTGTTCTCTTCCAGGGCCTCGATGCGTTCACGGCACTGCACCGGCGGGCGGTGATGTGCGATTTCGCCGGCCACCTCGGCGACGTATTCGAGTTTGGCACGCGCCGGCCAGTCGGCGTAACGCCGGCGCCAGTCCGAGTGCGGCTGCAGCCAGACGGCAAAGGTTTCGGCGAAATCCTCGGTGGGATGGGCCTGTGCGTACCACTCACCCAGATGCTGTACGTGACGGCGACTGGCAGGCCGGGCGCGGTAATGCGGCGCATAGCGCTGTGAAGCCGACCCGAACAGCGCGCGCCAGCGTGCGCGCCGGCGCAGGCGCCAGGCCGAGTCGATCGCATGCCCGGCTTCGTGACGCAAAATTCGCATCTGCCAGTTGTGGTTGGTGCCCTCCGCTTCGCCCGTCATCTTGCGCTCGAGGCGTTGCAGGCGCGGATGAGCCAGATAAAACGGAACTGCGAATCCTGGCACCCCGTCGGGTGAAAACCATTCTTCGGCCAGCCAGGCGTGCGGTCGGAAGGCAATGCCACGTGCCGCCAGTTCCTGGTACAGGCGCTCAATACGCGGCTCGATACCCGAACCGCGCAGGCGCAGGCGCAGGTCGCACAGGCGCAGATCGAGCAATTGCTCATCGTCCAGGTGTGTCCAGGCCGGTTCGCGGCGTTTCACGTGACCCCCACGCTTTCGCCCAGCTGCAACAGTACGTCGCGCAGCAGGCGATCGGCCAGCTGGGCAATCTGCTCCGAGTGCACCAACGCTTCGCGCCAGCCGCGCGGCACAGCGCTCAAGCCATAAAAGGCGCCGGCCAATTGGCCATAGACTGCGCCGATGACATCGCTGTGACCGCCGAGGTTGACGGCACGCAGCGCGCCATCGCGAAAATTCGTGGTGCTGCCAAAGGCCCAGCGCGCCAATGCCAGCACCGCCAGGACATCACCGTTGGCATCGGCCGGCGGCGCGCCGTCCAGACAATTTGCCGCGCCAACGGCTGCGACCTGTGGACGCAGCGCACGGGCTGCAAACACCGACGCGGGTGGGTTCAAGACCAGCGCACGCGGTTCACCGCGCAGCGCCGCGTGCAACATCGCCGCCAGCAGCCGGCAGGCATCGAGCACCAGCGGTGCCTGGGAAGTGGTGCGCGCCACATCTGCCGCCAGCTCCACGGCTTGCGCACAGTCTGCAAACGCGTGCAGCACTACCGGCGCCACGCGCGATAAAGCTTCGGGAGGCAATTGCTGCGGATCATGCGAACCCGCGTAGGGCTGTTGCCGCCATTGCGCCGACGCCAGCGCCTGCGCAGTGCTGGCCGTTATCCCCAGGCATTGACCGGTCGCCGACAGATACCCTTCGCGCTGCCAGCGCAAATAACGCGTCACCTGGTCGCGCGCCTCACAGCTGCCGGTCTCCGCCAGGCTTTCAGCCAGGCACAGCGCCATCGCGGTGTCATCGCTCCAGGCGCCGCGCGGCAGTTCGAAGGGCCCGCCACCGAGCAGATCGCCAACGGCGGCGAAACTGCCGGGCCGGCGATACTGCGTCGCTGCGGCCAACGCGTCGCCAATCGCCAGACCCTGTAGCGCGCCCTGAAAACGTTCGCGCAGATTGCGCACTGGCGCCAGTTCCGCCTCGCTCACTTCACCGGTAGCAAGTTCCGCAGTAACGGCAATGGCCGCGGCGCGACCGGTTCGCCGACGTGCACGCCAGCTGCGGATGTAGTCCGCCTGCTGCGGCGTCTGCGGTATCGACGGCCAACTCGCCGCGCGCGCGCACTGCTGAGTCCACAGGACATTGATCTCGCGCAGCGCCTCATCACCGTCCCGGCCCTGTTCCACCAGAAAGCAGCCCACGGTCAGTCCGGTACGACCAATGCCGGCCCGACAATGCAGATACAGGGAGCGGCCGCCGGCAAGCGCCGCGGCGATATCGTCCTGGATGCGGCGCATCTGTGCCTGCCGGCGCGGCACATCCTGATCGCGGATCGCATGGCGCAGATACATTACGCTCCGGGGCAGCAGCGTATCGTACGCCGGGCCCTCACCGGCCTCGGTGAGATCGATAAAGCAATCAATGCCGGCGCTCACCAGGCTCTGCAGGCGCGTGCGCCCTTCGGCCGTCAACGTTGCTTCGCGCCCGGTCGGATACTCACCCGCCAGTACGCGCCCGTCCTGCACCCAATAGCTGTTGGCGAGCGGCCGGTTCATGGGCTGGTCGCGGGCTCCGGCGGGCAGGCGGCAAAATCATAACGACGGGTATCGGCCAGGTGCGCAGGTTCAACGTTGCGCAGGGCCGTAAAGATCGACTCGCTCCGTCCCGGTTGCAGCAGTTCCCACTCGGCCAGCATGCGCTTGACGCTGGTGCGCTGCAGATTCGCCTGTGAGCCGCACAGGTTGCAGGGAATGAGCGGAAAAGCGCGGCCGCGCGCGTAGCGGGCAATGTCGCGCTCGGCAACATAAGCCAGCGGGCGGATGATCACGTGGCGGCCGTCATCGGAGCGGTACTTGGGCGCCATCGCCTTGAGGCGCCCGCCATGAAACAGATTCAGAAACAGCGTCTCGATGATGTCGTCGCGATGATGGCCGAGTGCAATCTTGCTGATGCCGTGCTCAGCCGCATAACGATACAGCGCGCCGCGCCGCATGCGCGAACACAGCGAGCACATGGTCTTGCCTTCGGGAATCAGCCGCTTGACGACACGGTAGGTGTCCTGCTCGATGATATGAAACGGCACACCGAGCGAGCGCAGATAGTCGGGCAGCACATGCGCGGGAAAATCCGGCTGCTTCTGATCGAGATTCACGGCGATAAGCTCGAAGGGCACGGGCGCGCTGCGCCGTAGCGACAGCAGCAGATCGAGCAGCGTGTAGGAATCCTTGCCGCCCGACAGACACACCATGACACGATCGCCCGCCTCGATCATGTTGTAGTCGGCGATCGCCTTGCCGGCCAGACCGCGCAAGCCTGCACCCAGGCGCCGCAAGGTGGCGGAATCGCGCGGCGCGCGCGCGCGCGCCAGCACCGGCGCCGGCGCTGGCGTCGGCTTCAGCGCAGCCTCCGCGGTCATGGCCATGGCCACGGCGCTCATGGCGCGGCCGCCAGGTATTTCCCCTGCAAATAGCGCAGCAGCGCGTTGGCGCTCAGCGGTTGACCGGTGGCCTGCTTGATCAGCTCCTTCACCGGCAGCTTCGCTCCCAGAGCATGCACATTGTCACGCAGCCAGCCAAACACGCCGCCGAAATCGCCGCTGGCGAGCTGGGCCTCAACCTCCGGCAGCTGCGTATGCAGGCTCTCCCAGAGCTGCGCCGCGATCACCATGCCCAGCGCATAGGAAGGGTAATAGCCGAAGGACCCGAGCGCCCAATGTACATCCTGCAGGCAGCCATCGGCGGCGCCGGCCGGCCGCGTTCCAAAGCGCTGCTCCATGCCGCTGTTCCAGCTCGCCTCCAGGTCGCGTACCGCGAGCTTGCCGGACAACAGCTGCTTTTCGATCTCATAGCGCTGCATGATGTGCAGGGAGTAACTCATTTCGTCGGCATCGACACGGATCACGCCGCGCTGCACGCGTGTCAGGCGAGCGTAGAGCGCATCGCACTCCCACTCCGGCCCGCTCACCGCAAAATGTTTTTGCAGCAAAGGCTGCAGATAGCGCACGAACGGCAAACTTCGACCGATCATCATCTCCAGCAACAGTGACTGGCTTTCTTCCAGGGCCATGCCGCGATCAAGCCCGACGGGTTGATCACGCCAACCGGCCGGTATGCCCAGGTCGTACATTGCATGTCCGGTTTCGTGCAGCGCGCCGAGCAGGCCATCGAAGGGATTGTTGGCATCGAAGCGCGTGGTCACGCGGATATCGCCCGTGACCCCTTCGGTAAAGGGGTGGTCGCTTTCATCGAGACGGCCCTGATCGAAGGGAAAGCCCACCGCTTTCATCACTTCGACCACCAGTGCGCGTTGCTTGCCAGTCGCGAATTTTCCGCTCAGCGGTGGCAGCGGCACGCGGGCCTGGGCCTCGATCGCCGCGCTGATCATGCCGGGCAGGCGGCGCGATAAGGCCTTGAAAATAGCGTCGATGTCGGCCGTGCCCACACCCGGGCTGAATTCATCGACCAGGGCATCGTAGGGCGGGAGATTGAGCGCCTGACCCAGCAACGCGGCCTTGTCGCGCACCAGCAGCAGCACCTCTTCGAGGTGTGGTGCAAACAGCGCAAAATTATTTTCGCGCCGTGCTGCGGCCCAATGACTCTCGGCGCGCGCTGCGGCCTTTGCCAGGCGCGAGACCAACGAGGCCGGCGTGGCAATGGCGTGATCACGCTGCCGGCGCATTTCGCGCAGGTTCGATACCTGCCAGTCCTCGAGCCCACGCTCATTGGCCTGCGCGCGATCGAGCAGACGCGTTACCTTGGGTGCCGTGAGCAGGGCGTGATATTCGGTTTCCAGTGCCGCGAGCTGCTCGCCACGCACTTCCGAACTGCCGCGCGGCATCATCACCGCCGCGTCCCAGCGCAGCAACGACAGCGCGCCGCGAAAAGCATGCAGGCGTCGCCATTCTTGTTCGAGTTGTTGGTAAGGCGAGGCGGACATCATCAGACCCACTATTTGGAGCTGAGGATTCTAGCAGCCAGGGAACGGCCCGCGCGACCCGCTGGTGAAAATATAGCTTATAAATCAGGCATTTATTTGCAGACCCTCCCAGCTCAACATGGCCCGCTTGCGCTCTACGCCCCAGTGGTAACCCCCCAGGGCCCCGCCTGCGCGCAGTACCCGGTGACAGGGAATCAGCCAGGCAACGGGATTGGCGCCCACAGCGGTGCCCACGGCCCGGGCCGCTTTAGGCTGATCAATGGCTTGCGCCAGGGCGCCGTAGCTGGTCTGTTCCGCCCTGCCCAGCTTCAACAGCGCGCGCCAGACCTGCAGTTGGAACGCCGTGCCCCGCACCCAGAGCTTGATCGGGCGGGCCCGAGCCGCCGGCCAGATCTGTGCGGCAAGGGCCCCGGTCGCTGGCAGGTTCCAGTTCAGTGTTGCCGCCGGCCAGCTCCGGCGCAATTCGGCGCGCGCCGCACTCTCAGCCGCACGCTCTACAAAGGTCAGGTGGCAGACGCCGCGCACCGTAGAGCCTGCCAGCATCAAGCCGAAGGGCGTCGGCACCACCCCGAAATCTATCGCCACCCCCGCCCCGCCGCGGGCGGCTTCTGCCGGCGTCATGGCCTCCAGTTTGACGATCAGGTCGTGCAGACGCGAGGGCCCGGAGAGCCCGACCGTCAGCGCAGTCTCAAGAATGGTCGATTTCTGGGTGAGCTGTTGCTTGGCAACTGTTCCAGTAATGTGCTGAATATAGGCTTTTGGAGTAATACCAGCCCATTTATGAAACAATCTTTCAAAGTGAAAGGGTGAAAGGTGTAGTTGCCTGGCGATGGCTTCCAGGCGCGGTTGTTCGCGCCAGTGTTCATCGATATAGGCGATCGCGCGTGCAATGCGCTCAAAGTCGCGGGCGGAGAGGTTTGACATGGCTGTGATGCTAGCGACCCATCGCCACGAGTCCCACCCGAAACTTGCTAAAGAACACCCTGCCCGTCGCACAGATTCAGGGTGCGGCAGGTATGTGGCCAGTCGGCCGCGATCCACCCCACTCCCAGCGACAGGGCGAGGAGCAATACCAGCGACAGAACAACGACCAGACGGCGCATACCCAAATGATAGCCGCCTTGCCCTGACTGCTGTTGCACTGAAGTAGACTTCCACCCATGCCCCTGCGAATTTGCTGCATTTCCGCCGAGATGACGCCGTTTGCCAAAGCGGGAGGCCTGGCCGACGTCAGCGGCGCTCTGGTCAAGTATCTGCACGCCGCCGGCCACGACATCCGCCTGTTTCTCCCGGGCTACAGTTCAATCAAACGCGCGGGGCTGGAGCGCTACCCCGTCGAGTTTCTGCAAAACGTGCCGGTGCGTATTGGCGCCCACGATTTCAAATTCTCGGTGGAGACCGTCCGGCTCCCCGGCTCACAGGCTTTCGTGTACTTCATCGACTGCCCGGCGATGTTTGCACGCGCGACGCTCTATACGCAGGACGCCGATGAGTACCGCCGCTTTCTGCTGCTCACGCACGCCGCCTTTCTGTCCTGCCAGCGCATGGGCTTCGCGCCGCAGATCCTGCATTGCAACGACTGGCACACCGCCATGGGCCCGCTCTGGCTGCGCTCCATTTATCGCTGGGACAAGCTGTTTGCCAGCACCCGCAGCGTCATGGCCATACACAACATCGGCTATCAGGGCGTTGTGGGTGCAATTGCCGGCGGCGAAGTGCTCGCCGGCGCCGGGGTCGAATTGCTGCACCAGCAGGAGCTGCGCACTGGTCGCATCAACATGCTGCGCCATGGCCTGCTGTACGCCGATCTGCTCATCACCGTGAGCCCGAGCTATGCGCGGGAAATCCAGAGCGCCGAATACGGCCTTGGGCTTGAAGACACGCTGCGTACCCGTAGCAATGATCTGCTCGGCATACTCAACGGCGTCGACTACGAGGAGTGGGATCCACGCGTGGATGCCTATTTGCCGCGGCACTACGGCGCCCACCAGCTGGGCGTGAAGGCGAGCCTCAAGGAGGAATTCCTCACACGTATTGGCCTGCAGAGCACCGAGCGACGAGCGCTCATCGGCATGATCGGCCGCCTCGCCACGCAAAAGGGCATTGATCTGCTGTTCACCGCCCTGCCCCCACTGCTGGCGGCGCGTGATTTCAACCTGGTGGTGCTGGGCACGGGCGAGTTGCAATACGAAGCCTTTTTCACGCAGCTGCAAAAGCAGCATCCGGGTCGCGTCTATTTCAGGCAGGGCTACAGCGACGAGCTGGCGCACTGGATCGAGGCCGCGAGCGACATGTTCCTCATGCCCTCGCGCTACGAACCCTGCGGACTGAACCAGATGTATAGCCTGCGCTATGGCACGGTGCCGATCGTGCGCCGTACCGGCGGCCTCGCCGATTCGGTGCAGCACTACGATGCCACCGCCGGCACCGGCACGGGCATTGTCTTCAATGACTACAACGAAGTGGCCGTGAGCTGGGCCATCGGCCATGCGCTCGATCTGTACCAGCAGAAAGGCGCCTGGCGACGCCTGGTGCAAAACGGCATGGCGCAGGATTTTTCCTGGAATCGCCAGGTGCAGCGTTACGTCGAGGCTTTTGAGCGTCTCGCGCAGCCTTAGCCTGCACTATTCATGAAGTAGTCAAAAACAAAAGCCCCCCCGTCGTGATAGAAAGGCTTTACCACAAGCTCTTTTCGTCACTAAAGTGGCTTTTGCATGAACGACGATAGCACACGACAGACTGTCCTGTTTTCGGAACTTTGCGGCCGGCCGGTGGTGGCGAGGTTCGACCAGCAGCACGGCAGTTCCGATGGCGGGGCGATCCTGCTGAAGGCCTGTGACCAGCGGCTTAGGCTGACCGAGCGGTTGATCGACTCGATCGATGACCGGCGCCAAGCCGGCAAGATCCAGCATGCCATCGCCTGCGGCTACCCGGGATGGGAATGATGCGAGGAGTTGTTAGGTTACCCAATCTCCTGTTCCTCGCTGCTGCTGATGCCCATCTCGAACTGAGGTCCCTTCCCTCCATCGGCGTTACCCGACTTCAGCGGTACTACGGACCTCTCCGCCACCCCGTCGTGCCCGGCCTGTCCCTCGCGGGCGTCCGGTTGATTGTCGTGGCCGATCACGCGATAGGGTTTCCCGTGTTGCACCAGTCTTCCTCTTGCACGCATGCCATCGCCACTACCCCGGCGGAATCGTCGGGCGCGTCCTTCGCTCGCTTCCCCTACAATGACAGCCTTCCCCGAAATTCAGGCGGGTCGGCTTCCGCATCACCCTTTTCGAGGCTTGCTCAGCGTTTACTCACGTTACGGCCTGCGTACTCGCCAAGTCCCTTGCAGGACCCTCTTCACCGAAGGCTTCAGCCGCTTCGTTACCTCCGCGACTGCTCCGATTGCTACCGGCTGGAACGACAGTTGCCGGGTGGGGTTCGCACCCACTGAAAGACCGTGCCTTTGCACGGCGCACTGAATAGTGCAGGCTAGGACTCTAGAATCCTCGATAATTCCTACCGTGAGTTATTGCACAGAAAATGAGCGGACCCCTACTCGGGCGCCCCGGCCGAGGATCGCAGCGCCGTACCTACCATATTGTGAGCTAATCCCTGATCGTCGGCTCCCTGGTTGATGGAATTGCATGCCTGTTCACAGTTAACCCTACGCCAAACACTACGATAACAACGCCGCAATATATAAAGCGGCTGGCGCCATGTCTCTAAGACGCGACACCTACACACTGGTACTACTATCCAATGGCCCTGCTACGTCTGATATCCTCAGCTGTAACGGAATTGTAATAAAACTGAAATAAGGCTGAACAAAGTTGATTGAAGTGGAACACATTTTTCCCTCACTGATGGAATTGCTAGTGAGATTCTGCATCGATGCCACCGCCATGGCGATGCTGATTTTTGGTATGTACTACCGGCGCTACCGCGACAAGGAACTAGTCACCGCAGCAGCCTTGTTCAATATCTTCATTTTTGCGGTTTTGACGGTTCTATCGAGTGTCCAGTTCAGCGTCACTGCCGGCTTCGGCCTGTTTGCAATCCTCGCCCTATTCACGCTGCGCTCGGAGCCAATAAGCAAGATCGAGATCAGCTATTTTTTCGGCAGCGTCGCTATCGCAGTGATTTGTTCGGTGCATAGCCACTCGCTTTATCTCACCGCTGCCATTTCGGGATTGGTGCTGCTCGGCGCCTACGTCATCGATCACCCGCTGATCTTGCGCTCGGTTGATGGCATCAAGATAACGCTCGACAGGATCGAGCCACACTCGCTTTCCGACCCAGCACTCATGCGTGCCGATCTCACCAGGCGACTGGCGGTCGAAGTGATGTCCTATCAGATCATCTCTCTCGACTATGTGAACGACACGGCCAGAGTCAACGTTTTCTACCACCGCAAGCACGGGGGGCATTGACGTGCCCCGGCCCGCGGCCCCCAGGAAGTTCCCTGCAGCACCGGTCCTCGTCCCACGGCAGGGGCTGGCCTCTTCGGAGAGAGAGGAGTCCGGATTGCTCCGGGCGCTTGGCCCGGCTCCCGTCCTCGCTGGCTCCAAGGCTTGGCTGCTGTCAAGGTTCCGGCCGATCTGCCTGGCAAGATTAACCGCCGGGTCGGCGATGCTTGAGCGACTCGACAATAAGTATGTCGTGCACCTATCTGTCCTGCAGCATGCCGCTGAGTTCCTTGCCGAGCATTTCGACATCCTGGAGATCGAAGGCAAGCGGGATTTTACCTATGAAACCTGCTACTTCGACGATGCGCAGCGCACCTGTTACTTTGAGCATCACCAAGGAAGACGACAGCGCTGCAAGATTCGTGTCCGCAAATACACCGATGCACAGTCGTGTTTTGTCGAGGTCAAGCTCAAGGACAAGCGTGGCCACACCATCAAGAAGCGCCTGGAATATCCTGTCGACAAGTATCGTACGCTGGATCAGCGGGCCATGGCGCACATACAGGGGTCGTACGCTGATCTTTATGAACGTGAGCTCATGGGCGCCCTGAAACCTGTTCTTGATATCAGCTATCAGCGATTCACCCTGGCAGCCAAAAATGGCGGCGAACGCATTACCATCGATACTGGCCTTGTTTTTTCTGGAGACGGCCAGTCTTACGCGATCAACGACAGCCTTTTCATCGTCGAAACCAAATCGGTCAATGGTAACGGGATCGCCGACAAAGTCTTGCGGCGTCTGCACCAGCATCCGATTGGCAATTGTTCGAAGTACTGCCTTGGTACCGCGCTATTGCAGATGGTCGACAAGTATAACAAATTTCTGCCAGCGCTCCGCAAAGTAGGTGCTGTTCTAGGTGCACGGCGGGCGGTCACGAGCATTGGCGACTTGTCCGACGACACGTGCGAGCCATGTGGTTCGCCTGCTCTTCCCTAACCAGACGGCAATCTATGCGACTTAGTCAGAAGATACTTGTAGTCGTTATTTTCGCTGGCAGAGCTGTCGCTGCTGATGCGGTTGAAGTGACGCCAACGGGGCGGTTGCATGTTGACCATGCTTACCATGACTCGGATGTGGCGCAATTCGACGACAAAACGTTGGTGCGCCGTGCTCAATTCGGCCTGAAGGGAAAGTTCGGCAGCGGCTGGTCGGCCGAGGTGGTCTACGACTTTGCCAGTGGCGGTTCCCTCAAGGACGTTTACGTGCGCTATCGCGGCTGGGGTCACTCGGAGCTCAAGCTAGGCCAGTTCAAGGTGCCCTTCGGACTGGAGCAGTTGACGAGCACGAACGACATCACGTTTATGGAGAGGGCGTTGCCAAGCGAGGCGTTCACACTATCCCGCAGGAAGGGCATCGGCTTTCAGAGTAACGGCGCGAATTACACCTGGGCAGCCATGGGATATGCCCCCTCTATCGCGGGCATTGGGGACAATGGCGCGGCGGCACGGCTCACGTTCAATCCGATCAAAGCGGGTAATACTCTCGTGCACCTTGGGCTGGCGGCACTCACGCAACGGCCAAACGGGGCCGTCAACCTTGGTGCTCGACCGGAAGCTCTGCCAACCGACATTCGACTGGTGCGTACCGGACCCCTGGCTGGGGTAACACGCATGGACCAACTGGGAGCGGAAGCAGCCTGGAAGGAAGGTCCTTTTTCTATTCAAAGTGAGTGGATGCAAACGCGTCTGAGCCGTAACTCAGGGGTGCCTGACGTTTCTTTCCACGGCTGGTACGTGGCTGGCAGCTGGGTGCTTTCTGGTGAGTCGAGAGGCTATCAGGATGGTGTGTTCAAGCAAGTGGTGCCAGCAGGAAAGGCAGGCGCCTGGGAACTAGCTATGCGCTACAGCCGCATCAGGCTGAATAGCGGCCAGATCAGCGGTGGTGAAGAACATAATGTCACGTTCGGACTCAACTGGTATTTCAACGATCACCTGCGCCTCATGGCCGACTATGTCATGGTGACCAGCGACAGGCGCGGCATATTCGATAATCCGAATATCCTGGATGTGCGGGCCCAAATGGCGTTCTGAAAATTGCCCCACAACTGGGATTCGGAAGGGATCGATTTTCTGAACTAGGATTTTGATGAGATACCTCGTTTCTCTAGGTCTGCTTTTCGGGTTCATCGGGACCGCTATTTCCTTTTCCGGCCTTGCCAAGGCAACTCCGGACAGCCATTTGCGGGTGGTAATTATTCGCCACGGCGAGAAGTCAGAAAGCAGCAACCATCTGTCCTGCCAGGGGGAAAATCGCGCGCTGCAACTCCCGGCCGTCCTGTACCGGAAGTTCAATAAACCTGACTACGTCTACGTTCCTTCTACCGGAATCAGGAATTTGATGGCACACGTGCGGATGTTCGAGACCATTGTACCATTCGCGGTCAAATACGATTTGACCGTGAACAGTGAATTTCCGGTCGACGGGTATGCCGCCATGGCTGATCACGTGCTCGCGAAAACCGGCACTGTGTTGATAGTCTGGGAGCACATAGGTATCCCAAAGCTTGCTGCCCGACTGGGGGTAAGCGACCCCCCACATTGGAAAGGCAAGGATTTCGATAGCATCTGGGTAATCACTTTCGCCGGCGGCAAAGCCTCACTGTCGATAGATCGAGAAGGAATAGTCCCGCCAGTCGATTGCAGCTACTAGTGTGTTGTCCGGTTGATTCATGAAGTACGTTTAACGAGTTTTGCGAGGAAGCGGTCGGCGGTGGCAGTTCATTCAAACGGTAGGCAGTGTTTGTTGTGCTGGTTGGCGAAGTGATGGAGTCTGCCGATCAGTTCGACACTGCGGAAGGGCCGCAGCAAATGGCCTCGTGGGTGAACAGTGCGAAGAAACGCTCGACTTTGTTGCGCAAGAAAATAACGGCTCGATCGTACACACACTACCTCGAGATCCGATACGGTGATGAGGTGCCGCGAGTTTTCCGAGGAGGACGCCGGCATGACGAAGTAGAGCGAGCGGCAAGCGGCGGGCGCACCACAAGGACTGATGGGACTTAGCTCCGACCTCGGTACTCTGAAGTAACTCGTTTCATTTGGGGGACAACTTATGGCTAGTGGCATTTTTGGTTGGCTAATGGCAACAGTAACACCGCGTAGCGACAATTACTTTGTGCTATTTAACCACTTGGCGGACCGCGTTGTGAAAGGCTCCAAGGTACTCGCGACGATGTCAGCCGTAAGTGACGCGGAGAGGTTTGAGGAACATTTCAAAGAACTCCGAACCATAGAACGCGAGGCAGATGAGTACACCAAAGAAATTCTTATTTCACTGCATAAAACCTTTATTACTCCATTTGACCGTCGCGAAATTCGCGAGCTAGCCAAGGCGTTAGACGATATTGTTGACTACATGGAAGACATTCCTCAAAGCGTCAACATTTATGGGCAGACGAGCTTTACACCAGAGATGGTGGCACTTGCGCAGATTTTGTTGCGGGCCTCAGAAAAAGTACGAGATGCTGTCAACATGCTGGTTGACATGAAGAATGCCGGCCGCATTTTGCGTACTTGTGAAGAAATCAGTGGCATTGAGGGCGAAGCGGATCATGTCATGCGTGCTGGCATGCGGCGCCTATTTGCCGAAGAATCTGATGCACGCACACTCATCCGTTCAAAAGAGCTCTACGACTTATTTGAAGAGGCAGTAGATAGCTGTGAGGATGTAGCAGACCTTATTCACGGTGTTGTTTTGGAACGCATTTAAAGGTCAAGACATGGATCACGCAATTGTCATTATGGCGTTGCTGGTGGTGGTTGCCCTCATATTCGACTTCATGAATGGCTTCCACGACGCGGCTAACTCCATCGCACTCATGGTTTCTACACGCTTACTCACACCACAGGCAGCTGTGGTTTGGGCGGCATTTTTTAACCTGGTGGCTTTCCTGTTTTTTGGTTTGCATGTGGCAAACACGGTAGGCAAAGGCATAATCTCCAAAGAAGTTATCGATAATGCGGTGATATTTGGCGCCTTGAGCGGCGCCATTTCGTGGAACCTGATTACCTGGTGGTTTGGTATTCCGTCATCCTCCTCGCATGCGCTGGTGGGCGGCCTGGTAGGTGCCGGTGTTGCCAAAGCAGGCTCTGGCGCAATTGTTGTCCAGGGTTTAATTAAAACTTCGCTGGCCATTATTCTGTCGCCATTATTTGGCATGTTGCTGGCCCTGGTACTGATGGTGATTGTATTGTGGTTGTTCGAAAAATCATCGCCCTACCCGGTTGAAAGAAGATTTAATAAATTGCAGTTTATTTCGTCATCGCTGTATAGCCTGGGCCACGGTGGTAATGACGCGCAAAAAACCATGGGCATTATCGCAGTACTGCTCTACGCTAACGGTTACTTGCAAGGTGATTTTCATGTTCCGTTCTGGGTAGTGATTTCATGCCAGATCGCCATGGGCTTGGGCACATTGTTCGGTGGCTGGCGCATTGTTCGTACCATGGGCATGGGCATTACACGCATCCGTCCATCCGGTGGTTTCTGCGCACAGACTTCCGGCGCGATTGCGCTATTTAT
>JANMWZ010000031.1:0-1947 GCA_031441585.1 Gammaproteobacteria bacterium
GCCACGCAGCTTCTGCATCAGTGCCAGGCCGGGACGGGCCAGTGGCACGTACAGCTTGACCTGAAACGCCGGCGAAGCGAGCGACATGCCACGGATGCCGGGGGCGTAGTCATGCGCCCAAGCCGAAACCAGCACCGCGCCCACGCTCTGCGCCAGCACGAACACCTGCGATGGCTCCAGGCCATGCGTGGTGCACAGGTGATCAACAAAGGTCTGCACGTCCCGCACGGAAGTGCCGAAACTGGGGCTGTAACCTCGCTCACCGGGAGACTTGCCGTGGCCGCGCGCATCCCAGGCGAAAAAATCGAAGTCGGGCAAGCCGATCTCGTCGGCGATGTGGGCCATGCGTCCGGAATGCTCGTGACCACGATGGAACATGATGACCGCGCCGCGTCGTGCCGACTCGGCGGGCCAATGTCGATAGTAGAGCGCGACGCTGTCGTGGGTGGTGAACGTGCTTTCGGTGAAAGTGCGGCTCATGGATGGTTGTCCCCTGCTTCTGCCAGTGCGCTGCGAATCCGGTTGACGATATTCCAGGCCACCAGCAAGGCGCTCGCAGGCAGTAGCCAGGCGATCATGGCGGGCAATGGTGCGATCGCTGTCCAAAGGCAGATCGCGCCAAGTAGCAGGGCGCGATCACTCTTGCCCATCGGGCCGTCGTAGCGCCGCGAAGCGCCGATAGTCTGCCCGAGTACGCCTGTCATTTCGGATACCGCCGCCAAGACGATCAACACGCCGACCCAGATCGGCTCAAATGGCTGGATCCGGACTAGTGGCAGCAGGAGCGCGGCATCCGAGATGACGTCGCAGATCTCATTCAAGAACACGCCAAGGCGGCTTGCCTGGTTATGCTCGCGCGCCAGCATGCCGTCGATCGCGTTCATGGCCATGCGCAGGAACATCCAGGCCGGAACCAGGGCAAAGAGCGCAAGGTCTGGGTACCTGTACAGGCCAAGGCCCAGGGCAACCGACGCCACGCAGGCGAGCAATGTGACCTGGTTCGCGGTGACGCCGAGAGCTGCCAGACAGCGGACCAGCGGCCGCAGCAGGCCCTGGAACCTCGGTTTGAGCTGATAGAGGGTTAAGGCCATATACAGAGTTAACCGGCGAAAAGGTGGTGGATGCCGGCGCGAGCGTTGCCGATACAACTCCAGGAATCACTTCGGCATGGAGGCACGCTGATGTCGTTGCGGTCGTGCACCCCACCAGTGACCACCGTCATCATGGGCCGCTTTCAGCTCAATATTTACCCAAGCTTTTTATTCTAACCTCTCTCGACAGCCTCGCAGCGGTTCGGTCATCATCACCAATCGAGGCAGGCTGGCGCACGTACTTCTGACGATCGAGCAATACAAGCAGTTGGCAGGCGGTCAGATAACCATTCGTGACGCGCTGGCTCAACGCGGGTACCACGATGTTGATTTCGATCCGTCCCGCCTAGGTGACGATCTCTTCAGAGCCGCCGGTCTGACGTGACGTTCACCGGGATCTCCGCAGCATATCCGGATACTGCACCGCGTCGAGTGCCGGCAGATCGGCTGCTTTGACGCGTTCGATCATTGTCAAGTGCTGCAGTCATTCCGTCACCGCGGCCAACACCTTGGTGCGCTTGATATCGTGCGCTGCGTACGCTTGGACGCTTACTGGATTTTCTGAAAGGATGCGCTGTTGCCGCCGCCGCCGGGTGCGATTCAAACTGATGTGTCGTAAGCTGGCGGAGGGTGTCCAACTTTGGAGGTGGCGGCGATGGAATCGACGAAGCTGAGCGACGAAGAGATTCTGAGAGGGCTGAATGCGAATCCGCAAATCAAGAACCGGATTGCGTCCCTGCTGGCAGTAGTGGAAGACAGCGGCGGGGATTTGAGGCTGGCGGACGCGGCGGAGGCGAGGCTGATCGAAGAGATAAGGCAGATGGGTCAAGAGGCGATGCAGGCGTGGGCGGAGCGG
>JANMWZ010000032.1:0-11885 GCA_031441585.1 Gammaproteobacteria bacterium
CGTTCGACCGCGAGCGCGCGCGCGCGGTGGCGCGCGCCTATCTCGCGGGTACTTTCCCCCGGGAATTTCCCCCGGTAGTTTTCTAGGCATCAGGAGCAGCAGCGATGAGCGAAGCACAGACCATCAGCGCTCACAGTCGCAGCGTGGTCGCGCAGCCTGCGCCGCGCACCTTGCCGGCGTGGGTGTACCGGCATCCGGAACTCAATGAAATAGAGTACGAGCAGCTGTTTCGTCCTTCGTGGCAATTTGCCTGCCATATCAGCCAGGTCCAGAGGCCACGGGAATTCGTGACCCTGGACATGATGCGCGACTCGGTCATCGTCATGCGTGGCGATGATGGCGTGCTGCGCGCCATGATGAATGTCTGCCGCCACCGTGCCTCCAGAATTCTCGATGGCTCCGGGACCTGCAAGGCACGCCTGACCTGTCGCTACCACGGCTGGACCTACAACCTGCAGGGTGAGCTGGTAGGGCGTCCGGCGGAGCAGACTTTCTCGGGCGCAGCAAAATCGGAGCTGGGCCTGCGCCAGGTGGAGCTGGAAATCCTCTGCGGCATGGTGTTCGTGCGGCTGATTTCCGGAGGACCGAGCCTGAAGGAAATGTGGAAGGACTACATTTACATGCTCGAACCCTACCGTCTTGAGGAGATGGTGCCGCTGGGTGAGCCGTCGGTTGACACCTGGAATTGCAACTGGAAAGTGGGCGTCGACAACAACCTGGAAAATTACCATGTACCGATCGGCCACCCTGGCTATGACCGAATGCTCGAAAGTGACATGGCCGGGTTCATCAACGAGCATGGCGTGGCCGGTAGCCGCAGCGTGCTGCGCAAGTCGCCATCCCGCGTCTGGTCAGAGCGCATGTATCAACAGATGGCCCCGAACCTCAATCACGACCTGCCGGAGGATATCCGCAGCCGTTGGCTGTTCTTTACCATGCCGCCTAATATTGGCATCGACATCTATGGCGACAGCTTTGATCTGTTTCAGTTCATGCCGCTCACCGCCCAGACCTGCTCGGTGCGCTACCCGATTTTTGTGCGCCCCAACGCCTCGCGCGAAATGAAGATTCTTCGCTACCTGAATGTGCGGGTCAATCGCCAGGTAAGCGCCGAAGACAAGTTCCTGTGCGAAGGTATTCAGGGCGGCCTGAATTCTGTCGGTTATGAGTTTGGGCCGCTCTCTTCGTGGGAGCATTGCATCCACGATTTCCATGATCGGGTACGCAGCGGCTGCCCGGTCACGACGCTTGCCAGTGCGCCCGAGGACAGTACTTTGCGCCAGCACAATCAGGCCATGCTGAAGGCGCGAGCTGCAGGCGCAGGACAGTGAAGCCTCGCCGTTACCGGACCATCCAGGTCGCGGAGCCAATCACCATGAGGGCCATCAGGTAGCTGAACAGCTGGCGAGCTTTCGGCTGGGTGAGCACCTGATCGATCGCGGCGCCCCAGGCTGTCCAGACCAGTACGCAGGGCATGCCGATGGCCACCGACACGAATATGGCGAGACCCAGATCCCAATTGCTGGGCACTGCGCCGCCGTAGAAGGCGCTGGCAATCGTAATGGTCATCATCCAGGCCTTGGGATTGATGAGCTGGAACAGCGCGGCCTCACTGCAACGCATCGGCCGGCCTGCCGCGTCCGCAGTCGTTGCCTCGCGCGGACCGGCGTCCCTGAGGATCAGCCAGGCGAGCCAGACCAGGTACGCCAGACACCCCCAGCGCAACACGAAGAATGCCCCGGGCAGGGCCAGCAGCAGCACGCCGATTCCCAGATGCGAGAGCACAATCAGCCCCGCAAAGCCAATCTCTACGCCGAGCACATGCCAGAGCGTGCGGCGAATGCCGAAGGCGGCGCCAGAGCGCATCAGCAGCAGATTGTTGGGGCCGGGGGTAATGGAAGCGACGAAAGCGAACATCGCCAGCGGACCGACAGTCAGGTTGAGTGTGGACATGCTGTGCATTCTGGGGGCGCGCGCAGCTTGAGTACAGATACACAAAAGAGAAAATAGATAGAGTACAGTTACGGGATGAGCGATTCCGCGCCACCCCTGTACGAAAGAGTCGCCACTGGCCTTGCGGGCCTGATCGCCGGCGGACAGCTGCAGCCGCTGGAGCGCGTGCCGTCGGTGCGCAGGCTCGCTGCGCAACACGGCATTAGCATCACGACGGCCGTGGCTTCGCTGCGCAGCCTTGAAGAGCGGGGGCTGATCGAAGCCCGGCCCAAGTCGGGCTACTTTGTCGCGCGGCGCAAGCCGCAGCTGGCCGAGCCCGGCGCAGTGGCAGTGCCGCGCGGCGCGCGCCTGGTCGGTGCGCAGGCCGTGCTGCGGCGTCTCATCGAGGCCAGTCTCGATCCGCAGGTGGCGCGCCTGGGGCAGGGCATTCCGGACGCAGCGCTGTTTCCGCAGCGTGCCTTGCAGCGCTGCCTGCTCAGCGTGGTGCGACGCGCGCCCGACATGTTTGCAACCTATGCCTTGCGAACCGAAGGCAGCCCGGCCTTGCGCACGCAGATCGTTCGCCACTATGCGCAGCTCGGCGCGCGCATCGATGCCGACGAGCTGCTGGTGACGAATGGTTGCAGTGAGGCGCTGCACCTTGCGGTACGTGCCGTCGCGCAACCCGGCGATACCATCGCCGTGGAATCTCCGACCTACTTCGGATTCTTGCAGACCGTCGAGAACCTGGGCGTGAAGATCGTTGAAATCCCCGTGCATCCGCGCGAGGGCCTGTCGATCGAGCAGCTGCGCAGCCTGCTTGATTCACGTGCCGGTCGGGAGATTCGCGCCTGCGTGACTATCCCCAACTTCAGCAACCCCAGTGGCGCGAGTCTGTCGCTGCGGCGCAAGCGCGAGCTGGTGGCACTGTGTCGCGACGCCGATATTGCCCTGATCGAAGATGATATCTGCGGTGATCTGCAGCACCAGGGTGCCAGGCCTCTGCCCTGCAAGGCATTTGATCGCGATGGGCGGGTCTTGCTGTGTTCTTCGTTCTCGAAGTCGCTGGCGCCTGGTGCGCGCGTCGGCTTTATCGCGGCGGGACGGTATCGTGAGGCGCTGCGTGCGGCCAAACATGTCTCCACCGGCGCTACGGCCCCGCTGCAGCAGGAGATGATCGCCGAGTTCATGCGCAGCGGGGCTTACCAACGGCATCTCAGAAAACTGCGTCGGGCGTTCACACAACAGGTGGAGCGGGCATCGCAACTGGTGCAGGCGGCATTTCCCGCCGACACGCGTATTTCGCGGCCACAGGGTGGCTTCGTGTTGTGGATCGAACTGGCCGTCGGGATCGACACGCTGGAACTCTACGAACGTGCCAGCCGGGTCGGCGTCGATTTCGTGCCCGGCTCGTTGTTCTCAGCCTCCGGGCGCTATCGCAACTGCCTCAGACTGAACTGCGGTTATCCGCTCACGGCGAGCGCCGAGGCGGCCATTCGCCGCCTCGGGACCTTGATTAAGATGAGCGCCTGAAGACGCCTGACCGGAGTTCACCGGGTTCAGGTATTCTCCGTTGCATAGTGTATGACGTGCCGACCGGGGAATGAACATGCGCAATAGATGGTTCGATCGGGCGCGGCTTGCAGCCGTGGCGGGTGTGGCCTGCATGAGCTCAGTGCCGCTGATCGCGGCCAGCGACCCGCAGGCTGCCAACAACGCCCGTCTGCGCGATATCTTCGCCACCGTCATCGGCATGCAGACTTCGGTCGGTCTCGGCCAGGTGCCGAAACTCGCCGCCTACCTGGCGGCGCAATTTCGCGCTGCTGGCATTGCGGAAGCGGACATTCATATTCTGCCGTTGGGTGAGACCGCATCCCTGGTTGTGCGCTACCGGGGCGATGGCAGCGGTGGCCGCCCCGTTGACCTCATGGCGCACATGGATGTGGTGACGGCGAAGCGCGAGGACTGGCAGCGCGACCCGTTCACGCTGGTCGAGGAAAATAATTACTTCTTCGGGCGCGGCCCGATCGACATCAAGCAGGAACTGTCGGAACTCACCGCTACATTCCTGCGCCTGAAAGCCGAGGGGTTCAAACCGACGCGCGATCTGATCATCGTCTTTAGCGGCGATGAAGAGACCCAGGAGGCGACCACCGCCGACCTGGTGGAACACCACCGCGACCTCGTCGACGCCGAATACGCGCTCAACGGTGACGGCGGCGATGGCGTGCTCAACGAAAAGACCGGCGCCGCTGAAGCTTTCTTCGTCCAGGGCGCCGAGAAGACCTATGCCGATTTCGAGCTGACTGCCCACAACGCCGGCGGTCACAGCAGCCGCCCGCGCGCCGACAACGCCATCTTCGATCTGGCGGATGCCATCAAGAAGGTGCAGGCCTACCGTTTTCCGGTCATGTGGAACGATTGGACCCTGCAGAATTTCAAGGCGGCGGCGAGCTATACGCCTGGCCCCCTGGGCGAGGCGATGACACGTTTCGCCGCGAACCCGAACGATGCGGCGGCCGCCGACATGCTTTACCAGGACGCCGCCTACGTTGGCAAGACACGCACCACCTGCGTACCAACCATGCTCAAGGGTGGGCACGCCTCCAACGCCCTGCCGCAGATGGCGCAGGTGAACCTGAGTTGTCGCGTATTTCCAGGTCACGCCATTGACAGTGTGCGCGCTACGCTCCAGGAAATCGTGGGCGAGAGGATTGATGTCAAGCCGGGCAATGTCGGCGTGGCCTCCGCGGCCTCACCGATGAATCCGCTGCTGATGGCAGCGATCGGCAAGGCGGTGCATGGCGTGCATCCGGGTATACCCATCGTTCCGGAGCAGGCCTCCTATGCGACCGATGGTGCAGTGTTTCGCCATGCCGGCATTCCAACCTATGGCGTGCAGGCATCCTTCGGCAAGGAGAGCGAGAACTTTGCGCACGGCCTGAACGAGCGCATACCGGTCGCCTCGCTCTACCAGGGCGCGGCGCAGTGGTACGCGCTGATCAGGGAGCTGGCGGGCCGACCCTAGAACTTCGCCGTCACGCGGGCATAAAGGAATGCGCCATTGAAGCCGATGGGCGAGAGCACGTCGTAGGGAAAGTTGCCGAAGTAGTTGATGTCGCTGCTCGACAGGTCCGGATAGGTATCGAGCACATTGGTTCCGCCGAGTGCCACACTGAGCTTCGCCGTCACTTTGAGTTCCGCCTCGAGATCAAGCTGCGACTTGGCGCCGTATTCCTGGCGAGGCTCGAAGCCGCCACCAAAGTTGAACACGCGTACCGCACTACCATAGCGTGTCAGGCGCGCCGTCAACGCCCAGCGCGGGTCGCTCCACTGCGCACTCAATATCGTCTTGGTCCTGGGCGCCGCGTCTTCGAGCGTATTGCGCTCCTCGACACCGAACAGCACATCGTTGAGTCCGAGCGCCTGTAGTTGCGCGGGAGTTGCTTTTACGCCATCGATGGTCGTGCGCGCATAGGTGTAGCCAGCCGTGAGTTTGAGTGCGCCGGCCCCGAGTGCATGGCGATAGTTGGTGACGACATCCACACCTTTGGAGACCGTGTCCACGGCATTGGTGAAGAAATTAATGCCTGCAACGCCCGTCAGGCCGAACTGGGCCTGGATGAAATTCGTCAGGTCGGTGCCGTTGAGCTGCTCCGAGATCGTGATCCGATCCTTCACCCTGATCCGGAACAGATCGACGACGAGAGTGAATTCATCGACCGGCGCAAAGCTGAAGCCCACGCTGTAGTTCACGGACTTCTCGGCTTTGAGATCCTGAGCACCCAACGCGCGGGCGATCGGACTGGACACCGGCAGCGTCAGCACCGAGGCGAGCTGCCCACCTACGCCGAAGCTCGTCGACGTCGCCTTGTAGGAGACCTGGCTGAGCGAGGGCGCACGGAAGCTGTTGGAGATTGCGCCACGCACGGCGAAGGTTGAGGTCAGCTTGAGCAGGCCGCTGAGTTTGCCCGCTACGGCATCGCCGAAATCATTATAGTGCTCATAGCGCAGCGCGGCGTCACCGAAAAATCTGTCGCTGAGATCGGCCGACAGATCGGCGTAGACGCTACCGACATTACGCGACGCGTTGGCAGCGTCGGCGGGCGTGAGACCGGGACCGGCCTGGGCGCCGGCATCCTTATCGGTAAAGGGCCCGGCCGCATAAGCAGCCGGATCACCGGGACGGGTCTGGTAGCGCTCGCGGCGAAATTCAGCGCCGAGAGCGAGGTTCAGCGGGTGGGCGAGCGCGGCTAGCGCCAGCTCGCGTGTGGTGTCGAAGTCCGCCGTCAACTGTTCAAACTTGAAATCACCGATCTTGAACGTCGTTGGGCTGGTCGGTCCCAGCGAGGCATTGATGGAATGGCGCAGTCCATAGTTAAACCGGTTCTGGCCGTAAGTGAGGGAGCCGTCCCAGGACCAGGCGCCGGCCTTGCCATTCAGGCCACCGGCCACTGAGAGATCATCGTTCGTGCCCAGCGATTCAGGACGAAAGCCCTGGGGGTAGACACTGATCTGGTTGCTGGAACTGTCGGGGTAACGGAAGAAAGCGGCGCCGACCGAGTTGCGATGATCGTAGGTGCCGAAGGTATAGAATTCCGCGCCGCTGGCCAACGGCAGGCGGCTGTTGAACCAGGCATCGGTATCCCTGGCATCGCCGTCGCCCGGCGCATAGTTGCGATGACCTATCGTGGCCAGATTGGCTGGGGTTGAATCGAAAAAGAAAGGCAAGGTGTCAAACCCGGACCGATTGGTGCTGCCACGGTGGCGAAATTCGGCGCCGGCATCCAGATACCCGCCGGCGAGCGCGAAGGCGGTCTTCAACTGCGCGACCGTCGTGTTGCCGTCACGCAGCGACTGAGTCGTGGGCTCGAACGAAGTGCGATTCTGGCCGTAGCTGATGCTGGCCTCGGTGCCGGTCGTGGCATCGTCGAGAATGATATTGATTACACCAGCAATGGCGTCTGAGCCGTACTGGGCGCCGGCGCCATCGCGCAGCACTTCGATGCGCTTGATGGCGTTGAGCGGAATGGAATTAAAATCTACCGGCGTTGTTCCCTTGCCGATCTTCGATTCGAGGTTGACCACTGCCGAGGTGTGCCGGCGCTTGCCGTTGATCAACACCAGCACCTGGTCGGGACTCATGCCGCGTAACTGCGCGGCCCGCACGTGGTCGGCACCGCCGGAATTTGACTGGCGCGGGAAATTGAATGAAGGCGCCAGTGCCTGCAGGGCCTGGCCCAGTTCGCCGGCGACCGCGCCGCTCCTGGCCAGCTCGTCCGCCGCCAGTACGTCGACGGGTACCGACGAATTCAGCACGGTGCGCCCCTTGGTGCGTGTACCGGTGATGATCACTTCATCCAGCTCGTTGCCGCTGGCGCTGGCTGGCGTGGAAGCGGTGTTGGCGGCCCAGCTGTCAGCGGCCTGGCCGAGAAATGCGATCGACAACAGCATGGTGGTCGGCACGATTGTTTTCATGGTTCCTGTCCCTCTGGAAATTAGACCGGCGCCACTTTTTATGGTCTCTGCGGTTGGGCGCGCGCTGATTGCCCTATACTATGAATCAGGGGCGATTGACGCAACTTGCCGTTTGGCACGAGCGCCGGTAAGCAGTCTGGCAAAGTGGGTGTGCGAGCATGAGTACGGGTTCCCACGGCGCGCCCCAGCGTCAACTGTCGGTGTGGCACGCGATTTCCGTGTGCGTGGGCATGGTCATCGGCGCCGGCATCTTTTCCACCACCCCGGCGGCGGCTGCCAACGTGTCGAGCAGCGCGGTGCTGATGTGGACCTGGACCTTCGGTGGTGTGCTCTCGCTGGCCGGCGCGCTGTGCTACGCCGAGATGGCCGCGGCCTTTCCCGATGCCGGTGGCGACTACAATTTTCTGTACCAGGCCTACGGAGCGCGGGTCGGTTTTCTGTTTGCATGGTCGCGCTTTGCCGTGATCCACACCGGATCGATGGCCATGCTGGCCTTTGTATTCGGCGACTACCTAGGACAGGTGGTCCACCTGGGCCCTTCAGGCAGCGCACTGTTCGCGGCGCTGATCGTGATCGTGCTGGTGGCGCTCAATCTCGCCGGACTGCGTTTCGGCATCAACACCCAGGTCGCGCTGATGACGATCGTGCTGCTCGGCCTGGCGAGCGTGGGGGCGGCCGGTTTGTGGCTCAGTTTCCAGGGCGTTGCGCCTGCGACTGTCGCGCCTGCGACTGTCGCGCCTGCGGCCGTCGCGGCGATGGCCGGCAGTGCAACGCTGGCGCCGGTGACGCACTGGGGCACGGCTCTGGTCTTCGTGTTCCTCGCCTACGGCGGCTGGAGCGATGCGGCCACGCTGTCGGCGGAAATGCGCGACGGTGATCATGGTATCAAGCGGGCGCTGCTGCTGGGCATGGGGACGGTGACGGCGCTGTACCTGCTCGTCAACTGGGCGCTGCTGCGTGGTCTCGGGCTGGCCGGCCTCGCCGCCACCGATGCGCCGGCGGCCGATTTGATGTTGCGCGCCTTCGGCAGGCCGGGGCAGCTGCTGATCGTCACCGTGGTGGCCATCACTTCGATCACCGTGATGAACGCGCTGCTGATTGCCGGCGCGCGCACCACCTATGCGGCGGCCCGCGATACGGTGACGTTGCGGTACCTGGGCCGCTGGCACGTGGTGCGCGGCACGCCGCCGGCAGCGATACTGGCGATCGGGGCAGTGGCGCTCATGCTGGTCGGGTTCGGCGCCTACACGCGCCACGGATTTACGACCATGGTCGATTACCTGTCCCCGGTCTACTGGTTTTTTCTGACGCTCAGCGGCGGCGCGTACTTTATTCTGCGGCATCGCCACTCACAGGTGCGGCGGCCATTCCGCGCGCCCTGGTATCCATGGCTGCCGCTGGGCTTCACGGCCAGTAGCGCCTTTGTTTTCTACAGCAGCGTCGCGCATGTCAAAGTGGGCGCAGTCACGGGTGTCGTGGTCATGTTGCTGGGTGTGCTGTTGCTGCTACCGCTGCGATTTGCGCCGCGGCCCGGTATGGGTGACAGTTTGAGGTGAACGGCCCACACTTGGGTCAGCTTTTAAACCGAGCAGGAGACGGAGCCATGGTCGACACGTACCACAAGCGAACAGTAGGCAAGCGCACACTGTCGCCAGTGACGCAGATGATGGGCTTTGGCTACGACCCGCACCTGTCGGAAGGCGCATTGAAGCCGCCGGTGTTCCTGACCTCGACTTTCGTGTTTCGCACCGCACAGGATGGCAAGGATTTCTTTGATTACACCTCCGGGCGCAAAACACTGCCCGATGGTGCGCGCGGTGGGCTGGTTTACTCGCGCTTCAACAATCCCAATCTGGAGGTGCTCGAGGATCGGCTCGCGCTCTGGGATGAAGCCGAATCGTCCGTCGTATTCGCCTCGGGAATGGCGGCCATCGCCACCACGCTGCTCACTCATCTCAAAGCGGGCGATGTGCTGCTGTTTTGCCAGCCCCTATACGGCGGCAGCGAAACCCTGATCGCGAAAACGCTGCCCAATTTCGGCATCCGCCATGTCGCCTTCAGCGATGGATTGTCTGCCGATGCGGTGCAGGCGGCCGTCGCTGCTGGCACGGCGCTGGGTCGAATCGGCATGATCATGACGGAAACGCCGGCCAATCCGACCAACACGCTGGTGGATCTTAAGTTGATGGCGCGCACGGCCGACGAACTGGGCCGGCGCCAGGGTCACCGGCCGCTCATCGTCACCGACAACACGATGCTCGGGCCGGTCTATCAGAAACCGTTGCAATGCGGTGCGGATATCAATGTCTATTCGCTGACCAAATATGTCGGCGGACATTCCGATCTGGTGGCCGGCGGCGTCTCTGGCAGCCGGGCACATGTGGTACCGATCCGCCAGGCGCGCGGCGCGCTCGGTACGCAGCTCGATCCCAATACTGCCTGGATGCTGCTGCGTTCATTGGAAACGCTGCAACTGCGCATGGAGCGGGCCGGTCACAACGCCAGAGTCGTGGCCGAATTCCTCGCCAGCCATCCCAAGGTCAGCTCCGTGAATTATCTCGGCCTGCTGGGCGATGGCGACCCCCGCCGGGAAGTGTTCAAGCGCCAGTGCACGGGAGCTGGCTCGACCTTCTCATTCGAGGTTAAAGGTGGAGAGGCGGGCGCTTTCCGCTGTCTCGATGCGCTGACGGTCATCAAGCTGGCGGTGAGCCTCGGTGGCACCGAGAGTCTGGCCAGTCACCCCGCGGCCATGACGCATTCAGGTGTGCCCATCGAGGTCAGGCAGCGGCTCGGCATTTCAGAATCGATGATCCGCCTGTCGGTGGGTATTGAGGACGCGCAGGATCTGGTGGAGGATCTGCGTCAGGCCCTGGATCACGTTTGAGCGGGCAGATGAAGACCAAGCAGCAGATCGTCGAGAACTGGTTGCCGCGCTACACCGGCACGGCGCTCGCCGACTTAGGCCCCTATGTCCTGCTGACCAATTTTGGCAACTACCTCGAGGTATTTTCGCGCCTGACCCAGGCACCGATTGTCGGCCGCGATCGCTCGATGCCCAATGCCACGGGCGATGGCATCACGATGATCAATTTCGGCATGGGCAGCGCCAACGCCGCAACCGTCATGGACCTGCTCTCGGCGACCAACCCGAAGGCGGTGCTGTTTCTTGGCAAGTGTGGTGGGCTCAAGCGCAAGAACCAGATCGGCGATCTGGTGCTGCCGATCGCGGCAATCCGCGGTGATGGCACCTCGAACGATTACCTGCTGCCGGAGGTGCCGGCGCTGCCGGCCTTCAGCCTGCAGCGCGCCATCTCCACCGTCATCCGCGACCTGGCCTGCGATTACTGGACCGGCACAGTCTACACCACCAACCGGCGGGTCTGGGAGCACGATGACGACTTCAAGGCTTATCTTCGCAAGACCCGGTCGATGGCGATCGATATGGAAACGGCGACCATCTTCGCCGCCGGCTTCGCCAATTCACTCCCGACCGGCGCACTGCTGCTGGTGAGCGATCAGCCGATGGTGCCTGAAGGCGTCAAGACCGAGGACTCGGATCGGCGCGTGACCGATGAGTTCGTCGAGCGGCATGTGCAGATCGGCATCGAGGCGCTGCGCCTGATCCGCCGTCACGGCAAGAGCGTGAAACACCTGCGCTTCGATGAATGAGTGCTCGGCGCCCGGTGCGCTGCCCGTCAGGCGTTCGCGATCCGCACACTAAAGCGCCGCAGCCGCCTATACACGCTCGCGTAAGTGGCAAAACAGGCCACTGCGAACAGCGTGACACTCATCAGCATCTGCGGAAAGGTAAACTGCCTGCCCAGCAGCAGTCCGGCGAGAAATGGTCCGGCACTTTGTCCGATGCCTTGTGCCGCTGGCACCAGTGCTACGTAACGTCCGGAATGATCAATTGTCGTTAAAGTGCCCAGCTGATAAACACTCGCCATCGACCAGACCTCGAAGAACAGCAGTACACCGACGACATACCCTGAAACCGAGATGCCGGCCGACCAGGCGGCGAACACCGCGATCATGACAGCGATCGCCGCGAGTTGTGGGCGATGCTGACCCCAGCGGCGGCTTAGCCGGTAGGCGAGCACGGATCCGGTCAGACTGAACAGATTGCACAGAGTCAGGGTCTTCGAGACTGCGGCCTCGGTCATCCCGATGGAGATGCCAATCCTTTCGGAATAGGCCCAGAACGCGCTGGCGGCGACTCCAAAAAGTACCACTGCAGAGAGGCACCACCAGGCGTTACTCGTAAGGACGGCATCGGTTGGTCGTGCGGCGTCGATTCCGGGCGCGCTGGCTAAGCTCGGCGGGCGGACCAGCGCAGGGACGAAGCGCAGCAGCATGAGTGGTGCGACATAGAGCAACCCAAGAGCAACATAGAGAC
Source organism: Gammaproteobacteria bacterium (assembly GCA_031441585.1). Classification (GTDB taxonomy): domain Bacteria; phylum Pseudomonadota; class Gammaproteobacteria; order Steroidobacterales; family Steroidobacteraceae; genus FEN-1191. Next base: position 11,807 of record JANMWZ010000032.1, read on the forward strand.
CGCGTATCCCCATGCGCGCAACCAGTGATGGCACGAGCCAGAGTTCGGCGGAGTTCGCCAGCACCAGAATCACCACGAA
>JANMWZ010000033.1:0-1658 GCA_031441585.1 Gammaproteobacteria bacterium
GATGGCCGTTACTACTGGCACTGGGATCCACGCATCGTCGAGATCGCGCCCGAAGCGCTGGCAAAACAATACGAGCGCATGGCCGCCGCCGCCCGCAACATCAAGGTGCCGTCGCTGCTGGTACGCGGCGGCAACAGCGAACTGCTCGACGATGCCAGCGTGAAGGATTTTCTCGAACTGGTGCCCACGGCGGAATACGCCGTCATCAAGGGCGCGCACCACATGGTGGCGGGCGACAGCAATACCGCGTTCAGTTCGGCGGTGGTCGACTTCATGGAGCGGCGCGTCAACCATGGCAAGACGGGGCACTTCGACTAATCTTCGGTCGGTGTTCGTGCGCATTCCACAGAGTTGACGCGTACTGCGCGATGCTTGAAACTGCTCGTCCGGCTACCCCTTTTGGGGACTGGAAATAAAACATACAACAGGAGGAGCTGGATGTCTGCATCCATTGCTGTAGTCGACCCCAATGACATCGAGCCGGCTGTACAAGCCGTCATTGATCGGATGATCAGCAAGCGCGCCCATGGCCCCTATTCGGCGCGTTCCAGGGAGGACGTGGGTGCGGGCCTGCAGCGCCTGTTCGCCGCCCAGGGCTATCGCAATGTCAGGCTCACCGACTTGAACCGCCTTTCCGGCGGCGCGTCGAAAGAGATGTTCATGTTCACCCTGCACCATGATGCCCTCAAGGAACCCGAGCGCCTGGTGCTGCGCATGGATCCGCTGGAGAGCATCATCGAGACCAGCCGCCAGCGCGAGGCCGAGGTGATCCGGGCGTTGCACGGCATCGTGCCGGTGCCGGAAGTGCGTTACGTCGATCACGAAGGCGAATTCCTCGGCCAGTCCGGTGTCATCACGCGCTTCGTTTCCGGTGTCACCAAGCCAGCGGATGATAGTGGTGGCAAAGGCGTATCAGGCATCGGCACGAACTACGGTTCTGCGGTCGCCCGCATTGCCCCGCAGTTTCTGAAGAATCTGGTAGCCATCCACAATTTCGACTGGCGTTCCGCCGACCTGCCCAGTTTCAAGGCGCCCACCGCTTACCCGAAGCAGGCCGCCCTGTGGCAGACCAACTGGTATGTCCGCATCTGGGAGGAAACGGCGCCGGAGCAGATTCCCCTGGTCAGCCTGATCCATCGCTGGTTGCGCGAGAACGCGCCCGAGTGCACCGAACTCAGCCTCATCCATGCCGACTACCGGATGGGCAATTTCATGTTCGACGAAAAAAGCGGCGAGATGACGGCGGTGCTCGACTGGGAGCTGGCGCATATCGGTGACTTCCACGAAGACGTCGCCTACGTGACGCAAAAGCTGTTCGGCCTGGTGAACGAAAAAGGCCAATTCATGTGCTGCGGCCTGTTCCTGCGCGAGGAATATCTGGCCGAGTATGCGCGGCTGTCCGGTCGCAGCATCAATCCGGAAACGCTGCGCTACTACGAGGTGGTCAATGCCTGGAAGTCGGTGGTGCACACTTTCGCCTCGTGCCTGCGCGTAGCCAAGGACGGCAACAACCACCAGGACATCCTGCTGAGCTGGCTGGCTTCGGTCGGCCACATTTGTCTCAACGACATCATCGGTTATCTCGGCGGGGAGAAGAAGGCATGACACCCAGCATCGAACTTCGACTCCAAACCATGATCAAGGCCATGGCGGAGATC
>JANMWZ010000034.1:0-16191 GCA_031441585.1 Gammaproteobacteria bacterium
GTGCCCGCCCAAAGCGTGTATCGGGGAGCGACGGCGGGCACCCCATGCCGATCGCGCCGTGCGTCAGCGCGCGCCCACAGGGATAAAGTCATGCCCGGTACAAAGGAAATTCGGACCAAGATTACCAGCGTCAAGAGCACGCAAAAGATCACCAAGGCCATGGAAATGGTCGCGGCGAGCAAGATGCGGCGCGCGCAGGATCGCATGCGCCTGGCGCGGCCCTATGCCGCAAAGATGCGGGCGGTGATCGGCAATCTCAATGAGGCCAATCCCGATTACCGGCATCCGTTCCTGATTGAGCGCGAAGTGAAGTCGGTGGGCATCATTCTGATCTCCACCGATCGCGGTTTGTGCGGTGGCCTGAATACCAACCTGTTCAAGAATGTATTGCTGTTGCTGCGTGAGTGGCAGGGCAAGGGTGCGAACGTCAATCTGTGTGTGATGGGCTCCAAGGGCCTGGCGTTTTTCCGGCGGCTTAGTCTGCCGATCCTGGCCAGCACCACCGGCATGGGCGATCACCCGCACGTCAGGGATCTGATCGGCGCGGTCAAGGTGATGCTCGATGCCTATCGCGAAGGCAAGATCGACCGGCTGTTCCTGGTCAACGCGCAGTTTCTCAACACCATGACGCAAAAGCCGCTGGTGCAGCAGCTGTTGCCGGCGCAACCGCTGAAAGATGCCAGCCTGCCGCAGCACTGGGACTACCTCTACGAGCCCGACGCCACGCACATACTCGACGGCCTGCTGATGCGCTACATCGAATCGCAGGTCTATCAGGGCGCGGTCGAGAATGTGGCCTGCGAAATGGCGGCGCGCATGGTGGCGATGAAGAGTGCTTCGGACAACGCCGGTACGCTGATCGGCGATCTGCAGCTGGTCTACAACAAGGCACGGCAGGCGGCGATCACCAAGGAGCTGGCGGAGATCGTCGGCGGCGCAGCGGCGGTTTAAAGGAAACTTACATGGCAACTGGCAAGATCACACAAATCATCGGCGCGGTCATCGACGTGGAGTTTCCACGTGAGTCGGTGCCGAAGGTCTACGAGGCGCTGCGGCTCGCCGACGTCGAACTGACGCTCGAAGTACAGCAGCAGCTGGGCGATGGCGTGGTACGCACGATTGCGATGGGCGCATCCGAAGGCCTGAAGCGCGGGCTCGCGGTCAATGCCACCGGTGCACCGATCCGGGTGCCGGTAGGCCAGGGCACGCTCGGTCGCATCATGGACGTGCTCGGCGTTCCGCAGGACAACCGCGGCCCGGTGCAGACCAAGGAATACCTGCCCATTCACCGTCCGGCTCCGGCCTATGACGAACAGGCGGGTGGCCAGGATCTCTTGGTCACCGGCATCAAAGTCATCGATCTGCTGGTGCCCTTCGCCAAGGGCGGCAAGGTGGGTCTGTTCGGCGGCGCGGGCGTCGGCAAGACCGTCAACATGCTCGAGCTCATCAACAACATCGCCAAACAATATTCGGGCCTGTCGGTGTTTGCCGGCGTTGGCGAACGCACCCGCGAGGGCAACGATTTCTATCACGAGATGATCGAGTCGGGCGTCATCGACAAGGACAAGCTCGAGAACTCCAAGGTGGCGATGGTCTATGGCCAGATGAACGAGCCGCCGGGCAACCGCCTGCGGGTGGCGCTCACCGGCCTGACCATGGCGGAATTTTTCCGCGACGAGAAGCAGGCCAGCGGCCGTGGCCGCGACGTGCTGTTCTTCGTCGACAACATCTATCGTTACACACTCGCCGGCACCGAAGTCTCGGCGCTGCTGGGCCGCATGCCCTCCGCGGTGGGTTACCAGCCCACGCTGGCCGAGGAAATGGGCGTGCTGCAGGAGCGCATCACCTCCACCAAGACCGGATCGATCACTTCGATCCAGGCCGTGTACGTGCCCGCTGACGATCTCACCGATCCGTCACCGGCCACCACCTTCGCGCATCTGGACGCCACCGTCGTACTCTCGCGCCAGATCGCGGCGCTCGGTATCTATCCCGCGGTTGATCCGCTCGATTCCACCAGCCGCCAGCTCGATCCGCTGGTCGTGGGCGAAGAGCACTACAACACCGCGCGCGGTGTGCAGGCGATCCTGCAGCGTTATAAAGAGTTGCAGGACATCATCGCGATTCTCGGCATGGACGAGCTCTCGGAAGAAGACAAGCTCTCGGTGTTCCGCGCCCGCAAGATCCAGCGCTTTCTCTCACAGCCCTTCAACGTGGCCAAGGTGTTCACCGGCCAGGACGGCAAGATCGTGCCGCTCAAGGATACGATCCGCGGCTTCAAGGGCATTATCGCCGGCGACTACGATGCCCTGCCCGAGCAGGCCTTTTACATGGTCGGCTCGATCGAAGAAGTGGTCGAGAAAGCCAAGACCCTGCAGTAACGCGCAGCGCAAGAGCAAGCAGCCATGGCCGAAACCATTCATGTCGACATCGTCAGCGCCGAGGGCGAGATTTTCGCAGGCGAAGCGAAGATGGTTTTCCTGCCGGCGGCCGAAGGCGAGATTGGCGTCGCGCCACGTCATGCACCGCTGCTGACACTGCTCAAGGCCGGTGAAGTGCGCGTGCAGCCGGTCGAAGGTGCTGAGCAGTCTTTTTATGTAGGCGGTGGTGCGCTGGAAGTGCAACCCAGAAAAGTGACCGTGCTCGCCGACACTGCGCTGCGCGCCGCAGATCTGGATGAGGCAGCAGCTATGGCCGCACGGCAACGCGCCGAAGAAGCGCTGGCCGGCAAGATCGACAAGATCGAGCAGGCCGAGGCACTGGCCGAACTGGCGCGCGCCGCAGCGCAGCTCAAACTCATCCAGCGGCTGCGCAAGATCAGAGGTTGAGCGCAGCGCGGCAGCGCTACATCGTCCACACGTGCAGCCGGGTGTCGCGCGCATCGTCCACGCTGATGACGCGCTGGGCAGATTCCCCGGGCACTTCAAAACTGCTGCTGATAAAAAGACTACCCGCACGCATTTCGCTGCGTGCCTTGCACCACAAGTCGCCCATCGGCACTGGCGACAAGAACGCAAACACCACGTCGTAGCGAGCAAGATCCAGCGGCCAGTAGCTGCCCCAGCTGATGTGGCAATTGGGCAGGCGATGCCAGGCAACGCGCAGTCGGCTGATGAACGCAGGCAGCGGCGCGAGTTCCACTCCGTAGAACTCGCCATCGCGGCGCACTTGCGCCAGCGCGATCAACAGTCCCGCCAGGCCGCTGCCCAGATCGATAACTCGCAATTTCGTTCCAGGCAGCGCCGCAGGCAGCAAGTCCTGTACTGCTCGCCACACTCGCGGACCGGAAAGATACAAAGGCACGCGGGTACGAAACGTGCTCCAGTAGACCAGCAGCAGCGCAATGAACGTGCCCAGATAAACCCAGCGATTGAGCTGCAGTGTCAGCAGCAGCACGGCGGCGGGAGCAAACAGCAACTGGATCAGTACCCACCAACGCTCCAGCCCAAGGAAGCGCGTGAGCGCTGCCGCCAGCACGCCAGCCAGCAATGCAATGAGCAGCGGTGAGTACGACTGTCCGGTGGCCCTGACGCCAAGAGCCGCCACCCCAAGGGCGAGCAGCTGCAGCAGCAACACCGGCACGATGGGTGGTATGTGTGACAGTCGAAACTTCATGAGGTAATTATAGGGTGCCAGCCACGGACGAGGCCGGCTGTGTTAGATTGCCGCTCTCCCATGATGGCGCTCAAATGACTACCAGGCCTGGAAAATCTCCGCCGCTCTCGGTGGTGATCCTCGCTGCAGGCCAGGGCAAACGGATGAAGTCCGCACTGCCCAAGGTGCTGCAACCGCTGGCCGGCCACCCGCTGCTCGCGCATGTGCTCGAAACCGCCAAGGCACTCGAGCCGGCGCTGATACACATTGTCTATGGCTTTGGCGGCGATGCCGTGCGCACGGCGGTGGCGGCGCCCAACCTGCGCTGGGCCCTGCAAACCGAACAACTGGGCACCGGTCACGCGGTGCAACAGGCCATGTCCGGTGTGCCCGATGATCATTGCGTGCTGGTACTGTACGGCGACGTGCCCCTGATACGCGCCGAGACTTTGCGCGCGCTGCTGGCGCTCGCTGGCCCCAGGAGCATGGGGCTCCTTACGGTGATGCTCGATGATCCAACCGGCTACGGGCGCGTCATTCGCAACGCCCGCGGCCAGGTGCTGCGTATCGTCGAGCAGAAGGATGCCAGCAAGCGCGAACTCAAGCTGCGCGAAGGCAACTCCGGCGTGATGGCAGTGCCGGCCAGGCTGTTGAAGAAATGGCTGATGCGGCTCAAGAACAGCAATGCACAGCGCGAGTATTACCTGACCGATGTCATCGCCATGGCGGTGCGCGACAAGATCAAGGTGGCGCCACTGATTGCACCGACGCTGGCCGAAGTGCTGGGCGTGAATGACAAACTGCAGCTGGCCGAGCTGGAGACCGAATACCGCCGCCAGCGCGCGCGCCAGCTGATGCTGGACGGCGTCACCGTGATCGACCCCGCGCGCCTTGATGTGCGCGGCGCGGTCAGTTGCGGCCGCGATGTCGTGCTCGACATCAACGTGCTGCTCGAAGGCCCGGTGCAACTCGGAGATGGCGTGCGCATCGGCGCCAACTGCGTGCTCAGCCAGGTGAGCGTCGGCGCCGGTACGATCATCAAACCCAACTGCGTCATTGATCGCGCCGAGATCGGCGCGCGCTGCGAGATCGGCCCGTTCAGCCGAATCCGCCCCGAAAGCACGCTCGGCGACGGCGCCCACGTCGGCAATTTCGTCGAGATCAAGAAATCCGAGTTGGGCGCGGGCGCCAAGGCCAATCATCTCACCTATATCGGCGATGCCACGGTCGGCGCCGGCGTCAATGTGGGCGCCGGCACGGTCACCTGCAATTACGACGGCGTCAACAAGTGGCGCACCGAGATTGGTGACGGCGCGTTTATCGGCTCGGGCACCATGCTGGTGGCGCCGGTGAAAATCGGTGCCGGTGCGACCATCGGCGCCGGCTCCACGATTACCCGTGATGCACCACCCGGCAAACTGACGGTCGAGCGTGCCAGGCAACAGACTATCGAGAGCTGGCAACGGCCGGTCAAACAGCAATGAACACAAGGATGCTCCACGCATGTGCGGAATAGTTGGCGCCATTTCGACGCGCAACGTCGTGCCGACCCTGATTGAGGGCCTCAAGCGCCTGGAATACCGTGGCTATGACTCCGCCGGCGTCGCAGTATTGAAGAGCGATGGGCAAATGGGCCGGGTGCGCACCGTCGGCAAGGTGCGGGTACTCGAAGCGGCGCTCGCGCAACAGCCGTTGGCCGGCACGCTCGGCATCGCCCACACCCGCTGGGCTACGCATGGCGCCCCCACCGAAAGCAACGCGCATCCGCATATTTCACGCGATGGCCTGGCCATCGTGCACAACGGCATCATTGAAAACCACGAAGAGCTGCGCGCCGAGCTCAGCAAAGTCGGCTATGTCTTCAGTTCCGAGACCGACACTGAAGTCATCGCCCATCGCATCCATTTTCATATGACACTGCTTGGCGACCTGTATAAGGCCGTGCGTGCGACGGTCGCGGAGCTCGAAGGTGCCTACGCCCTGGCGGTCATCAGCCAGCAGGGTCCCGCGCGCATCATCACCGCGCGCATGGGTTGCCCGGTGGTCATCGGCCTTGGTGCCGGCGAGAACTTTGTGGCCTCGGATGTCGCTGCCCTGCTGCCAGTCACGCGTCGCTTCATGTTTCTCGATGAGGGTGATGTCGCTGAAGTGACCTTGAGCGGCGTGCGCGTCATCGATCGCGACGGCAACAGCGCCGAACGTCCGGCGCACGACAGTGAACTGTCGGCTGACGCGGCCGAGAAAGGCCAGTACCGCCACTTCATGCTCAAGGAAATTCATGAGCAGCCGCGCGCCGTGGCCAATACGCTACAGGAGCGCGTTGCCAACGGCCGCCTGCTCGAGGCCGCTTTCGGTCCCGCCGCCGCGGAGGTCTTTGCGCGCACCGCTGCGGTCCATATTGTCGCCTGCGGCACCAGCTTCCACGCCGGCATCGTCGCCCGCTATTTCATCGAGCAGATCTGCCGTCTGCCGTGCCGGGTCGAGATTGCCAGCGAATACCGCTATCGCAATCCGGTGGTTACCGCAAATACCCTGCTGGTGACCATTTCGCAGTCGGGCGAAACCGCCGACACACTGGCGGCCATGCGCCTGGGAAAAAAGCTCGGCTATCTGGGCACGCTCGCCATCTGCAATGCGCCCGAGAGTTCGCTGGTGCGCGAATCGGATCTGGTCATGCTCACGCGCGCCGGCCCCGAGATGAGCGTTGCCTCGACTAAGGCGTTTTCCACCCAGCTTACGGCGCTGGGTATGCTGGTGATCGCGCTCGCCCGCCACAACGGCGCCGATGCGGAACGCGAACGCGGCCTGGTCAGTCGATTGATTGAATTGCCCGGCCTGATCGAGAAGACCCTCCAGCTCGATGAAGTCATCCAGAAGCTCGCCCTGCGCTTTGCCGACAAGCACCACGCCCTGTTCCTCGGTCGCGGCGCCCTGCATGCCGTGGCGATGGAGGGTGCGCTCAAGCTCAAGGAACTTTCATACATCCACGCTGAAGCCTACGCTGCGGGCGAACTCAAGCACGGTCCACTCGCGCTGGTCGATGCCGACATGCCGGTGATTACCGTGGCACCCAACAACGATCTGCTCGAGAAGCTGAAATCGAACCTTATGGAAGTGCGCGCCCGCGGCGGCGAGCTGTATGTGTTCGCCGATCCGGATTCCGGGTTTCAATCGAGTGATGGCGTGCATGTCATCCATCTGCCCAGGCACATCAGCTATTTTCAGGCGCCGATCATCTACACGATTCCGCTGCAGTTGCTGGCTTATCACATCGCCATATTGCGCGGTACCGATGTCGATCAACCGCGCAATCTCGCCAAGAGTGTCACGGTCGAATAGCGCCATGCCTGCAGGCGCCACGGCATGAGAACCATCATCGCCTGGTTGTGTGCCTGGGCGGCTGGGGCGCTGGGCTGGTGGCTCGGCCAGCATGTTGGCCTCGTCACTGCGGTAGTGCTCAGCGCTGTGGCGGGCGGCGCCGGACTCTACGCCGGGCACCGATGGTTTGATCAGAATTTGAAGTAAACAGCCGTGGCGACTGCCGGCTCTTCGCCGCCGCCGTTACGTCGGCTTGCGCGCATACACCCCGTCGAAGACGACCTTCCAGTTCTTGCCGCCGTCAAGCGACTGATCCCATTGCTGCCGCACTGTGCCGTCGCTATTCGGAGTCCAGGTGATGCGATCCAGCCGCTGCCTGTGAGACTTCGGATCATTGCTCGTTCCCGACAGCACCATGCGTCCGTCGCTAAAGTGACCGGTCAGGTTCAGCACGCCCGGTGAAGCATCCACCCAGGTCTGCTGCCACTGATCGCGCTGGCGATCGTAGAAATTGAGGCTGTGGCCGCGACTGCCGTCCACCCCGACCCAGTTCTCAAACAGCGCACAGCCATCGAGCAGGCGATCGATGCGATTGATGCCCGCCGGCTTGCCGTTTTCAGTGACCGACCAATCGCCGATCCAGAAATCGAACTCGTGGTGAGCGCTGGCGGCGCAGGGTGTGGGCTTATCGCTCTCACTGGCAGCAATGCTTTGCAGGAATGCCGCCGGCAAAGCCAAAATAGCGAGCAGGGCGGACAGCAGCTTCATGAGTTACTCCGGCAGGCTGAGTGGTGGTGGCGAATCGGCTTCGCTCAGCATTGTACGCCCGCTTCAGATGCGATCCAGAGGGCTGAGGCTTCCCAGCCCGCCCCGATTGAGTACATGCGTGTAGATCATGGTGGTCTTCACATCGGCATGCCCAAGCAGCTCCTGCACTGTCCTGATGTCGGCGCCCGATTCGAGCCGATGCGTGGCGAAGCAATAACGGAAAATATGGCACGACGCCGGCTTGCCCAGATGTGCGCGTCGCACGGCATTCTGAATATGCCACTGCACCAGACGCGGCGCCAGATGATGGCGACGTCTGGCGCCGGAGCGCCGATCAATGGAGGGCGTTTTCGCCGGGAACACGTATTGCCAGATCCAATCAATATGCGCACTCGGGTACTTGCGCACCAGCGCGTCGGGAAGCTCTACCCCGCCAAAGCCACGCGCCACCGCCACCAAATGTCGCTCCCGAATTCGCGCCAGATGTGAACGCAACGGCTCGACAAGTGAACTGGGCAACATGGTGACGCGATCCTTCGCGCCCTTGCCGTCACGCACCAGGATCTGCGAGCGGGCAATGTCGATGTCCTGCAACCGCAATGCCTTCAGCAATCGAAGTCCGCTGCCATAAAGGAGTGAACCCACGAGGCTGACTTCGCCCTCCAGGTGTGCCAGAACCGAACGCACCTCTTCGCTCAACCACGGTAGATCTATGGCCAGCACATGGCGGTACAGGAGCAGAATCGCGGCCAGCGCCTGGTTTTGAGTGGCCGCAGCGACCGAGCGCTTTATCGCCAAATGTGACAGAAATGACTCGACGTGCTGGGCGCCAAGATCGCGAGGATGCTGCTTACCGTGGAACAGAATAAAACGCCTGATCCAGCCTACATATTGTTGTTCGGTTCGGTAGCTGTAGTATTTCAACCGGATCTTCTCCCGAACCTGATCCAGGAGTCGTTGAGCGGGGGGCATGAGGATTTCACCGGCGTCTTATTTGACGCACTAACTGGAACGTGCTCAAGTTATTGCAGGAAGTTAGCGGCGAGGCAATCCGATTATGTGGCGTAAGTGGTCAGAAACGTCACGGCGCTTAAGACGCCTACTTAGTAGTTAGGCACCAGCCATGCGCGTGCATTACGTCCGCTCGTTATCGGCCGCCATTCTCGCGCCAATGCTCTTGGCGCTATTCATCGTTGCCACCGATTCTGCTGATCGCCACAGTTCCACTTTTTACGCCCTCGCTATAGTGATGGCGCAGGTATTGTTCTGGTTGGCATTTCTCCTAATGGCAGCGGTAACGCGGGTGCCTGGGGTCGCCGCATCGCACCTGCGCGTTGTGATATATGCAGTGGCGATGTTCCTTCTCTCGGGTGCCGGATACGCGGCGACCTTCCTATTGTTGGGCGGCACGTTTCGTTGGTTGGGTGTCGTGCGCGATTCAGTCGGCCTCTCAATTTCGGGCGCCGCGTCGTTCCTGCTGTACCGCGCTATCTTGCATGCTGTGCGCGGACAACCCGAGGTGCCTGGTGCCTAACAACGCGTTCGAGCGGTCCGTGCTGGCGTCATCGTGGCGCGCCGCGAGCGCCCTGGTACATTGTGCGCCCGCGGCGCGCTGCTGGCGGCAATGCGCGGCCGCTCAACGCGAGCGTTAGGCGACACAGAAATGGCGACGCAAGATTATCAAGAGACACTCGAGCGCGTGCTGTGCGGTGCCATTGCGGGGCTACTGTTGGGTGCTGCATTTGTTGTCGGCACTGCGATCTACTATGCCAATACCGTGGCTTCGCTCGCGGCCGTGGTTGCCTTATCGGTAGTGGTATGCGCCTTTCTGGGATGGCGCTTCGGAGATCGATTCCTGCAGTCAACGCACAAATTGATTAAATGGTTTTGGTAACCTTCAGGTAAGTGCAATGTCAGGTGTGTCCTTTCTATTACACACATGTCGTGAGCTTTCCGCCTCGGATTTGAGGGTCGGCGCGAAAGCGCTGGACACAGACGATCGCATTGCGTAGTCTTGGCTTCGTCGCGACGTGCGGCGAACAATGGCGGACCGTTTGCTTGCGAAAGTCCAGGCGATGCGAGGATCCGGATGTGCTGGCTATCATGGAGGCCGGCACGGAGTCGCTCGAGTGGGTGACGCAGGAGTTTGCCCGCGCTGACCTGTGCGACAAACGCCTGGACCGTCGCTTGCTCAAGACCGCGGAGCAACTCGCCAAGTCGCCGGCCTCGCCGATCAATGAGGCGTGCGGAAATTGGGCGAGCACGCAGGCGGCGTATCGATTGTTCAACAACCCGAAGGTGAGCACGCCGGGGATTCTCAAGCCGCATCGGGAGGCGACGGCTGCGCGCATGGCCGGTTGTGGCGGGCCGGTGCTGGTGATGCAGGATACGGTATTTTTCTCGTACGGCACCCATGTAAAGACCCGCGGCCTGGGAGCGATCGGCAAGAGTAACGCGGCGCATGACCGGGGCCTGATCATGCACAACGCGCTGGCCTTCACGACTTCGGGTGTGCCGCTGGGGATTTTGAGCCAGAGTATCTGGGCGCGACGTGAAATCCCTGAGGAAGACTATCAGGAGAGGATCGAGCGCCTGCAGGTCACCGCGATCGAGGAGAAGGAGAGCTCGAAGTGGCTGGTGGCGATGCGCGAGACGGTGCAGCGCGCCCCTGCGGGCGTGCCGGTCATCACCGTAGCGGATCGGGAATCGGACTTCTTCGAGTTCCTCACGCAGGCCCAGGAGCTGCGCGCGAAGTATCTGATCCGTGCGCGCACCGATCGCAAGCTGGTGCCCGAAGACAGCGCAGGCTGCGCCAGCATGCTTGAGGCGCTGTCCGTTGCTCCCGCGCTTGGATCCATCGCCGTGGCGGTGCCGAGCAACGGCAGTCGCAAAGCGCGTACGGCGAGCATCGAGGTGCGTGTCGCGCAGGTGTCGATCAAGGCACCCGAGCGACGCGGAGCACACGCCAAGGCGTCCGGTTCGAGCGAACCGGTGCTTGTGACCGTCATTGGTGCAACCGAGCCATCGCCCCCCGCGGGGAGCGACTCGATCAGTTGGGTGTTGTTGACGAATCTCACCGTCAAGGACTTCGAGTCCGCCGCCGAGAAGGTGCAATGGTACGGGAAGCGCTGGGGCATCGAGACCTGGCACAAGGTGCTCAAATCGGGGTGCAAGGTCGAGGAGTGCATGCTCGAGGAGGCCGAGCGCCTGAAGCGCTATTTGACCCTCTTCAGCATCATCGGCGTACGCCTGATGCACGTGGCATTCTTGGCTCGCGCACAGCCGAACCTTCCGGCGACCGACGTGTTCTCGGCGCTGGAAATCCAAGTGCTGCATCTGCGCGTGACCAAGGCGCTGCCGCCGGCCGCTGAACCGCTGACGCTGCGCGAGCTCGTGCGCATGCTCGGCAAGCTCGGCGGCCACCTCGGGCGCAAGGGCGATGGGGAGCCCGGCGTCCTGATCCTGTGGCGCGGTTGGATGCGTTTGTACGAATCGGTCGAAATGCTGCACTCGCTGCAATCGGCCGGTCTGCTCGCGGCGCGCTGACCTATGCGCTACTGCGGCCGTCACTTCGAGCCTACCGAGATCGACCTGATCCGCGAGTTGCTCAAAACCCCGCAGATCAACCGCGCCCGTCTGTCGCGAGAGGTCTGCGAAAGACTGGGCTGGCGGCGGGACAACGGCGGCCTCAAGGACATGAGTTGTCGCGTCGCGCTGCTGCGCATGCAGGCCGATGGGCTGATCAGCTTGCCGCCACCGAGAAACGCCAAACCGGTCGCCTATCGGTCCTATCCGCACATCGAGCAGGCGGTCCTCGAGCCCGCGAGCATCCCGGCCATCGAACTCGCCACACTCAGCGTCGATCTGGTACTCACTAAAGCCGACTCGTTGCTGTGGAACGCGTATATCGAACGCCATCATTACCTCGGGCATCAACTCATGCCCGGGGCGCAACTGCGCTACTTCATCCGCACCGCAGGGCACATCGTCGCCGCGCTTGGCTTCGGCGCGAGTGCCTGGAAAGTCAAACCGCGGGATCAAGTCATCGGTTGGACGGCAGATCAGCGACAACGCAACCTGCATCTCATCGTCAATAACGCCCGCTTCCTCATACTGCCGTGGATCCACTGCAAAAACCTCGCCTCGCGCATCCTCGGGTTGGTCAGCCGACGATTGCCCGCCGACTGGCAGGCCCGCTATACCTATCGACCGGTCTTGCTCGAAACCTTCGTCGAAAAGCCGCGCTTTACCGGCACCTGCTACAAGGCCGCCAACTGGCAACATCTCGGGGATACGCAAGGCCGTGGCAAGCTCGACACCCTTCATCAAAACGCTCAGCCCATCAAAAGCATCTGGATCTATCCGCTCGTGCGCGACTTCCAGCGCCACCTCTGTAACGGATAAATGCGCCTCGCCCTCGGTCATCTGCGTATTGCTTGCCGCTCGTCAAGAGATGTGTGTAATAGAAAGGGCATGCCAGCTAACAACCTCTACTGAATTTCCCGTCAAGCGCTGATCGATATTAATCTTCGGACGTTGTCTTGCGGCCCACGGCAATCGCGCTTGCTGCAAAGCCTTCCACTTCCACGAGCAAATCGGGCCGTGCAAGAGCTACGACAACCAGTGTGGTTACGGCCGTGCCGGCGGCGAGCAAGCGATGCCGGATCTCTCCAAGCTCTCGCAAATCACTGGCCCGGGTTACGAAGAACGTGAGCTTTACCAGATCGGCATGACTCATCTGCGCATGCGCGAGCACGGCGGACAGATTGGCAATCGCTTGCTCGAATTGCGCTCGGAAACCTTCCAGAGTCACGCCAGCCTGAGTCACGCCGATTTGCCCCGAAATAAATAGAAGCCGCGAAGCCGGTGGCACTTCGACACCATGTGAATAGATGGACTCAAAGCCCGACGCTACAGGAAACGGATTGTGGCGAGTATTGGGTACACCCTCAGGCAGGCGAGAAGATTCATTTTTTCCTTTCGACATGTGGCACCCCTCCTTCACTTCCTCCGCAGCGAGCCAACACTGCACCCGCCATCTTGACAGCGATCGAATTTGGCGCTCACCTCACTTCGATCTCGCGCCGACTGCTGCCGCTAGAAGTCTCACCGCCAATCCTGGCTTAGATTGGACGGCGGGCGAAATGAGCACGCACTCCGGATCCATGGCAGACCAGAGCGCTGACCACGCCATTGGTGGCGTTGTCAGCTCCAGGCGGGATTACTTCTGGGCGGGCTTATCCGCCGGCTTGTCACCCATGCCCATGCCCTCGTCGTGGCCATGATGCATCATCTCGTGTTGCTTCATCATCTCGTCGTGACACTCGGCGATCGGGCGGTCTGAGCGCAGGCAGGTCGCCAGCTGCTCATGGGCGCTGGCCATCTTCGCGCGCATTTCCTTGGATAGTGGCGGTTGATCCCTTTGCTCCGGTTCGGCGGCCAGGCTGGCGCCCGCGACCGACAGAAGGGCGATTCCACAGGCCAAAGTTGTGGCACGGGTTATGGTAAGGCGTCGGGCGTCTATCATGGATGATTCTCCTGCCGCCAGCAGGCGGTCAAAGTTGTTGTGCGGATAGACAGCAAATCCCGGGATTCGTTCACCCTTACATCAAATGGCAGTGCCGGCGACCCGGCCTGACTGTCGTGCGCTGGACGGGGCGTGGTATGGTCATTGCGTGAACAAACCCAGACTGATCTACTTCGACGCTCCCGTGAGCCGCGGCGAAGAGTGCCGCCTTGCCCTCCACCTTGCCGGTATCGACTTCGAGGACGTGCGCGTCAAGGCCGCCGACTGGCCCGCCATGAAGGAACAGACACCCTACGGCGCCCTGCCCGTCCTCGAGTTGCCGGGAAAGTCACCGCTCGCACAGACCAATGCCATCCTGGTGCTGATTGGTCGGCGCCACGGCATGCATCCGACCGACGAACTGGAGGGGGCGCGCCACGAAGCCATGATGCAGCATGTGGAAGACTTGCGCGCCGCTGTCTCGCCCACGCTGCGTATGAGCGATCCCGAGAAGAAGGCCGCGCGCGAGACGTTGGTGTCTGGTTTCCTGCCCGCCTGGGCGCACGCGGCAGAACAGAACATCGCGGGTACGCCATTCTTCGGCGGCGAGAAGATTCACGTGGTGGACCTGAAGCTCCACCTGGCCGTGCGCTGGTTCATCGGCGGCAAGGTCGATCATGTTCCGGCGACCATCTTTGCTGGCTACCCCAGGCTCATGGGCGTGCACGAAGCCGTGCGCGATCATGCTGGGGTGAAGGCCTGGTACACCAGGAAAGCCTGGCGCAATTCCTGAGTCTAAGGCCGATGTGATGCAGCACGCGCCACCATTCTGCGTGCTGAAATCATCATCGGTCCGTGAAGAACTACACATCACATATGCACCGAGGGCCTTCGGAGATTCAGGCGGACGCACGGCGACGCCGTGCCCGTGCCCTACGGGCACCCCTGATTTGGTTTGACGCGCAAACGGGAGCGTGGTGTAGTGAAAACAGCGACGTAGCGTGTGCGGGGGAATGTTGTATGGTGGGATTCGCGCGTAGTTTTGCGATGCTTCGTGCGCCTACTTAGTAGTTAGGCACCGGAGTCGTCAGGGTTTATACTGCCACCGGAGTAAGGAGGATTAACTTGGCCACACTGGCAGGTGTTTCGCATCGCGATCCAGAGATCCTCAGCGGCGCGCTGGTGTTCGTTGGCACGCGGGTGCCAGTCCGGTCGCTATTTGACTACCTGGAGGGTGGCGAGAACCTGGAGGAGTTTCTACGACAATTTCCTTCTGTACGGCGCGAACAAGCTATCGCTGTACTTGACGCTGCCTACGCGACTGTTGCGGCAAATGCGGATATTGCTTGATGAGAACTTTCCGGCTGATTTTGCCGGATTATTGGTAGGGCACGAGATTTCGCACGTACATTCGCTCGGCTGGGCGGGTGTCAAGAACGGCGAGCTGTTGCGCCGTGCATCGGCGGTCTGCCAAGTATTTATAACCCTTGACCGCAATCTTGAGTTTCAGCAAAACCTTAAGGCATTGCCAATTGGCATTGTAGTAGTGCGCGCCGTGTCGAATCGCATTGCCGACCTCAGGCCACTTATACCCAGCATACTGACGGCTGCGGCACGAACCAATCCCGGCCAGGCGACCACCGTGGGTGCCTAACAAGCGGTTCGAGCGATCACGCGGCCGGCAGCTTCGGTAAGGTCATCAGGAAGTCGACGATGTGGATCAAGTGCCTTCGCTCAACAGTGACGCAGCCGCGCGTCGCTCAACCGCGGCGTTAGGCAGCAACAATGAAGGTCTCCCAGGTCTTGCGCATGCTTCACGAGGACGGCTGGTTTCTCGTTGCCACTAGGGGAAGCCACCGCCAGTTCAAGCATCACAGTAAGCCTGGGCGGGCGACGGTTGCAGGTAAACCCAGCGACGATTTGGCACCCGGTACAATCAACAGTATTCTTAAGCAAGCGGGCCTGAAGAAATAAGGTAAATGCTATGCGCTATGCAATCGTCATTGAGAATGCCGGAACTAACTACTCCGCATACGTCCCTGATCTGCCGGGTTGCATCGCCACTGGCGCTACAGTTGCAGAAACCGAGGCGCAAATTCGCGAAGCCATCGAGTTTCACCTCGAAGGCATGAAGAAAGATGGTTCCCCCATTCCTCCGCCAACTAGTCGAGTCGAGTACGTTGAGGTTGCCGCCTAACAACGCGTTCGAGCGGTCCGTGCTGCGTGGTCAGGTCGCGCCGCGGGCGCGAAGACAGTATGCGCCCGCGGCGCTTGTTCAGGCGGCGTGCCCGGCCGCTCAACGCGAGCGTTAGGCCCCAAGGGAGACGTCGGTGGCAAACTCCATTCTCGAATTCATCGCCGTGATCTCTGCCGCGCTATTCGCCGGCGCAGCTCTCTACATCAACGTTGCCGAGCATCCCGCTCGAATGGGTCTTGAAACACACATGGCTGCGTTACAGTGGGCTCCCAGCTACAAGCGAGCCACGTGGCTGCAAGCACCGCTGGCCTTATTTAGCCTGTTCTCTGGCGTGGCAGTTTGGCTTCTCGGCGGTGGCGTAGGCTGGCTCGTTGCGGCTCTGTTGGTTGGAGCTGTCGTACCGTTTACGTTTGGAGTCATTATGCCTACTAATCACAAGTTACTGACGCCAGGTCGTGACCTGTCTAGTTCAGAGACGCGTGAGTTGCTGGTGCGGTGGGGACAACTCCACGCAGTTCGCACGTCACTCAGTCTTTCTGGTACGGTGATCTACCTGTGGCAGTTGCTCGGGGCCTAACAACCGCATCGAGCGCACGCGTGAACGATAAAGTGCCAAGCTCTGGCGTGGGTGCCCGCGGCGCTTATGTGGGGCGTTAGGCAGCAGATCATTCTCTTGGTAACCTGAACGCGCCATGCCCGAGCTAAGTCGATTTCTTGGCATTGTGATCGCGATGTACTACCGCGACCACGGTCCGCCCCACTTTCACGCTATCTATGGTGAGCACGAGGCCACGATCAACATCGCCAC
>JANMWZ010000035.1:0-62705 GCA_031441585.1 Gammaproteobacteria bacterium
ACCAGGCATAGGCCGGCTCCCGCTGTCCGCACCCGCTCGCACTTGATCAAAGCGGCACTCCAAAACACACCCGGGAGGCGCACCGCTCCGCGGTCGGCCGTCAGGTAACCGTCGCGGGTCTGGGACGGTGCCGATCGCGTGTCCGAGCGCACCGCCAAGTGCATCGGCCGTGTGCGGTGGCGCGTGACCGGCGCTAGAACCCCAGTTCGCTCAATCCCGGGTGATCATCGGGGCGGCGACCCGCGGGCCAGTGGTAGCGGCGCTCGTCCGCGCTGATGGCGGCGTCGTTGATGCTGGCGATGCGGGTGCGCATCAGGCCGTGTGGATCGAATTCCCAGTTTTCATTGCCGTAGCTGCGATACCACTGGCCGTGTTCGTCATGCCACTCGTAGGCGAAGCGTACTGCGATGCGATTGTCGCGCCACGCCCAGACTTCCTTGATCAGCCGGTAGTCGAGCTCCTTGGCCCACTTGCGAACCAGAAAGGCCTGAATCGCCTCACGGCCCTGCAGGAACTCGCTGCGATTGCGCCAGCGACTGTCCTCGGTATAAGCCAGTGCCACCCGCGCCGGATCGCGGGAATTCCAGGCATCCTCGGCCAGGCGGGCTTTTTGCACCGCAGTCTCTTGCGTAAATGGCGGCAAGGGTGGTCTGTCCATGGTGGCCTCCAGGGTGAAGACCGGGACTGTATTCGGTTACGGGGTGCGCCGCGAGTGCCCGAGGGGTGGCGCGCGCGTGGTTCAACCAAGCGAGTATCGGGGAGCGACTTGAACCATGCGCGCGCCAGGCCCACTCGCGCTCCGCGCACGGCGCCACATGGTCAATACCGTACGAGTGCGGATCCCCAGGTGAATCCGCCACCGAATGCCTCGAGCAGCAGCAGATCGCCGCGCTTGATGCGCCCATCACGCACGCCTACATCAAGCGCCAGCGGCACCGAAGCGGTCGAGGTGTTGCCATGCTCCTGCACGGTCACGATGACACGTTCCATCGGCAGGTTGAGCCGTTTCGCGGTGGCCTGGATGATGCGGATGTTGGCCTGATGCGGCACCAGCCAGTCGATCGCTGATTTTTCCAGTCTGTTGGCGGCCAGTGTTTCATCAACGATGCGGCCCAGCATGGTGACGGCCGCCTTGAATACTTCGGCGCCGGCCATATGCACGACATCGCCCGTGGGTGTGTGTCCGGCAGAGACCCCGCCGCTGGCGCGCAGCAGATGGACATAGGTGCCATCGGCGTGCAGATGCGTAGAGACGACGCCTGGTTTTTCATCAGGCGCGAGCACCACGGCGCCCGCCCCGTCGCCAAACAGAATAGCCGTGCCGCGATCGTTCGGGTCGGTGATTTTCGACAGTGATTCAGCGCCGATCACCAGCGCCCGCCGCGCTTCGCCGGCGCGTATGAACTTGTCGGCCACTGACAGCGCGTAGATAAAGCCGCTGCAGGCCGCCTCGATACTAAAGGCCGGGCCACCGCGACAACCCAGGCGCGCCTGCAACATGACGCCGGCGTTTGGAAAGACCAGATCAGGCGTGCAGGTGCCGACGATGATCAGATCGACATCTTCGGGACGGCAACCGGCCGCGTCGAGGGCTGCGCGGGCCGCATGCTCGGCCATGTCGACTGTGGTTTCACCGGGCGCCACGATGTGGCGACGTTCGATGCCGGTGCGCTCACGGATCCACGCCTCGGTGGTATCCATGCGCTTTTCGAGATCAAGGTTCGTGATCACGCCGACCGGCAGGTAGCTGCCCGTGCCCACGATTCTCGAGTGCATGGTGGCGGCTATCCGGTCAGGGCTGTGGCTTTAGCCCTGGCTGCACTATTACTTGGATTCCGCGTCGCGCTTTTCGATCACGCGCTTGCCACGATAAAACCCGTCGGGCGTGATGCAGTGGCGCAGATGCGTTTCGCCAGTCTGCGAATCGACCGACAACGCCGGCAGCTTCAAGCCATCGTGTGAGCGGCGCATGCCGCGCGTGGAAGGCGTCCTACGGCTTTTTTGTACGGCCATGTTCAACTACTCCTGAAAACAATTCGTTCCATCAACTCTTGGCGCGCTCGAGCAGCGCGCGCAAATCGGCAAACGGCCGCTGTGTATCACGCTCTGCCGCTGGCGACTGCGTGGCACTCTCGTCAACCGTGACCGGCGCATTCGCCGCCACCGTCAGCGCCGCTGCGCAGCGCTCACCCTCGGCATGACGCGGCACAATCGGCAGCGCCAGTAATAATTCTTCGCCCGCCAGCGCCGCCAGATTGCAGCGCCCATCAGGCGCGAGGAAAGTTTCCATTTCCCCAGGCACCGTCTCGGCCGCCGCTGCGCTCTCGATCACCGCAACCCGCGATGACGAGGACACTTCCAGATTCATCGGCACCAGACAACGCTGACAATTCGGTCGCAGGCTGGCGCGCACCTCAACGTGCGCCACCGCCGCGCCCTGCTCGCGCGCGAAACGCAGCACCACCCGCACTGGCTCACAGCTAAGCGACCATTCGGCAGGAATACCCGGCAGTTCACCGACGGGAATTGCGAACTCGAACTCAGCGCGCGTATCCGCCAGTTTGGCGACTTCGCGCGGCTTTGACCAGCCGCTCAGCATGAGGCGCGTATGATAGGTAGGCGCTGGCGGCAAGTCAAAACCCGTCATGCGACTTAAGCCCTTGTTTCTCTTCTGGTGATTTCGTGACCACAGCGCCCGGACTCATTCTCGCTTCCACCTCGCGGTACCGCCAGCAACTCCTGAGCAGGCTGCGCCTGCCCTTCGAGACACGCTCTCCAGGGCTCGATGAGGCAACCCTGCCAGACGAGGCGCCGGCAATGCGTGCAGCCCGCCTGGCCCTTGCCAAGGCCCGGGCGGTGGCCTTGAGCCACCCCGATCGGGTGGTGATCGGGGCGGACCAGGTCGCTGCCTGCGAGGGCAGGATACTCGACAAGCCGGGGGACGCCGCGCAGGCCCGGGTGCAGCTGCGCCACCAGTCGAGCCGCAGCGTGGAGTTTTACAGCGCCGTAGCGGTCGTGTGCCTGCGGCGTGACTACTGCGCTCAGTTCCTCGATCTCACCACCGTTCACCTGCGGGCGCTGAGCGAGGCCGAAATCGAGGCCTATATTCGTGCTGACGAACCTTTCGACTGCGCCGGAGCGCTGCGCAGTGAAAGCCTCGGGGTATGCCTGTGTGAGCGCATCGAGAGCGACGACCCGACGGGCCTCATCGGCCTGCCGCTGATCCGCCTGAGCGCTACCTTGCGCGCGTGCGGCTACGCCCTGCCTTAAGCGCGGCGCGTGCACCGAGTGCATCCAGCACGGCCTTGAGGTCGGCCGGGAGTGGCGCGCTGATACTCACCTGCCCGCCTTGCGGCCAATCGAATGAAACACTGTGCGCGTGTAAAAACATGCGCGAGAGCCCAAGCTGCCGCAGCGCGAGGTTAGCCTCCGCATTTCCATACTTGGGATCGCCCGCGACCGGATGGCCGCAGTGCGCCGCGTGCACGCGGATCTGATGCGTGCGACCGGTCTGGAGTCCGGCCTCGACCAGCGAAGCGTTGGCGCCAAACTGCTGCACCAGCGCGAACTGGGTACGCGCGCTCTTGCCACCCGCGCCAACCCGCACGGTGCGCTCGCCACCGACACGCGCATCGGTGAGCAGCGGGGCATCAACCAGCTTGCGACCCAGCTCCCAACGGCCTACCAGCAGTGCGAGATAGCTTTTTTCCACCGCGCCGTCGCGCAGCAGCGCGTGCAGCGTGCGCAGCGCCGCGCTCTTGCGGGAAATCAGCAGGATGCCGCTGGTATCGCGATCGAGTCGATGCGCGAGCTCAAGCGTTTCATCAGGCCGTGCCGCACGTAGCGCCTCGATGACGCCGAAGGAAAGTCCGCTGCCACCGTGCACGGCCAGACCCGAGGGCTTGTCGAGCACCAGCAGGCGCTCGTCCTCGTAAATGATGGCAGCGTTGACCCGCGCTATGAGCGTGGCTGGGGCCGGACGCGGCCGGCCGGCGGCCGTGGCGGCCTCGGCGGCCAGGCCGGATTCGGACTGTGCCCGCACCGGCGGCACGCGCAGTCGATCGCCGGCGACCAGGCGTTGTTCGGGCGTTGCCCGCTTGCCGTTGACGCGCACCTCGCCTTTGCGGATCAGGCGGAATAGTCGGGTGCGCGGCACCGTAGGCAACACCCTGGCAAGTGCCTTGTCGAGGCGCACGCCCGCCTCCTCCGCAGTGATCAGGATCTGCTGAACGGCTGAATGCGCACCCTCTTGCGGGTGCCGCTGGCCCTCGGCGGGCGGGAGATCAATTGACGTAGTCAAGGGGGCCTCAATCGTAAATCGTTGTTTCTAAAGCGGGCTGCCACTATACTGCCCCGGTCCCGCAGCGGACCCTCCCACCAAGCAGGGTCGCGCGCGGCGGCAAGTTCGCGGCCATTGAGTGCCGCATGTTAGTTGGTCCTCGAAGTCGGGGCCATCGTGCAAGAGTTCGGCCGACCAGGATTCAAGGCCCTCGCCGCAAAGCTGCTCCCCGCAAGGTTGAGCCTCTGGCGAGCGCCCTCTAAGGTCAGCGGGCCTCAAGGTTTTCCGGCGCTGCCCGCGTGGCGGCATAATCAGAACGATGTCACATCGGACGCGCCGACAATCAATCTTCGGGTTTGCAGCTGTTATTGTTGAAAATGCGACGCCGCCTGTATGCAGGCCCGGCGCCTCCCGGTTGGCCCCACAAGTACCATTGGTAGGGGCAAATGAAGAGAATGCTAATCAATGCAACTCAGGCAGAAGAGTTGCGAGTCGCTCTGGTTGACGGTCAGAAGTTATATGACCTTTCGATAGAGATCCCGTCCCGGGAACAGAAGAAAGCCAACATCTACAAGGCGCGCATTTCGCGCGTCGAACAGTCGCTCGAAGCCTGCTTCGTCGATTATGGCGCGCTGCGCCATGGCTTTCTGCCGCTGAAGGAAATTTCCAGGGAATACTTCAAGAGCTCGCCACCGGGCGGGCGCATGAATATCCGTGAGCTGGTCAGCGAAGGCCAGGAGCTGCTGGTCCAGGTCGAGAAGGAAGAACGTGGCACCAAGGGTGCGGCGCTTACCACCTTTATCAGCCTGGCCGGGCGTTTTCTGGTGCTGATGCCCAACAGCCCGCGCGCCGGGGGTGTCTCGCGCCGTATCGAAGGCGAAGATCGCGACCAGATGCGCGAAGTCATGAACCAGCTCAACGTACCCGATGGCATGGGTGCCATCGTGCGCACCGCTGGCGTCGGCCGGGCGGTCGAAGAGCTGCAGTGGGATCTGGACAACCTGCGCACCCAGTGGGATGCCATTGCCCAGGCTGGCACCAGCCGTAGTGCGCCGTTCCTGGTGTATCAGGAAGGCGATGCGGTGACGCGTTCACTGCGCGACTATCTGGCCGATGACATCGGCGAGGTACTGGTCGATGATCCGGGCGCCTTCCAGAAGGCGGCGGAGTACGTGCAGCGCTACATGCCGGGCGATGCGCAGCGCAAGCTCAAGGCGTATACCGACGACATCCCGCTGTTCACGCGCTATCAGATCGAGAATCAGATCGAATCGGCCTACGCGCACAAAGTGCAGTTGCCTTCCGGGGGCAGCCTGGTAGTCGATTACACCGAGGCGCTGGTCTCGATCGACATCAACTCGGCGCGCGCTACCCGCGGCACCGACATCGAAGCGACCGCGACCAATACCAATCTGGAAGCGGCCGATGAGATCGCGCGCCAATTGCGCATCCGTGATATCGGCGGCCTGATCGTCATCGATTTTATCGACATGGAAGACGTCAAGAACCAGCGCGCGGTCGAAGACCGGCTGCGTGATGCGATGAAGATGGATCGCGCGCGCATCCAGATCGGTCGCCTGTCGCGCTTCGGACTGCTCGAGTTGTCACGCCAGCGGCTGCGTCCGAGCCTGGGTGAATCGAGTCACCTGGTGTGCCCGCGCTGCACCGGCATCGGCAGCATACGCAGTGTCGAATCGCTGGCGCTGTCGATCCTGCGCCTGATCGGCGAGGACGCACGCAAGGATCGCACTTCGCGCATCGTCGTGCAGGTACCGGTGGACGTGGCCACCTATCTCATCAACGAAAAGCGCGAATGGTTGCGTACCGTTGAAGAAAAGGCGCACATCGATGTCGTGCTGGTGCCTAACCCGCATATTCAGACGCCGGAGTATTCAATCCACCGCCTGCGTGATGATGAAGCGGCATTGCCTGAGAACAATCAGCTCAGCTATCAGATGCCGGTGGCGCCGCAGATTGCCGACCCGACTTTGAGCGACGACAAGAAAGCCGCCGCAGAACCTCCGGCCGTGGCGGCGATCATGCCAACCACCATCGCGCCGCTAGTCGTCGCGCCCGAGCGCGCGCCGGCCATAGCCGCGCCTTTGGCGAGCACTGCTTCGGGAAGTGGCATCTGGGCCTGGCTCAAAGGGCTGTTTGCCAGTAGTGGTGGTGAATCCAGTGCAGCAGACGCCGCCACGCCGGCGCCACGCGGCGGACGTAGTGATTCGCGCCGCGATGGCTTCGATCGCAATCGCCCTCGACGCGGCGGCGCGGGTCGCGGCCCGTACGGCGATCGCGGTGGCGCCCGGCGCGAAGGAGCGCGTAGTGACGGCAATCGCAACGAAGGCAATCGCAACGATAACCCTCGCGGCGATGGGCGGCCCGATAACCGCTCGCGCGATGCGCTCCGACGTGAACCGCGGCGCAACGATGCGCCGCGCGCCGATGCGCCGCGCGCCGATGCACCACGCGGCAACGAAGCACCACGCGACGATCAGAGTCGACGCGACGAAGGTCGCAACCCGGTCGGCAATGAGCCGCGCCGCGTCGAAGGTGAACAGCTCGATCGCGGCGAGCGCACAGAACGCACCGGGCGCTCGCGTCGCGGCGGCCGTCGCCGACGTGGCGGCGGTGGTGGCGGTAACCGCGAAGGTGCTGAGCACAGCGGCCAGGGAGGCGGCGAGAACGCCAGTCAGAACCCCGTTGCGAACCCGGCTCAAGGGTCGCCGCAGGGCTCATTTCAGGGCTTTGGCCAGGGCAGTGGCACTGGCGGCGGTAACGAGTTCAATGCGCCTGGTGGCGGCCACGAGGCCGGTGCCGGTTATATTGAGCGTGCCCCGGTTGAGCGTGTACCAGAACCGAGCGGTGGCAGTGCGATGAACGACGCTCCGGCTGCGGCTCCGCCGCCCATGAGCTGGACGACACCGGTACGACCGCCCGCAGCACCAGCACCGGCACCGGCACCGAGCGGCGCTGACAACGCGGCCCCGGTTGCGCCAGAACGGCCGCAGGTGGTCTTTAGTTCCGGACCCGCGCCTTCAAGCTGGCAGTCGGACGCGCGTCGCGACGAGTAGCGCTGGTAGCAAAAAGACGCACCCGGGCAGGTCAATGATCACTGCCCTGCCCGGGTGGCTTCAGGCGATCGGTTGCAGATTCTTTTTGAAGTACGCACCGCGCTGCACGTAGTGCTCAGCGCTCAGGCGTGAGCGAGCGATTTCTTCGTTGCTCAGCATCCGGACTACCCGGGCCGGTGAACCGAGAATCAGTGAGCCGTCGGGAAATACTTTGCGCTCGGTCACGACGGCACCGGCAGCAACGATGCAGCCGCGGCCGATCACCGCGTCGTTGAGCACGATCGCCTGGATGCCAATCAATGAACCCTCACCGACGCTGCAGCCATGCAACATGGCCTGGTGGCCGATCGTGACGTACTCGCCTATCGACAGGGGCGAGCCCATATCAGTGTGCATCACCGTGCCCTCCTGGACATTGCTGTGGGCACCGATGCGTATCAATTCATTGTCGCCGCGCAGCGTGGCGCCAAACCAGATGCTGACGTACTCACCGAGCACCACTCTACCGATGATGCTGGCGCCCGGGGCAACATAGGCATTGGTGGCGATATCGGGAACGGACTCGCCAACACTGTAGACCGGCATGATCGGCTCCTGAGAAAGCGCCTAGCGCAACAGTGCACTGACGCGCGCGAGATCGGCGCTGGTATTGACATCCGGGCCCGGCGCCACCAGACAGTTGGCGACGCGAATATCGAAGCCGTTTTCGAGCGCGCGCAGTTGCTCCAGTTTTTCGGCCAGCTCCAGGGCACTGGGCGCGAGGGCCGCGAGTCGCAGCAGGGCGCCGACCCGGTAGGCATACAAGCCGACATGGCGGCGTGCGCCCTGCCAGCGCGTTTGACTCGCCAGCCCCGCGTTAGCGCCATCACGTGTCCAGGGAATGGGCGCACGGCTGAAATACAGCGCGCGTTGTTCAAGATCGGTCACGACCTTGACGGCGTTGGGATCGAGAAACTCGGCCAGCGTGTCAATCGGTGCGGCCAGCGTGGCCAGGTCAGCGCCCGCGTGGCGTTCCAGTAACGCCGCCACCTGGCGTATGAGTTCGACCGGCAGCAGCGGTTCGTCGCCCTGGACATTGACCACGATCTGATTTTCATCCCAGCCACGCAGCGCTGCGACTTCGGCAATGCGATCGGTGCCGGAAGCATGATCGGCGGAGGTCATCAGCACTGCGGCGCCGAAGCCACGCGCTGCGGCGGCGATGCGTTCATCATCGGTGGCGATCAGCACTTCGCCGCCCGCAGCACGCGCCCGTTCATGGACCCATTGCAGCAGCGGTTTGCCGGCCAGCAATAACAACGATTTGCCAGGCAGGCGCGTCGAGGCGTAGCGAGCCGGGATGACGATCTTGAACACTGCGGCGCCCTGCCCGTTAGCGCTCGAGCAACGGATCGCCCGCTTCGAGTACGCGGGCCTCCTCTTCGAGCATCACCGGAATGCCATCGCGCACCGGAAAACCCAGGCGGTCGGCGCGACACACAAGCAGCGCGCCGCCTGGCTCCGAGGCGGACCGCAGGGGGCCCTTGCACACCGGGCAGGCGAGGATGTCGAGCAGGCGTGCGTCCATCAGGATTCTCCGTAACAGGGCTTGAGTATCGTCAGCGGCCAACTGCGCCGTGACCGGAAGGTACCAGCAATTCGCGGGCGCTGGCGCGGCGCATTTTACCGCATCTTTCTCGGTCATCAGTACCGGCAGGCCATCGGCCGGATGCAGCGCCTGGTTCGCAATGGCTTGATGATCGGGCAACGGATGCTCGATCAGCTCAAGACCAGCAGCGCGCAGGCTCGCAAAAAACCGCTGCGGATTGCCGATGCCGGCAAAGGCATGCACACGTCGGGCACGGAATGCGTCGAGCGGCACGGCCGGACCCTCGCCATTCAACGGCACCAGTTGCCCAGCGCGCAGCTGCATGCACAGGGCGCCAGGATACTGGTAAGCGCCCGCGCCGGTCAGCACCACAGCGCCAACACCGCCAAGCCGCGCATGTGGCTCGCGCAGCGGCCCAGCAGGCAGCAGTGCGCCGTTACCGAGGCCGCGAGCGGCATCGATCAGGGCGATCTCGAACTCGCGAGCCAGTCTCAGGTGCTGCAGTCCATCATCGGCAATCACAACCCGGGCGCCGGCGGCCACGGCGGCGCGCCCCGCAACGAGCCGATCGCCGCACACGTAGACCGGCACCTGTGCGCGCCGGAACACCAGCAGTGCTTCATCGCCCACTGCGCTCGCACTGCTGCGTGTGTTGACGCGCAGCACGCCAGCGTGAGCCTCGCGGCCATAGCCGCGAGTGATGACGGCCACTTGCAGGCCCAGCGCCGTGAGCTCGCCGGCCAGCCAGATCACCAATGGCGTCTTGCCGGTGCCGCCGACCGTGATATTGCCGACCACGATCAGCGGACAGCCAACGCGCTGTGCCGGCAACCAGCCACGCGCATAAGCGTTGCGGCGGACCCTCATCAGCACGCCGTATAGCACCGCCAGGGATCGCAGCCACCAGGGCGCGCGCTCACCGCCATACCAGACTCGCTGCAGCCAGTCGTGCATGAGGGCGCGCAAGCGGCCTCAGACCTTGAATTGCAGCTGATGCAGTTGCGCGTAGACGTCGGCGCGTGCCAGCAGCTCGGCATGCGTGCCAGTTTCAATGATGGCGCCATCCTGCATGACGACGATCAGATCGGCGTGCTCGATGGTCGAGAGCCGATGGGCAATGACAAAAGTTGTGCGATTTTTTACCAGCAGCTCGAGTGCCGACTGAATGTGTCGTTCCGAGGCAGTATCGAGTGCCGAGGTTGCTTCATCCAGTACCAGTATCGGCGAATTGCGCAGCAGCGCACGGGCAATGGCGATGCGCTGGCGCTGGCCGCCAGAGAGCAGCACACCACGATCGCCGACCATGGTCGCCAGACCCAGGGGCAGCTCATCGACGAACTCTTTGACGTGTGCGGCACTCACTGCAGCATCGATCGCGGCGTTGTCGGCGTTGTCAGCACCAAACACGATGTTGTTGCGAATGGTGTCGTTGAACAACACCACTTCCTGGCTTACCAGACTGATCTGGGCGCGCAGATCCCGCAGCGCGTACTCGCGCAGGTCGAAATTATCGAGCAGCACCGCGCCGCTGCTTGGGTCATAAAAGCGCGGTAACAGTGAGACCAGCGTTGTTTTGCCACTGCCCGAGCGCCCGACGATCGCCACCGTGGTGCCGGCCGCGACTTCAAGATTGATGGCATGCAACACACCACCTTTGTCGCGGTCGTAGGTGAATTCCACCTGGCGAAATGCCACCGCGCCGCGCGCCCGCTGCAGGCGGCGGGTGCCACCGGCAGGTTCACCGGGTACATCGAGTACTTCGAAAACACTGGCACCGGCCGCGATGCTCTGCTGCAGCGGCCCACTCACACCCACCAGCCGACGCAGCGGTTCGGTCACCAGCAGCAAGGCAGTCAGGAAGCCGAGAAATTCACCAACCTGCATGACCCCGCTGGCGACCTGTCGATTGGCCACCAGCAGCACCGCTGCCAGACCGAGCGCGGCGATCACCTGCACGGTCGGGTTGCTGCTCGAACGCACCGAGATCAGTCGCATGTTGGTGTGGCGGTTAAGCTCATTGGCAGTGTCAAAGGCCTGTTGCAGATGTTCCTGCGCATTGAACACCTTGACGACGCGATGCGCCTCGATGGCTTCCTTGGCGACTCGCGTGACATCGCCCATCGAGTTCTGAATACGGGTGCTATAGCGGCGAAAACGCCGATTGACACTTTGCACCAGCAAGCCAATCACCAACACCACCGGTATCACAAAGGCGGCGAGCTTCCAGTTCAGATAAAACAGATAAAACACGCCGCCGGCAATGGCCAGCGAATCGCGGATCAGCACCGTGGCCGAGTTGGTCGCCGCATCGGCCACCAGCTCGGCATTGTAGGTAAGGCGCGAAAGCATGACCCCCGATGACTCACGTTCGTACCAGGAGGTGGGCAGTCGCAGGTAATGTGCAAACAGATCAGCGCGTATCGCCTTGATCATCTGCCGGCCCACCCAACCCGGAAAGAAATTTGCCAGATAGTCGCCGACGCCGCGATACAGAAACAGGGCAATGACACCACCTGGCACGTAACGCAACACCTGGGCGTTTTGCGCCACGAACGCCGCATTGAGGAATTTCTTGACGAACCAGGCAGTGAGCGGCGTGACCGAGGCATACATCATCATGCCGAGCACGCCGATGGCGAACATGCCCAGGTGCGGACGGGCGTAGCGCAGCAGTCGGCGATACACCTGCGCGGCCGATACGGGCGGCGCTGGCGTGCTCAAGGGGTTGTGGTCCCGGTGTTGTTGGTGGTGACGAAATTCAGCTGCGCAAAGCCCAGATGTCCGAGTACATCCATAGCCGTGACCACGGCCTGATGCGTGGCGCGGCCATCGGCCTTGAGACTCACCGGCGCGTTGCGTTCGGCGGGCGCCACCTTCTCGATCGCGGCGCGCAGCGTGTCGGCGCTGGCGTTCACCAGCTCCCGATTGTTGACCAGGTAACTGCCTCTTTCGGTCACCGACACCACCAGCGCCACCGTTGTGGCGCGCTCAATCGGCACCGAGCTGGCCTGCGGCAAACGGATGCGCATCCGTCCCTCGCCGACAAAGTTTGCAGAGAGCATAAAAAAAATCACCAGCATCAACACCACATCGATCAGCGAGACCATGTTGATCTCGGGCTCTTCGGCGCGCCGTGGCTTGAGGTTCATGTGGCCGCCACACGCGCCGCTTCCAGCGCATCGGCCAGCTGAATGGCATCTTTTTCCATTTCAATGACGATGCGATCGATGCGACCGCGTAGATACCGATAGGCGATCAGCGAGGGAATCGCCACGCACAGGCCCGCAGCCGTGGTAATCAGGGCCTGGGCAATTCCGCCCGAGAGCAGGCGCGGATCGCCCATGCCACCGGCGTTGATGGCGTTGAAAGCCTTGATGATGCCGCCCACCGTCCCGAGCAGGCCGAGCAGGGGCGAGACCCCGGCGATCGTGCCCAGGGTATTCAGAAAGCGCTCGAGCTCATGCACCACGTGGCGACCGGTATCTTCGAGACGCTCCATGAGCGCATCACGGCTGCGATGCCGATTGGCAAGACCGGCAGCCAGAACCTTGCCGAGCGGTGAATTCTGCTGCAGCGCTTCGATTACCTTGTCGCTGACCTGATTGGCCTCGACCAGCTGCCAGACGCGCCTGGTCAGATCGGGGGGCAATACGCGCCGGTCCTGCAGGGTCCAGAGGCGCTCAAGCATAATGGCCGCGGCGACCACCGAAAACAGGATGATGGGCCCCATCATCCAGCCGCCAGCGCGAACGATTTCCCACATCGGCCCATGAACTCCAGAAGATTCAGAGTGCGCATAATACTTGAGGGCGCGCGCGTGATTAAGGCTTTCGCGACTGCGCCAGCAGGACGCGACCTGAGGGCTGAAGCTGCAGTTCAAGAGCACCATCGCGCCCGGCGCGAAACCCCGCGCCGGGGTGCCGCGAGCCCGCAGCAGGCCGGAGAGCGGGCCGAAAGCAAGCAATGCGGTCACGTTACGGTGATTGCGCCAGGGCCATTGCCAGGACGGTGCGCAACTGCGCGCCGGGCGTTAAAGTAACCGCCATGCCACGCCGCATCGTCAAACATCTAGCCCGCTGGGTCGAGGCTCGGCGCGATCGCTGGTATCTGCGCATCTTTGGCGAGCGCCTGACCGACCACCATCTGTGGTCGATGAACCGACACTCCATTACTGCCGGATTCGGTGCCGGTCTGGCGATCGCCTTTATTCCGCTGCCCGTGCACACGATTACTGCAGTGCTGGTGGCCGTATACTGGCGCCTGAATCTGCCGGTGACGCTGGCGAGCACGCTGCTGGTCAATCCGTTCACGGTCGTGCCCTGCTTTTATGGCGCCTACCGACTTGGCGCCCTGCTGCTACACCACCCGACGCATAATTTCGCGTTCCAGCTCAGTTGGCGCTGGCTGGAACACGGGCTCGGACCACGCTGGAAGCCATTTCTGCTCGGCTGCCTGCTCAGCGCCGTGATCAGCGGTCTGGTGGGTCGATGGGGGCTGGAGTTCGTCTGGCGTACCGCGGTACGCCGCAAGTTTCGGTTGCGACCCGGGCACCGGGCCAGCGGCTAATCGACGCTGTTTGTGCCAATTGGGCGTAGCTGCCCCTGATCGAGCTCGAGCACCCGATCCATACGCGCGGCCAGCCGCACATCGTGCGTGACCACCACCAGACTGGTGCCCAATTCGCGGTTGAGCTCCAGCATCAGTGCAAACACCTGCTCGGCGTTGCGGCCATCAAGATTGCCGGTGGGCTCATCAGCCAGCACCAGACGCGGCTGCGTCACCAGTGCGCGCGCTACCGCTGCGCGCTGGCGCTCGCCACCGGAAAGCTGATGCGGCCGATGGCTCAGACGCTCGCTCAAGCCGACGCGCCCGAGCAATGCGGCGGCGCGCTGTGCGGCGCTGGCGGCGTCCATGCGCCGCACCAGCAGTGGCATAGCGACATTTTCCTGTGCTGAAAATTCCGCCAGCAGATGATGGAACTGATAGACAAAACCGATAGTGCGATTGCGCAGCTGACCGCGCTCGGTTTCGCTCAGGGCGTGCAGATCGCGCCCGTCGATGGCCACCCGGCCGCTATCGGGGCGATCTAGCCCGCCGAGTATCTGCAGCAGCGTGGTCTTGCCGGAGCCCGAAGCGCCGATGATGCCGAGTCGCTCGCCAACGCGCACCTGCAGATCGAGACCGCGCAATACCTCCAGCGTCGAGGAGCCTTCGTGAAAAGCGCGCGCCACGCCCTGTGCCGAGAGCACTACACTGCCTGCATCCGCATTGCCATCATTCATGCCGCAAGGCCTCCGCCGGCAGGGTGCCGGCCGCACGCCACGCAGGATACAGCGTCGCCAGTGCGCACAGCAGGAAGGACACTGCGCAGACCTGGACCACATCGCGCCATTCAACATACGCTGGCAATTCATTCATCATGTAGACCCTGGCATCCAGAAACTGCGTACCGCTCAGGCGTTCGAGCGCCTGCACCAGCTGCGCGAGGTGCCGCGCCAGCAAGATACCCGCCGCGGCACCAGCGAGCGTGCCAAGCAGACCGATCAGCGCGCCCTGCACGCTGAAGATCGCCAGGATATTGCGCGGCAGAGCACCGAGAGTGCGTAGCGTCGCGATGGCCTGACGTTTCTCCTTCACCACCATGACCAGTGCCGCGACAATATTGAAGGCCGCCACAGCCACCACCAGCAACAGCATGACGAACATCATCGATTTTGTGGTCTGGATGGAACGAAAGAAGTTGGCGTGATTGCGCGTCCAGTCGCTGACAAAATAGCCGCCGCCCAGCGCCAAAGCCAGCTCGCGCACCACGCGTGGAGCCGCGAAAGGATCGTGCAGCGCCAGCCGCAGCCCGGTGATCTCATCACCCATGCGGTAAATGCGCGCCGCATCCTGCATGGGCGCCAGTGCCAGGGCGCTGTCAAATTCATACATGCCCGAATGAAACAGGCCGCTGACGCGCAGGCGCCGCATGGTGGGCGCAAACCCTGCCGGCGTAATGCTGCCTTGCGGCGCGATCAGCACCACATCTTCGCCCACCTTCACGTCCAGACTTTCAGCCAGGGCGTCACCCAGCACAATGCGAAAACTCCCCGGCACCAGAGCTTCGATGCTGCCGCCGCTGATGTGCTCCGCCAGTCCGACCGCGCGCCGCTCCTGCTCCGGCAGCACGCCGCGCAGCGCCGTGGCAGCGCTGTACGCGCCGTGTACCAGCATGGCCTGCGCTTCGATATAGGGCACGGCAGCGATGATTTCTGGTTGCGCCTGCGCCCGGCGCTGCGCGTCGCGCCAATCGGGCAGGTTGCCCTGCAGGCCCATAAGCGTGGCGTGCGAAGTCACGCTGAGTATGCGCGTGCGCAGTTCGCGCTCAAATCCATTCATCACCGAGAGCACCACGATCAACACCGCGACGCCCACCGCCAGACCCAGCATCGAGACAATGGAAATCAATGACAGAAAGCCACGCCGCTGGTTGGAGCGCAGATAACGCGTGCCCAGTAGCCATTCGTAGGGAACATTGCTCAGTCTGGGCATGAGTTTCATTCGTAGCGCAAGGCTGCGGCCGGCGGTGTCGCCGCGGCGCGGCGTGCTGGGTAAATTGTGGCCGCCAGTGTCAACAGCAGCGCGGCCACGCTGATCCACAGCACATCACGGCCGTGCAGCGTCGAGGGTATGGTGGTCGCGTAGTAGACATCGGCGTCGAGAAACTGAAATCGAAACAGCCGCTCGAGCAATGGCACGATGCGATCGACATGGCGCGCAATCAGCACCCCGAGCGCTACGCCGGCAGCCACACCGCACCAGCCGATTACCAGGCCCTGAATCATGAAGACGCGCAGTATCGTGCCAGGCGCGGCGCCGAGCGTACGCAGGATGGCGATGTCGGTGCGCTTGTCGGTCACCACCATCACCAGCATGGCGACGATATTGAACGCCGCCACGGCGACGATCAGCAGCAGGATCAGCGCCATCATGGTTTTTTCAATGCGAATGGCACGAAAGTAGCTGGCGTGATCCTGGGTCCAGTCACGCACCAGCGCGCCAGACCCTACAGCACGGCGCACTGCAGGCATGTACTCAGGCACCTTGAGCGCATCGGCAAATCGCAGCCGCAGACCGCTCACCCCCTCGGCCTGCGGCGCAAAGGCCTGCACGTCAGCCAGGGCCGCCAACGCCAGCGTGGAATCGTGATCCTGTATGCCGGCTTCGAAGGTGCCCACCAATGTGAACATTCGCAGTCGCGGTTCTGGTGGCGCGTTGGCGCTGGCCACCGGCACCAGAATAGTGACTTGATCGCCGACGCCGACCCCCAGCTGCTCGGCGAGCGCCGCACCCATGATGAGCGCCTGTGAACCGGCAGTGAGTGCGGCGTAATGACCTGCGACCATGAGCGATTCGATATCTGTCACCTGATGCTCAGCGGCCGCGTCGATGCCGCGCAGCGTCAGCGGTAACATTTCTGGCCGGTGTACGACCAGAGCCTGCAGATCCATATAGGGTGCGACCCCCACCACCCCCGGCAACGTACGCAAGCGCCTCGCCAGCGCCATATCGTCCACCCGATCGGCTGCGCCACGGGCCACGACCCGGGCATGGGCACTCAGGGCCAGCAGGCGATCGCGCAACTCGCCCTCAAACCCGTTCATCACCGACAGCACGACGATCAGTGCGGCTACGCCCAAAGCGACGCCAGCAAGCGACACCCAGGTGATGAACGAGACGAAGAATTTGTGCTGGCGGGCGCGCACGTAGCGCAGGCCGACAAACAGGGACAGGGGTTGAAACATGCGGCGGCGATTAAAACATGAGCTTGGTGCGGACGGAAATCACAGTTCCGTGACCGGGTGGCTGGCGGCATGGGGAGGCCTTGCGGCCGCGGTGTTATGATTTGCCTATCGCGGCATCAGGCCGCCCGTTTCAATCCGTGGAGGCAGGCCGTGAAATTACCCCTGTTGAGCCTGTTGCTGGCCCTGGTCAGCTGCTGGAGCGTGGTCGCGCTGGCCGAGACCATCGTGGTCGACGATCAGGTCATGGTGCGCGCATCGGCAGTCGAGCGCCCAGCGCGCGGCCTGACGATGAGCGCCGTCGAAGCGCACTTCGGTGCCCCCGTCAATCGCACTGCGGCCGTCGGCGCGCCACCGATCACGCGCTGGGACTACGCGGGCTTTGTGGTTTACTTCGAACACGAACGCGTCATCGACGCGGTGGCTATCGCTCCCTGAGCGCCTGCCGCGGCTAACGCGGCGGCGCGGCCGGATTCGGCTCGCTTGCCGGCGCGGGTGGGGTAGCCTCGGGCTGCGATTCGCCCGGCCAGCCGCCGTGCATGCGCTCGTGCATCCCGCACATCCCATGCATCTCGCTCATCTCGTGGATCGAGTGCATGCCGCCACAACGGCCACCATGAGCCGCAGCGAATATCGCCCCCAGAACCACCAACCCGGCCAGGGTGAAGGCCCAGAAGCCCAGGTACTTCCCCAGCTTCTGGAAAGCACCGGTCGAGCGGTCAGATAGATAAAGCACAAAATATCCAGCAATGCACAGTGCGGTCGCCGGAATCAGTGCCAGAAAGTAAATCATGGACGTCCCCTTAGGTTTGAGTTCGTGGGCACCGTGCCGCCGCATTCAGGGCACGGGCAGACTTCATTCTACTCCCCCGACCTTGGGGTGGGGCGCCCCAACGCGCGCGCCGGCGCACTTGTATTCGTGGTTTGGCACGCTAAGCTCGCGCGCCGTCCCTGAAACCTGATTGCATGGCCCATTTGATTCGACCCGAGCTGCCCGCCCAGGGCGCCTGCCAGCTGCACTGGCACGCGCTGCACGCCGGCGCGCGCGCGCTGGCGCTGGTCGAGGCCGTGGCGGCCGACTCGCGGGCCTGGGCGGTGGTCGCGGCCGATGCGCGCGAGCTGGAGCGGCTGGCGGCGGAGCTGCGTTTCTACGGCGGCCCGGAACTTGAAATTCTTAACCTTCCCGACTGGGAGATCCTGCCTTACGATCAGTTTTCACCGCATGCGGACATCGTCTCTGAGCGACTGCGCACGCTGGAGCGATTGCAGACATTTCGTCGAGGCTTCCTGCTGCTGACCGCCGAGAGTCTGCTCTCGCGCCTGCCACCGGTCAGTTACATCCACGCGCACAGTTTTGATCTGCAACGCGGGGCGCAACTGTCGATCGAGCCGCTGCGCCAGCGATTGGTCGCGGCGGGCTACGCGGCGGTCAGTCAGGTGCGCGGCCCCGGTGAATTTGCGCTGCGTGGCTCGCTGTTCGACGTCTGGCCGATGGGCACCGAGATGCCAGTGCGCGTCGACCTGCTGGATGACCGGATTGATTCGCTACGGCGCTTCGATGCCGAATCGCAGCGTTCACTCAATGCAATCGAGGCGCTGCGCCTGCTGCCGGCGCGCGAGTTGCCGCTGGATGCGGCATCAGTGCGTGACTTCAGGCGACGCTTTCGACTGCGCTTCCCGGGTGATGTCGCGCGCATGAGCGTCTATCGTGGGGTCAGCGAGGGTCTCGCGCCACCAGGCATCGAGTTCTACCTGCCGCTGTTCTTCGAGGTCACCGCCAATCTGTTCGACTATCTGCCGCCCGATCTGGTGCTGGCCACGGATCTGGATCTCGAGTCAGCGCTGCAAGGCGCATGGAGCGCGATCGGCGCGCGCTATGAAGAGCATCGTCACGACATTGAGCGCCCATTGCTGCCGCCGGCAGAGGCTTTTGTCAGCGCCACTGAACTGGCGGCGCAACTGGCCGGCCATCCGCGCGTACAGATCGAGCGCTTCGGCGCTGTGGACGTCGCCACCGCACAGCCATTGGACCTGGCTCACACGGGCGCAGCGCTCTGCGACTCGCCGCCCGGCGCCAGCCTGCTGCCACGCGGCTTTCGCCTCGATGCGCGCGCCACGCAGCCGTTGGCGCCGCTGATCGAATTCCTCGATGACTATCCCGGCCGCGTGCTAATCGCCGCGGATTCTCCCGGGCGGCGCGAGGTCATCAGCCAGATGCTCGGCGCACACGGGCGCTCGCCGCGCGCCGTAGCCGATTGGCCGCAGTTTGCCAATGGCGATGCGCGTCTGGCGATTACCCTGGCCGGTGAGATCGGCGGCCTGCAGCTGCGCGATCCGGCCCTGCTGCTGCTGACCGAATCGCAGCTATTTGGCAATCGTGCGCGCCAGGAACGGCGCCGCCGGCGCAGCGCCGCCGATCCGGCCACGATTCTGCGCAATCTGCAGAGTCTGGAGCCCGGCTCACCGGTGGTGCACGAAACCTATGGTGTCGGTCGCTATCTCGGACTCGAAGTGATGGAAATCGGCGGCGACGTCGGTGAGTTCCTGACTCTCGAGTATCGCGATGGTGATCGCGTCTATGTCCCGGTGCATGCCCTGCACCTGGTCAATCGCTACACCGGCGGCAGCCCCGAGGCCGCGCCGCTGCATAAACTGGGCAGCGATCAGTGGGCCAAGGTGCGCCGGCGCGCGGCCGAGGCGGTGCGCGATGTCGCCGCCGAGCTGCTCGATCTGTACGCGCGCCGCCAGGCGCAGGTGGCGCCGGTGCTGCAGGCCGGCGAGCTGGAATACCAGACCTTTGCCAATGCCTTCCCCTTCGAAGAGACGGCTGATCAGGCCGAGGCGATTGCCAAAGTCAAAGAGGACATTGGCCGGCCCACGCCCATGGATCGCATCGTCTGCGGCGACGTGGGCTTTGGCAAGACCGAGGTGGCGATGCGCGCCGCGTTCATCGCGGTGCAGTCCGGGCACCAGGCGATCGTGCTGGTGCCCACGACGCTGCTGGCCGACCAACATCTGCAGAATTTTCGCGATCGCTTCGCCGACTGGCCGGTGCGTATCGAGGCACTGTCGCGCTTTCGTTCCGGCAAGGAGAGCAGCGCGGTACTGGCGGGCTTTGCCGGCGGCCAGGTTGATATCCTGGTGGCCACCCATCGCCTGCTGCATGCCGATGCACACGCCAAAAATATGGGCTTGCTGGTCATCGACGAGGAGCACCGCTTTGGGGTGCGCGATAAAGAACGCCTGAAGACCTGGCGCGCCGCCGTGCACGTGCTGACGCTCACCGCCACGCCGATTCCGCGCACCCTGAACATGGCGCTCGGCGGCCTGCGCGAGCTCTCGCTCATCAGCACGCCGCCCGCCGCGCGGCTGGCGATCAAGACTTCGGTGTGTGAATGGCACGGCCCGACGGTGCGCGAAGCGGCACTGCGCGAACTGCGGCGCGGTGGCCAGATCTATCTGGTGCACAATGAGATCCAGGGCATCGACAAACTGGCGGCGGAATTTTCCGCGCTGGTGCCCGAAGCACAGGTGCGCGTCGGCCATGGCCAGATGCGCGAGCGCGATCTTGAACAGCTGATGGTCGATTTCCACCATCGGCGCTTCAACGTGCTGGTGTGCACGACCATCATCGAAAGCGGCATCGACGTGCCGACCGCCAATACCATTCTCATCAATCGTGCCGATCGCCTCGGGCTCGCGCAGTTGCACCAGCTGCGTGGCCGGGTCGGCCGCTCGCATCATCGCGCCTACGCCTATCTGATCGTGCCCTCGCGGCGTGCGCTGAGCGGCGATGCCGCCAAACGACTGGAGGCGATCGAGGCGATGGAAGAACTGGGCGCGGGCTTCCTGCTCGCCACCCATGACCTGGAAATTCGCGGTGCCGGTGAGTTCCTCGGTGAGCAGCAGAGTGGCGAGCTCTCGGAAGTGGGTCTGAGCATGTACCTCGAGCTGCTCGAGCAGGCGGTCGCTGCCATGCGCGCAGGAAAAACTCCGGCGCTCGAGCGACCGCTGGCCGCGGTCAGCGAAGTAGAGCTGCATGTGCCGGCCTTGCTGCCTGAAGACTTTGTGCCCGACGTACAGCTGCGCCTGGCGCTCTATCAGCGCCTGGGCGCGGCCTCGGCGAGCGAGCTTGCCGACATGAACGGCGAGCTGCTCGATCGTTTCGGCCCCTTGCCGGCGCCGGCCGACAATCTGCTCAGGGTCGCCGAGCTGCGCCTGCGCGCCCGCGCTCTGGGGCTGCGGCGGCTGGACCTGGGTCCGCAGGGTGGCAGTGTGCAGTTCGATGCCCAGCACAGCGTCGATGCCGACGCCGTTATTGATTTACTGCGCAATGAAGCGCGTGTCTATCGAATGGACGGACCGGCAAAACTGCGCATCAGCTGCCCGTTGCCACAACCGGCCGAGCGCCTCGCTTTCGCTGCCCGGCTGATGACGCGGCTGACGCCTAAATCCCGCTAACGCCGCTAGCACACTGACGCCACGCGACGACAGCTGCAGCGTCGCGCCCCGCCCGCCTGCTAACATAGGGTCATGAGCCCACTGCGCACCCTCACCTGCCTGACGGTCCTGTTGCTGTGGCAGCCAGCGGCGCTGCCCGCCAGCGCCGCTGCCACCAGCGCGTATCAGGTTGAAGTCATCATATTTCGCGCCGTGACGCCTCCGGCTGGTGAAGATCTGGCTGCGGCGGCAGAAGGCCGGGGCTTTGACGGTGTACTCGTGTCGGGCGCCCCGGCGCCGTCCGTATTGCGCCAGCTCGATGCCTCGCAGATGCAGCTGGGCGGGCTCGCTGCGCGCCTGCGTGCGGGCGGCACCTGGCAGGTGTTGGCGCATGCCGGCTGGATACAGACCGCGACCGATTGGCCCAGACATGCTGGCCTTGAGCTCACGGAGCTGAACCTGGCAGCGCCGGACTTGCACGGCAGAATTTTTTTGGAACGCGGCCAGCAATATCTGCATCTGGGCGTCGATCTGCAGCTGGGCACCAACCCGGCATGGTCGCTGCGCGAACTGCGCAAAGTGAAATTCAACGAAAAGAATTATTTTGATCACCCGGGTTTCGGCGTCATTGCCATCGTCAGCCCGGTGCGCCGCGCCGTTCCGTGACGCAGTTGACATCCACCGCCATGCAGGATGGCGTGCTGGCAGCCGATAACCCGTTCCTATGGATCACTATGACGTCATCGTAATCGGCAGCGGACCGGCCGGCGAAGGCGCCGCCATGATGGCGACCAAGAGTGGCAAGCGCGTGGCGGTAATCGAACGCCACAGCGAAGTGGGCGGCGGCTGCACCCACTGGGGCACCATTCCGAGCAAGGCGCTGCGCCATGCCGTCAAAACGCTGCACGATGCGCGCCGCGACCCACTGCTGCGCTCACTGCGCGCCAGTCTGCAGATCGAGTTCCCGCAACTACTGGCCTCGGCCGGCAGCGTGACTACGGCCCAGGTCGCCAGCCGCCGGCGGTTTTATGATCGCAACCACGTTCCGGTGTACGGTGGTTCAGCCTGGTTCGTCGACGAGCACACCCTCGAGGTGCGCACCAAGGCCGGCACGGCCGAGCGCATCAGCGCTGACTACGTGGTGATCGCCGCCGGCTCGCGTCCGTTTCGCCCGCCCGAGCTCGATTTCAGCAACCCGCGGGTTCGCGACAGCGACACGGTGCTGCATTACAACGCCAGCCCTTTCGCGGTCACCATTTTCGGCGGTGGCGTCATCGGCTGCGAATACGCCTCGATATTTCTGAATCTCGGTTGCAAGGTCACGCTGGTCAACACCCAGGAACGACTGCTGTCATTTCTGGATGACGAGATCGCCGAGGCGCTCTCCTATCACCTGCATGAGCAGGGTTGCGTGATCCGCCACAATGAAAAATTCGCTGGCCTCGAAACCCGTGCCGACGATGTGGTGTTGCTGCTGGAGTCGGGTCGGCGCATCAAATCAGATCTGCTGCTGTGGACCAACGGCCGTGTCGGCAACAGTGACGCCATGAATATCGAAGCTGCCGGCGTGACGGCCACGCCGCGCGGCCAGATAACCATTAACGAGCACTACCAGACGGCGCGCCCCCACATCTACGCGGTCGGCGATCTGGCGGGTCCGCCGGGACTGGCCAGCGCCGGTTACGTGCAGGGCTGCCACGCTGTACAGCATCTGATAAACCCGGAACGACAGGCGATACGACTCGACCTGGTGCCCAGTGGCATCTACACGCTGCCGGAAATTTCCTCGGTCGGACTCACCGAGCGCGAACTGCTGGCACAGAAAATTCCCTACGAAGTCGGCCAATCCAGCTTCAAGAACCTGGCGCGCGCGCAGATGACCGATGAAAAGATCGGCATGCTCAAACTGCTGTTCCACACCGAAACGCTCAGGGTGCTGGGCGTGCATTGCTTCGGCGACGGCGCCGCCGAAATTGTCCACATTGGCCAGACCGTCATGGCCAGCAATGATCTGAATAACCTGCGCTACTTTACCAACGCGACCTTTAACTATCCGACCATGGCTGAGGCGTATCGGGTGGCCGCGTATAACGGCCTGAATCGGCTAAGTTAGGCGGCCGGCAGGCGTGCGCCGGGCGTGGCGTCACGCAAAATCTTTTTCGGTAGCGAGTACCACCGCGCCCTCTGACTTTACGCGGCTGCGCGCCAGCGCGCGAGTGGCAGCCTGCAACAGCGCTTCGGGCTGCAGCTTCGGGCCCGGCATTATCATGGCCACGGCGACGCTGATGGTCACGTATTTTTCCGGCGCCGCACGTGGGTGGTGGATGCGCTGCTCAAGCACCCGCTGCACAATGCCCTCGGCAAAATCCTTGACGGCGTCGCGATCGGTATTGCGCGCCAGCGCGCACAGCGTGCCGCCCTCCCAGCGCGCCACCAGGTCGGAGCCGCGGCGGAACGCTGCACTGATAACCCCGGACAGACGGCGGATGCAGGCATCGCCCGCCGGACGACCGAAGGTATCGTTATAAGCGCCGAGCGCATCAATGTCGAACATCAGCAGGGTCAGCGTCCGGGTCTCGCGCTGGGCGCTCTGCCAGTCGTGGCGCAGCAGCTCCTCAAAATAACCACGCGCGCACAAGCCGGTAAGCCGATCTTCACGCATCCAGGTCGGCAGCCCGACCACGGCGCGCGCGCCACTGGCCCGCTCACGCTCGCCGACCGCGCGCTCACGCTCACCGACATCGCGATAATAACCGATGACGTGCGTAACCCTCCCGGCCGCATCGCGCAGCGGCTCGATCTTCAGTTCGTTCCAGAACTGCGTGCCATCCTTGCGATAGTTGCGCAGCAACACGCGCGTGCTCTCACCACGCTCGAGCGCCACCCGGAGCGGTGCGCGACCTGCCTGCTCGCGATCGCTCCCCTGCAGCAGGCGCAGATCAGTGCCCAGCAATTCGCTGGACGAATAGCCGCTCAGTCGCTCGAACGCCCCATTGACGTACACCACTGCATGTTCGGCGCCGCCTGCGGCGCAGATCACAATGCCTTCGGGCGCGGCGTCCAGCACGCCGCGCAGCAGCGGTACTGTCCATTCACTCATAGCCGGCCCCGGCGCAATTCATGTCGGTGTACCGCCGTCGAACTCCAGCTGCGCCGGCGCACTGCAGCGTTGCAGGGCTGCGCTACATTCCTGCCAGGCCGCCGAGGCCAGCAGCGCCGCGCGCGCCGGGTGCTGGCGGGCGCGCAGACGAGCCAGGCGCAAATGTGCAGCAGCGTCCGGCGCAACCTTGAGGCGGTCGAGCAGAGCCACAACACTGGGGCGCGAGTTGCACACCGGCAGCACATCGCAACCCGCGTGCAACGCCAGGGTAGCGCGTGCGCAGATGTCACCGAAGCTCGCCGCCCCCGCCATGGATAGATCGTCGGCAAACACCGTGCCCTTGAATCGCAACTCACCGCGCAGCACTTCGCCGATCCAGCGCCGTGACAAACTGGCCGGCAGCTCATCGATCTGGGGAAACAGCACGTGTGCGACCATCACGGCCGGCAGGCCGTTGTCGATCAGGCGTCGATACGGCACCAGATCCGCATCGAGATCGACCAGGGCACGCCGATCGACCGGCAATACCAGGTGCGAATCCGCCACGACGGCGCCGTGACCCGGAAAGTGTTTGGCGGTGGCTGCCATGCCGGCATCGCGCATGCCGTGCATATAGGCCACGGCGAGCTCAGCGACCATGTCGGCGCGGCTGTGCAGGGCCCGATCGCCAATCACGCTGGCAAGCCCGTAGTCGAGATCAACACAGGGCGCAAAGGAAAAATCGAGGCCGCAGCAGAGTAGTTCGGAAGCCATCAGCCAGCCGTGGCGGCGCGCCAGATCAAGCCCCACCGCAGGTGACAGGTCGTATTGATGACCGAGCTGGCGCAGCGGCGGGAGCGCCGTAAAGCCGGTGCGAAAGCGCTGCACCCGGCCACCTTCATGATCGACGGCCACCAGCAGCGCCGGATTGCGCAGCGCGTGAATCTCGGCCACCAACTGCGTGAGTTGCCCGGGGTGGGCGTAGTTGCGTGTGAACAGGATCACACTACCGACCAGCGGGTGTGCCAGCAGTTCGCGATCCTCGGCGTTAAGCGAGGTGGCGGCGATATCGACCATCAGTGGTCCGAGGCTCATATTTTTCGCATGCAGCGGCGCGGGTAGCGGCCCGTCATGGGCACATCATAGGCGCTTGGGAGTGATGCTTACCGTGCGCGCTTCTCAAGACCCGCCAGCGGGCGCCAGCACGGCAATGGATTCCACATGGGCGGTCTGCGGAAACATATCGGCAACGCCGGCCGCCAGCAGTTCGAAGCCGTGCGTATGCACCAGCTCGCCCAGGTCGCGCGCCAGGCTGCCCGGATGGCATGAGACGTACACCAGGCGCCGTGGCGCCAGGCGCGCCAGCAACGGCAGCACTTCGCGGGCGCCAACCCGGGGCGGGTCAAGCAGCACGTGAGTGTATGGGCCGCGCGTCCATGCGCCGGCGACCCCGGTTGGCGCCCCTGCTGCCCCGGCAAGCTCGGCGCTGGCGAGATTGGCGCTGATGAACGTCGCGTTGGCAATGTCATTGCGGGTCGCGTTGTCGGTGGCCCGTGCGACCAGGCCGGCATCGCCCTCCACGCCCACCACACTCGCCGCGCGGCGCGCCATTGCCAGTGTGAAATTTCCCAACCCGCAATACAGATCGAGGACGCGCGCCGGCGCATCGAGCTCGAGTAATTCCACCACGCGACTGACCAGGGCACGATTGAGCGCGGCATTGATCTGGATAAAATCGCTGACCTCAAACTGCAGACGCAGATTGAACTCCGGCAGCGCGTAATCGAGTACCACGGCAGGCTCGCGCAGTGGCTGCACGGTATTGAGACCGCCGGGCTGCAGGTAGATGCGAAGCTTATGGGCGGCTTCGAATTCGAGCAGGCGCTGACGATCCGCATCGCTGGGTGCATCGAGCACCCGCAACACCAGCACGACGCAATCATCCCCCACCGACACTTCGATCTGCGGCAGGCGCTCGCGTATCGACAGGCTGGTGAGCAGCACACCCAGCGGCGCTACCAATTCACCGACCGGCGCGCTCAACACCTCGCAGCGCTGCAACTCGGCAACATGCGATGACAGGCGTTCGCGAAATCCGACCAGCGAGCGCTCCCGGGCCCGGACGAAACGCGCGCCGAGCCGGGCGCGGCGCCGATACTGCCAAGCTGGCCCGGCGAGCGGCGCCAACCAGCGCTGCGGCGCTACTTTGCCCAGGCGTTCGAGCGTCTCACGCAGCTGCTGCTCCTTGATGCTTAGCTGCGAGCTGCTATCAAGGTGCTGCAGCGCGCAGCCACCGCACACACCAAAGTGTGCGCAGCGCGG
Source organism: Gammaproteobacteria bacterium (assembly GCA_031441585.1). GTDB lineage: Bacteria > Pseudomonadota > Gammaproteobacteria > Steroidobacterales > Steroidobacteraceae > FEN-1191. Next base: position 26,567 of record JANMWZ010000035.1, read on the forward strand.
CGTGACGCGCATGGCGGAGGGCTCGAGCACGGCGTCGAGATCGGCCTCGTCATATTGACTGTGAGCACGGCGGCGCACGAAACGCACCAGTTCGCCAGGCAGCGCGCCGGCGACGAAGGCGGTCTTGCCGCTGCGCACTACGCCTTCGCCATCGTGATTGAGTGACTCGACGCGACCGGTTTCGGGCGCGGTAGACAGGCGCCGCCTCAACCCGCAGCCTCCCAGACCTGCGCACCGCTGAGCCCTGCAAGATTCAGGCGCGTCATCGGCGCACCATTCGGGTGCGCCTGGCGACCTTGCCGCGCGTGACGCGCGGAGCGCGAGCCGGGCGTGCCGCCGGCACCGCAGTGCGGCGACGTGGCGCTTTCATCAACACCGCGACGGCGACGATCAACCCGGCTTCATCGCTCAGCGTCACGTGGCCATCACCCACGCCGAGCTTGCGGCGCAGGCGCTCGCCACGCGCTGAGTAAATGACTTCAGGTTTCCCCCAGGCATTCTGCTCGATGCCCACATCGCGTATCCACATGCCGTGCGCGAAGCCGGTGCCCATGGCCTTGACCAGCGCCTCTTTAGCGGCGAAGCGCATCGCCAGAAAGCGCTCGGGGCGCTGCGTCTTGGCCATTTGCGCGTGCTCGGCCGGCAGCAACAGATGACCCACAAAACGTTCGCCAAATCGCTTCCAGGCTGCAGTAATGCGCGCCTGCTCCAGTACATCGACGCCGATACCGTAGATCATGGTGGCATCAGGCGCGCGCGGCGCGCATCTGGGCGTGCATGCTGCGCACGGCCTCTGGCAGACCCGTAAACACAGCCTGCGCCACGATGGCATGACCAATGTTCAGCTCGCTGATTTCGGCGATCGCCGCCACGGCGCCGACGTTTCGATAGTTGAGACCGTGACCGGCGTGCACCGCCAGGCGGCGCTGTGCACCGTGGCGGGCCGCCACTCGCAGGCGCTCGAGTTCATGGGCCTGCCGCACACCGCTCGCCTCGGCATATTCGCCGGTGTGCAGTTCAATGACGGCAGCGCCACAATCGAGCGCGGCATCGATCTGTGCAGGATCCGGATCAATAAATAGCGCGACCCGGATGCCGGCCGCGTTCAACCGCTCACAGGCACGGCGGATGTCACCCTGGGCGCCGCGCACCTCTAGTCCACCCTCGGTGGTGAGCTCGGCGCGACGTTCCGGCACCAGACAACAATCGGCAGGTTTGAGCTCGCAGGCCAGCGCCAGCATTGCTTCGGTATTGGCCATTTCCAGGTTCATACGCGTCGTCAACAGTCCGCGCAGTGCCCGCACGTCGCGTTCCTGGATGTGGCGGCGATCTTCGCGCAGATGCAAAGTAATGTTGTCGGCACCAGCCTGCTCGGCCAGCAGCGCCGCGTACACCGGATCCGGGTAGCTCGTGCCGCGCTGCTGACGCAGCGTGGCGACGTGATCAATGTTCACGCCCAGTTCGATCATGGCTGGCTGTATTGCACTGCTCATCCGCTGACTCGCTCCATTCTGGCGATCGCCCGCGCCACCGTGCGCGTGCGCAGTTCGCGACCTTCAAGGCAATGATCGAGTGCGGCGCGCAGCAGACTGCGCGCCGCACGCTGATCTTCCGGGTCCGAGGGCAGCTCGCCATCAGCCAGCATCATCAGCAGGCGCCCGGATATGCCGCTGCCGGCGCTCTCACGCACGCCCTCGCCCGCCGTGAAATGATAATACGCATCGTGGCGTACGGCGCGCCCGCCAGCGCATTCGCGCCTCAGCTCCATGCCAAAGCCCAACAGTTCCAGCAACCGCAATTCAAAATGTCGCAGCACCGTTTCGAGCGCCACGCCGACGCGCATGCGCTCCAGGGCTGCCGCATATTGGGCATAGAGCTCCGGCTGCGGATCATGCGGCACGGTCAGCTTGAGCAGCAGCTCGTTGAGGTACCAGGCGCTGAGCAGGCTCGCGGGCGCCATGGCCGCCGGCGGCGCGCCATCGCCTTCGGCGCCGGTCAACGATGGCGCTTCACCGCGCCCGCTCCACGATAGCAATAACGGCCGGAACGGTTGCAGCCCGGAAAAACGCGTGCGTGGACCGCGCGCCGCGCGGGCAAAAGTGGTCAGCCGGCCGAAATCGGCGCTGAACACCTCGATAATGAGGCTGCTATCGCGCCACGGGCGCTGATGCAAAAGGTAGCCGCGGACCAGCTCCACTCGCTGGCTGGCGCGCATCATTCCAGCTCCAGTTGCTGGAGTGCGCGCGCATCATCAGCCCAGTTCTCACGCACTTTAACGAACAGCGTGAGGTGGTGGCGCCGCCCGAATATATGATTCAGTTCCATGCGCGCGCTGCGGCCCACGCGCTTGAGGCGCTCACCGCCGGCGCCGATGACGATCGGTTTTTGCCCGGCCCGATCGACCCAGATGAGGGCGCTCACTTCGCAGCGGCCATCTGGCGTTTCGGTCAGGCTCTCGACCTCCACGGCGATGCCGTAGGGCAGCTCTTCAACCAGTTCGAGCGTGAGTTTTTCGCGGATGCTCTCGGCAATGCGGAATTTATCGCTACGATCGGTGATCTGCCCGGGCGGAAACATGCGCTCGCCCTCAGGCAGCGCCGCCAGAATAGTGCGCCGCAGGTCATCGAGATTGGCAGCGCGCAACGCCGAAATCGGCACGATCGCCAGGAATTCGGCGCGCCCGGCCAGCTCTTCAATGTAGGGGAGCAGTCGCTCGCGCGGAAACACGCGATCGATCTTGTTGACGACACAGATCACCGGGTGCCTGGAATCGAGCACCCGTTGCAGTGCGAGCTCGTCTTCGTCGGTCCAGCGCAGCGCTTCGACCAGCAGCACGGCGACGTCGGCATCGCCCAGCGCCGAGGTCGCGGTGCGGTTCATGGCGCGGTTAAGCGCGCGTTGCGGCCCGTGATGCAGGCCTGGCGTGTCGACCAGCGCGATCTGGCCCTCGCTCGACTCGATAATGCCGATGAGCCGATGGCGCGTGGTTTGCGGCCGCGGCGTCACGATGCTGAGTTTCTGCCCGAGCAGTGCGTTGATGAGCGTCGATTTACCGACGTTCGGCCGGCCCACCAGGGCGGCAAAACCACTGCGATAAGTGCTCATGACGGCCTGCTCATGCGGGCAACTGCGGCAGCAGCGCCTGTGCGGCGACCTGCTCGGCACGGCGACGACTCATGCCGGTGCCACAGGCCGTAAGGCGCAATGCTTCGACCGCGCAGCTCACCTCAAAGACCTGTGCGTGCGACTCGCCTTCCGTTCTGGTAACGCTATAGCGTGGCAGTGCCAGGCCGCGTCCCTGCAGCCATTCCTGCAGGCGCGTCTTGGCATCTTTCTGCTCATCGACATCGCCGGCGGCGGCCGGCTCAAGCGCGGCCAGCGCCGGGCCCAGGACGCGCAACAGCACCGCACGCACCGTGGCGAAGCCGGCCTCGAGATAGAGCGCCCCGCAGAGCGCCTCCAGCGCGTCGGCAAGAATGGATTCGCGGCGAAAGCCGCCGGTCTTGAGCTCACCGGCGCCCAGCTCCAGCACCTCGCCCAATTCAAGGGAGGTAGCGATACGCGCCAGCGAGGCGCCACTGACCACGGCCGCACGCAGGCGACTTAAGGAACCCTCATCGGCCTGCTGATAGCGGCTGTAGAGAAATTCGGCGACGATCAGATTGAGGATCGCATCGCCCAGAAACTCCAACCGTTCATTGTTGGTGCGTCCGGCGCTGCGATGCGTGAGTGCCTGCTCAAACAGCTTCGGGTCAACGACCTGGTACTGAAGCTGGCGCAGCAGCCACCCGGCGGCGCGCTCACTCATCACTGCAAATCGACCTGCTTGCGAAACTGTACTATTATCAGCACGTTGGCGAACAGTGGCGCCGGGTCTTCATAGTCGGCCACTGCCACCCAGCGATCGCCCTCACGATGGATGTCGATTTCTTTGGCTGACGGGCGATCGACATACTCCACGTCGAAACGCTTTTCGAGCGACGCGCGCAGCGCCACCGGGTTGATCTGCGCATCGCCACGGGTATCCGTCGCCAGCTGCTCGAGTGAGCGCACCACGCGGAAGTAGTTCAGATACAGCGGCGTGATGCGGATGCCAACATAGACCAGGACGGCGAGCGGCATCAGCAGGAACAGCCAGCCGATGAAGGTCACGCCACGTTGATGTTTGCGCATGTCACCATCCTCCCCGGGCTAATGGCCCGGACTAATCGATAGGCTTGCCAATTCGCCGCCAGTTTGGGCCACCGGAGCGCTGCAGGTCCCAATTGAACCAGATTCTCGAGGCCCTGCCGACCAGATTTTCTTCGGGCACAAAGCCCCAGACCCGCCCGTCCGAACTGTTGTCGCGATTGTCACCGATCATCAGATAGTGGCCGGGCGGCACCCTGATGTCGAATTTATCGTTGCGATCCGGCTCATTGCTGTGTTCGGTGTCATCGCACTGATAGCTGCGTTCGTTGCTGCGATTGCAGCTGGCGACCGGCAGAATGCCAATCTCGCCGCTGGTGCGGCAGGAGAGCGTCTGATGGCGGTGGGCGCCAAGCTGCTCAACCCCCAGGCGGAAATTCAGGTAGCAACCATCATTGTAACGGCCAGCATCGGCGACCGGTACCGGCGTGCCATTGATGATCAGCTGGTCGTCCTGCACCGAGACCGTGTCGCCCGGCAAGCCGACCAGCCGCTTGATGTAGTTGACGGCCGGATCAGGTGGATAGCGAAACACCACCACATCGCCACGTTGCGGCTCACCCACGGCCACAAACTTCTGGTTCAGAACCGGCAGGCGCAAGCCGTAGGCAAATTTATTGACGACGATGAAATCGCCATCGAGCAGCGTGGGCATCATCGAATCGGAAGGGATGCGAAACGGCTCGAAGATGAACGAGCGCACCAGCAGCACCAGGGCCGCCACAGGCAGGAAACTGCGGGCGTAGTCCACCGTTACCGGCAGCGCCAGCGCGCTGGCGGCAACTCCGGCCGCTGCCGCGCGCCGCAGTCGCACCGGCGCCAGCAGATAGCGGTCGATCAGCCAGATGAACCCTGAGACCAGCAACACCAGAGTCAACACCAGCGAGAAGTCGAGCCGCTCGGAAGTCAGCAGACGCCCAATGGCACCTAGAATCGTTATCGGCAGCACCAGATAAACGGCGCGCAGCCAGCCTGGATCGCGCGCCTCGGCGGGTAGCGCCGCCAGCCGCCGACCCGGCCGAACGAACCAGTCATCGATGACGCCCACCAGCGTCAACGGCAGCGCCAGGTAGGTCAAAAATGTGAGTATCTGCATCGTCATAGCTGATCCTTAACTTAACCCGGGCGCGGCCTGAGGCGCAGCGCTCACTTACGACCGATCTGCAGCACCGCCAGGAAAGCCTCCTGCGGGATCTCCACCTGGCCAACCTGCTTCATGCGCTTCTTGCCTGCCTTCTGCTTCTCAAGGAGCTTGCGCTTGCGGCTGAGATCGCCCCCATAGCACTTGGCCAGCACGTTCTTGCGCAGCGCTTTGACCGTGGCGCGCGCGATGACATGGCTGCCGATCGCCGCCTGCACCGCCACCTCGAACATCTGCCGCGGAATCAGCTCCTGCATTTTATCGACTAGCTCGCGACCGCGCTGGTAAGAGCTGTCGCGGTGAATGATCAGGGCCAGCGCATCGACCTTCTCGCCGTTGATCAGCACGTCGAGCTTGACCAGCGGCGCGGCCTGAAAATGGCTGAATTCGTAGTCAAAAGAAGCATAGCCGCGGCTCGAGGATTTCAGGCGGTCGAAGAAATCGAGCACCACTTCGGCCAGCGGCAATTGATACTGCAGCGACACCTGCGTGCCCAGAAACTGCATTTTTTTCTGCACCCCGCGCTTCTCGCTGCACAGCGCAAGTACCGCACCGACGTAGTCGGGTGGCACCAGAATATTTGCGGTAATGATGGGCTCACGCACCTCATCAATCTTGTCAGGCGAGGGCAACTTTGCCGGGCTGTCAACCAGCAGCACTTTGCCGTCGGTGCCGGCCACTTCGTAGACCACAGTCGGGGCGCTGGTGATCAGCTCAAGCTGATACTCGCGTTCCAGCCGCTCCTGCACGATGTCCATGTGCAGCAGCCCCAGAAACCCGCAGCGAAAACCAAAACCCAGCGCCGTGGAGGCCTCCGGTTCGTAGTGCAGCGCCGAGTCATTGAGCCGCAGCTTGGCCAGGGCGTCGCGAAAACTCTCATAGTCCTCGGAGTTGATCGGAAACAGGCCGGCGAACACGCGCGGCTGCACCTGTTTGAAACCGGGCAGTGGCGCGGCACAGGGGCGCAATTCGTGCGTGATGGTATCGCCCACCGGCGCGCCATCGATCTCCTTGACACCGGCGATGACGAAGCCGACCTCGCCGGCGCTCAGGGCCGGCAGGGCCATCGACTTGGGCGTGAAGCAGCCGAGCTTGTCGACGCCGTGGCTGCGGCCGGTCGACATCATGCGCAGCTTCTCACCCTGGCGCAGCGTGCCATTCATCACCCGCACCAGCGAAACCACGCCCACGTAATTGTCGAACCACGAGTCGATGATCAGTGCCTGCAACGGTGCCAGCGGGTCACCGCTCGGAGGCGGGATACGCGCGACGATGGCCTCGAGCAGTTCGGGCACACCCTCGCCCGTCTTGGCACTGACGCGCACCGCGTGTTCGGCGCTGACGCCGATAATTTCCTCAATTTCGGCAGCCACGCGCTCCGGTTCGGCCGAGGGCAGATCGATCTTGTTGATGACCGGCAGCACCTCGAGCCCCTGCTCGACGGCGGTGTGGCAATTGGCGACGCTTTGTGCCTCGACGCCCTGCGAGGCATCAACCACCAGCAGCGCGCCTTCACAGGCCGCCAGGCTGCGGGACACCTCATAGGAAAAATCCACGTGGCCCGGGGTATCGATGAGGTTGAACTGATAGCGCTGGCCGCTTGGCGAGTTGTAATAGAGCGTCGCGCTCTGCGCCTTGATGGTAATGCCGCGCTCGCGCTCCAATTCCATGGAATCGAGCACCTGCGCCTGCATCTCGCGCTCCTCCAGGCCACCACAGAGCTGAATCAGGCGGTCGGCGAGCGTCGATTTACCGTGATCAATATGGGCGATGATCGAGAAATTTCGTATGAATTGCATCAAGTAGGAAACCCGGGACCCCAGGGGCCGGGGCGCGCGGATTATAGCCGCAAAAGCCGCAGCAATTCCGCGCGATCCAGCCTGAAATGACACACCGGCACGCCATCGAGCAGCAGTACCGGCACCTTGAGGCCATAACGCTGCAAAAGCTGTGGATCAGCGTCCACATCGGCCAGCGCTACGGCGGGTAAGGGGTAGCGCCCGCGCAGTGCCTCGAGCTCGTTTTGCAGTTCCTCGCAAAGCTGGCAATCGGCACGCGTAACCAGCGTCAGGCGCGCGACGCTCGGTGGCGCTATCAATGATGCCCGCCATCGTGCGGGCGGCCCGCCGCGTCGCCAGCGCGCAATGAGCCGGCTATGGCGCGTACGGTGTCGGCCGGCACCTCGCCAATCGCGATCACTTTGTGGCCATCGACAAAAGTGGAGAACGCGACCGATGAGCCCAGTGTGGTCATGCTCGGCGGTGCGTGCGCCGGTCCGCCGCGGCGACCCGGTGCGGCGGCGCCTGGCTCTGGCTGCTCGACAAATACCGACACCGAGGCCAGGCCGTCGCTGAACACCAGGTGTGTCACCGCTGACCCGGCGCCCGGCAGCAATCGTGTGGAACGAGCCGTCAGGTGAAATCCAGCCGGCAATTGTTCGCTCTGCCAGCTCACAGCAGGTGCGCCTGGCCCCGCCACCCTCACAGCGCTGTCGTGACGCAGCCAGCGCCAGCCGCGCGCATCGACCTGCGGCTCCAGTGCGCTATCGTCGATCTGTGCGGGCAGGGTCAATTCGGTGAATACCAGTTGCTCAACTACCGAACCGGTAGGCGTGCGCAGCTGCGTCTTGAGTGGCATGGCGCTGGCTTCGTCGATCCAGACCCGATAGCCATAGCGCAGCTCGTCCAGCGGCTCGACATCAATGACGTGGGCGGTGCGTCCGCTGACGCGGGCTTGCGGCGCTTCGCTTAAACGGTAGAGCTGCGGGGCGAGCGTATTGAGTTGCAGCAATTCAGTGAGCAACAAACCCTCCTGGGGTGTGCTCTCAACCAGCACGACGCGCTGCTCGGGAAAATAGGTGCTCAACTGGCCGGCACGGCGCACGAACTCACGGCCGGAGCCATCCATGGCCTGGATGCGCTCGGCGACGCCGCGGTCGCTGATGCGGTGCACGATGTGCAGGGTATCGGTCTGCCCGCCGTGTTCGTGTACGAAGGTGCCCTGGTAATTGCGGGTAGCAATCGCGTGCCCCATGCGCTCCAGCCAGGTACGTGGATCATCGGCCGCCAGCGCGACGGCGGCAGCGCCAATAGACATGCTGACGAAGGCGACGACTCGCGCGCTAGTGCGGAACATCAGTTTGCGTATCAGCCGCAGCAGGCCCGGTAATGTCGAACGGCAGCACCGCCTCATTGCCGATGAGTGTCGAGAGCAGGCTGCCACGCACCAGTGGCGAAGACACGGCGCTGTGCGCCATCGCGTAGTTGGCGAGCGAAGCGGGAATGGCCAGTGTGTTGCCGGTGCCGCGCGGCGGCACCACATAACTGGCGGGCTCATGGGCCGGCTCACGGCCCGGGTCACTGGTCCGGCCACGAGTAGCCGGCAAAATCGCTAGCTGGCTCGCTGCCCGCTGGCCGCTGCTGCGCGGCAGCACCGCGTATTCCACAGTCGGCGAGTAGGCCACTAGTGCTTCTTCCTGCACCGGCACAGCGCTACGCAACAGCATGATGGCCGCACCAGCGACGCTGGCCGCAACCGCGGCGCCCAGCGCCGCGCCGCGCCACGCACGCGCGGCCCGCACGTTCACGGCTGCATTCGCCGGCGCGCCGTGCAACTGCGCGCTGACGCGCCTGGCGAAATCGGCTCTGACCTCGGCCACTGGCTCGGCGCGCAGGGCCGCGCCGATTACGGCATAACGCGACCAGGTAGCGCGCAGCTGCTCTTCGCGCGTCAGACGGCGCGACAGCAATTCGCATTCTACGGCCGGCAATTCGCCATCGAACATGGCCGACAGCTGACTATCCAGTTCATCTCGATTCACAACAACTCCTGTGCGCGGCCCAGACCGCCGTCGAAAACCTCACGCAATTGCCGGTCAATGGCTTCGCGGGCACGGAAAATGCGCGAGCGCACCGTGCCGACCGGACAGTTCATGGCGGCGGCGATCTCCTCGTAGCTCAGGCCATCAAGTTCGCGCAGCACGATGGCCTTGCGCAGATCTTCGGGCAGCTGGGCGATCGCGGCCTGCACGATATTGCGAATCTCTTCGCTGAGCGCCAGACCCTCCGGTGTATCGGGATCCTTCAGGCGACTGAGCATGTCCGGCCCATCGTCGTCATTGTGGGCGTCAATTTCGTAACCCACCGGATTGCGCTTGCGCGCCACCAGCGAATTCTTCGCCGTGTTGATCGCAATGCGATAGAGCCAGGTATAGAACGCGCTGTCGCCGCGAAACTGCGGCAGTGCGCGGTAGGCTTTGATAAAGGCCTCCTGCGCGACATCCTCGGCATCGGCGGGGTTGCGCAGATAGCGCATTACCAGTTTGACGACCTTGTGCTGGTACTTCAGCACCAGCAGATCGTAGGCGGCGCGTTCACCCGCCTGCACCCGTCTGACCAGGCTCAAATCGCCGGTATCGGCGGCCATCAATAAATTCGCCATGCTGCGGGTGTTGCCTGCACTAAACTGCCCCCGTGGAGCGCTGCCCTGGGTCAGTCTAACAGCAGTGTTCCAGTTCACACTCATCGTGCGCCGTCCGCCCCGCCAGGGGTTCTGAACTTCAATCTGGCTTTGAGTCGGCGCCAGTCATTCGGTTCCACGAGTGCGCCATCGAATAGCAGAATTCGGCGTCCGCGGCTGAACATAAGCGCTGCGACCACCCGCCCTGAGCCCGGTAATTCAAACCTGAGATCGGACCAGTTGTGCGATGAGCGGGGTGAAGCCGGGGTCGGCGGGCGGTTCATGGCCCAACAGATAACGCGCGATTTCCGGGTCCGGCAACTCGAGAAAGGCCTCAAAACGCGTCCGTTCGGCCTCAGTGGCGCGAGGATAGCGGCTCTTGAGCCAGTTCTGTAACAGCAGATCCAGCTCCTTCATGCCGCGCCGGCACCGCCAGAGCAATTGCCCCGGCACCGTGCTGTTCAATGCTTACGCTCGAACATCAGCCGTTTGATGCTGGCGATGGCCCGCGCCGGGTTCAGATCCTTGGGGCAGGCCTCGGTGCAATTCATGATCGTATGGCAGCGATAGAGGCGAAACGGGTCTTCAAGATCGTCGAGTCGCTCGCCCAGCGCCTCATCACGCGAATCGACGATCCAGCGATAAGCGGCCAGCAGCGCCGCCGGTCCGAGAAAGCGATCGCTGTTCCACCAGTAACTGGGGCAGGAAGTCGAACAGCAGGCGCACAGGATGCAGGCTGATGGCCGATCGATCTTTTCCTGCTCGGCGCGCGACTGCAGGCGCTCACGGTCGGGCGGCGCCGGGGTGCGCGCCTGCAGCCAGGGTTTGACGGCCGCGTACTGCGCATAGAAATTGGTCAGGTCGGTGACCAGATCCTTGATCACCGGCATGTGCGGCAGCGGATAGACGCTGACATCGCCTTTGCCAAGATCTGCGCAGGATTGCGTGCAGGCCAGGGTATTCTGGCCATTGATGTTCATGGCACAGGAGCCGCAGATGCCTTCGCGGCAGGAACGGCGCAGCGACAGCGTGGCATCGATTTCATTCTTGATCTTGAGCAGCGCATCCAGAACCATCGGCCCGCAATCGGCCATGTCGATCTCGAAACTGTCGACGCGCGGGTTGCCGCCGCTGGCTGGGTCGAAGCGGTAAATGCGAAAGGTGCGCACTCGGGCCGCGCCCGCTGGTGCTTTGTGCTGCTTGCCGGCCGCGCGATCGAGACGTGAATTCGCGGGCAAAGTGAGCTCAACCATCGTGCGGATCCTTCACTAGTAGGTGCGTGCCTTGAGCGCCACGCTGGCAACTTCGTCCGTCAGCGGCTGCAGTTGCACCGGACGGAAGCCAAAACTCGCCTGGCCAGCGCTATCGACCCAGCAGAGCGTGTGCTTGAGCCAGTTCTGATCGTCGCGTTGTGGAAAATCCTCACGTGCCTGCGCGCCACGGCTTTCCTGGCGGTTGGCCGCGGAATTGATCGTCGCCGTAGCCTGCAGCAGCAGATTGTCGAGCTCCAGGGTTTCGATCAGATCGGTATTCCAGATCATGCCGCGATCGCTCACACCGACAGCGGCAAAAGAGGCCAGGGTGCCGGCGAGTTTCTGCGTACCTTCGGCCAGGGTCTGGCCGGTGCGAAACACCGCCGCGTCCATTTGCATGATGCGCTGCATCTCGAGCCGGATCTGCGCCGTGGGCCGGGGCCCATTGGCATTGCGCAGCCTGTCGATGCGCGCTACGGCACTGGCGCCCGCATCTTTGGCCAGCGGCTTTTGCGCAGCGCCGGGCTGGCAGGTGACCGCGCAGTGACGCGCCGCCTCGCGGCCAAAGATCACCAGATCGAGCAATGAATTCGAGCCGAGGCGATTGGCACCATGCACCGATACACAAGCCGCTTCGCCCACCGCCATCAGGCCTGGCACCACCTCGAGCTTGCCGGCGCGCAGCGTTAAGGCTTCGCCCTGCACATTGCAGGGCACGCCACCCATGTTGTAGTGCACGGTCGGCAACACCGGAATCGGCTGGCGCGAGACATCCACGCCGGCAAAGATGCGCGCCGTGTCGGCAATGCCAGGCAGGCGCTCCCTGATCACCTCTGGCCCCAGATGCTCTAGATGCAGATGAATGTGATCACGCTGTGCGCCCACGCCACGTCCCTCGCGAATTTCAATCGTCATGGCGCGGCTGACGACATCACGCGAGGCAAGGTCTTTGGCGTTGGGCGCATAGCGCTCCATGAAGCGCTCGCCGGATGAATTGGTCAGATACCCGCCCTCGCCGCGCGCCCCTTCGGTGATCAGGCAGCCTGAGCCGTAAATGCCGGTGGGGTGGAACTGCACGAATTCCATGTCCTGCAGCGGCAGACCGGCGCGCAGCGCCATGCCGCCGCCGTCACCGGTGCAGGTGTGTGCCGAGGTGCAGGAAAACCAGGCGCGCCCGTAGCCACCGGTGGCCAGAATCGTGGCCTGGGCGCGAAAGCGATGCACGCGTCCGTCAGCCAGATCGATGGCCACCACGCCGCGGCAGGCGCCGTTCTCCATGAGCAGATCGACGGCGAAATACTCGATGTAAAACTCGGCGGCGTGGCGTATCGATTGCTGATAAAGCGTGTGCAGCATGGCGTGGCCAGTGCGATCCGCGGCCGCGCAGGTGCGCTGCGCGATGCCCTTGCCAAAATCAGTGGTCATGCCGCCAAACGGTCGCTGATAGATACGCCCGTCTTCGGTACGCGAAAAGGGCACGCCGTAATGCTCGAGCTCGATGACGGCGGCGCCCGCCTGCTTGCACATGAACTCGATTGCGTCCTGATCGCCCAGCCAGTCGGAGCCCTTGACGGTGTCGTACATGTGCCAGCGCCAATCGTCGGCGCCCATGTTGCCAAGCGCCGCTGAAATGCCACCCTGCGCCGCGACCGTGTGACTGCGGGTCGGAAATACTTTGGTGATCGAGGCGGTCGATAACCCGGCCTCGGCCAGCCCCAGGGTAGCGCGCAAACCCGCGCCGCCCGCGCCGATGACGATGACATCATGCGTGTGATCGATGAACTCGTAGGCGCTCATGGCGCACCCCGCAGCGCCACGCGCAGAATGGCATAAAGGCCGCTCGCCGCCAGCAACACGTGGGCGCCGCTATTGCCGAGCAGGGCCGCGAGCTTCAATCCTGGCCCGTGCAGGTAATCTTCAATCACCACCTGTACGCCCAGTCGCGAATGCCAGCAGGCCGCAAGCACGGTGAGCACGAGCCACACCGGGTTCCAGCCCGAGGCCATCCAGATCGTAACCGCTGCATAGTCCGCCAACGGCAGTCGCACCAGGGAAACCAGCAACCAGACAGTGAGCGGCACCAGGGCCAGTGCCGAGACGCGTTGTGACCACCAATGATTCACGCCGTCACCAGCAGCGCCGGATCCAAGCGCCACCCCGAGCGGTGAACGCAGGCTCATGATGCGCTCCGGTACGGGCAGTAGAACAGGTAGGCCAGCCACAGCAGGCCGGCCAACGCCAGCACGATGACCAGCCTGGCACTACGTCGTGCCTGCAGTTTCTCCAGGCCGTAGCCGGCATCCCAGCTCAGGTGGCGCAAACCATTGATCAGGTGGTAACAGAATGCGGCCAGCCAGGCCAGCAACAGCACCCGGAAATACCAGCCAGCGAGCAGGCTCACGGCGCGCTCATAGGCCGACTCGCCCGCCGCGGCGCACATCAGCCAATAGACCAGCGTGCCAATTCCGAGTGTCAGCGCCAGACCTGAAATCCGGTGCGCAATGGACAAGGCCATGGTGTACGCGAAGCGGTAGACACCCAGATGTGGCGACAACGGTCGCAGTGACATGTGCATTCCTTGGGCTACCTGGCGGCGCGGCCTTAAAAATCGATACAGCGCCCGCCGCGCTCCCAGTCGCCAAAGCGCGTGGGATCCGGCCCGGCGGGCCCATCCACCTCTGCCACGCGCACCATAGCCGCAATCGAGCCACTCGCCGGCTGCTGCGGAGGGGTCGGGGTTGCTGGATCTGGTGTGTTTTCGGGCGGCAGCGACATGACGCACGAGTGTGCCAGAATCCGTCCATGCCGGCCACCGTAACAGCCAGCGGCGCAGCCGCCGAGTCCGCACCCAAACTGGCGATGCTGCGCATCAGCGGCGCCGACGCGCGCAGGTTTTTGCAGGGTCAACTCTCCAACGACATGGACCTGCTCAGCGCCGATCGCCTGCTGTGCGCCGGTCTGCACAGTCCGCAGGGCCGCGTGCTGGCCCTGCTGTGGCTCACGGCGCGCAGCGTGGAGGAAATATTCGCGCTGCTGCCCGCTGAGCTCGCGGCCACTGCCGTGAACACGCTGCGCCGCTTCGTGCTGCGCGCCAAAGTGAACATTGAGATCGTACCCATGAGTGCGCTCATCGCTGCTCTGCCCGGCGCGCCCGCCGCCACAGTGGCTGCCAGGGTTCAGGCCATCGCCAACGGCCAACCGCAGATTTACGCCGCCAGCAGCGGCCAATTCATCGCCCAGATGCTCAACCTCGATTGCCTGGGCGCCATCTCATTCACCAAAGGCTGCTACACCGGCCAGGAAGTCATCGCCCGCGCCCACTACCGCGGCCGCGTCAAGCGCCGCATGCAACGCTTCGCAACGACCGACGCACTACCCCCCACGCCCGGTACCACCCTGCACTTCGCCGACGGCCGCAGCGCCCAGCTGGTCGACAGCGTCACCCTGACAGACGGCAGCTACGAATTCCTGGCCGTCGCCCCACTACCCGCCGCCGCCGGCAGCACGACCACTTCGTCTAAAGCCTCAGACACTCCAGACACCACGGCAGCTTCGGGCGCAGTGTCGATTTCCTGCCGTCCGCTGCCGCTCCCCTACACGCTGCCCCAGTGACCGCGCGCAAAGCGCGCGCAACGACCCCCCAGGCACCGACGTCGAACCCGCCACGCCGCGCTGACCGACTTCAGCTGTTGACCGCTTTGAGTACCCGCTGCGGCATCCCGATCCCATACCCCTGTGCAAAATCCACCCCAATGCTGGTCAGCATCTGGATGATCTCCGCATTCTCCGCAAACTCCGCGATCGTCTGCTTGCCGGTCAAATGCCCAATCTCGTTGATCGAGCGCACCATCTCGCGATCGATCGGGTCGTGCAGAATCTCACGCACAAAGCTGCCATCGATCTTGAGGAAATCCACCGGGAAGTGCTTGAGATAGCCAAACGAAGACAGTCCGGTGCCAAAATCATCAAGCGCAAATTTACAACCCAGCTCCTTGAGCGCATGGATGAAGCGGTTGGCCTGCGAGAAGCTGGCGACCGCAGCAGTCTCGGTAATCTCAAAGCAGATCTTGCTGGCGTCGATGCCGCTCTTCTGAAACTGATCGATGACGAAGGGCAGAAATTTGTCATCGCCCAGACTCTGGCCCGAGAGATTGATCGAACACATCGCCAGCCGTTCGCGCTCATCGGCTTCCGACACCAGCCAGCGAAAGGCGTTCTCGATCACCCAGCGATCGATGTTTGGGGTGATGCCGTAGCGCTCAGCGGCCACGATGAAATTATCGGGTGAGACAATTCGGCCACCTTCATCACGCATGCGCAGCAATAGTTCGTAGTGCGCCCCGCATTCCGGTTTCTGCAGCGGCTGTATCGCCATCCGAAACAGCTCGAAACGCCCCTCCTCGAGTGCGGCGTTGATGCGCGCCGCCCATTGCATTTCGCGGCGCCGGCGCATCAGCTCGATGTCGTTTTCGGCAAAACTGTGGACCCGATTGCGACCCTGCTCCTTGGCAGCCTGGCAGGCGCTGTCGGCCGCCGAGATGATCGAGGCGACATCTTCGTTGTCGGCAGTGATCGGCACCACGCCGATGCTGGCGCCGAGCCGGAACACGCGCTCTTCCCAGGTAAAGCGGAAGTTACGCACCGCCTCGCGTAGCGTTTCGGCCATGCGCATCGCCTCATCGAGCGAGCAGCTCTCGAGCAGTATTCCGAACTCATCGCCGCCCAGGCGCGAGAGCGTGTCGCGCCAACGCACCTTTGACTTGAGCAACGCGCCCACCTGACCCAGCAGCGCATCGCCAGCGCTGTGCCCACAGCTGTCGTTGACGATCTTGAACTGATCAATATCGAGGTAGCACAGCGCATACGAGGACTCGCGTGCCTTGGCGCTCTTGAGCGCGCGCTCCAACCGGTTCTCGAATTCACGCCGGTTCACCAGCCCAGTGAGCAGATCGTGACTGGCGTGATAACTCAGGCGCCGGTTCAGCTCGCGCGATTCACTGACATCGTGGAACACCAGCACACCGCCGGCAGTGCGGCCGCCGCCATCGCGAATCGGCGCTGCCGTACTCTCGACATACAACTCATTGCCATCGCGCCGGATCAGCAGCATGGGTCGCACTGATTTGATCGAGCGCGCGCGCCGGATCGCCACGGTGAGCGGATTTTCCAGCGGCTCGCAGGTCTCTTCATGAAAAGCCCGGAATATTTCCTCGACCGGCTTGCCCATCGCGTCTTCCAGGCGCCAGCCGGTGAGCTGCTCGGCGACCGGGTTGATGTAGTCGATCACCGAGGCGGCATTGGTGGTGACCACGCCATCGCCAATGGATTGCAGCGTGATCTGCGCGCTTTCCTTCTCGCGAAACAGCGCTTCTTCGTAGAGTTTGCGCTCGGTGATATCAAGCTCGACACCCACCAGCCGCAGCAGGCGACCGTGCGCATCGAGCGTGGCCTTGGCGCGGCTCATGACCCAACGCCACTCACCGCTGCGGTGATGCATGCGGTGCGTACTTTCAAACATCGGCGTCTTGCCAGCGACGTGATCGCGGACCGCGTTCTGAACTTTGTTGGCGTCTTCCGGGTGCACCAGCGTACGCCAGTCGAAATCGCTCTTCAGCTCAACCGTGTCGTAACCCATCATGGTGCGCCAGCGCGGTGAAAAATAGGTCTGCTGCGCTTCGACGTCGAAATCCCACAAACCATCGTTGGCCGCCAGCTCCGCCAGCTGGGCGCGCGACTCCAGGCGCTCGAGCGACAGACTCATGCGCACCCGCTCGAGGCCGGCGGCCAGGCTGCTACCCAGCAGCTTGAGCAGCAATTGCAGGTTGACGTCGAAGGCGCTGCGCGGCAGGCCATACACCAGACCCAGCAGTCCGGCGCTGCGACCGCGGATACGGAAATTCACCAGCAGCGCTGCACCGATCGATAACTCTGAGAGCAAGCCGGCGTCCACGCTTTGCTCGCGCCGCGGCGTGGCGGTATCGCGAAACTCACTGAGCCGCAGATGATCGGAGCGCGCCGAGATATACGGCAGTCGATTGAGCGGCACGCCACGCAAGCCTTCAGGATGGCACTGCGCGAAGGACCCGTCAGCGATCATGACGGATTCAATATACGTGCCACTGGCATCGAAGAACGCGCTGAACACGCCATCGGCGGCGGTCGACTCACGCAGCAGCGTCAGACTCTGGCGAATGCACTCATCGGCGTTGTGCCGTTGCAGGTTCTGGAAGTCGACCGCGATCTTGGTGCAGGCCACGTCCAGCCCGGGCAGGACGCGTTCCGGGCGCCCGGTCCAGAACTGCGGAGCGAGCACATCCGAGGCGCTGTGGTCGCCAACAAAAGCCATGGGCGGTTTGCTCATTAGCCGTGAATTCTCCCACAGCGCCGCAGGAAGGCAAGCTAAGTGCCAGCGATTCCTGACAAACTTTCAGCCGGATTGTGGCGACAACGCTGCTTTAGCGGCTCGATATGTCTCATGTAGGCGCCGTTCCAGATCATGCTGAATCGCTTCGAGGCCCGCGGCACTGGTGCCGCGCGGGACCGTCAGCGGTGCGCCGATGGCGATCGCGATGCGCGCGCCGGGCCACGGCAGCACGAATTTGTCCCAATGCACCAGCCAGGCGCGTGAGGCGGCGTAGGCCAGCGGCAGAATCTCACGGCCGGACATCTGTGCCAGCATGACCGCGCCTGGCTTGCAGCGAAATCTCGGACCGCGCGGACCATCGGGATTGAGCACCGGCGAAACCTGCTCGCGCATCAGGGCCTGAAAATATTCCTTCATCGCCAGCGCCCCGGTGCGCGTCGAAGAGCCGCGAATCACGTGACCACCGAGCCGCCGCATGATCATGGCGCCCAGCTCGCCGTCGAGCGATGGACTGATCAGAAACCCGGCACGAAGCGCGCGCGCCGCCTGCTGCGCCAGCAGGTACTGTGCGCAGAACAGATGATGCTGATGCCAGTACACCGGCAGAAATGCCGGGTGCCGCGCCAGCACGGCGTCGAGGTGACTCTCGCCCACGACCCTGACGACACGGGCACTGCGCCACCACAGACGGATGAGACCCGTTATCGCGGGTGCCAGGTATCGATAAGCAACGCGGCGCGCACGACTCATATGCCGGCCGGGCATACGCACCTGGCGATAGACACTCAGCTGCACATCGCTCTGTTTGGGTTTGTGAGCCTCGTTCACCCCAGCGCTTCCTGCCAGGCCACCACGCGACCCGCCAGTATTCTGCGCACCCGCAGCCTGGTGATGGGCACCGAACTGACCACGCGCAGCACGGTGTCGGAACTCAGCTTTGGCGCGCGACAATACCAGCGTTGATCCTGAAAATGCAGCCGGCTGCCCCGCAGTTGCACCTGTGCAAAATCCTGCAGGCGCGCGCCGGCGGCCTTGAGTGTCGCCTCTTTGACAGTCCAGCTGGCCAGCGCCGCGCGCCTCGAGCCCACCAGCACGGCTTCCACATCGACGCCAATGCTGCCAACACCAGCCAGCGCGCATACCACCCAGGCGCCCGAGTGGGAAATACTGAACTCAGGAAAACCCGGGGCGTAGGGCTTGCCGAGCGCTGTATAACGCAGCTGCGAGGGCCGCAGCGGACGCTGCATGACACGCGTCAGCAACTCACAGGCCAGCGCCACAGCTACCAGGCTCTGTGATTGCATGCGCGGCGAAGCGCTTGCGCGCAGCCGACGCCCGTAGGGCAGTTGCGCCCGCAGCCGTGTTCGGGTCGCGGCGTTCAGGGGTCGGGGCAGATAAGCACAGGAGATCTCGACCCCATTGGGCGCCCTGGTGCCGCTCACAGTGTGGTGATTCGCCGTGCCGCCCATTGTTCCCATGCGACCCATTATGATGGGTTCCCGGCGCCGCGCCCACTGCGCGCGGCAGATTTACCCGATAGGTTAGAATGACCCCTTGCATGAATGTCACTACGCTGACCGCTCTGTTGCAGGCCAATCGCGGTGCTGATCGCAGCGTCACTTATCACGAGGGCGAGCATGAAGCGCGCACGCTGAGCTATGGCGAACTGTACCAGCGGGCACTGGGCGTGCTGCATCACCTGCAGCAGCTGGGTGCACGACCGGGCGATCGCCTGCTGCTGTTTCTGAGCAGCAATGAGGCGTTCATCGATGCCTTCTGGGCCGGCATACTCGGCGGCATCACGCCGGTGCCGGTGGCTCCCGGCATCAGCGCTGAGCATCGCCACAAGCTGCTGCGCATTGCTGCGCAACTGGGCAAGCCGTTCCTGTATACCGAACGCAAGCTGCTCGAGCGCATCCGCAGCTTTGCCGAACAGCACGACCAGTCGGGCAGCTTCGATAGCCTCAAAGCCCGCATGCTGATCAGTGATGAGTTGACCGACATCTCGCAGCCCGGCCGGGTACATGCCGCACGAGCCGGCGACGCCGCTTTTATTCAGTATTCTTCCGGCTCGACCAGCACGCCCAAGGGCGTGGTGCTTACGCATGCCAATCTGCTCGCCAACCTGGAGGGCGCTACCAGCGGGGCGCAATTCTGCGATCGCGATGTCAGTGTGTCGTGGATGCCACTCACCCACGACATGGGCTTGATCGGCATGCATATTTTTCTGCTGGCCAATCGCGTCCAGATTCACCATATGGCCACCGAGCTGTTCATCCGCCGGCCGGTACTGTGGTTGCAGCTGGCCTCGCGGCTGCGCGCGACCCTGTTGTGCTCACCCAATTTTGGTTTCCGGCACTACCTTAAAGTGCTGGCAGAGCGGCCCTTGGGCGAGCTCGATCTCAGCTCAGTGCGGCTGATCTTCAACGGCGCAGAACCGATCAGCCTGCCGCTGTGCGATGAATTCATGACGCGACTCGCGGGCATAGGCCTCGCGCGCAACGCCATGTTGCCGGTGTACGGGCTCGCCGAAGCCTGCGTTGCCGTGAGTTTTGCGCGCCTGGGCGCGGCGTACCATGCGTCCTATTTTGACCGACAACAGTTGAACCCAGGTCAGCCCGTAAAGCTGCTGGCACCTGGTGATCGTGGCGCACTGGCCCTGGTCGCCGTGGGCAAGGCCATTCCATTGTGCGAGCTGCGCATCGCTGCGGACGATGATCAAATGCTGCCCGATGAACACGTCGGTCACATTCAGATACGCGGCGCCAACGTAACCGCCGGCTATCTTGATGCGCCCGAAGCCAATGCCGCGCTGCACACTGCCGATGGCTGGCTGCGCACCGGCGATCTGGGCGCCATCCACGCTGGCGAGCTCTATGTAACCGGGCGCCACAAGGAAATTCTCTTCGTCAACGGCCAGAACTATTACCCGCATGATCTCGAATCGCTGACGCTTGATATCGCCGGCATCGAGCTCGGCAAGGTCGTGGTCAGCGCCGTACGCCCTGACAATGCTGAATCCGACCAGCTCGTGGTCTTCGTGCTGCACCGTGGTGAAATCGCCGGGTTTCTGCCCATCGCGCAACAGGTCGCACGGCGCCTCGCTGAGCACGCCGGTCTTGAGGTCGCTGCAGTAGTACCCGTCAAACGCATACCGAAAACCACCAGCGGCAAAGTGCAGCGTCACCTGCTCGAGGCGGAGTACCTGGCCGGCGCCAACGCGGCGGATCTTGCCGCACTGCGCACCCTGGCCGCACAGCACGGTGCCACACTTGATGGCAGCAACCCACTGATCGATGAGTTGCAGGCGCTCAGCGCTGCGGCCCTCGATGGCCGCCGCATTGATGTCCATGAAAGCCTGTTTGACGCGGGCGTCAGCTCGATGAAGCTCATGGCTGTGCATGAAAGCATTGAGCAACGCTGGCCGGGGCTGCTCGATATCACTGACATCTTCGACAACCCGAGCATCGCCGAGCTGGCGCACCTGCTCGCCGAGCGACTCAGCAAAAGTGGCGCAGGCTGATGCCCGCAGCGCCAGAGAATCGGGCCGCGCAGGCAGCACAGCTACTGCTGGCGGTGCGTCGCGGCGCGCCACGCCTGCGTGCTCTGCCCGCCGGGATTGCGCCGGCAACCTTGCCTGAGGCCTATGCCATTCAGCAGCAGACATTGCGAGGACTGGGCGCAAAAGTCGGTGGCTGGAAGGTCACACTGTTCGATGCCCGCAACGGCATCTGCGCACCAATCGCCGCCAACACCCTGCTGTCATCACCGGCGCGGTTTTTCTCGCTCAGCGCGCCGACGGCTGACACCAGTCAATTCGGCATTGAACCCGAGATCGCGTTTTGCATGGGCGCGGACCTGCCGCCGCGCGCCGCGCGCGTGCCGGGCGCACTGGCAGAGGCTTACAGCGCCGCGGAAGTTTACGCGGCAGTCGCCAGCACCCACGCCGTGATCGAAATTGTCGTTACCCGCTTTGTTGATGCCGATGCCGTTTCGCAACTCGAACGGGTCGCGGATAATTTAATGAACGAGGCGCTCATCATTGGACCACCCTGCAACGACTGGCAGCGCCTCGCATTGCACGATTTGCCGCTACAGGTGCAGGTGGATGGCCTCAGCGTGCACAGCGGTCGCGGTGGCCATCCGCTCGGCAATCCGCTGCTGCCACTGGTGTGGATTGCGAATCATCTCGCGGCCCTCGGGGTCGGCCTCAAACGTGGCGAGTATGTGACTACCGGCAGCTGCAACGACATTCGCTACGCCACTGCCGGGCAGCAAGTGCGCGTCTGGTTCGCAGAGCTCGGCGCTGCCGAGATCAGGTTTTAACGCGCACTACCGTTCTATTCCAGATTTATTACCACTTTTCCCCGAGCGTGCCCGGCCTCCAGATACTCGATTGCCGCCGGCACCTCGCTTAGTGGATACCGCCTGTCGATCACCGGCGTCAACTTGCCCGCCTGCATCAGCTCGCGCAGCACCTCCAGGTCCTTCTGGTTCAGCTCTGCCAGCACGAAGGTAAATTTCTGGCTTACCAACGGCGAATACAGCATGGCCTTGATCAGCCCCGTCAAAGGCCCGAGCCATTCTCCGTTGCTCGGTCCGCCGACATTGACAACAGTACCCGCGGGTGTCAGGACGCGCCGCAGCTCAGACAATGAGCGATTGCCGACGGTGTCGACTATCAGATCGTAATGTTGCGAGCCGCGCGTGAAATCCTCGCGTGTGTAATCAATGACGTGATCGGCGCCAATCAAGCCCACCAGCTGCGTATTGCGGGTGCTGCATACGCCGGTTACCTCGGCACCGAATGACCTGGCGATCTGCACGGCGAAAGTGCCCACTCCGCCTGAGGCGCCATTGATCAGCACTTTCTGCCCCCGTTGGATCTTCCCCTTATCGCGCAGCGCCTGCAGAGCGGTGATGGCGGCAATGGGCACCGCCGCCGCCTGCTCAAACGTCATGTTAGCCGGCTTAAGCGTAAGCGCCCTATCTTCGGCCATGCTCACATATTCTCCGAAGGCGCCGCCTTTCGCGCCGAACACCTCGTCGCCAGGCTTGAACCGTTTGACGCCTTTCCCGACTGCTTCGACGATGCCGGCAAAGTCGACACCCATGGTGATATTTTCGGGCGCGCCCACGCCAGCCTCGATTCGCACGATATACGGTAGGCCTCGCATGTAATGCCAGTCGAGCGGGTTCACCGACGCTGCCTGCACCTTGATCAGTACTTTACTATCCGCCAGCGCCGGCTTTTCGACGTCCTCGAACTTGAGCACCTCGGGGCCGCCGTAGCAGCGATAAACAATCGCCTTCATGCGCTGCGCGTCAGCAGGCAGTGCCTGGGCCGGCTGGCAGGCGGAATCGTGGCTGACATAAAGCGCGAGCGCCGCGAGGGTCACGGCCACGAACGCCAGGATTCCGCCAAGAATTTTGTAGCGTCGCGACATGTTCTTCTACCTCGCTTGCCTGACCGATGTACCGGACCCGCTTCAAACCCTACTCGTCCCTGGAAATTGCCGCAAGCCGTCGCCGGGACGGTCCCACGCCACCGCGTGCGCGCCGGCGACCCGGCGGCAGGATTCGCAATGGCACAGTGTGGCCGGATACAGGGGTGCGCCGCAGCGGTAGCGCACGGCGCCGCAATGACAGTGGCCGCCAAAGGTAGTGTCTGTCATGGGCAATTACTCCTGCGGGCGCGAGGCACGCTGCGAATAGCCACCGCAATAATCAGCAGCAGCGGCAGCGAAGTCAGATTGAGCGTGTTCCAGCCACCGGCGCTCACCAGTGCACCGGAACTTAGCGAGGTCACAGCCATGGTCGAAAATACGCACAGATCCATGGTCGCCTGGGCGCGTGTCTTCTCGTGAGGCTGGTAGGTGGTAGTCAGCAGAGTCGTGCCGCCTACATAAAGAAAGTTCCAGCCCACACCCAGCAACATCAACGCCGCGGCAAAGTGCATGAGCGATACCCCCGCCAGCGCGATGGCAATACAGGCTCCATAACAGCTCGCACCAGCGGCCATCACGAGTCTGATTCCGAAGCAGCGAATCAGTGACCCGGTCAGAAAACTCGGCACGAACATGCCCAGCACGTGCCACTCCAGGACCATCGCAGTAGCGGCAAAGTGATGGCCGCACTGAGTCATCGCGATGGGTGTGGCAGCCATCAGCAGATTCATGACGCCGTAGCCAAGCGCAGCAATAATCACTGCCACAATAAATGCCGGTTGCTGCACCAGTTGCCAGGCGCTGCGACCAGGCAGGCCTGGAGTGGGCTGTTCGAGCGTCGGGAACTCGATGCAGGACACCAACAGCAGGCCAAGCAGGCCGACACCAGCCAAGGCCGCATACGCGCCGACAAAGGGTACACCGGCAAGGTCCTTGGTCACGCGCGCCAGATTCGGACCGGCAATGCCGCCGATGATCCCGCCCGCCAGGACCCAGGCAATGGCCCGCGAGTGAAAGGCCGGCCTGACCAGTTCCACGGCTGCGAACCGGTACAGCGAGGCGTTAGCGCTGTAATAGCCGGCGCTGGCCGTCGCCGCCACCAGCAACCAGAAACGGCCGGTGGCGACGGCAAAGCAGGCGAGCACGCTGGCGGCGACGGCCACCATCAGCCCGACCTGGAACGCACGCCTGCGGCCCCAGCGCAGTTGATGACGGGCCACCAATCGGGTGCACAAAGCCGCGCCGCTCACGTAGGCCATTATCGGCAAAGTGGCGAGCCAGGGAACTGGCGCCAGCGACAGGCCCACCAACCCGTTGACGGCCATCAGCGTTACGTTGTTGGTCAGGAACAGCCCCTGGCAGATCGCCAGGATGATCAGGCGTGCATTCACGGCGGCTGCAGCTTCCAGCGCCGATGGGTCCAGGCCCACTCCTCCGGTTGCTCGCGAATCAGGGCTTCGACATGCGCGGCATAGCGCTCGGTGAACGTGCGCACCGCCAGAATTTCACCCGGCGCGTTGAGTGCTTCGAATTGCACCTCGTAGTAACCGCGGCGTACGCGGCGCTGCGCAGCGAAGTAGGCGCGGTAGTTGCCCAGCCGCGCAATCTCGGCGGGCCCCGGGAAAAACGCCGTGTCGCGTCCCAGAAACTTCAGCCACACGCGCCCGCCGCTGCTGGTGGGCATCTGATCGGCCACCATGCCAGTGACATGCGCCGTGCCGCGTAGGCGCAATAATTCCCGCACCAGTTTTTTGGCAGGCAACATGCGTATGCCCAGACGTGAGCGCAGTGCCAGCATCACCCGGTCAGCGCGTGCGCTGTGCGGCGGCTTGTAGGCTGCGTAGACCGGCGCGCCCATGTCGACCGCCAGGCCGTGCAGCATCCACTCCCAGTTGCTGAGGTGGGCGGCCAGCACCAGCACTGGACGGCCCGCGGCCAGATCGGCGTGAACTTCCGGCAGATTGGTAAATCGCAGGTGGGCGCGCACCTGCTCGGCCGTAGCGATGCTGGTCCAGGGCAGCTCGACGATCACTTCGGTGAGTTTCTGGTATTGACGGCGCAACACGCGCTCGCGCGCCGGCTCATCGAGTTCAGGCAACGCGCGGCGCAGGTTGTCACGCGCCACCTGCAACCGAAATCGAAACCCGTAACGCAGCAGCCAGGCCAGCAAGGCGGCCAGCGCATACATCAGCGGCATGGGCACGCGCCCCAGGGCCCGTATCCACAGAGCTGGCGGACCCGGGGCCGGCGCGTCGTTGACCCGGGCGGTTGTTGAAGGCGGTGCGGACATGCCGGCAGAAGTCTAGGGCAAGTTCAGCCCGCTTGCGTGACTGGTCCGCAAACAGGCAGGATGGCGCCCATGCTGTGGATCAAGAGTTTTCATATCCTGGGCGTCATGGCCTGGATGGCCGGCATCTTCTATCTGCCGCGAATCTTTGTTCACTACCGCGAAGGCAGTGATGCGGGAGAGGACGTGCGCCGCCTGGTCATCATGGCGGGGCGCCTCTATGGCTTCATGACGCTGATGGCACTGTTCGCCCTGGGCTTTGGGCTGTGGTTATGGCAAGCCTATGCTTATTCGGGCCTGTGGCTGCGCATCAAGCTGCTGTTGGTGCTCGGCCTGATTGCCTATCACATCGCCTGCCGACTGTTCGTGCAGCGCATGCGTGCGGGCGCCGCACTCCCCAGTGGCCTGGTACTGCGGTTCTTCAACGAAGCCGCGCTGGCGTTGGTGCTGCCGATAATTATTATGGCGGTCCTCAAGCCGATGTAACCCGGCGGCAGCGCTCAGCTCAGCTGGTGCTGCTGAACAGCGGCCGATCAGGACTGCGGCGCGCCAGGCGGGCATCGAAGGCCATGCAGATGTTGCGCAGGAACGGGCGGCCCGCTTCGGTCACGCGGCAGTGCTCGGCGGCCAGTTCCACCAGCCCGTCGGTAGCAAATTCCGCAAGCCGCTCGGCAACACTCTCCAGAAACGGCGTGTAGTCCTCGCCCACCCAGCGGGTTTCCATCCGTGTCATCAGATTGAGAATGTGCCGACGCAGCACCCGGTCCTCGGCGTCGAGCAGGTGGCCACGGTGCAGGGGCAACTCGCGGCGCGCGATGCGTTCCTGGTAGGGCTGTAAATCCTTCTCGTTCTGGGCAAAGGCGTCACCGGCATCGCCAATGGCCGACACGCCCAGACCCAGAAGCGGGCGCGTGTAGGCATCGGTATAGCCCATGAAGTTGCGATGCATGAGGTTGCTGCGCGCAGCGGTCCACAGGCTGTCGGTCTCGAGCGCGAAATGATCGAGGCCGATTTCGCGATAGCCGGCGCTTTCCAGTCGCTGGCGCCCCAGATCATAGAGCGCGCGCCGGGCCTCGCCTTCGGGCAGATCGGCCTCGGTAAAACGTCGCTGCCCGGGCCTGATCCAGGGCACGTGAGCATAGCCATAGAGCGCGATGCGATCGGGACGCAGCGTGCAGACCGCGTCCATCGTCGCTTCGATACTTGCCAGCGTCTGCAACGGCAGGCCGTAGATAAGATCGAAGTTGACGCTGTTGAAGCCGAGCGTACGCGCCTGCTCGGTCACGCTGCGCACCTGCTCGACACTTTGCACGCGGTTGACGATCGCCTGCACGCGCGGGTCGAAATCCTGGACGCCGAGGCTGATGCGCTTGAAGCCATATTGCGCCAGCAGCGACAGCTGCTCCCTGCTGGTCACTCGCGGATCGACTTCAATCGACAACACCGCGTCGGGCCGCAGCCGCGAGGCGCTGAGCAGACCACCCACCAGTTCGCCCAATTCATCGGGGTTGAGAAATGTCGGCGTGCCACCACCCAGGTGCAGTTCACCAATATCCAGCTCCATCACACCGAGTCGTTCGCGATAGAGTGCGTATTCACTGAGCACCGAACGCACATAGGGTTGCACGATGGTGTGGGTGCGCGTCACGCGGGTGTTGCAGCCACAGAAAGTGCACAGTGCGCGGCAAAACGGCACGTGCACATAAATGCCAGCCCCGTGCCCGTTGCCGATGCCTGCCTGCAAGGCCGCGCCGACCCGCTCCAGCCACTGCTGCTCGCTGGGCGTTTCGTCCCAGTAGGGCACTGTGGGATAGCTCGTATAGCGCGGCCCGGCCACGTCGTACTTGGCCGACTGGGCCCGGCGCTGCACGGCGTTCAAGAAAACATCTCGCGCTGCAGACGAATGACCAGACGCACATTGTCCTCGGGCGTGTGCTGCAGCACACCGTGCCCGAGCCCGCACACCCAGGCCGAGCGCACTGCCTGCGGCAGCGCGGCAACGCGGGCAAACACGCCGCGCACCTTTGATTCAAGTTCGGCCGCCGGCAGCAGCAGCCAATCCGGATCGATATTGCCCTGTATACACCAGCGCGGCGTTTGCGCGCGCAGCGTGTCGGCCAGGTCGTGGCGCCAGTCGACACCCATGCATTGCAGATCAAGCGGCTCGAGTGCACGCCAGTGTGCCGGGCCGGTATCACGCGAGTAGTAGATCAGCGGTGTGCGCGGGCAGCTGCGCCGGAACTGTGCCACCACCTGCGCCAGCGGACCGACCGCGTGCCGCGCGAATTGCCCGGGGTCGAGCGCACCGGCGGCGGTGTCAAACAGCGCCACGCAGTCAGCGCCCGCCTGCGCCTGCAACACCATGTTTGCGGCCAACAGCTCCACCAGACGCTCACAGAACCCCTCATAGAGGCCGTCGTCGAGTCCGGCTGGGCCCTGCCGCGCAAAGCCTTCATGCGAACCCGCCACCGCGTAAGCGTAGAGCGTGAAGGGCCCGCCGACAAAGCCGATGAGCGCCTTGTCGCTCGCCAATCGCGGCCGCAACAGGCGCAGTGCCTCGGCCTGAAATTCCATGTGCGCGGCAGCGGCCGCACCACCGCGCAGTCGCGGCAGATCGGCGCTGCTCTGCAGATGCCAGCCCAGTTTTGGGCCCGGTTCGTAACTGAGACCCATGCCCATCGCTTCGAGCGGAAACAGCAGATCAGAAAAAAGTATCGCGGCATCGAAATCGAAATCTTCGATGGGCCCCATGGTCACGGCCAGCGCCAGCTCCGGCTGCTTGCACAGACTGATGAAATCGTGGCGCGCCCGCAAGGCCTGATAATGCCGGTGATAGCGCCCCGCCTGGCGCATGAACCACAGCGGCGGCCGCCGCGTATTGTGCCGCCCCAACGCCGCTGCCAGCAATGTCTCAGTCACGTCCCACCTCAGTCAATAAATAACCCACGCCGCGTATGCTGCGGATAACACGCGGCTCGGCGGCGTCCACCTCGACCAGCCGCCGCAGGCGCACGATGAAATTATCGACGGTGCGCGAGGTTGGAAACTCATCGGCCGACCAGGCACGATCGAGTATCTCATCGCGGCTCACGGCCTTGCCGACGCGGCTGGCGAGCAGACGCAGCACTGCGCACTCCTTATGTGTCAGTGCATGGTGCTCGCCGGCCACTTCAGCGCTATAGCGCTCGAAGTCGACCTGTGCACGGCCGATGCGCAGCATGCCGCGCACTTCACCAGGCAGATCGGCCAGATCCTGTGCCCGCTTCAGGCAATTTTGAATGCGCAGCAGCAGCTCGCGAAAATGAAACGGCTTGGTGAGGTAGTCGTCGGCGCCGATTTCGAGGCCCCGCACCCGCTCCTCGGGGTTGCCATGCGCGGTGAGAAAAATGATGGCGGTCTGCGGCGCGGCCGCGCGCAACTCACGCGCCAGCGCAAAGCCGTTGCCATCGGGCAAACCCACATCGAGCAACGCCAGCTTTGGCGCCTCACTGCGCCAGGCCTGGCGCGCGCGCGCGGCGCTCTCGGCCAACGTCACGCGGTAACCCGCCGCCTGCAGGCGCTCGCTCAGGGTCTCGCCAACGTTGCGCTCATCCTCGACCACCAGCAGATGAATAGCGTTGTTCACGGCAACCTCAGTCGGCACTGACCGCAAAGCGCAGCTCAGCGCGAAACCCGGCGCCCGGAGTGGTGAAAAATTCGGCCCGCCCGCCCATGCGCCGCATGAGCGCACGCACCAGATACAGTCCGACGCCACTACCACCCGAGGCCGTGCCGCGCTCAAACAGGCGCCCCAGCTCGCGCGCCGGTGCGGCCGAACCGGCCCCATTGTCGCGATATTCGATGAGCACCTGTCCGTCGCGCTGGCGTGCCGCCACACTCACCTGCACGCGTTCGAGATGCGAATGCCGTACGGAATTTTCCACCAGGTTGCGCAGGATCATCTGCACGGCGGCCGCATCGGCCGAAATATCGGGCAGGGCCGCATCGAGCTCGACGGCCAGCGTCACGCGCTCGCCGTGCCCGGCACTGATCGTTGCCAGGGTGCGCTCGAGCCAACCATTGAGCGGCACAGCCTGCTCAGCCAACGGTCCGCCACCTTCAATGCGCGCCAGTTCCAGGGTCTTGTCGATCTGCGATTCCAGGCGATTGGAATCTTCCAGCAACCGGCGCGCCAGCGTGGCGCGCTGATCGCCTTCGGCAATGGCCTCGGCCTGCAGCCGAATACTGGTCAGCGGTGTGCGCAGCTCATGGGTAACGGCCGCAAAAAATGCCTGCATGCCGCGCGTGCGCCGGCTCTCGCGCATATAGAACCAGGCCAGCAACGCCGACACCGCCAGCAGCAGCACCAGAAACACACTCGATTCACCAATCAGCATCAGGCGCGTACGCGCCCACTGCGCAGCCACGGCGCTATCGGTGCGCCCGGTAATCGACTGCAACTCGGCGATCAGGCGCGCCTGGCGCACAAAAAAAGTGACCCACCAGGCGCCGAGGCTGAGCACCAGTAGTATCCAGAACGCCGCGAGCGCCGCGATCAGCCGCGCACGCCGCGCCGGCATCACGCTCAATGAACCCTGCCCGGCCTTGAGATTCACGACTGCAACCACTCCCGCCAATGCCGTACCGAAGGAAACACCGTCAGCCTCGTGACGCCGGCGCGCCGCAGGTGCTCGGCGGTCTTGCCCGGACCGCAGGCCTGGGCACAATCGCTGCGCACAGCGTGCCGCCACTGATCGAACTGTACGCTGCTGTGCCACCAGATGTGAGTAGCGCTGGCGGGCGATGGCAGGCCGCCCTCCCGGGACGTCGGCGCACCGCTCTGTGCATGCCGGTAGGTCGCCATCGTCGGCACTTCGCCCCAACCCTGGACGGCTTCAGCGCTGGTAAGCGCCAGCCACTCGCGCGGCGGCGGCAGATCGAGCAGCGCTTCGGCCAGCGCAGGTCGCAAGGCGGCGAATCCCAGTGACTCGGCGCAGCCTTCCACCCACACGCCGCGTGCCGCCAGCGCAAACCAGCTCTCAGTGCCCGACACCCAGATATGCGGACACCGATTGACTTCGGCGGCTGGCAAATCGGGCAGAGCTCGACGATGCGCAACGAACGCGGCGCGCCCGTGCGCCAGCTGCTGCGCACACAAGGCAGCAACGTTCGCGATGGCTTCAACTGCCGGCGCCGGCTGCGCACTGCCGTCCCAGGATCGCAGCGGCGAGCCTGCGGCAGCTCCGCTACCCGCGCCGCCCGGCGGTGGCGGTGCACGCCAATGCAACTGCGGCGCCTGCGCACCGCGCTCATCGGCAGCGCGCACGTAGAGCAGCCCGCCGAGTCCGTCAACCTGCAGCTGCGTGGCGCCAAACTGCTGGTGACAACCACCGCCGCGCTGCGCCAGCAGCGCACGCTCGGCGGCGATCGCGGTGCGCGTCGCCTGATCATCGATGGCCGCCAGCAGCGCGCGTGTTGGCGCATCGTCGCTCCGGCATTCGATTGCCAATGCGCCCTGCGCGGGGGCCGCTGGACACAGGTTCAGCGGCAACAGCATGCGCGGCAAGCCGGCCAACAGCTCGCGCAGCAACGGGCCTGCGCCCACGGACACGTCCTGCCACAAGCGTGACACACCGGCGAACGCCAGAATGACGCCATCGAGCTGCCGCTCGCTACCGCGCGGCTCGCGCAGGCGGCGCAGGCGCGAGTCGACGTTGCCGCGCAGCGCAACGAGTTCGACGCGCGCGCCACCGGCAGACTGCGCGGCACTGGGCAGCGCGCGCTCGAGGAACGAGGGTACAAACGCGGCCCGCCGCGGCGAGGAACTGCCGATACGAAGTCGGCCGCCGCGCTCCAGCACCGCGGCCACGTCGGGCGCGAAATAGACGATGTCGCGCGGGTTCTCCCGCGCCGGCACAGCGCCGAGGTGCAGACGCGCCGGGCGCTCCAGGCTTAAGTCCTTGTAGGAATGCACGGTCATGTCGACACTGCCATCCAGCAGTGCCGCATCGATCTCGGCGGTGAAGAATTCCTTGCCGTCGACCTGTGAGAGCGGGATGTCGGTAATGCGGTCGCCGCGCGTCTCGATGCCGACCAGCTCGACCTTGAGTCCGGGGTGCGCACGCTCCAGTTGCATTGCGACGGCGCTGCTCTGCGCGCGCGCGAGCAACGAACGGCGTGTGCCCAGCCTGAGTGGCCGATTGATCATCCAGGGTTTGCCCCGCGTTGAATCAGGGGCTGATAGTGGCAAAAGCGGCGAGATCTTCCCAGCCGTGCGGCTGCGTGGCGTTGCTGCCCAGCGAGCGCAGCACTGCCTTTTCAGCGCAGGCACGGCGTGCACGAACCACCTGGACGCCCCGCAGATCGGATTGCGCACGCAGCATGTCGAAGAGCGCCGTCAGGCTGGTGAGCCCCGGTACGTCCGCCCACAGCGCCTCGCCAGATTCCACTTTGTCGGTGCCGGAAGTGCCCAGCCCCAGATGCACGATGCGCCCGGTGTGCCCAGTGCGCGCGCGCCACGCGGCAATGCGCGCCACATCGCGGGTCGCGTCGGCCGGAACGCAGATCACCACATCGCCGGCCTGCGACCAGGCGGCCAATTCCGCTTCAAGCGCGCCTTCGAGCACCCGGCAGGCGCGCTGCGCGTGGCGTTCCTGCACCAGCGCCGCCAGTTCATGCGCGCGGTCCGTGGTGCGATTCCAGAGCAGCAATTCGTTGGTTTCGATCCACGGCGCGACCGACTGCGCGAGCTGGCCGGCGCCGATCAGCAGCGTGGGGCCGGCACTCACGCTGCCGAGCAGACGGCGCACCTGCGAACCATAGGAGGCGCTGCCGAGCGCCGCGAGCTGGTTGGCGCGCACTTCTTTCGTATCCTGAAACAGCGATTGCACTGTGCCGGCAAGGTGGCGCGACTGCAGGCTCGGCGCGGCCGAAAAGGCCCGCCAGGATTCCTTGATCTGACCGAAGATTTCGGTTTCGCCCAGCAGCTTGCTCTCCAGCCCGCAGGCGAAACGCAGCAGGAAGGCGTAGGCCTCAGCCCCTTCATAGCTGCGCGCGGCGACAACGCCAGGCAGGCGCTGCGCCACCGCGTCGCGGGCCGCGCGGCCCGCGGCCACCACGACACTGCGCTGGCAGGTCGCGAGCACCCAGGCCTGCGATTGCGATCCGGCAGCCGCGAGTTCCTGCGCGGAAGGCATAGCGCCCGCCGTGTCGAAGTGGAATACGTGCAGCTCGGCTAATTTCATGGTGTCGAGGCTAGCGGCCAGCCCCGGCCCCTGTGTCACGGGGCTGTCACGCCCAGGGGTGCACAGGGGTGCACAGGCCTCAGTTAGGTAAAAACCCTCATTTTTTCACCTCGATTTTCAATGGGTCGTGGCAGCCGGAGTGGCGCCGGCCGCAGTCAGGGGCAGCGCACTCAACAGCTCCGCGGCCCCATTCCAGAAGATCTGGATGCCAATGCAGAACAGCAGGAAGGCCGAGAGCCGCACCACGATGCTGGTGCCAGTGGCACCCATCAGCCGCGCGAGCCGCTCCGAGTGCCGATAGAGCAAGTAGATCAGCAGCGCGAGTGCGGCCACGGCGAACACCGTCTCGAACAGGAAGGCGAGCGTAGCGGTGTGAAACCCGGTCGGGCGACCGGTACCCAGCGAAATGGCTACCGCGATGGTGCCAGGGCCGGTAGTCAGCGGCATGGTCAGCGGATAGAAAGCCAGCCGGCTCGGTGCCACGTCGATGGAGGTTGGGCTTGGAGTCTCGCTGCGACGCTGCTCCGTTGCATCCGGCTGCGAGAGCATCCGCCACGCCGACAGCGCGATAACGATGCCGCCGGCGACGCGCAGCACGGGGATCGAGATGCCGAAGAATTCGAGCACGTAGGCACCGATATACAGCGATGCCGCGACGAGGCAGAAGGCGTAGATGGCCACCCAGCGCGACACCAGGGCCCGCATGCGCGGCGCGAGTTCACGCGTAGCGCCGAAGAAAATGAACGCGCCCGTGAAGGGATTGACGATCGAGAACAGTGCCCCGAAGGTCAGCAGGAAAGTACTCAAGTCGGCTCCTGAATTCGCCCGGCGGGAAGCCGGTGCAGCTCATACTGACAAATATTCACGGTCGCCGCGACGTTCAGTGATTCGATAACCCCGGTTCCTGCAATCGTGAAGGGTTGGGCCTTCACTGCAGACAGCGCCGCGCGTGGCAGGCCGCGCCCTTCATTGCCAAACAGGTAGCAATCGAAGTTGCGGAACGCCGTCGTAGCGATCGACCGCCCCTTGAACTCCAGGCTGGCGACACGCCCGAAGCGCGCCGGCAAGGCTTCCATCGGCACGTCGATTTCTACCGGCACATGGAAGATGGCGCCCATGCTGGCGCGCACCACCTTGCCATTGTGCAGGTCCACGCTATCGGGGCTGAGCAGACAGCGGAACTTTCCGAACCAGGCGAGCGTGCGCAGGATGGTGCCCAGATTCCCTGGATCCTGGATCTCATGCAGATAGATGGCGCGCTCACCTGCCGGTGGCGCGGGCGCCGCCAACAGCGGCACGAGCGCCGCAATGCCCTGCGGTGAGCGCGTTTCACTGAGCTGCATCATGTGGCGTGAATTGACCACATGGGTCTTGAGCTGGGTTATCCAGTGCGCATATTCCTCGGTGAAATAGATCTCGCTGCTGCGCAGGCGGGCATCATGCAGCGCCGCCTTCTGCAGCTCCTGCACCAGATGCTCACCCTCCAGCAGGAAACAGCCAAACTCCTCGCGGTATTTTTTGTGATGAAGTTTCTTGATGTCTTCGAATTTCATGACAGGCTCCGCGCCACCGCTTCAGCCACCCGGATGCCATCGACGCCGGCCGAGAGGATGCCGCCAGCGTAACCGGCGCCTTCACCGCAAGGATAGAGCCCGCGCACATTGAGGCTCTGCAACGATTCTGCATCACGCGTAATGCGCACCGGAGAGGAGGTGCGACTCTCGACGCCGGTTAGCACGGCGTCTTCACGATCGAAGCCGCGGATTTGACGGCCGAATACCGGCAAGGCCTCGCGTATGGCATCGATCGCGTAGGCCGGCAGGGCCTGTGACAGATCCCCCAGCAACACACCAGGCTGGTACGAGGGAATGACGGCGCCGAGCTGTTGCGAGTCGACGCCGCGCAGGAAATCACCAAGCAGCTGAATGGGCGCGCAGTAATCACTCCCACCCAAGACATAAGCTGTCGATTCCAGCGCTTCCTGCAGGGCAAGGCCGGCGAGCGGTCCACCGGGGAAATCCGGCTCAGGATTGACTGCCACCACGATGCCCGAATTGGCATTGCGCTCATTGCGCGAATACTGGCTCATGCCGTTGGTGACCACGCGCTGCGGCTCGGAGGTAGCGGCGACCACGGTGCCGCCGGGGCACATGCAGAAGCTGTAGACCGAACGCCCGTTGCTGGCGTGATGCACGAGCTTGTAGTCGGCGGCGCCAAGACCAGGATGACCGGCAAAGCGGCCGAAGCGCGCGACATCAATCTGTGACTGCGGATGCTCGATTCGGAAACCGATGGCAAAGGACTTGGCTTCGAGGAATACGCGGCGCTGCTCCAGCATGCGCAGTGTGTCGCGGGAGCTGTGCCCCAGCGCGAGCACCACATGGCGACTGTGCAGGGTTTCGCCGCCCGCAAGCATCACCCCT
This sequence comes from Gammaproteobacteria bacterium, assembly GCA_031441585.1. GTDB lineage: Bacteria > Pseudomonadota > Gammaproteobacteria > Steroidobacterales > Steroidobacteraceae > FEN-1191. The sequence goes on from JANMWZ010000035.1 coordinate 61,351, forward strand.
TCGATCTGGCCATGCTCGATGAGCAGGTCGGTAACCCTGCTCTCGAACCGCACTTCACCGCCGCGCGCGATGATCTCCTTGCGCATTGCGGCCACCACACCCGTCAGGCGAAAGGTACCGATGTGCGGCTTGCTCATGAAGAGAATTTCTGCCGGCGCACCAGCGCGCACGAATTCATGCATCACCTTGCGGCCGTAGAATTTCGGATCCTTGATCTGGCTGTAGAGTTTGCCGTCGGAAAACAGACCCGCGCCACCCTCGCCAAATTGCACGTTGGACTCAGGCGTCAGCGTGTTCCGCTGCCACAGCGCCCAGGTGTCGCGGGTGCGACGTCGCACGTCGCGGCCGCGTTCCAGCACGATGGGTTTGAAGCCCAGCTGCGCGAGCAGCAGCGCGGCGAACAGCCCACAGGGACCAAACCCCACGACCAGCGGACGTTCTTTGAGTAGCGCTGGCGCCTGCGCGAGCGGGTGATACGCTGTGTCCGGCGAGGCACCCACCAGTCGATCGCCCGCGCAGCGCCGCAGCACCGCGAGTTCGTCACGCACCGTGACGTCGACGATGCAGATGAAGAAAATGCCGCTGTTCTTCTTGCGCGCGTCATAGCTGCGCTTGAACAGGGTGAAGTCCAGCAACTCGGCCTCAGCAATCGACAGGCGCTGCAAAATGGCCTGGCGCAGCGCCTCGGGCGCGTAGTCGAGCGGCAATGGCAACTCAGTAATGCGGATCACCGCGCACTTCCTGGCCGGTCAATCCGGCAGAGGGGGTAGAATGCCGCCATTCTAGCGCTTAGGTTACCGCTGAAAAATGGCTCGTACAAAAAGCAGCGCCAGCTGGATGTCGCGACACCTCAGCGACCCCTTCGTCAAGCAGGCGCAGAAGGACGGCTATCGTTCGCGCTCGGCCTACAAGCTGATTGAATTGAACGAAAAAGACCGACTGATCCGCCCCGGCATGCGCATCATGGATCTGGGCTCCGCACCCGGCGGCTGGTCGCAGGTGGCGGGCAAGCTCGTCGGCCGGAAGGGACGTGTGCTGGCCACTGACATCCTGCCCATGGACGCCCTCCCGAACGTCGATTTCATCCAGGGGGATTTCACCGACGACGCGATCGTGCAGCAGCTGCTAGCCTGGCTGGACGGCGGCAGGTTTGATCTCATCATTTCCGATATCGCACCGAACATCACCGGCATCACTTCAGCCGACCAGGCCTCATCGATCTACTTTCTCGAGCTGGCGCTCGACACCGTATGCAAGACCCTGAAGCCCGGCGCCAGCTTTGCCGCCAAGCTGTTCCAGGGGTCGGGCTCAGATCAGTATCTGAAGGAATTGCGGGCGCACTTCGAAAAGGTGCT
>JANMWZ010000036.1:0-109001 GCA_031441585.1 Gammaproteobacteria bacterium
GCCCACTGCCGCCTGTGGTGAACCCGCCGCCTGCCTGGCGCGCTGGCCGGGCGCCGCCGCCTGGGGGGGGGCCTGCTAAAGCTTGGGCGCCGCCGCCGGTGGCGCGAATCGCGAGAGCACCTGCCTCAGGTGTTTGATAAAAGCAGGCGGCGGCTCGCCACCCTCGCAGCGCGACCACTGTAGCTCGCGAAACCGGTCAGGCACGCGGGCCGAGGCTTCCGGTGTTGCGTCAATCACCACGGGCAGCAGAAATAACTGGTCATCTGCCATCAGGTGCGAACGCTCAACCGCGAGTCGCCATTCCAGCCGGAAATAGCCTTCACTGCGCGCGTCCGTGCTCGCTGAAATGATCGGCACGAACAGCGCGCAGTCCCTGATCTGCCTGCGGATCGAGGCATCCCAGGCGTCGCCGCCACGCAGTTCGCTCTCATCGAACCACACCTCGATACCGGCGGCGCGCAGCGCAGCGCAGATACGCCGTGCGTCGTCCGCGTCCTGCGAGGAATAGCTGAGGAAGACCGCTTTGGCGGATGCGCTCATTGGGGATCCATGGGTTGCATCATCGCCAGTGCAGTCCGGCCCGTCAAACCAGTGCCCGACGGCGCTTGTAGACTCAAAACACGCGCCCAACCAGCGCGCTAACACCCAGAAACGCCGACCACGACGCGGAGCCCGACAGGAAGCCCTTTGCCACACCCCCATCAAAGGTGATCGCGCGTGTCGGACTGTAGCTCGCCGCGCACAACCCCTGCGCCGTCGGATCGGCGCCGCGCTGGCGCGTACCCGCTAGCTCCCCGACGATGCCCCAACGCGTGTTGAGGTTTCCCGATAGCGCCGCCGCGTACAGGGTTTGCACCTGGTTCTCATCGGCCGCGCTACGCGCCAGGCGAGTGACCAACAGGTTCACATCCGTATGCAGCACACCGATATCGGCGCTGTAAATACCATTGACGCTGACATCCGTGCCGCCACTCCCGATGCCCAGCTCTGCGGGCGCCGTCGAAAAACTACCATCGAGTTCAAGACCGAAGGCCGAGTGATCGTTCATCGCGAAGCGCCGCTTCAGCACCAGTGACGTATCCCCGAATCCCGTCGCCGTCTCACCCTGTGCATTGCTGCCGCGAACCAGGGCCTCACCACCCACGCGGATGCCCCAATCAGTTGAGAATGCCAGCTTCAGTGAATACGGGAAACTCTCGCGAAGGTTCAGGCCCGAACTGCCCACCCGCAGAAAGCCGGCTTCCGCTTCGAGCCACCCCGGCGCCGACAGCGCCGCCGGCGTCGACACGCTCGGACGGTAAGGTGTGACGGCTGGCGGGTCAGAGGGTAACTCGTCGCCCCAGCACAACGGCAACACAGTTACCATCGCGCAGCCCAGCGCGATCGCCCAGCATTCGCGCTCGCCCCGACTACCCACGCCCGACTTGCCGACGGGCCTGCGGCCATGCATGATTCGCGCGGCAGGATCCAGACAAAATAAGGAGATCACGATGCCTCGCAAGTTACTGCTGATTTCACTGCTCGCGATGTGTGCCGCCGGAACCGCCTACGCCACCCCTGCCCTGGATTCGGCCGGTAAGTGTCGCGACCACGGCAGGTTTGTTGAGGCCAAACTGTGCACGACTCCGGCCCCAAGCGGACAGTGCCGTGACATCAAGACCAAGAAATTCGCCAAGTGCAGTGCAGCCGGCACCGAGCCCGTTCCGAAGAAATAATCACTCCGGCTGCCTGAGCCGGATACTCTTCACAAGGGCCGCAAACCTGGGCAACGCTGCCTTCAGCTTCGCCGGCATTGCAGTCAGGGTGACCGTGTAGTTGATGTATGGACTCGGCAGCGCTTCATCCCCACCCTCATCCGGCCAGGCACCCGCCTGCGTCAGGACGACAACAGCCACGGACCCGTTGGCGGTCACCCGACTGCACGCCCGGGACGGATGCCCGGGTATGCGCAGATTTCTGACCACCCATCTGGCCTTCCAGGAGGTAGCCCCCGCAGCCCCAGAACACTCATACGCAACCAGCTCATTCAACGAGCGCACAAAAGTCGTGTTGTAATCCGCCCAGATCCCCATCGAGGTCTCAGCCGGACCCAGCTTCTCAGACTGGCACTCTTCCTTCGCGCGCCCGGGCCGGATGAAGAGACCATGTGGATGACTCCCCGACGAGGCCACACACACCGCCTCCTGCGCTGGAAATTCCAGACTGAACCCGTACTCGTCATTGGCCACGCGCTGCACTCTTTCCGCCGCGCGTGCTACGGCAGCGCCCCAGACGCCAGCGGCCAGAGGCAGGCCTAACACCAGTAACACGACCCTGCGCTTCACAGCACTTGCTCCACTCGCACCCACCCGCCGGCGACTACAGCGCTAGCCTGACGATCAACCCTTCATCGCCAGCGAAATCCCCTGCGTCGTCGCCTTGCGCCGCGTCGCCATCACCGTACGACCCAGCGCCTTCGCAATCTGCTGCAGTGACTTTCGCCCCGCCAACGCCCGCAACTGCCTGACCTCCGCCGCCGACCAGCCCCGACGCTTTACTCGCCTGCCCCCTGCCTTTCGCTTCGCCACCATAGTGGTTCTCTTGGTAGTAAATGGGCAGCCATTGTAACGAGCGTCAGACAGTGCGCAAAGCGCACCGCCACGCCACACCATCGCGACCACGGCCGTCACCGCGGCGTGGTACGTCATCCTTGGCAGCCAGGGATGCGCGGGCATTGGGGTATCGCAACGCATGACTCATGCCAGATGGCATCGCCGGCTGGCGTGCCGTCCGCATGCCGATTGCTTCGGGTGCCAAGGCGCAGTGAGCGGAAGGCCCGCTGCCTAGGCTGCGCTCATCGCCTCGGCAGTAATCGGCAGCGTGCGAATGCGCTTGCCGGTGGCGGCGAACACGGCGTTGGCAATCGCCGGGCCTATCAGGGCCGTGGCGGGCTCGCCGATTCCCCCCGGCTTTTCCGTGCTTGGCACCAGCACGATGTCGATCTGCGGCACCTGGTTCATGCGCGCCACCTGGAAATCATTGAAGTTGGACTGTTCGACGCGACCATTCTTGATCGTGATCTGATGCAGCAGGGCGGCGGACATGCCGAAGATCACGCTCGACTGGATCTGCGCCAATACCGTGTCCGGATTGACCATCCGGCCCAGATCAGCCACCACCACCACGCGTTGCAGCTTCACTTCGCCCTTGTCGATCGACACCTGCGCGACCTGCGCCATGTAGGTATCGTAGCCTTCCATCAAGGCGACGCCGCGCGCACTGCCCGCTGGCAATGCCGCACCCCAGTTCGCCGTTTCGGCGGCGAGCTGCAGTACATGTATGAACCGCGGCTTATCCGCCAGCAGACTCAAACGGTACTGCACCGGATCCTTGCCGGCGGCAACCGCCAGCTCATCCATGAAGCTCTCGTTGGCAAAAGCATTCATGTTGTGGCTGACCGCGCGCCAGTAACCCACCCGCAGTCCAGTGTCGTGAATGACCAGATCGTGACTGGTGTTGGGAATGTTGTAGGGCGCCACAGCGGCCTCGACCATGAAGGGATCGAGCGTGTCCTTGGGCAGGCCGAACGCACGCTGGGTCACCGATTGCGAGGTCACCTTGTAGGTCAGCGCCACAGGCGTGCCCGCCGCATCCAGACCGGCCTGCAACTGATTGAACGCCATCGGCCGATAAAAATCGTGCTTCATGTCATCTTCGCGCGTCCACAGCACTTTGATCGGCCGACCCACTGCCTTGGAGACCATCGCAGCCTGGACAATGAAATCGAGTTCCAGGCGCCGGCCAAACGCGCCGCCAATAAAAGTGGTCTTGAGCGTAATGTCCTCGGGCTTGATCCCGAGCGCAGCGGCGACCGCACCCTGCGCGCCCTGCTGGAATTGCGTCGGCCCGATCAGCAGGCACTTGCCGTTCTCGAAGCTGGCGGTGAAATTCTGCGGCTCTAGTGGTGCGTGCGCCTGCAACGGCAGGCTGTACTCAGCCGATACCTTTTTGACCGCACCCTTCATGGCTTCAGCAACATCGCCAAGCGGTTTGCGCACCGGGATCAACAGGCCACTTCCCGCGGCATCACGCAAGCCCTGCATCATGTCGGTCGAATTCAGTTTCGCACCGGAACCTTCATCCCAGACCACCTTCAGGGCATCACGGGCTTTCTTGGCGTGCCAATAGGTGTCTGCCACCACGGCCACAGCATCGCCGATGCTGACCACGTCGATGACCCCGCGCAATCTTCCGGCCGTGTCGCCGTCAAAACTGCGGACCTTGCCGCCAATTACCGGGCATTGTTCGATGGCCGCATACGCCAGGCGTGGCAGTTTCACGTCAATACCGAATTCGGCGCTGCCATTCACTTTCGAGGGCGTATCCAGCCGCTTGGTGGGCTTGCCGACGATGCGAAATTCACCTGGATCCTTGAGTGTGACCTTCTCGGGCACCGGGAGCATGGCAGCCGCCGCCGCCAGCGAACCGTAGGTGGCCCGCTTGGCGCCGCCACTGACCACGCCGTGCGCGGCTTTGAGGGTGGCGCGATCGACGTTCCATTTTTTGGCCGCGGCACTGATGAGCATTTCGCGTACCTGCGCGCCCCCAATGCGCAGCTTCTCCCAGCCGTCGCGTACCGATGAAGACCCGCCCGTGATCTGCGCACCGATCAAGCCATTGGCATAGACCGCGGCTGGCGGCGCAAAGGCCACCTTGATCTGATTCAGATCGACGTTGAGTTCCTCGGCGATCAGCATGGGCATGGAGGTGTACACGCCCTGACCCATTTCGGAACGAGCGCACAGCAGCGTAATGACATTGCCATCAGAGATGTGCACCCAGGCATTGGGCGCATGCACGGTGTCAGCGCTTTCAGCGCCAGGCAGCAGGCCCGGCAGCGTCATGCCGAGCATCAGCCCGCCACCGACGGTCGCCGAACCCTTGAGGAACTCGCGCCGTGCGGGGCTGACCGGCCCCCGATGCTGTTTTGCGTGTCTCATGACGACTCCCTTAAGCCTTGCGCATCGCGGAGGCAGCATCCTTGATGGCGGCTCTGATACGCGGATAGGTGCCACAGCGGCAGATATTGCCGCTCATGGCCGTATCAATATCCGCGTCGGTGGGGTTCTTGTTGCTGGAGAGCAGGGCCGCGGCACTCATGAGCTGCCCGGACTGGCAATAGCCGCATTGCGGCACGTCGTGTTCGATCCATGCCTTTTGCAGTGGATGTGAATTATCACTCGACAGCGACTCGATGGTACTGATCTTCTTGCCGGCAATTGCCGACAACGGCAATTGGCAGGAACGCACGGGCTGGCCTTCAAGGTGCACGGTACAGGCTCCGCACAGGCCGGCACCGCATCCGAACTTCGTTCCGGTAAAACCAAACTCGTCACGGATCACCCACAGCAGGGGCGTATCGCCCTCGGCCTGGCTCGTGGCCGGTTTACCGTTCAGGGTAAATTGGATCGTCATCGGCATCCCCTCTGCTGCTGGCAGCAAGCAGGGATCTTACGCCTCATTTGTCCCACGCGGCTAGCCTGAAATACGGGCGCGGATGGGTAGCGCGAACTGTAGACTGTCGCTAACCGATCTGTAGGTGCGACGGTCGTTCGATAGCACCTAAGGAGCCAAACATGTCAGGAATCAACCGATCCGCGGCACTGATTGCCGCCGCCACGCTGTCCCTATTGGCCGGCTGTGCGACCGAATCGCATCAGGCGCTGGAAGTGACCAAGCCAGCGGCTGCTGCCACCGCCGCTACCTACGTCGGCCCGCAAGCTGCCCTTGCAGTCGGCAAGTTCGACAATCGTTCCGCTTACCTGCGCGGCATTTTTTCCGATGGCGTCGATCGCCTCGGTGGCCAGGCCAAGACTATCCTGATTGGCCACCTGCAGGAGACCGGCCGGTTCAACGTCCTCGATCGCGACAACATGGCGGGGCTGGCCGATGAGGCCCGGCTCAGCGGCAAGCAGCAGGCTCTCCAGGGCGCCGAATACATGATCACCGGCGATGTGGTCGAGTTTGGCCGCAAGGAAACCGGCGACCAGCAGCTATTCGGCATACTGGGCAGCGGCAAGAAGCAGACCGCGTATTCCAAGGTCACGCTCAACGTGGTCGATGTGCTGACCTCGCAGGTGGTCTACTCGGCCTCGGGAGCCGGTGAGTATGCATTGAGCGACCGCGAAGTCATCGGCTTCGGCGGCAGCTCAGGCTACGACTCGACCCTGAATGGCAAGGTGCTGGATCTCGCCATACGCGAAGCGATCGATCGGCTGGTGGCGGGCGTCGAACAGGGCAAGTGGAACCCGGCGAAACGCTCTCCATGAACAGGGCCGCAACGCTGGCCGCAGCCCTGCTGCTGGGCGGCTGCGCCACGCAACAGACGCATCTATACACCTGGGGCAGTTACGAGGAGCTGATCTACGCTTCCTATGCACCTGCGGGAAATATGCCCCCGGAGCGGCAGGTCGAGGCGCTGGAGCAGGATTTCCAGAAGGCCCGCGCGGCGAACCAGCGACTGCCGCCTGGCTGGCATGCACATTTGGGCTATCTGTATTTTGAGCTGGGCAAGCAGGACCTGGCCAGGCAGGAGCTGCTGACGGAAAAGGCCGAGTTTCCCGAATCGGCGGTATTCGCCGATCGCCTGCTGGCGAATCTGGTCAAGCCGTGACGCGCAGCGCCCCGTGGCGGTTGGCAGCGATTGCGCTGCTCCTGGCCCTCGGCGGCTGCGCCACGCAGCAGGGCTACGATTACTCCAACTACCGCGCGCATCCGCCGCGCTCGATCCTGGTGCTGCCGCCGCTGAACGAGAGCACGGCGGTCGAAGGCACCTACAGCTATCTGTCGACCGTCACACAGCCGCTGGCCGAGCTGGGTTATTACGTCTTTCCGGTCGCTGTCATCGACCAGTACCTGAAGGCAAATGGCATGCCGACCGCCGGGGAGATGCAGCAGATTCCGCTCGCCAAGGTGGCCGAGATCATCGGGGCTGACGCCGTGCTGTACCTCGACCTCAAGCAGTACGGCAGCAAATTCCAGCTGATTAGCAGCAATGCAGTCGTGACGGTCGCTGCGAAGCTGGTCGACACGCGCAGCGCGACGCTGTTGTGGGAAGGCTCGGCCACAGCGCAGAATAATTCCAACAGCTCGGGGGGCAATTTCCTGGCCGAGCTGATTGTCGCGGCCATTGCCCAGGTAGCCAGCTCAAAGATGGACGTCTCGCACGGCGTATGCCGGCTGGCCAACGCGCAGCTCTTCAACCCGGAAAACCGCGGGCTGCCGTACGGGCCCTATCACCCGAAATACGGCGGATTGCCTAGGTAGTAGCTGCCGGGCGCTTGCGACCAAACAGCCGCTGGATGAACACGAACAGCACCGGCACGAACAGCACGCCGAGGACCGTGCCGGCAAGCATGCCGCCGAAAATGCCAGTACCGATAGCCCGCTGGGCGCCGGCCCCGGCACCATGGGCGAGCGCGAGCGGCAGCACGCCAAAGCCGAAGGCCAGCGAGGTCATGACGATCGGCCGCAGGCGATCGTGGACGGCGTGCAGCGTGGCCTCGACCAGTTCAGTGCCCGCGTCCATGTTCAGCTTGGCGAATTCGACGATCAGGATGGCATTCTTGCTGGCGAGCCCGATGGTGGTGAGCATGCCGACCTGGAAGTAGATGTCGCGCTCCAGGCCGCGCAGTGACGTCGCAAACACCGCGCCAATAATGCCCAGCGGCACGGCCAGCAGGATCGGAATCGGCATCACCCAGCTCTCGTACAGGGCGGCGAGCGCCAGGAACACGATGACCAGCGACATGGTGTACAGGATCGGCGTCTGCGTGCCGGCGGCGCGCTCCTCGTAGGACTGGCCGGTCCATTCCACCCGGAACCCGGCGGGCAGCCTGGCCGCCGTGTCCTCGACGATTTTCATGGCGGTTCCCGATGACACCCCGGGCGCCGCCTGGCCGTTGATGTTGAACGCAGCCACCCCGTTGTAACGCTCCAGTTCCGGTGAGCCAAATTCCCAGTGCGCGGCCGTGAACGCCGGCACCGGCACCATCTTGCCTACCGTGCTGCGCACGTACCAGAGGTTGAAGTCCTCGGGGTTCATGCGGAACGGCGCATCCGCCTGCACGTAGACGCGCTTAACCTTGCCGCGGTCGATGAAATCGTCGATGTAGCGGCCGCCCCAGGCCATCGCCAGCGTGTCGTTCACCTCGTCAAGCGACACGCCCAGCGTGCTGGCGCGCGCCGCGTCGATATCGAGCCGATACTGTGGTGAATCCTCCGAACCGTTGGCGCGCACGCCGTTGAGGCGCGCATCTTTCGACAACAGACCCAACAGCTGGTCGCGCGCGGCAAGCAGCGCCTCATGTCCGCCGCCGCCCTCGTCCTTCAGGTAAAAATCAAACCCGGTGGAGTTGCCCAGCTCGCTGACGGCGGGTGGCACGATCGGAAATACCAGACCGTCCCTGATCTGGCTGAAGGGCATCCAGGCGCGAGCGGCGACCGCCCCCACGCTCTGGTCGGCGCGCGGGCGCAGGTCCCAGTCCTTGAGCAGGATGAAACCAATGCCGGCGTTCTGGCCGGAGCCGCTGAAGCTGAAGCCCTGCACCGTGAACACCGAATCGACCAGCTTGCTCTCGGTGTCGAGGAAATGATCCTGAACCTTGTCGAGCACCTGCCTGGTGCGGATCGCGGTCGCGCCCACCGGCGCCTGCACGAACACCAGCATGAAGCCCTGATCCTCGGCGGGCAGGAACGAAGTTGGCAGGCGGATGAACAGCACGCCCATTAGCGCCGCGAGGCACCCGTATACCACCATGAATCGCCCAGTGCGCCCCAGCATGCGCTGCACCGTGTTGCGGTAACGCTGGTGGGTGCGCAGGTAGGCGCGGTTGAAACCCGCGAGCAGCTTCGCACCTATGCCATGCGCACTGGCATCGACCGGGCGCAGCAGCGTGGCGCACAGCGCCGGGGTCAGCGAGAGTGCGACGATCACCGAAAGAATCATCGCCGCGACGATGGTCACGGAGAACTGCCGGTAGATCACACCCGTAGATCCATCGAGGAAGGCCATCGGGATAAAGACTGCCGTCAGCACCGTGCCGATACCCACCAGCGCGCCGGTGATCTGCTGCATCGATTTGCGCGTGGCCTCGAGTGGCGATAAACGCTCCTCGCTCATCAGCCGCTCGACGTTCTCCACCACCACGATGGCGTCATCGACCAGCAGGCCGATAGCGAGCACCACCGCGAACATGGTCAGCATGTTGATGGAAAAGCCGAACCACAGCAGCACCGGGAAGGTACCCAGCAGTACCACCGGCACGGCAATGGTGGGAATCAAGGTCGCCCGTAGGTTCTGCAGGAACAGGTACATCACCAGGAACACCAGCACTACGGCTTCGATGAGCGTCTTGGCCACTTCGCGGATCGATACCCGCACGTAGGGCGTCGTGTCGAAAGGAATGAAATCCTTCAGACTGCGTGGATACTGCGCACGCAACTCGGCCAGGCGTGCCTTGACGCGATCGGCGGTGGCCAGTGCGTTCGCGCCCGCCGCCAGCGACACGCCAAAGCCAGTCGAGGGCCGCCGGTTGTGAACGACTGAGAAATTGTAGGTGCCCGCGCCCAGCTCGACGCGCGCCAGATCGCGCAGCCGTAGCACCGCACCGCTCCCCGCGCCGCGCACGATGATGTTGCCGAACTCCTCTGCGGTGTGCAGCCGACCGCGGGCGGTCACCGTGGCGTTGATCTGCTGGTTCGACACCTGCGGCATGCCGCCGAGCTGGCCAACGGAGAATTGGGCATTTTGCGCGCGCACCGCGGCGACCACGTCGCCCGGCGTCAGCGAGTAAGCCCGCAGCCGGTTCGGATCCATCCAGATGCGCATCGCGTAACCCGCACCGTATTCCTCGACGGCGCCCACGCCCTCGACGCGCGCGATCTGGTTGGCGACCTTGTTCATGACGAAGTCGGCCATGTCGCTTTCGCTGAGCGAGCCGTCCTCGGAATAGAAGCCCACCCCGAGGAGCGAGGAGTTGACGATCTTGTTGACGGTGATGCCCTGCTGCTGAACGATCTGCGGCAGCAGCGGCACCACGGCCTGCAGGCGGTTCTGCACCTGCACTTGCGCGATGTCGGGGTTGGTGCCGCTGGCGAAGGTCAGTGTGATGTTCACCCGGCCATTGGAAGTGCTCTTCGCCGACATGTAGATGAGCCGGTCGAGCGAGTTCATGTTCTGCTCGATGACCTGCGTCACCGAGTCCTCGACAGTGCGTGCGGCCGCGCCGGGATAAGTGGCATCGACGGAAATCGAGGGCGGCGCGATGGTTGGATAGGGCGTCAGCGGCAGACGCAGGATCGAGAGCACGCCCAGCAGCGAGAGCATGATCGCCAGCACCCAGGCAAAGATCGGGCGATCGATGAAGAAGCGCGACATGGCGGCCTTTAGCCTACTGCGCGCCCGTTTCTGCGGGCTGCACGACCATACCGGGTCCGATCTTCTGCAGGCCCTCGATGATCACGCGGTCACCGCGCGACAGCCCGCTGGTAATCCGCCACTGATCGCCCACGGCGCTCGCTGTCGTGACCTTGCGCAGCTCCACTTTGTTGTCGGCCCCGACCACCATCGCCGTGGCATTACCCTTCGGATCGCGCGTGATGCCGCGCTGCGGAGCCAGCAGGCCATCAGGCAGCACCCCCTCGATGATGGTCGCGCGCACATACATGCCCGGCAACAGCAGCCCCTTAGGATTGGGCACCAGCACGCGCAGCAGGAAACTGCCGGTCCCGGGCTCCACGGTGACATCGCTGAACTGGAGCTGGCCGGGCAGCGGATAGGCGCTGCCATCCTCGAGCGTGATGTGCACCTCGCTCTGGCCACTCCCCTTGCCGCCCGCCGCCAGCTCCTGCTGCAGCTGCAGCCACTCGCCGCTCGACTGCGAGACATCGACGTGCACCGTGTCGAGCTGCTGCACGGTGGCAAGCGGCTCGGGCTGGTTCGCCACCACCAGCGCGCCCTGCGTGACCCTGGATTTGCCGATGCGGCCGGAGATGGGCGCCTTGATGCGCGCGTAGTCCAGGTTGATGCGGGCGCTGTCCGCAGCCGCCTGCGCGGCGGCCAGGTCAGCCTGCGCCTGGTGCAGGGCTGATTGCAGGTTGTCGTTGTCCTGCACGCTGATCATGTGTGCCTTGATCAGCTCGGTGCCGCGCTCGGCGCTGCGCCGCGCGGTCTCCAGGCCGGCATCGGCACGCATACGCGCCGCCTCAGCGCTGCGCTGCGCGACCCGATAGACGGCATCATCGAGTTCGTAGAGCGCCTGGCCCGCGCCGACCCGGCTGCCTTCCCGGAACAGCACGCGCTTGACGATACCGCCGACCTGCGGGCGCACCTCCGCGACCAGGCGAGCGCTGACGAGGCCCGGCAGCTCGCGCTGCAGCTCGACTGGAACGGTCTTGATCGTGACCACAGTCACCGCCTGAGGCGGCATGCCGCCCGGCCGCCCACCGCCGCCGCCGCAAGCGACCAGCGCCAAGGCAACAGTGGTGCCTACGGCCGCCCTTCGGGCCGCTGAAAACTGACTGGATCGCATGGTCAATAACCCCGGAGCAGTGGCGGACCCCTGGTGCCGCAGGGCGCCATGATCACCGCAAACGCCGACGATCGCAAAAAAATTCGATGGCGCGCCCGGACGGATTCGAACCGCCGACCACCTGGTTCGAAGTTCAAATAGCACGCAATGGCGTACCTGGCTTGCAATGGGTCGGGCTTGTAGCTGCGTTCGGTCGGTCGGTCACAACGGCAACTCCGCCCGCCGGTATAGGTTGTGATAGACTGAAATGCGCCTTACGTAATTCGTATCGATCGGAGATTCGTATGAGTACCATAGTTGTATCGTCTAAGTACCAGATCGTTATCCCGGCCAAGATTCGAACGGCGCTGCGCATCAAGCCTGGGGAAAAGCTCCACGCCATCGAGTATCGGGGGCGAATTGAACTTGTGCCGGTGAGGCCAGCCAGGGCAGCGCGAGGAACGCTGAAGGGAATTGACACCAACGTGCCCAGAGATGCCGATCGCGTATGAACGTCGTCGACTCCTCGGCCTGGCTTGAGTACTTCGCCGACGGACCCAATGCGGTGGTGTTCGCCAAGCCCATCGAGGCTACCCGATTATTGCTCGTGCCATCGTTATCGCTGTTCGAGGTTTTCAAGCGTATCAGCCAGCAGCGCAACGAGGACGAAGCACTTCGCGCTGTGGCAGTCATGGAGCAAGGGAAGGTAGTCGATCTCGATCGGGCGACAGCACTCGAGGCCGCGCGGCTTTCCCTCCTGCATCACATCGCAATGGCGGACAGCGTCATGTTGGCGACAGCGCAACGAAGCCGGGCCACTTTGTGGACTCAGGACGCAGACTTCGAGAATCTGCCTGGAACGCGGTATTTCGCCAAACGATAGCCGGATCAACACTCGCGCGCGTGTTGTGCAACTCTCGGGCCTTCATAAACCGTTACCGATGTGCCCGGTTAAGACCCTGATTGATGGCGCGCCCGGACGGATTCGAACCGCCGACCACCTGGTTCGAAGGCGCAACGGCAATTTAGCAGGTATTTAATTATCAACAAGTTAGCAGGCCCGCCCTCTCTCAAAACCTGCACCAAAGCGCATGTTCAGGCACCAAATGCTACGTTTTCGCTACGTTCAAGGACGCACCGCTTGATTGCCAGGCGTGAAACTCGGACGGTCGCAGGCCGTAACGCGCCATGTTGCCTTCATGCAGGCCGCGCAGATCTTGTAGAGCCACTTCGCAGAACTGCTCCTGGTCGCTGGCTGCGATCAATTCGCTCGCGTTCTCGCGGATGGCTTCCACTGTCGCCGGTAACTTCCCTTTCACGATTGCACCAATCACTTCGCGCAGCGCCGCCCGGTATTCCAGTCTGAACGGATCCGGCTCCGGCAGAGAATCGCGCACCGTGATGTACTGCTGGCACGAACGCTCGTACGCCCAGACAAATACGTCGCGGATGAGTTCGACGCGGTTGAATTCATAAACGGCCATCACCCCGTCCGTGTAGGCCCGCTCCGGAACCCCCACAAAGGACAACGGCGCGAGGTTGCGCTGGTTCAGCGGAATGTTCGCAGCCAGTCGCGAAGTGCGCTTGTTCACGTCCACGAAAGGCTGCAGGTACGGGAGTTGCACCATCAGGAACAGCGCCAGCTCGAAAGGATCACGAATGGCGCCCGCCTTCGCCAGCAATTGCGTAAACATCTCCTCGATCAATTGTGGAATCGCTGTTGGTATGTACGTGGTTCCTGCCACACCGACCGGATAGTCACGCAATCGGCCGGCGTCCTCTGGGTGATCGAGGAGGTTCTCGGCCAGGAGCGCGTGCAGGTTGCAGATCGTGAACCTATTGACGCCAATCTCATCCGCAGAATTTACGAGTAACTCAATTGCTGCCTTGTGATTCAGGATCATCTGCGTTTCTTTGGCGCTCTTGCCCGTGGCAACTACGCCTGCACGAATGAGCCGCTCGGTATCGAGCAACGAGTAAGTGTTGCCCTCCAGCCGACTCGATGCCCAGGAAAGATCGATCAGCAATCGATCCAGGATATCGCGTGCGAAAGTCCCGGCCAGCCGATCCGTGGCTCCGGTACTGCCGATTTCCTGCAAATGCCTGGCTGCGGCATTCGGCAAGTAGGCCGTCTCGTTGGGTATGTACCCATCAAGAAATGCACGCTGGTAGCCGACTGGAGGTCGGTCGAAAAGGGGACGCCGAATCAGCGCAAGCACTTCGCGTCCGGCAGTGGAAAGCGGTGGATAGTCGTCTTGGACACTAGGTACGACAAAGCTCGAATTCTGGCCCGGCGGCAAGTCCTGAGGTGCGGCGTGCACCCACTGTGGCGGCTCCGCTGCTTGGGCCAGAAAGTACCGCCGCCCCTTCTTGATCCCAGCCGCGCGAAACTGTCCTGCAGAAACCCACGTTGCAAGCCTGCGCTGCAATGAGCGGCGACTAACCTGTCCACCAAGGTACTTATCGATCTCCTCGATGGAAGCGCCTTCGGGACACTGGGCCAGTGCGGCTCGGACCAGGTCCGGCAGGTTTTCCGGCAACTTCTTGGGCATTGAGAGTCTATTGGCGCATATTCACTACATATGCGCCAATAGACTAGTCTTTCTGGCCAGAAAAGCCAATATGCGCCAGAAGACGATGCGCCAGAAGACGCCATGGCTAACCCCGTACTGCCTGCCGGCCGTTGTATCAACTGCAACTTCGGCGCAATGGTCCCTTGATGGCCATCTCCTAGACCGATCCCGAACACTGGGTTGCGTCATTTGGCGTTCCTAAAGGTGGAGGGCGCCAGATTTCAAGTGGAACGCTCTAATGCAACAGAACCCCGTCGTCGTCCATCCTGACGCCAACGTAGAGTTCTTCATCAGCGGCTCCAGTTCCATGAATCGACCGATACTATGTCAAACAGCGGACGCCAATTTTGTAACGCGTCCCAAAATCTGCACATTCATTCTGGTCAGCAGTTCTGGCTCACACAACGACCAGCGCATTCGATTGCGCGCAGGCGTACATCCCTGGTTGATCCCGGGTGGCGCGGGACTTTTGGCATGGGACGCTCATTGAGTCTCGGGCCCGAGGTTGGCTCCGTGAATGCGAGTGACGAGTACTCTCCACGACTTTGGTGCGTGAGACCATGCGGAATCACCCGGTCCAAGTGTGCTGGCTTCACCGGTTGATTATTTGGGATCGCATCTGTGCGGACTAACGGCCCCCAGATGCTGGGTAACGCTCAACGCTGGTTACGAGTAGTTCGATATTTATTCTGCAACGCGCATTAATTCCATTGCGGAATGCCTCCACGGTTCTTGGCCGCAAAATACACGGCCGGCTTCAAAATGTGCGCCAGCCCGTGTGCTCTGTTGTTCTGCTTATACGCTGCTCATACGTGCACGCCATGGCCAAACTTGGCAGTCGCAACTTCTTGATTTATTGGCACGCCCGGACGGAGTCGAACCGCCGACCATCTGGTTCGAAGTGGCAGAGATGAGTTGGTAGGCTCTTTGTTTCAACCACTTAGCAGGCCCGCCCTCACGCTACGGTGGCATGAAAACGCATCAAGGCGCACGAAACGCCACGTTTTCGCTACATTATGCATATATTTGCATTATCATACAACTACTGATATATTGCCTGCCATGGAGCCCAAGAGGCCCAAGCCGCCGCAGATGAAGCCGCTGGAGTTTCTTGGCTCCAGCCGCGACGAGCTGGCGGCCATGCCGGCAGGCATTCGGCACGACATCGGCGTGGAATTGATGCGCGTGCAGTTTGGTGGCCAGCCCACGGACTTCAAGTCCATGCCCACCGTGGGTGCCGGCGTCTACGAGATTCGCGTCCGGGATGCGTCGGGCGCATACCGCGCTATGTACGTGGCCAAGTTCGAAGCGGCCGTCTATGTGCTGCATGCCTTCCATAAGAAGGCGCAGCAGACGGCGAAGGCAGATATCGAACTGGGCAGAGCCCGCTACAAGATGATTGGAGGAAAGCAATGAGTAGAAAGACCGACCCTCGCCTTTCGGATACCCGCCGGATCAAGGGCAGCGGCAATGTATTCCTCGATCTTGGATTCGATCCCGCGGAGGCCAAGGTCATGGCGCTGCGCGCGGAAGTGATGATCCGCATGGAGCAGCATTTGAAGGCACAGGGCTGGACCCAGGCCGAGGCTGCCAAGCGTCTTGGCATTACCCAGCCGCGCGTGTCGCGGCTCATCAAGGGTCAGTGGAAGGACTTCAGCCTGGATATGTTGCTGACCCTGGCTGCTCGAGCGGGCCTGCAGCCGGAGTTGCGGCTGGCGGCCTGAGGCGATCACGGCCACGCCATGCAGGCGGCAACAAAATCAACTGAAGCTGAGCGTCCAACGCCACATTTCGCTACGTTCCGTGCATTAAGCAAGGTTCGCAGCGAGCCAAATTATTGAATGGGTGGCGCGCCCGGACGGATTCGAACCGCCGACCACCTGGTTCGAAGCCAGGTGCTCTATCCAGCTGAGCTACGGGCGCTTGGTGGGTGTTGATTGTATGCGCCCCGGCTATGCACCGGCACATTTTCGCCAGAAATACGCACTTTCCGCCTCTGCGGTAACATCCCGAATATGGACCCAGCAGCCGCAAGCCGCCTGATTGGCGAGCACCTCGTGTGCCTGCCTATTGAGTCTCTGCCGGTCGCCCATTGCGCCGGCGCCGTGCTGCGCGAGAACGTCTACGCGGAGCGCGACCAGCCGCCCTTTGATCGCGTGTCGATGGACGGCATCGCACTCGCTTCGAACGCAAAGCAGCGACGCTTTCGAATCCAGGCGACGCAGGCGGCCGGCGATCCGCCGCTCACGCTCCGCTCACCGGAGCATTGCATCGAGATCATGACTGGGGCCATGTTGCCCGCCGGTTGCGACTGCGTCGTACCGGTCGAAAAGATCACCGTGACCGGGGGCGTGGCTGAGCTCGAATCGCCCTCGCTGGCGTCACCGTGGAAAAACGTGCACCGCCGGGCGAGCGATCAGCGTCAGGGTGCGTTGCTGCTGGCCACCGGCACGGTGTTGCATGCGCCGGAAATTGCAGTGGCGGCCTCGGCGGGGATGGCGCGTCTACGGGTGAGCGCGCAGCCTTCGATCATGGTGATCTCAACCGGCAGTGAACTGGTGGAGCCCGGGGATCCCATCGCGCCACATCAGATACGCCGTTCCAACGCCTATGCCGTGGCAGCAGCGCTGCGCGAGCGCGGCTTTCAGCGGGTCGCTGAAGATCACATCAACGATGATGCCGGGCAGCTGCGTGAACGGCTGGCACGGCAACTGCGCACTCATGAAGTACTGGTGCTCTCGGGCGGCGTGTCGATGGGCAAATTTGACCTGGTGCCGCAGGTCATGCAGGAGCTGGGGGTGCAATGTGTCCTGCATGGCATCGCGCAGCGGCCGGGGCGACCGATGTGGTTTGGCACCACGAGCGAGGGTCGGGCGGTATTTGCCTTGCCGGGCAATCCGGTTTCAACGCTGGTGTGCCTGTCGCGTTATGTATTGCCCGCCCTGTATGCCGCCATGGGCGTGCGCACTGAAAGCTCGGAGCGCATTGCGTTGGCCACGGCACTTGATTGGCAACCGGTACTGACGGGTTTCATGCCGGTCAAGGTGACGCACGATGACTGGGGCCGACCCTGGGCCACGCCCTGCCCCACCAACGGTTCAGGCGATTTCACGGCTTTGGCGCTGACCGACGGTTTCGTGGAGCTGCCACCGGGTCCGGCGAGTCTGCCCAAGGGTTTCCTCACGCGACTCTATCGCTGGTAGGCGCTCGTGCTGGTAGCCTAGCGATATGGATACTTCCGCTTCGGCCAGGCTCGCCGCGCTGCAACCGCGTCGCCCGCGCGATACCCTCGGGCGTCCGCTGCGCGACCTGCGCATCTCGGTCACCGATCGCTGCAATTTCCGCTGCCCCTATTGCATGCCGCGCGAGCGCTTTCACGAGCATTATCGATTTCTGAAAACCGCTGAGCGCCTGAGTTTCGAAGAAATCGTGCGGCTCACGCGGCTGTTCCTGCAGCTGGGGGTACGCAAGCTCCGCATCACTGGCGGTGAGCCGCTGTTGCGTGCCGGGCTCTCTGATCTGATCGGCGATCTGACCACACTGCCCGGCGTGGAAGACATTGCGCTGACCACCAACGGCGTCCTGCTCGCGCAGCACGCCGCGGAGTTGCGCGCCGCGGGACTGCGGCGCGTCACCGTCAGTCTCGACAGTCTCGATCCGGCCGTATTCGCGCGCATGGCCGGAGATCTGGGCAACCCCGAAGAAGTGCTGGCCGGCATTGGCGCCGCACAGCGGGCGGGCCTGGCGCCGATCAAGGTCAACGCAGTCGTGCAGCGCGGCGTCAACGATCATACGGTGCTGCCTTTGATCGAACATTTTCGCGGCACTGGCATTGTCGTACGCCTGATCGAATACATGGATGTCGGCACCCGCAATGACTGGCAGGCGGCGCAGGTCGTGCCGTCGCGCGATCTGCTGGCACAGATCAGCGCACGCTGGCCGCTCGAGGCGCGCGCGCGCCAATATGTGGGCGAGGTCGCGCAGCGCTATGAGTTTGCCGACGGCCAGGGCGAAGTGGGCTTCATCTCCTCAGTCTCGCAACCTTTCTGTGGCGACTGCTCGCGCGCCCGGCTGTCATCCGATGGCGTGCTCTACACTTGCCTGTTTGCCACGCAGGGTCTCGATTTACGGGCGCCACTGCGCGCTGGCGCCAGCGACGCGGAAATGCTGGAGACCATTCGCGGCTGTTGGGAGCGGCGCGACGATCGCTACAGCGAGCTGCGTGGCAAGGCCGGGCAGCAGCCGTCAGCGCGTGTTGAAATGAACCATGTCGGCGGCTAGCGCTTGAAGATGGCCGCCAAACGCAACAATTCCGGGCTTACGCATCTCACGGCCGCGCGGCGGCCGACCATGGTGAACGTAGGCGCCAAGGCGGTTACCCATCGGGTGGCCGAAGCGCACGCGCGTCTACGACTGCCGGCCGCCGTGGCGCGCGCGCTGCGCGCCACCGGCCATCGCACCCACAAGGGCCCGGTGTTCGATACCGCCATCGTCGCGGGTGTCATGGCCGTCAAGCGCACCCACGAGCTCATTCCCTTCTGCCATCCGCTGCCGATCGACAATTGCCGCATCGATATTGCCAGCGGCGCGCGCGGCGAGATACGCATCCGCTGTCGCGTCGAGACGCATCACCAGACCGGCGTCGAAATGGAAGCCCTGACCGGCGCCAGTATTGCGGCGCTCACCATTTACGACATGTGCAAGGCGCTCTCGCATGAGATCCGCATCGTCGAGGTCCGCCTGCTACACAAGTCCGGCGGGCGCCGCCAGGTTGGGCGCGCGGCGCGCAAGCGTGCACCATGAGCGCGCCGCTGTTTGGACTGGTGCTGACCGGCGGGCACAGCAGGCGCATGCAGCGCGACAAGGCCACGCTTGAATACGCAGGGCTTTCCCAGCTGGCGCGGGCGGTAGCGCTGCTCGAGCCGCTCATCGAGCGCTGCTTCGTCTCGACGCGACCCGATCAGCACAGCGATGCGCAGCGCGCGGCCTACCCGTGCATTGTCGATCAGTTGCCGGGCATCGGGCCGATCGGCGGCATTCATGCTGCGCTCCATGCGCACCCGCACGCGGCCTGGCTGGTATTGGCCTGCGACCTTCCCTTCCTGGACGCCGCCACACTTCAGCAACTCATTGCCTCGCGTGAACCGCAGCGCGTGGCCACGGCCTTTCGCAGCAGCTTCGATGGCAAGCCTGAACCGCTGTGCGCCATTTACGAGCCAGCCAGCCGTACCGCCATCGACGCGTGGATTGCCAGCGACAATCGTTGCCCGCGCTCCTTCCTCGCCCAGGCCGGGGCCACGCTGTTGACGCTGCACAATCCACGCGCACTGGACAATGTGAATACCGCGGTGGAATACCAGCAGGCCCGTAATCTCGTCGCTGGCGTCACTTCATCGACGAGCGCCGACACCCCCGCCACCGGCGCCGGCCGGCCGGCGGCGCGCCGCCTGCAGGTGCAGTATTTCGCCATCCTGCGGGAACAGGCGGGGCGCAGCGCGGAGACGCTCGACAGCAGCGCTCCCGATGCCCGGGCCCTGTTTGAAGAACTGCGCGGCTTGCGCCAACTGCACTTGCGCCCGGAGCAGCTGCGAGTGGCGATCAATGATCAGTTTGCCGAGTGGTCACAAAGGCTTAACGCCGGTGATCGCGTGGCCTTTCTGCCGCCGGTGGCCGGCGGATGAGCGCTTTTCGACTTGAGCCCGCAGCCTTCGATGCGCGCTCATTGCGCAGCGAACTGCAGGACCACGGCTGCGGCGGCTATCTGTGCTTTGAAGGCTGGGTGCGCGATCACAACGAGGGTCAGCAGGTCACGCGCCTTGAATACGAAGCCTTCGCGCCCCTGGCCTTGAGTGAAGGAGAAAAAATCATTGCCGAGGCGCGAGCGCGCTTCGGCGTGCAGCGGGCACTGTGCGTGCACCGTACCGGCGCGCTGGATTTAAGCGAGATCGCGGTCTGGGTAGGCGTGGCGGCGCCGCACCGCGACGAAGCATTTCGCGCCTGTCGCTACATCATCGATGAGATCAAGCACCGCCTGCCGATCTGGAAGAAGGAATACTACGTCAGCGGCGATTCTGGCTGGGTCAATTGCGAACGTTGTGCGCAGACTCCGCACGCCCATGGCCATGACCGTGACCATGGCCAGGACCATGACGTCGGCTCTGCTCACGATCAACCGCTCGGTTCGAGCTGAAACTCCACAAATGCGCCAGCACCGGCAGCAACAGCGCCACGCCACAGATTTCATGAACCAGACGCAGCACTGATTGCGCGCCCTCACTGCTGACGAAAAACTGCAGGCAACCGGCGATCGCCAGCACGCCTATCAGAGTTGACAGCACCCAGCCACTGGCGCGGCGCGCACGCCGGCGGCTGCCATCGGCGCTGTGCAGGGCCGCGAACCAGCCGAGCACGAACAGCGCCAGCATCGCCACGACGCCGTGCACCAGCAGTAGCGGTGCTTCCAGGGGATGGCGCACCCGTCCAAACTCCCCCGGTCGGGCAGCAAAATAGTGCAGCAGCAACCAGGCAACGCCCGACAGCCAGAGCACGCTGAACACCAGGTGCACGGCAGAGCGCAGACTCGCCGACAAACCACTGCCCTGGATGCGGCGGTTCACGACGCTGCCTGCGCGGAAGCCTGCAACGCGATCTGCCAGAGCGCCGCGAGGTAACGAATGCCCGCGGTGAGATGTTCACAGGACAAGGTCGCCCCCGCGATGTTTTTGATATCAATGCCCGCCTGCAGCTTGGTGGTCGGCGCGCGCCGCTTCGCAAACTGCCGCAGCCAATTGGCATTGCGAATCTCGCCCCCGTGACTCTCCCGATAGGCCATGACTTCGGGCGCGCGCAGCGTACCGTCCTCATCGACGCCCAGCGCGTAGTCGATAAAGTCTTCCTTGCCCACAACCTCGTCACTAAAAAAATAACCCCGGGCTCCGCCGGCGCCGAACACTCGCCATATCTGCAATCGTCCGCGCGGCGGCTGCACACCGGCCAGTTGCTCCACGGCTTGCCGTTGCGAGACGCTCAGGCGCAACGTCAGCGGCTCGAAACGCAGGGCCTCGGGGAAAATGGCACGCTGCGCCTGCTCCACAGAGAGGTACTGCGCCGCCACGACTATCGGCGCCTGCACGGCACACAGCGCAGCGCAGCCGCCAGCAAGCACTCTTACCCGTCGGGCACTCATCTCAATCCTGCCTGCGCATCAGAATTCATAGCCTAGTCCGAGGTCAATGCGATCGCCAGCGTCTGGCGTGGCCAGATCCACGTAGTCTGCCTTGACGATCACGCCGGGCGCCAACTCCAGCTGCACGCCGACGCTGATGGCGCGGCGCGTCGGCAGCGCCGCGGGCGCCAACCCGGAAGCCAGCGTCGAGTAGGACGCGGCCGTATTGAAACGCTCATAACGCACGAAAGGTATCAGCGGCCAACGGCTCTGAACCCAGCCACGCCAGGCCGCCTCGCCGTACCAGCCGTAGAAATTTTCCGGTATCAGGGTGGGCATGCCCAGATAACCCTCATTCACGGCGGCGGTATTCGAGATATGGCCGTGTGCATAGAGCGCGGCGAGATCCCAACGGCCAGGCTGCCAGCGCGTGTGCGCCTCCCAGAGGGTCACGCGATTATTCCCCAGCCCAGGCTGACGCTGTCCGGCGCCGCCGGTGAATACCGAGGCGCCGACGCGCAGCCCCGGGCTGCCGAGGTAATCGGCCGCCAGGTACGTGGACAGTTCGGCGGCGTGCGCCAGCGCGAGTTCCTGATGAATCGAGCGCAGCGGTGAATCCGCGCCTTGCGGCGCGCTCGCATCCCAGCGCGACAGATCAAAACCGGTGGTCAAGCCCACATCCCAACGCAGTCCGCCGCGTGTATCGCCTTGCAGCCCGACGCCGCCCTCGCGCCAGGTGCTGGGTATGATCGCGGTCTCGACGAAATTGCGGAACACGCCGTAGTAACGAGTGGGCTCGTGATTGGCATTGAGCAGGCCGCTGGGGATCAGAAACAAGCCCATTTTTGCCCGCACTGACGGGCCCAGCTCATGCTCGATGTAGGCCTGCTCGATTTCGACTCCACCCGGATCGCTGGCGGAGGAGACCGCGTGCTCGATCTCCAGCTCGCTCTGCAGGCGCGTGCGCTCATCGAACCGGTAGCCTAGACCCACTACGAAGCGCTCGAGATCGGCGCGCGCCTGTGCCGGGTCGTTGCTCGGCCGTGTGTAGTTCAGCTCACCATAGCCAAACCAAGACTGCGCAGGGCGCACTGAAGGTTCCGGGTGCGCTGCAGGTTCCGGACTCGCGACCGGCTCCGGGCCCGGCGCCGGCGCCGGAGTGCTGCGAAGCGTGGCGAGTTCACTCTTCAGTGTCTGCAGCTCCGACTCGAGGGCTGCCACGCGCGCTTCGAGGCCAGCGGCATTTTCCGCAGCGCCGGCGGGGGTAAATATTGCCAATAAAATCAGAACCGAAGCGGCTATTCCAGGAACTACAGTAAGGCGCATCGCAGCAACCGCTCCAGTAAGTAGTAGTATTCATTGTCAATGAGAATGATTCTCACTAAGATCTACCTATGAGTCAAGCCGGCTTCAGAATTACCCGACTCAGGCCCGTTATGGGGTGTCTGGCCGCGGTGGATTGCACCGCGCCGACGCGCCTCGTCGCTGAAACCGCCTTGAATGGCGCATTTGGTGCGCTTGCGCAGGTGGATCGCCTCTTGCACCCGACACGGGTGGGGAGCGAGCTCGCCGCGCTCAACCGGGCCGGCGAAGGCGAACGAATCAAGGTACACCCCTGGACGGTGGCGACGTTGCGCCTGTCGCAGCGGCTTTGGCGGCTGTCTTCCGGCCTGTTCGAACCCGCCCTGCCCGGGTGGGGTTCAGTCATTGATTTCCAGATCGTGGCTCCTGCCACGGTATTGATTATCAGACCAGCGCAGTTGGACCTGGGCGGCATAGCCAAGGGCTTTGCGGTCGATCGCGCCATTCAGGCCCTGAAGGCACACGGCGCCCATTGCGGCCAGGTCAATGCCGGCGGCGACCTGCGTGTATTCGGCACCCAAGGCTGGCCGATACGTCTGCGATTCGCCCGCGAGTGGCGTCGTGAAATCACCCTGCACAATATCGCGCTGGCGGTCAGCGATCCCGGGGCGTTGGCAACGCCGAGCGAGCACCGCGGCTATTACACGCCACCGTTGGCGAAGCACGTGCCTGAACCCCGGGGGCTCGCGGTGCTGGCGCCCAACGCGGCGCTGGCCGACGGCATGACTAAAGTAAGCATGCTGGCGCCACCGCATCGCCGCGCTGCACTGCTACGACGGGTGCGGGCGCGCCTGGCAGACGAGCGCATGAGCGGATAGTACGGGCTGGTAGCGATTTCGATCAGGGACGCAGCGTTCGCCCGTGCAGTGCATCCCACGCCACCAACGCTGGCTTGGCGGAAAAATCACTGTTGCACAATCCCAGATGTGTAAACAGCGGCAGATTGACTGGCAGCGGTGGCGGGTACAGCGAGGTATCGATGTCAGCGAACTCGAGCTGCAATAAGCCCTGTGCCTGCACGCTGTCGAGCAGGTCGGCGTGCCGCGTGATGTAGCGCGCCTGTATGGCGGGCGATGACATCACACTGCCGACGTTGGCACTGGTCCAGCCACCCTCCATGATCCAGATGGGTCGCGATTGGCCGCTCGCCAGACGCGTGTAATAGTCGACAGGAATATCTTCAGGTTGCGAATAGCGAAAATACGGATAGGACGAGTAACCGAGCATCTGCGAAAACGCGAAGTCATTCAGATCTGGCGCGATACCGAGAAAATTGCCGCCAGGACTCTGTCCACCCCACGCGGTTTCAACCTGCACGCTGATGAATGGCCTGGCGCTGCTGCCGGCGGCCGCCAGATCACCTGCCGCGGCGTTGGCCGCCTGCACCACCGCGCCGTACAGCGCGCCGGGCGCCGCCAGGCGAATCAGGTTGGTCTCGGCCGCGAGTCCGAGATAGGCCGGATTGAGCCTGCTGGCCACGGCCAGCACGTAGTCACGATAGACCTGTTGGACTGCCGGTTCAGTGAGACTGCGACCCAGGGCGCGTAATTGCGGTGCCTCTTCTGCACGCGACAGGCCATCGGTGAGATCAGCCATGAATGCCAGCGTCAGGCCCTTGCCGCGCAGGTAGTTCACCAGTTGCACCTTGTCGCGATCGAGTATGGCATTGGCGCTCATGCCACCCAGCAGATCAGTCCAGGGCAATTCTTCGTGAATGATCGCGAGCTCGGCGCGCTGGCTCCACAGATCAATGCCCTGTAGCACGGCTTGAGCCGTTGGTACGGGTGGCAGCGGCGAACAGCCCATTTTCCAGCGGCGCGTTACCGGCATCGGCGTTGGCGCCGCGGCGCTATCGCCCCCGCCGCAGGCACTGAGCACCAGGGCCAGCGGCGCTGCCGCCAGCGCTTGCAGCGCCTTGCGTCGCGTGCGAATTATCACGGCCGCACCTGGCCCGCGCCGCGCACCACATATTTATAACTGGTGAGCTGCTCGACACCCACCGGGCCACGGGCGTGGAAGCGGTCGGTGGAGATGCCGATCTCGGCGCCCATGCCAAACTCACCGCCATCGGCAAACTGCGTTGAGGCATTGTGCAGCACGATGGCGCTGTCGACGCGCGCCAGGAAGCGCTCCGCGGTCTCGGCATTGGCTGTGACAATGGCATCGGTGTGCGCCGAACCGAACTGCGCAATGTGTGCGATCGCCGCATCGACGCCATCGACCACGCGCACCGCGATGATGGCGTCGAGATACTCGGTATACCAATCCTGCTCGCTGGCCGCGATCACGCGCGCGTCAATTTTTTGCACTGACTCGTCGCCACGCACTTCGCAGCCTGCCTTCAGCAGCGCATCGACCAGCGACTGCAGCAGCGCCGGTGCGGCGCGATCAACCAGCAGCGTCTCGGCAGCGCCGCAGATGCCAATGCGCCGCAGTTTGGCGTTGAGCACGATCTGGCGCGCCATGAGTGGCTCCGCATCGCGATCAACGTACACGTGGCAGTTACCTTCCAGATGCCCGATCACCGGCACGCGCGCCTCAGCCCGCACGCGCGCCACCAGACTCTTGCCGCCACGCGGCACCAGCACGTCGAGGTAATCATTCATACCGGCGAGCATTTCGCCTACCGCAGCGCGATCGACCGTGGGCACCAGCTGTATGGCGGCAGCGGGCAGTCCGGCAGCGTGCAACCCCTCGAGCAGGCAGGCATGAATCGCGGCGCTCGATAGGCGGCTCTCGGAACCGCCGCGCAGGATGACCGGATTGCCCGATTTCAGGCACAGCGCGCCGGCATCGGCCGTCACGTTGGGGCGGCTTTCATAGATGATGCCGATGACGCCGAGCGGCACGCGTACGCGCTGGATGAGCAGGCCGTTGGGCCGCGTCCACTCGCTCATCACCGTGCCAATGGGGTCAGCCAATTTCGCTATGTCGTCAACGCCGCGCGCCATGGCCGCCACGCGCGCGGCATCGAGCCTGAGCCGATCGAGCAGTGCAGTGCCCTGACCATTGGCCCGCGCTGCCTGCAGGTCCTGCTCGTTGGCGCTGAGTATCTGCGCGCTGCGCGCTCGCAAGGCCGCGGCGGCGGCAGTCAGGGCGCGATTCTTGGTGGCCGTGCCAGCGAGCGCCAGTGGCGCGAGCGCCGCGACTGCGGCCTGGCCGAGCTTTTGCATCAGCGCATGAATCTCGGCATGGGTGCCGGCGGCCGTGCTGGCTGTCATGTTACCGGCTCCTCACACATCATCACCAGATCATCACGATGGATGAGTTCTTCGCGACCGCGAAAGCCGAGCAGCGTTTCAATATCGGCACTGCGCCTGCCAAGAATGCGCGCCGTGTCGGCGTCTGCGTAAGCGATGAGGCCGCGCGCCACCTCGATACCATTGTCCGCCAGCACACTTACCGTGTCGCCCGATTCGAAGCGCCCGCTCGCCCTGCTCACGCCGGCGGGCAGCAGACTCTTGCCCGCACGCAGGGCGCGCAGCGCGCCCGCATCGATGTGAATGGCGCCGACCGGGCGCAGGGTGCCGGCAATCCACTGCTTGCGAGCCGCCACCGGCGAAGCAGCCGGCACGAACCAGGTGCAGCGCGCGCCACTTTCAATGCGCTTGAGTGGATGGCGACGCGCGCCGGCGGCGATGCACATGTGACATCCGGCGCCCACCGCAATACGCGCTGCTGCAATCTTGGTCGCCATGCCGCCCGAACCGACATCGGAGCCGGAACTTCCGGCCATGGCTTCGATCTGCGGCGTGATCTGGCGCACGCGGTCGATAAACTGCGCTTCCCGGTCGAGGTTCGGATCAGCGGTATAGAGCCCATCGACATCTGAGAGCAGCACCAGGCAATCGGCGCTGATCATCTGCGCCACGCGCGCCGCCAGGCGATCATTGTCGCCATAGCGGATCTCGGCGGTCGCGACCGTGTCGTTTTCATTGATCACCGGGATCGCGCCCAGTCGCAGCAGCGCTTCGAGCGTGGCGCGCGCGTTCAGATAGCGGGTGCGCTGCTCGCTGTCTTCCAGGGTAAGCAGCACCTGTGCCACCGTGACCTGGTGCGCCTCCAGCAGTTCTTTGTAGGCATGGGCGAGACGGATCTGCCCGACTGCAGCGGCGGCCTGACTCTCCTCGAGTCGCAGCGTGCCGGACGCCAACCCCAGATGGCGGCGTCCCAGCGCGATCGCGCCCGAGGACACCAGTATCAGTTGCGCGCCGCCCCGGCGCAGGCGCATCAGGTCTTCAATCAGGGTTTCCAGCCAGGCGCGATTGAGCCGGCCGGTGCGGGCATCGACCAGCAGCGCCGAACCGACCTTGACGACCACGCGCCGTGCCGTAGCCAGCGGCCCACGCGCTCCGTCTGGCGGCGTGCGGCGCGCGGCCTTGCCGGTTGTTTTGCCAGCAACCCTGCTGACTGTCTTGCGGGTGGTCATTTGAAATAGTGGGTTGTACGTACGATTGGCGCCAGATCTAAGTGTACCTACGGATTCACTCAACCGGCAGCGAAGGTTACAAAGTGCAGGCGCGTGGCTGCACGCCGCGCTTTTTTGAGTAGTGGAGGCGGATGATGTCCCAGGGAACCCAGACGATCACGGCCCCGGCGAACTATGAGGACCGGGTGGTCCGGCAGTTCGCCCTGATGACCATCGTCTGGGGCATCGTCGGCATGAGCGTCGGCGCACTGCTGGCCGCACAGCTGATCTGGCCGGCCCTCAACTTCGACATCCCGTGGCTGAGCTACGGGCGGCTGCGCCCCTTGCATACCAACGCCGTGGTCTTTGCCTTCGGCGGCTCGGCGCTGTTTGCGACTTCGTACTACATCGTGCAGCGCACCTGCCACACGCGCCTGTTCCTGCCGAAGCTGGCGGAGTTCACCTTCTGGGGCTGGCAACTTATCATCGTACTGGCAGCCGTCACGCTGCCGCTGGGGATAACCAGCGGCAAGGAATACGCAGAGCTCGAATGGCCCATCGATATCCTGATCGCCATCGTCTGGGTCGCGTATGCGGTCGTGTTTCTGGGCACCCTGGCGATCCGGCGCGTCAAACACATCTATGTCGCCAACTGGTTCTTCGCCGCCTACATCATCACCATCGCGGTGCTGCACATCGTCAACAGCGCCGAAATTCCGGTCACGCTGACCAAGTCCTACTCGGTCTATGCCGGCACCGTCGATGCGATGGTCGAATGGTGGTACGGCCACAACGCGGTGGGTTTCTTTCTCACTGCCGGGTTTCTGGGCATGATGTATTACTTCGTGCCCAAGCAGGTCGGGCGGCCGGTGTATTCCTACCGTCTCGCGGTGGTGCACTTCTGGTCGCTGATATCGATCTACATGTGGGCCGGCCCGCACCACCTGCACTACACGACGCTGCCCGACTGGGCGCAATCGCTCGGCATGGTGTTCTCGCTGATGCTGCTCGCGCCCTCGTGGGGCGGCATGATCAACGGCATCATGACCCTCTCAGGGGCCTGGCATAAGCTGCGCACCGATCCGATTCTCAAATTCCTGATCGTCTCGCTGTCGTTCTACGGCATGTCGACCTTCGAGGGGCCGATGATGTCGATCAAGACCGTCAACGCGCTCTCGCATTACACCGACTGGACCATCGGTCACGTGCACTCGGGCGCGCTCGGCTGGGTGGCGATGGTAACGGTCGGCTCGCTCTATGCGCTGATCCCCAGGCTCTACGGGCGCACCACCATGTGGAGCATCCGCCTCATCGATTGGCACTTCTGGACCACAACGATCGGTATCGTGCTGTACATCGCCGCGATGTGGATTGCCGGAGTGATGCAGGGCCTGATGTGGCGCGCCACCAATCCGGACGGCACGCTGACCTATACCTTCGTGGAAGCGCTGCAGGCCACGCATCCCTTCTACATCGTGCGCCTGATTGGCGGGCTGATGGTGCTCAGCGGCATGTTCCTGATGGCCTACAACGTCCGTCGTACGCTGGCTGAGCGTGCAACGATCATTGCTACACGGGTCATGGCGCCGGCCTGACAGCGGCCACCCAGGGAGAACAAACTGTCATGAAGCACGAGCTCATCGAAAAACGTACCGGATTGCTGGCCGTGCTGATCGCGCTGGTCATCAGCGTCGGTGGTCTGGTGGAGATTGTCCCGCTGTATCTATCCGGGCAGGTGACCAGGCCTTCCCCCGGCGTGCATCCGCTCGGCGCTCTGGAACTCGAGGGCCGCGACATCTACGTGCGCGAGGGCTGCTACAACTGTCATTCGCAGATGATCCGGCCGCTGCGCGGCGAGACTGAACGCTACGGCCACTATTCGCTGGCCGGCGAGTCGGTCTACGACCATCCGTTTCAGTTCGGCTCCAAACGCACCGGCCCCGATCTGGCGCGCGTGGGCGGACGCTATTCCGACGAATGGCATCGCATTCACCTGAACAACCCGCGCGATGTGGTGCCCGAATCGAATATGCCCGGTTTCCCGTGGCTCGCTGCGAACACCATCAATGCCAGCGTGACACCAAGGAAGATGCGGGCCCTGCGTTTCGTCGGCGTGCCCTATACCGACGCACAGATTGCCAGCGCGAGCAGCGTGGTGGCGGGACAGAGCGAACAGGCGGCACTGATCGCGTTTTTGCAGGGCCTGGGCACCAACACGTTGGCCTGGCAGTGAGCGCGCGGCCATGAATAATCTGCTCGGAACGCTTACTGGCGCCTTCACCGCAGTGCTGATCCTGCTGTTCGTGGGCCTGGTGGCCTGGGCCTGGAGCAGCAAGCGCCGCGCGAGCTTCGATGCCAGTGCACGCCTGCCGCTTGAAGAAGATGCCGGGATCAACGCCCACGCTGACAGGGAGCGACGCCCGTGAGTCCAGGGTTAAGCGTATTCATCATTGTCCTCACGACGCTCAACGTCGTTGGCGCCGTGTGGCTCATGCTGGCGATGCGCAAGCGCCGGGGGAGCGAGCCGGGTCCGGGCGCCGACACCACCGGTCATGTCTGGGACGGGGATCTGGCTGAGTACAACAATCCACTGCCACGCTGGTGGCTGTGGATGTTTTTCATTTCAGTGGCCTTCGCCGTGGTCTATCTCATCCTGTACCCGGGCTTCGGCAGCTACGCGGGTCGCCTCGGCTGGACCTCTGCGAATCAGCACGCTGAACTGCAACGCAACGCCGAAACACAGGCACAGCAGATCTTCGCGCGCTTCAAGGGTAAGAGCATCGCGGAACTACGCGGCGACGCGCAGGCGCACGCCATCGGTCGCAATCTGTTTGCCAACAACTGCGCGGTTTGCCATGGTGCCGACGGGCACGGCAACCCCGGTTTTCCCAACCTGGCTGACAAAGACTGGCTCTACGGCGGCACCCCCGAACCGGTCGAGGCGAGCATTTCCGCTGGCCGCGCCGGCGTCATGATTGCCTGGCAGCAGGTACTCGGAAACGACGGCGTCGAAGACGTGCTGGCCTACGTTTTGTCGCTCTCGGGGCGTACACCCCCGGCCGGCGATGTCGCGGCGGGCCAGGCGCTGTACGCGACCACTTGCCTCGCCTGCCACGGCGCCGATGGCAAGGGCAACGACGCACTCGGGGCTCCAAACCTGACCGATCAGATCTGGCTGTACGGTGGTTCCGTAGATGCCGTGCGCACCTCGATTGCCAAGGGTCGGCAAGGACAGATGCCCGCGCAGGGGGAGCACCTGGGTGCCGAGCGCGTGCGCCTGCTGGCGGCCTACGTGTTGTCGCTGGGCGATGAGCACTCCTCCCCGTGAACTGACGCGCCGCGCGCGCGCCATCGGCGCCGTGGCCTGGGCTTCGTTCCTCGCGGCCAGCGTGGGCACCATGTTCTTCTTTGCGTTCGTCGCCCCCGATGAACTGCTCAGCAGTATTCCCGCGGGCGATCATCTCGATCGCATCGGCGTCTACACGTTTGGTTTTTTTGGCCTGTGGGCCTTGAGCGCGCTGGCCAGCGCGCTGACGCTCTATGTACACGGCAAAGCGCACGAGCGCACGGATGCCGGAGTCCGCTCGTGAGCGACGCAACTGCGCTAGCCTCCGCAGCTGGCGGCGATTCCTACTATGAATCGCATCAGAAGATTTATCCACGCGAGGTGCAGGGTCGCTTTGCCCGGCTGCGCACCCTCGCCGTGTGGGTGCTGCTCGGTATCTACTACCTGTTGCCGTGGCTCGAGCTGCATGGCCGCCAGGCAGTACTGTTCGACCTGCGCGAGCGCAAGTTCTATATCCTGTCGCTGGTGATGTGGCCACAGGATTTCATATTCCTGACCTGGCTGCTGATCATCGCCGCCCTGACGCTGTTTTTTTTCACCGCGCTGGCAGGACGCCTGTGGTGCGGTTTTGCCTGTCCGCAGACCGTGTGGACCGAAGCGTACCTGTGGATGGAGCGCATCAGCGAAGGCACGCGCGGCGTGCGCATGAAACTGGATGCCGCGCCATGGAGCCTGCATAAGCTGGCGCGCAAGGGTTCGAAGCAGCTCTTGTGGGTGGGCTTCTCGCTTTGGACCGGCGTTACCTTTGTTGGCTTCTTCTCGCCGATCCGCGAGCTCATCGTCAATGCCGGCACTCTGAGCCTTGGCCCGTGGGAAACCTTCTGGGTGTTTTTCTACGGCTTTGCGACCTACGGCAACGCCGGCCTGCTGCGCGAACAGGTCTGTAAATACATGTGTCCCTACGCGCGCTTCCAGAGCGCGATGTTCGATAAGGATACGCTCATCGTCACCTATGACACCGCGCGCGGCGAGCCACGCGGCGCGCGCCAGCGCGACACGGCGCGCGCCAGCAGCGGCCTGGGCGATTGCATCGACTGCACCTGGTGCGTGCAAGTCTGCCCTACCGGCATCGATATCCGCAAAGGTCTGCAGTACGAGTGCATTGCCTGTGCCGCGTGCATCGATGCCTGCGACAACGTGATGGATCGCATCGGCTCGCCGCGCGGACTGATCCGCCACACCACCCAGCACGCGCTCGATCATCGCAGCACGCACGTGCTGCGCCCGCGGGTGCTGATTTATGGCGCTCTACTCACGGTGCTGGTGGCGGGTTTCGCTGTTGTCCTGGCGCTGCGCACGCCGCTGGGCCTGGATGTGATCCGTGATCGCAACAGCCTGTTTCGGGTACTCGATGATGGCCAGGTGGAAAACGTCTACACGCTCAAGATTCTCAACAAGACCGAGCGCGCGCGCCACTTCGACATCAGCGTGAGTGGCGCGGGAGCCCTGCGGCTGGACCCGCCCAACCCCCGTTACGATGTCGGAGCCGGTGAGGTGTACCCTGTGGTGGTTCGGGTACGCCGTCCGGCATTCGATCCGGTCGGCTCGGAGAGCATCCGCTTCAGGGTCACAGCCGGCGACAATCCACAGGTCAGCGCCACGCACGAGGCACGCTTCCTGACCCCTGACGGGCCGGAACAGCAGGGACACGAGCATGACTCCAGACACTGAAACCCACGCCAGCACCGCCGGCCGCAATCCCGTGCTGTGGCTGGTCATCGCCCTGCCCGCGCTGGCGGTGATCGCGAGTTTCTGGAGCCTGGCGCTGGCGCTTAGCCGTGGCGATCGCGAACTGCCCTCAAGTTACCACTGGGAAGGTGGTGGACTCGAGGTCGACGCTGCACGCCTGCGCGTGGCGGCAGCGCTCGGGCTGCAGGCCGAGCTGCGCGTTGATGCAGCGACGCAGCGCTGCAGCGTGACTTTGCGAGGTGCGGCCCCGGCGGCCCTGCGTCTGGACCTGACCCATCCCACGACCCCGCGGAGCGATCGCCACGTGCTGCTGCAGGAGACCGGCGGCAGCTATAGCGCGGCCTGCGCATCGCTCCCGAGTGCGCACTGGTGGGTACAGCTGAGCGACGCACGCGCAACCTGGATGCTGCGTGCACGCACCACCAGCGCACTGCAAACGCCGCTCACACTCGAGGCCGGATCGCCGTGATACAGGCCGCCGCCCATCTGCACTGGCAGAGCGCAGGCGGCCTCGAACAGGCCGAGTTCTTCGCCGAGGGCATGCACTGCGCCAATTGCGCCCGAGCGATCCGCACGCATGTGGGAGCGTTGCCTGGTGTGCAGCACGTTGCGGTCAACCTGACGAGCGCACGCGTCAACGTCACGTGGAACCCGGCCACTCAGCGCCTGGGCGCGCTGCTCGAAGCGGTGCAGCGTCTGGGTTTCACGCCCGTGCCGCTCACCGGCGCCGCCGCCGATACGGCGCGCAAGGCGGAACGTCGCGCCATGCTCAAGCGCATCGGCCTCAGTGGCCTCGTTGCCATGCAGATGTCAATGTATACGGTAGGCCTGTACGCCGGCGCGATTACCGGTATCGAGCCGTGGATCGCGCGCCTGCTGCGTGTCACCAGCATGCTGCTGGCGGTGCCGGTGCTGTTCTACGCCGGCTCGCCATTTCTCAAAGGGGCCTGGCACGATCTGCGCCGGCGCAGCCTCGGGATGGACGTGCCGGTCGCCGCGGCGTTGCTGCTCGCCTTTGGCGCCAGCGTCTTCAACACCTGGCGCGATAGCGGCCAGGTGTACTTCGACTCGGTGGCGATGTTTATTTTCTTCCTGCTGGTTGGCCGCTTTGTCGAAATGAATGTCCGGCGCGGCAGCCTCGATGCCGGCGAGGCGCTGGTGCGCAGTCTGCCGGCCAGGGTTATGCGCCTGCTGGCAGATGGCGGTAGCGAGCGCGTCGCGCTCGAGCTGATAGTCAAAGGCGATCGGCTGCTGGTGGCCCAGGGCGCCGTGGTGCCGGTCGATGCTGTCCTGGCTTCGGGGTCGGCCCTCGTCGACGAGTCGTTGATCACGGGTGAATCGGTACCCGTGACACGCGCGCCCGGCGCGTCCCTGTCCGGCGGGGCCATTAACCTCGGCGCGCCCTGCACATTGATCGCCACTCACAGCGCGCGCGACTCGACTCTGGCGAGCATGGTGGCACTGATCGGGCGCGCGCAGTCTGAACGCCCGCCGCAGGCGCTGGCGGCCGATCGGGCGGCCAGTCTCTTCGTGCTGTGGATCGTGGTGCTCGCAGCTCTGGTCGCGGCCGCCTGGCTGTGGATCGACCCGGCGCGCGCCTTTGGGGCCACCCTCGCTGTGCTGGTGGTGACTTGCCCGTGCGCACTGTCGCTGGCGACGCCGGTCGCCCTGGCTGCCGCGACCTCACGGCTGACGTGCCGTGGCGTGCTGATCACCCGTGCCAATGCCCTGGAGCGTCTCGCCACCATCACTACCGTGGTACTCGACAAGACCGGTACGCTCACCAATCAGGGGGTGCAACTGGGCGCCATCCAGTATTTCGGCGCCGGCGATCCGCAGCGCAGTCTGGCGCTGGCAGCCAGCCTCGAGCAGCACTCGACGCATCCGCTGGCCGTAGCCATTGCGGCCGCGACTGGGCAACGCGTAGCACTTACCGGGGTACACGAAACCCGCGGACGTGGACTGGAAGGCCAGTGTGAGGGCGAGCGCTGGCGCATCGGGCGGCGCGATTTCGTCGCTGAGCTGGCCAGCCGCGGCACCTCGTCCGATGACGAGCGCGTGTGGCTCGGTTCGGCCGCCGGTTTCGCCGCCGCCTTTGAACTCATCGACTCGCTCCGTCCCGATGCCGCGGAAGCCGTAGCGCGTCTACGGGCCCAGGGCCTCGAATTGCACATCGCCAGCGGCGATCGGCAAGCCACGGTGCAGCGCATTGCGGCGGAACTGGGCATCACGCAGGCCGCCGGCCGCCTGGATCCTGCGGCCAAGCTGGCGTTGATCCGCTCGCTCCAGCAGCGGGGCCAGCGGGTGCTGATGATCGGTGATGGCATCAACGATGCCCCGGTGCTGGCGGCCGCTGACGTCTCCGGCGCCATGGGCGGCGGGGCCGCGATTGCGCATGCGGCGGCCGATCTGCTGCTGATGAATGAATCGCTGAGCGCTGTCGCCGTGGCGGTCGATACCGCGCGCGGCACCGCGCGCCTGGTGTCCGCCAACCTGCGCTGGGCGCTGGCCTACAATATCTGCGCCGTGCCGCTGGCCGCCGTCGGCCTGGTACCGCCCTGGCTGGCGGCCTTAGGCATGTCGGCCAGCTCCCTGTTTGTAGTCTGGCGGGCACACCGCTATGCAAGGAGTCCCACATGAGTGTTGCACTGCTGCTGATCCCGCTGGCACTGGTACTGCTGGCCGCAGCGGTGGGTGCCTTCTTCTGGGCGGTCGACAACGATCAGTTTGAGGACCTGGATACCGTGGCCAATAACCTGCTGGACGATGCTGATCCTGAGCAGTGACGTTGCCATGAGGACACACCTCACCCTAATATCCATGGTAGGCGGTATTTGTCGCCTGTTACCTTGCGAGGATCAGATCCGGTGGCCAGAGAATTTGAACCCGTCGTCGGGCAGTGGTACGAAAACATCGATGAGAACGAAAGCTTCCGCGTGCTCTCCGTTGACGAAGACGCCGAGCTCATCGAGATTGAATATCTGGATGGCGACATCGAGGAGCTCGATGTCGACACCTGGGCCGAGTTCGACCTCGATAAGATCGAGCAGCCCGAAGGCTGGTCGGGCGCCGAAGTCGGTGTCAAGGACAAGGACAAAGACAAGGACAAGGGCAAAGATAAAAAAGCTGATGACGAGGACGATGAGGACGATGACTGGGACGAGGACGATGATGATGATGATGACGACCTGGATGAGGACGATCCCAGCGACGACAACTATTGAGCAGCCCTCATGAACGGCGAGCTGCAGGCGCTGCTCGATGCCTGCGTCGACGCCGTCATCATCATCGATCAGCGTGGCCTCATCACCACTTTCAATGCGACAGCCTGCCGTATGTTTGGCTATCGCAGCGATGAAGTCAGCGGCCGGAATGTCAGCATGCTGATGCCCGAGCCCGACACCAGCCAGCACGATGCCTACCTGCGCCATCACCTGCTCACCGGCGAAGCGCACGTCATTGGCATTGGTCGCGAAGTGTCGGCGCGGCGGCGCGATGGCAGCGTATTTCCGGCCTCGCTGGCGGTCGGGCGCATCGCCAACTCCGAGCCGGCTTGCTTCGTCGGCTTTCTGCACGACCTCACGCCGCGCCGGCGCGAAGAGCAGCAGCGCCACAGCGCCGAACAGGCGGTACGCGAGGCGCGCGAGCGGCTCACGCATGTGGCACGCCTGTCCACGCTCGGTGAGATGACCACGGGCCTGGCGCACGAGCTGAATCAACCGCTGACGGCTATCGCTACCTATGCACAGGCCGCCGAACGAATGGCGACACAACCGCAACCGCAACTTGACGAGGTCGTCAGCGCCTTGCGGCAGATTTCGGCCCAGGCGCTGCGCGCCGGAGAAATCATCAAGCGCCTGCGCGCCCTGGTGCGCAACCGGCAGACCCAGGAAGACCTGCTCGAGCTGAACACCGTAGTGCGCGAACTCGTGGTGCTGGCCGAATCCGACGCGCGGCTGAACAACGTGCAGCTGCTGATTGAACTGGCGTCAGATCTGCCGCGGGTACTGGGCGACGCTGTCCAGCTGCAGCAGGTGATGCTCAACCTGCTGCGCAATGCCATCGATGCGGTGAGCGGCCTGGGCAGCAACGCACGCACGATAGTCCTGCGCACCGCTCTGATCGCCGGCCAGGTGGAACTGTCGGTCACTGACTCCGGGCCCGGCATCGACCCGGCGATTCGCGAACGGTTGTTTGAAGCCTTCGCCACGACCAAACCCGAGGGCACAGGACTGGGTCTGGCTATCAGCCGCTCGATAGTTGAAAGTCACGGTGGCAAGCTGGCCTGGCGTGCTAATCAGCCCTGCGGCAGCTGCTTTTATCTCACCCTGCCCGCGGTCTCCGGAGTGCACCCATGAAAGCCACAACGCCGATCGTTTACATTGTCGATGATGATGAAGCAGTGCGCGGCTCCTTGCGCATGCTGATGCGTTCGGTCGGTTTGCAGGCCCAGGCCCTGGGCTCAGCGCGCGAATTTCTCGACGCCTATGATCGACGCCAGAGCGGTTGCCTGGTACTCGATGTACGCATGCCGCAGATGAGCGGACTGGAGCTGCAGCAGCAACTCAATCAGCGCGGCGCCACCATCCCTGTGATCTTCATCAGCGGCCACGGCGATGTACCGATGGCTGTCGAGGCCATGCAGCATGGCGCCTTCGACTTTCTGCAAAAACCCTTCCGTGACCAGGAACTG
The DNA here is from genome assembly GCA_031441585.1 of Gammaproteobacteria bacterium. Lineage (GTDB taxonomy): Bacteria > Pseudomonadota > Gammaproteobacteria > Steroidobacterales > Steroidobacteraceae > FEN-1191. The sequence goes on from JANMWZ010000036.1 coordinate 36,786, forward strand.
CTTGATCGCGTGCAACGGGCGCTGGCGCTCGACGCGCAATCGCGCGCTACCTCGGCCGCCGAGGCCCAGATCCGGGAACGCCTCAAATCACTGACACCGCGCGAACTGCAGGTGATGCGGCTGGTAACACTGGGCAAAGCCAACAAGGTGGTCGGCGCCGAGCTGGGCGTCAGCCAGCGAACCGTGGAAATCCACCGCGCCCACGTCATGGAAAAAATGCAGGCCCGTTCGCTGGCCGAGCTGGTGCGCATGGTGCTCGACACCGGGGATGCTACGCAGAAACCCTGATTTAATTTCCGGGAAGTCACGGCACCATCGACCCTGTGCCGCCTGCCTCAAGCAAAAAAGTACTTTATGTACAGCCTCTTGCTGGCGGTGAGGTTGAACGGCTGCTGGACGCCATGCACGCGCCATTCAGGCAGTGCGCTGGCGGTCGGGAAGCGGTGACAATCGCGGCGTCCCGCCCCCTGACGTGCGTACTGACGCCGCTGCAACTGGCGGACATGAGCGCCACGACCCTGATCGAGGCACTACATAACGCTGCGCCAGGCCTGAAAGTCATTGTCATCGTCGATAATCCGGTGGTCAGTGAGGCCGTCGCCGTCATGCAGGCCGGCGCTCACGCCGTAGTCGACAGCCGCAGGCTCAGCACAGGTCTTTACCATCAGGTCGCGCCGCTCCTGCGTGGCGCCTGAGGGACACACTCTGCTAGCCTGCCCTCATGAGCAATCCCAGAGACAGCTGGTACCACGAACGGGAATCGGCCTGGTTATATCGCGTGGTGGCAGAGGCCGAACCCGATGCCACGCGCCGGCAATTATTTACCTCGCTGGCTGCAGCGGCCGAAGCGCAGGCCGCGCACTGGGCGAAGCTCGCTAATCCCGGGGAATTCAGCCCGCGGACGCGCGCGCGTCTGGTGGCGGCGCTGGTCCGCAAACTGGGCCCGCGCCCACTAAAACCCATACTGGCTGCCATGAAGCTGCGCGGCCTCTCGGTCTACGGCGCCGCCGCCGCCATCGACGGACACCTGATGCCGGTGACGGTGCAGGATGTCGGTCAGCGCCATCGCAGCGTTACCGGTGGCAACAATCTGCGCGCCGCAGTGTTCGGCGTCAACGATGGCCTGGTTTCCAACGCCAGCCTGATTCTGGGCATCGCCGGCGCTGGTGCCAGCAACCAGACGATCCTCACCGCCGGGCTGGCGGGCTTACTGGCGGGGTCGCTGTCGATGGCCTCGGGTGAATATGTGTCGGTGCGCTCGCAGCGCGAAATGTACGAGTATCAGATCGGGCTGGAGCGTGATGAGCTGGCAGAATATCCGGACGAAGAAGCCGAAGAACTGGCGCTGATCTACCAGGCGCGCGGCGTGGAAATCGACCAGGCCCGCGCCATCGCCCAGCGGCTCATGTCCAACCCCGAGCATGCCCTCAATACGTTGGCTCGCGAGGAGCTCGGCCTGAATCCGGACGATCTGTCCTCGCCATGGGCGGCCGCCATCTTTTCCTGCCTGGCCTTTGGCTCTGGAGCCCTGGTGCCGCTGCTCCCTTATTTATTTGGTGTCATGGGTACGCATGCCCTCTACGGGTCCTTGGGCGCGGCCATGGCGTCTCTGGCGGTGGTAGGCATGGCCTTGAGCCTCTTCAATGGCCGCAGCGCCTTCCAGGGGGCATTGCGCATGATGCTGATCGGCGCCGCGGCGGCGGCCTGCACCTGGGGGCTCGGAAGGCTGCTCGGTGGAGGCCTACTGCAGTAACACAGCCAGGAGCCAGGAATATCACTGTAACCTGCTGTTATTGCTGATATAAAATCCTGGCCTTGAACTCTCGCAGTCCGCTATCATCTTATGGTTAGCGTACTCCCCACCCACCAAACCTGGGAACTACCCGATCCACTATGAAGCGCATTGTTCTGTTCATCCTCACCAATCTGGCCGTCTTGCTGGTGCTGTCGGTCGTCGCCCAGGTTACCGGGCTCGATCGTTGGCTGGCGGCGCGTGGCGGAGATCTCACCGGGCTGCTGGTCATGGCAGCGCTGTTCGGCTTTGGTGGTGCGCTGATATCACTGGCGATGTCCAAATGGATGGCCAAGCGCGCCATGGGCGTGCAGGTCATCGACAAACCTGCGAATCCGGAACAGGAATGGCTCGTCAACACGGTGCGTGCGCTGGCCGCGCAGGCGCGTATTGGCATGCCCGAAGTGGGCGTCTTCGACCATCCGCAACCCAATGCCTTTGCCACTGGCGCACGCCGCAACGCGGCGCTGGTCGCCGTCAGCAGCGGGCTACTGCGCAGCATGAGTCGCAGCGAAGTGGAAGCGGTGCTGGGCCATGAAATTACCCACGTCGCCAATGGCGACATGGTCACACTGACACTGATCCAGGGGGTGGTGAACACCTTTGTGATTTTCCTCTCGCGCATCGTCGGCGGCATTGTCGATCGCGCACTTTCCCGCGATGGCGAGAGTCGCGGCGGCTTCGGTTATTTCATCACCGTCATGGTCATGCAGGTCATCTTCGGAGTGCTCGCGAATATGATCGTCATGGCATTTTCGCGTTACCGCGAATTTCGCGCTGACGCCGGCGGCGCTGCGCTGGCCGGCCGTAACAACATGATTGGCGCGCTCGAGCGGCTCAAGATGGCGCACAGTCCGGCCCTGCCCACCCAGATGGCCGCCTTCGGCATCAGCGGTGGCCTGGGCACCGGCCTGCGCAGGCTGTTCATGAGCCATCCCCCGCTCGAGGAGCGCATCGCGGCATTGCAATCACACGCTTGATCGGTAACGGGAGTGGAGGGGCGGCCTCGTGAAGCCGAGCATCATTCCAATCGAGGACGAGTCCACTGACGAGCGCGTCTTTGCGCCGCTGGCCGCGCTCGGCCGGCAGCTGCTACGGGCGCAGTTTGCCCGCCTGCGTCACGGCGAAATCCGGCTGATCGATGAACGCGGCGAGCAACGCTACGGCGAGCGCAGCGCACGCTGCCCGTTCAGCGCGACCATCGAGGTTCTCGATCCGCAGTTTTATGCGGACGCCACCTTTGGCGGCACCGTGGGCGCGGGTTCGGCCTATATCCGCGGCAGCTGGCGTTGCAGCGACCTCACCGCCCTGGTGCGCATCATGGTGGTCAACCGCGAACTCATGGAAGGCCTGGATAGCCGCTGGTCGCTGCTCTCACGTCCGCTGCTGCGCCTGTTCCATTTCCTGCATCGCAACAGTCGTGGCGGCAGCGCGCGCAACATCGCCGCACACTACGATCTGGGCAACGAGCTCTACGAGCTGATGCTCGATGAGACCATGGCCTACTCCTGCGGCATTTTTGCCCATGAAACGAGTACGCTCGCCGAAGCCTCACGCGCCAAGTTCGATGCCGCCTGTCGCAAACTCGCGCTGCAACCGGGCGATCACCTGCTGGAGATCGGCACCGGCTGGGGTGGGCTGGCGCTACACGCTGCCCAGCACTATGGGTGTCGTGTCACTACCACCACGATTTCACGCCGACAACATGACTACGCGGCAGCCAGGATTGCCAAAGCGGGTCTGAACGAGCGCGTTACCCTGCTGCTCAAGGACTATCGCGATCTGGACGGACGCTATGACAAGCTGGTGTCGATCGAAATGATCGAGGCCGTGGGTGCGCGCTTTCTGGATACCTACCTGCGCAAATGCGCCGCGCTGCTGGAGGATTCCGGCGCCATGCTGCTGCAGGCGATTACCATTCAGGATCAGCATTACCGCGCCGCGTTGCGCACCGTCGATTTCATCCAGCGCTATGTATTTCCCGGCAGCTTCATTCCTTCGGTCAGTGCGATCGGCGATTCGCTGCGACGGGCCACGGATATGAAGATATTTCACCTCGAGGATATCGGCCCGCACTACGCGCGCACCCTGGCGCTGTGGCGGCGTAACTTCTTTGAGCACCTGGCGGCAGTACGCCGGCTCGGACTTTCCGATCAGTTCATCCGTTTATGGGAGTTCTATCTGTGCTATTGCGAAGGCGGCTTCGCTGAACGTCAACTCGGCGACGTGCAGATGCTGCTGACCAAGCCCGGCTTCAGACTGCGCGCGATTGCCACGGCCTGAGTGACTGTGAGCGTGCCAACTGATGCGGGCGCCGCGCTCGAGTCGCTACGCCGCGCCTGTGGCGCTGCGCCTTTGCTCACGGGCTTGGGCGAGGTAGCACCCTACCTCAGCGATCATCGGCACCTGTACCGCGGCCGCGCACTCGGCGTGGCCCTGCCAGACAGCGTGGCGCAACTGTCGCGCATTCTGGCCTTGTGCAACACACTGGGCATTGGCGTCGTACCGCAGGGCGGCAATACCAGTTACTGCGGTGGCGCCACGCCCGATGAATCGGGCCGGCAACTGGTCATTGGCCTCGCGCGCATGAATCGCATCCGCGCCATCGATGCGGCCAATTTTTCGATGACGGTGGAGGCCGGCTGTCTGCTCGCCACTGTGCAGCAGGCGGCCACCGAGGTCGGTTGTTATTTCCCGCTTGAACTCGGCTCGGCAGGCAGCTGCCAGATCGGCGGCAATCTCAGCACCAATGCCGGTGGGCTCAACGTGCTGCGCTTTGGCATGGCGCGTGATCTGACACTCGGCATCGAAGCGGTGCTGTCTGATGGCCGGGTGTTGCAGCGACTGCGGGGTCTGCGCAAGGACAACACCGGTTACGATCTGAAATCGCTGCTGATCGGCGCCGAGGGCACGCTGGGCATCATCACCGCAGCCACGCTCAAGCTCTGGCCGGCGATTCGCACTACCGCAACGGCATTTCTCGCAGTAGCCGATGTGAACGCCGCCATCGCCGTGCTGGCGCAACTGCGCAGCGCTGCCGGCGAGCGCCTGAACTCCTTTGAGCTACTGCCGCGCACGGCTATCGATCTGGCCTGCCGCCATATTCCCGACACGCTCGCGCCTCTAGGCCTGAGCAACGAATGGTTCGTGCTGTGCGAGCTGAGCAGCTTTGTCGACGAACCGCTCGACGAACTGCTGCAGCAGGCGCTGACGCGGGCCATCAGCACAGGGTGGGTACTCGATGCCACGCTCGCCGCCAACGAACGTCAGCGGCGCGCGTTCTGGGCCTTGCGCGAGGGCATACCTGCAGCGCAGCGGCGCGCGGGCCCGGGCGTGAAGCACGATATTTCGGTGCCAGTGTCGGCGCTGCCGGCGTTCGTGGCAGCAGCATCAGCCTGGGTGCAGCACGCCGTGCCCGAAGGCACGCTGCTGGCCTATGGTCACGCCGGCGATGGCAATCTGCATTTCAACATCAACTGGTTGGCCGGTGCCGATGCGCAGCACGTTGCCACGCAGGAACCGGTTATCCGTCGCGCCATTCATGATCTGGTGGCCGCACACGGCGGCAGCATCAGCGCCGAGCACGGTATCGGCCAACTCAAAGTGGACGAACTGCGCCGTTATACCTCAGCCGTAGAGCTGGACACGATGCGCGCGATCAAGCGCGCGCTCGACCCCAAGGGCATCATGAATCCCGGCAAGGTCTTGCGCAGTGAGCCCTAAAGGCGTCGGAATACGCGTATTATCTTGACATTAATACCCCTTTAATGGGATATTTATGTAGAGATAATGGCCATGAATCGCTCACAAGCCGCAGCAGCCCTACGCCAATGGGATCAGAAAGGCCGCTATGTCTTCAGAAAGCGGGACTTGGCCAAACTGTTTCCTGCGGACAGCCCCAAAACCTTCGCGAAAGGCCTGAAGCGGATGGTAGACAGTGGCGTACTGATGCGTGCGAGCAGTGGCATTTACGTCAACCCAAATGCACGCTCGTTCAACCCGCACCTCGTGGTGGAAGACATCGCCACCGCCTTGCGCGCGGGTGAATACAACTATGCAAGTCTGGAATCGCAGCTTTCAGAGTACGGTGCAATTTCACAAATTCCGATCGACCGGATTACAGTGATGACCACGGGGCGCCGGGGCATTTACCGGACTCCGTATGGCGTCATTGAATTCACGCATACCGCGCGGCCGGTAGCCGATATCATTTCGCAGATCAAACGCATCGATGGCCGCCCGCTGCGTATTGCGAGTAAAGCGGCAGCCTGGCGCGACCTAAAACGCGTCGGGCGTAACGTGGCCATGGTCGATGAGAAAATGGTGAGCGCGATCGATGAGTAAGCCGGCAGACTTCCAGGCACTGGTTGCGTTAGCCATGACCGACCAGGCTCGCGTTCGCATGCGGCCCGTCATCGAGAAGGAGCTGCTGCACTACGACATTCTATTTGCCCTGGATGAGGAAGGTCTGTTGGATCAGCTGACTTTTCGGGGTGGCACGTCGCTGCGTTTATGCTATGGCTCGCCGCGTTACAGCGAAGACCTGGATTTCGCAGGTGGCCTGGATTTCGATGCCAGGCAGGTGATGAGCATGAAGTCCTGCCTTGAGCGCTACGTTGGGGAGCGCTACGGTCTCGAAGTAACCGTTAAAGAGCCCACGCAGGTGGCACTGGAGCTGAGAGGAAAGAACGTCAAGGTTCACAAATGGCAGATCAGAATTGTCACCGCTCCCGGCCGCCCCGACCTGCCGAAGCAGATGATAAAACTGGAAGTCGCCAATGTGCCCGCGTACACCCGCGTGCCGCAGCTATTAAAGCGCAACTATGACTTTCTGCCGGATTGGTATGACAACGTGGCAATCATGGTCGAGGCGCGCGAGGAAATTATGGCGGACAAGCTGGTCTCGCTGGTCGATTGCCCGCGTCTTCGTCATCGGGACATATGGGATCTGCTTTGGCTGCATCAGCAAAATACGGAGACCGCTGCGGAATTGGTTCGCCACAAACTGGTCGACTACCAGGTCGAGCACTACGCAACCAAAGTGGACCAGTTGATTGAACGCCTGCCCGACATTATTCGTGGTAAAGAGTTCAAGGATCAGATGGCGCGGTTCCTTCCGCAGGAGCTTCAGGATCGAGCGCTGCGCAACGAGAACTTCCTTGCCGTTATGCAGAATGAAGTAACTCGACTACTGAAGAAAGCAAAGCAAGAACCTGTTCAGCTTTAGCGCTGTCATCTGCTCTAGGTTCCAGCGCGAAGTTAATCGCGCTGTCCACTGCTCTTCAACGCCGCTTCATAGGCAGCGTTGATCTCAGCTGATTTCTTCTCCGCCAGCGCGCGAATCTCCGGCCCCATGCGCGCCACTTTGTCTGGATGATACTGACTGATGCGGGAGCGATAGGCTGCGGTTATCGCCGCCCGACTCGCGCTGCGATCAACATCCAGCACCACATACCAGGGCATGGCACTGTGCGGCACGGCGCGCGCTGTCGGGCGCGGTGCCTCTTCTGCAGACGGCGCGGCTCCACCAGACGCTGCGCCCGCGCCACCGGGCCGACCGGCTGCCGGCCCGGCATCGCCTGGCGGCAGCGATCGATTCAACAGCCAGCTTACGGCCAGATAGCCGACCACCAGACATGCCAATGAGACAATCAGTTCGTAGCGGGACATGTACCCTGCTCCATGAGCTCACTGTGATAAGCCGTCAGCGCCGTGTGACGCACCGAGCCGACCGCCTCCACGACTAGCATCTCATTGACGCGTCGCAAGAGTGTAGCGCGCAGGCTCGCCAAAGCCGGCGCGTCGAACGCGCCACGTGCCTGAGTCAGCAATTCGCCTTTGAGCGTCGTCAGCAGCGAGATCTTTCTCACCAGGTTGATGGCAAAAGGCGGACAGGCCAGCGCATCAAAACTCAGGGCACGGCAACTGCGTGCCGACAGACCCAGGGTTGCGCGTTGGCGCCACAGCCAAACGACCGCTATGGCGGCCACCGAATAAACTGCCGCAAACAGCGCCAGCAGAGTTGTCGGCCGCGCGCCGCCGACTACCACCACAGGCAGAGCCACCACAATCAGCAACCACAACACCGTGACCAGTGCGCGCAGTGGCCGCAGGGTCTGCACCAGACTGGCCAGCGCACTTATATCGGTGAATTTGTCGCGCCTTGAAACGTCTGACCAGCACGCGCGCCACAATGGCCGTTGTGGCGTCAGCGGATTGGGCAGATACAGGCGACGTCTGCACAGCAACCGATCGGACCCGGCAGCGTGATCCCAGCGGCGCGCTCGCCTGATCAGCACCAGCTCATCGCCATAGAGCCACAGCAGCGAATCGTACAGGTAGAAGGCGATCGCGCCGAGCGGCAGCCACAATGCACCCGGAAGCATCAGGCCCTTTTCTTGAAGCGCCCGCGCAGCCACGCGCCGAGCCCCACCACTGCCGCAGCGACGGCCTTCCAGGCTGCAGCCACAAAGGTCGCGATGACGGCCCACAATCCTTTCTTGGTCGCAATCGCCGCAGCGCCGCCCAATACCAGGGCGGCCAGACCATATTCAGCCACTTTGTCGCCGGTTTTCCACTCGGCATAGGTCTCGCCACTATTGAAGGCGTAGCCATCGAGAATCCTGTTGAGCGAACCCTCGGCCGCTGTGATCTCACTGGGCGCCGCGACCATCACTACCGAAGTGTGGCCACGCCGGCCAAGTATCTTGGTGAAAAAATTCACGCCGGTGGCGCCCTGACTCTGCAGCGTTATGGCCCACTCCAGGCGTTTGGTGTCGCGGTTGTAGGCGGGCGGCGCAGCCCAACCCTGAATGTGCAGCGCCGACCAGCCGCGCTTTTCGCGCTCCTGATTGGCGCGCTCGGTGTCTTCCTGCAGCGACTTGAGCAGTGCGTCGGCGTCAATCTTGTCATTGTCCTTGACGTAACCGCCGGCGTCGAACTCCAGAAACGAACTCCAGTGCAGATCGGCCGGCGCCACCATGACCGCTTTACCGTCGCTCAGATTCTCATTGAGCTCGTTGAATTTGGCGGTGTTCGCGGCATCCAGATATACGTAGCCTTCCGGAATGACCAGCTTGGCGTTGTCGCCAACCGCCACGGTGGTGGGCCCCTTTATCCAGCTCAGCGTTTTAAGTTTGCGCTCGAACTCGCCACGCGCAGCGTCAGCCGGCGTGGCGCTCGAGCTGGAGTCCTCGGCAGCCCGCAGTAGCGGCGCAGTACCCGCGCACAGCAGTGCCGCCATGAAGATCAGAGCTGTTGTTGATGCTGTTTTCAAGACTATCCCTCGCTGATGGGCTCGCTGGTGGGCTCGCTGGTGGGCCCGGCCGCTGCCGGCAGCAGGCGTAGCAAGCCTTCCTGCGCCGTGCTGGCCACCAGCCGGCCAGAACGTGTGTAAATACTGCCGCGCGTGAAGCCGCGCGCACCGGAGGCACTCGGACTATCACTGGCATAGAGCAGCCAGTCGTCGACCCGTACCGGCCAATGGAACCACATGGCATGATCAATACTGGCCATCATCAGCTGGCCGCCCAGTGCCGATCGGTCATGCGGCAGCAAAGCCGTGCTCAACAGGTGGAAATCGGATACGTAGGCCAGCAGACAGCGATGCAGCAGATCGTCATCCGGCAGTCGATCAACGCTACGCAACCAGAAATATTGCCGGGGCGTCTTGCTGCTCGTGCCAGCGAGTGCCGCTGGCACGACACGATATTCAAACGGCCGCTCGTGCAGATATTTTTGCCGCAGCCGCTCCGGAAAATGCGCGATCGACTCGGCGCCAAAGGGCAGATTGGTGCTCAGCGCTTCAGGAGGTGGCACCTGCGGCATCTCCAGTTGATGCTCCAGACCGACCTGTGGCAACTGAAATGATGCCGCGAGGTGGAAGATCTGCTCACCGTGCTGAATCGCCGTCACCCGCCGGCTGGTAAAACTGTGGCCATCGCGACTGCGATCGACGCAGTAGACAATCGGCGCGTTGAAATCACCGCGTCGCAAAAAATACGCGTGCAGGGAATGCGCGCTGCGATCAGGCTCTACCGTGGCATAGGCCGCCTTGAGCGCCTGACCCAGCACCTGACCACCGTAAACCTGCGGGCTGCCTATGTCGCGACTGGCACCGCGAAAAACATTGGCCTCGAGCTCTTCAAGTTCCAGCAGGCGTTGCAGGGCAGCGAGACGTTGATCCATGAATGGCGTGGTCCGGAGCTACGAGCCCGTGACCCCTAAGCGTTTTTGCATGGCGGGGCTGGTGGTCGTGTATTGCAGAAACTGCTTCTTGGCCGGATACAGGTAGTGCTGTACGGCGAAGGCGGCGAGCGCTGCTTCGTGAAAGCTCGAGAGAATCAGTTTTTTCTTGCCCGGATAGCTGTTGATATCGCCAATCGCAAAAATTCCGGGGATGCTGGTTTCGAATTTTTCCGTGTCGACTTTAAGCGCACGCTTGTCGAGTTCCAGGCCCCAATGGGCAATCGGCCCGAGTTTGGGCGCAAGACCAAAGAACACCAGCAGCTGCTCGGCGTCGATGGCATGAATGACCCCATCAGCGCCCCTGATGTCAACGCCGGCCAGGCGGCCATCGCTGTGCCGCAGCGCGCGCGCCGCGCCTTCGATGAAGCGCAGCTTGCCAGCCGCTGCCAGTTCGCGCACCCGCGCCACAGAAGCGGGCGCGCCACGAAACTCGGCGCGTCGGTGGATCAAGGTGAGCGCGGCCGCTTTGGGCGCCAGCTCCATGGCCCAGTCGAGCGCCGAATCGCCGCCGCCAAACACCGCCAGCCTGCGGCCGTGGTAATCGGCAGCGCTACGCACCTTGTAATGTATCTGCTTGCCTTCGAAGGCTTCAACACCCTCGAGCGCCAGGCGCCGTGGCTGAAAGGAGCCAACGCCCGCAGCGATCACGACCGCGCCGGCATCGAAAACCGTGTCGGCGCTGGTGACCACGCGAAAACGACCATTTTCCTGCTTTGCCAGTTCAACGGCCTCTACACCCAGGTGCAGCTCGGCGCCGAACGGCTTGATTTGCTGCAGCAGGCGATCGACGAGTTCCTGGGCGCCGCAGATGGGCAGCGCCGGAATATCGTAGATGGGCTTATCGGGGTAAAGCTCGGTGCACTGGCCGCCGGGCGCTGCCAGCGAATCGAGCACGTGGGCTTTGATGCCGAGCAGGCCCAGTTCAAAAACCTGAAACAGGCCGGCCGGTCCGGCCCCGACGATAAGTACTTCAACGGCGAGGGGTTCACTCAAGTCTGCAGATTCCAGAAAAGCAAGTAAGGCGCGGCGATTCTAGCGATGCAAGCCTTTGGCGGCAAACGAAAGCGGATATAATTGCGACTGCGCGCGTACCACGGCGCGCCCCAGCACATTACTTAAGCCTTTTCAGGAAAGATCATGACCAGCAACGCCGAACTGCAGCAACGCCGCATCGCCGCCATACCCCGCGGAGTCGCCAATTCGCTGCCAAACTATGCCGCACGCGCCAGCAACTCCGAGCTTTGGGATGTCGAGGGCCGTCGCTTCATCGATTTTGCCAGCGGCATTGCCGTGCTCAACGTCGGTCACTGCCATCCTAAAGTGGTCGCCGCGGTAAACGCGCAACTCGGCCTGCTGACGCACGCAGCGTTTCAGATCACGCCCTACGCCAACTATATCGAGGTCGCCGAGCATCTCAATAAAATGGCGCCTGGTCCGACGCCAAAGAAATCCATGTTGTTTTCTACTGGCGCCGAAGCGGTCGAGAACGCCGTGAAGATTGCGCGCTACCACACGCGCCGCGCTGGTGTGATCGCCTTCAGCGGTGCCTTTCACGGGCGCACGCTTGCGACCATGACGCTGACCGGCAAGGTGCAGCCCTACAAGGCCGGCTTCGGCCCGTTGCTGCCGTCGGTTTTTCACGTGCCGTTTCCGATGGCCTACCACGGCGTGAGCAGCGAGCAGTCGCTGGCCGCCATCGAGCACCTCTTCAAGGCCGATGTTGATCCCGCGCAGGTGGCCGCGCTCATCATCGAGCCGGTGCAGGGTGAAGGCGGCTTCTACATCGCGCCGCCCGAGTTCCTGCGTGCGCTGCGCGCACTGTGCGATCGGCATGGCATCATGTTGATCATCGATGAAATCCAGTCGGGCTTTGCTCGTACCGGGCGCATGTTCGCGATCGAACATTCTGGTGTCGAACCCGATCTGATGACCGTGGCCAAGAGCATCGCCGGCGGCCTGCCACTTTCGGCGGTCGTGGGCAAAGCCGAGATCATGGACGCGCCACCGCCCGGGGGCCTGGGCGGCACCTATGCCGGCTCGCCATTGGCCTGTGCTGCGGCACTGGCCGTGTTTGAAGTGATCGCCAGTGAAAATCTGCTGCAGCGCTCACAGCACATCGGTGAACTGTTGCAGACCCGCCTGCGAACGCTGCAACAGCGCTTCCCGGTCATCGGCGAGATTCGCGGCGTGGGCGCCATGGTGGCGATGGAGCTGGTGAAGAACAGCAGCCCCGAGCAGCCCGACGCGGAGCTTACCCGCGCGCTGGTACTGGCGGCAGCCGCGCAGGGCCTGGTGATCCTCTCCTGCGGTGTCTACAGCAATGTGATCCGCTTTCTGTCGCCGCTGACGATCAGCGATGCCCTGCTGGGTGAGGGACTGGATAAACTTGAAGCGGCCTTAAGCGAGGTGACGGCCAAGCGCTGACCCGGCCTGGCGCGCGTCAGGCGCGCCCGGCGTTCGCGTCAGTGGGCGCGTGAAAATATTCGCTTTCCGCCGCCACCTGGCCGATCAGCCGCTGCAGTTCGGTGAGCCGCGCCTGGGAGGTACTCAGCGGCAGGCAATCTTCACAGCGCGCATCACCGCAGGGTTGACGTGAATAGAGCCAGTATTGAACGGCGCCGGCCAGCAGGCCATCGGCGATGTCCCACAGGTCTGCCTCTTTGTCTTTGCCGGCGAGGCGATTGCCAAGATCAACGGCCTTGGTGAAGGCCGAATCAAAGGTGTCCGCTATTTCTTCCATAGCGGCCATTGTACCCGAGTTGCCCGGGACTATTGGTAGCCCCGTGCCTGCAGTGCGAACAGCTGTGCATAGTGCCCGCCGGCCGCGGTCAATTCGGCATGGCTGCCGCGCTCGATGATGCGGCCGCGATCGAGCACCGCGATCTGATCGGCCATGCGCACGGTCGAGAAGCGATGCGAAATCAGGATGGTGATGCGGCCACGCGCCAGCTGCCGAAAATGCTCGAAAACTTCCGCCTCGGCGCGCGCATCCATCGCGGCCGTGGGCTCATCGAGCACCAGCACGTCGGCGCTGGTGCGCATGAAGGCGCGCGCCAGCGCAATCTTCTGCCACTGGCCGCCGGAGAGTTCACGGCCATCCTTGAACCACTTGCCCAGTTGCGTCTGATAGCCCTGCGGCAATTGTTCAATGAACTCGGCCGCCTGACCCTTGGCGGCGGCCGTGCGCCACAGCGCTTCATCTTCGAAGTGCGCATCATCGCCGGCGCCCACATTTTCTCCAACCTGCAGCTGATAGCGCGCGAAATCCTGGAAGATGACGCCCACGCGCGCTCGCAGCGCGACCTCGTCCCATTCGCGAATATCCTGGCCTTCAAAGAGGATGCGCCCGGAACTCGGCGCATACAGGCGCGTCAACAGCTTGATGAGCGTGGTTTTCCCGGAGCCGTTCTCGCCGACCAGCGCCAGCGAACTGCCCGGCGCCAGATGCAGATCAATGTCACGCAGGGTAGCTTCGCTGGCGTCCGGATAGGAAAAACTCACCCGCTCGAAGCGAATGCCGTCCGCCGGGTTGGAGCCGCGTACCACGCGCCCCGGTGCAGCGGCGACCGGGGTATCGAGATACTCGTACAGCGTCGAGAGATACAGATTGTCTTCGTACATGCCGCCCACGGCCGAGAGTATCGAGGTGACCGCCGCCTGCCCCTGCCGGAACAGCATCAGGTACATCGTCATGCGGCCCAGCGTAATGCCACCGCGCACGGCGGTAATGGCGATCCACGCGTAGGCGGCATACAAGGTCGCCGTCGCCACCAGGCTTAAGGCAAAACCCCAGCTGTCGCGGCGTATGGAAAGCGCGCGATCCTCGCGATACAGGCGTGTGAAAATATCGCGATAGCGCGCCAGAAAACGCGCACCCAGGCCATAGAGGCGCACTTCCTTGGCGTGATCCTCGCGCGCCAGCACGGTCTCGAGGTACATCTGCATGCGGGTCTCGGGCGAGCGCCAGCGAAACAGGCGAAACGCGTCACCCGAAAACTTCGCTTCGGCGATGAATGCCGGCACTCCCGCCAGCAACAGCACCGCCACGGTCCAGGGCGAGAATTTTACCAGCAGCACGCCGAAACTCAGCAGCGCAATGGCGTTCTGCACCAGTCCAAAGGTGCGCATCACCAGGCTCAACGGCCGGCTCGACGCCTCGCGGCGCGCACGCGTGAGCTTGTCGTAGAACTCCGAGTCTTCAAAATGCGCCAGATCGAGTGTCAGCGCCTTTTCCAGGATCATGACGTTGACGCGCTGCCCGAGCTGCGCGCGCAGCAGCGCCTGGCACAACGACAGGCCACGTTGCACACCGGCAAGCCCCGCGACCAGCAGCCCTTCCAGCAGCACCAGGCGCAGCACGCGCTGCAGATCATGCCCCGCAGCGTTCATCGCCGTTACTACCGCGTCGACGATCTGTGCGCCCACCCAGGCAATCAGCGCCGGCAGCAGTCCACCGGCAATGGTCAGCAATGCCGCTGCGACCAGCAGTGGTCGGTTGGTATCCCAGACCAGGCGCACCGCGTGACGGCTGTAGCGAAATACGCTGAAGAAACTGCGCAGCGCCCTGCCCCGGCCGCGAGCCGGCGCCGGCGCCGGCGCCGGCGTCGGCGTCGGCGGTAATGGGTGTGGCGGGCCGTAGGAAGCGTTCATGAGCGCACGCCGAGCGCGTGACAAATGGCGTAGGTCAGATCGGCGCGATTGAGCGTGTAGAAATGAAACTCATCGACGCCCTCGCGCTCCAGCTCTTCCACCTGACCGATGGCGAAGGCCGCGGCAATCAGGCGGCGCGTGTCCGCGTCGTTCTCCAGGCCGTGAAATCGCTCACGCAGCCGCGGCGGCACGCTCGCGCCGCAGCGCGCGGCAAAGCGCAGCATCTGCGGCAACTGCGTGATGGGCAGTATGCCCGGCACCAGGCTGGCGCGCACGCCCTTGACCGCGCAGCGCTCTCGAAAGCGCAGAAACGCTGCCGTATCGAAAAAGAACTGGGTGATGGCACGGCTCGCACCCGCGTCGAGCTTGGCTTTCAGGCAATCGAGATCAGATTGCGCATCCACCGCCTCCGGATGCGTTTCCGGATAAGCCGCTACCGATATATCGAAGTCGCCAACCTCGCGCAGGCCGCGCACCAGATCGGCCGCAAAGGCAAAGCCGTCCGGGTGCGGTAAGTACCCCTCACTCCCCTGCGGCGGGTCGCCGCGCAGAGCGACGATGTGGCGCACGCCAGCGCGCCAGTAGTCGCGGGCCATATCAAGTACGGATTCGCGGCTGGCACCCACGCAGGTGAGATGGGGCGCCGGCGTCAGTGCGGTCTCGCTCAGCAGCCGCTTGACCAGGTGATGGGTACGCTCGCGCGTTGAGCCGTCGGCACCATTGGTGACCGAGATAAAGCGCGGCCGCAGCGGCGCCAGGTGCTCAACCGAGCGCCACAGCATCTGCTCCATCGCTGCATCGCCAGGCGGGAAGAATTCGAAGGACACTGCGATCGGCCGCTTCATGACAGGGCCCTGGCGGCGAGCGCCTCGCTGCCGGAGGCCGAAACCTGCGCCAGTGCGATCAGCTGCTGTCCGCCAGGCAGATCGCAGGAGCGCAGCCGTGTGAGCTGCAATCCAGCCGCCGCGATCCATTGCTGCAGGCAGTGCCGCGGGTTGCCGCCGCCACAGGCCTCGATATCAGCCAGGCGCTCGACAATGAGCAGGCGGCCACTGCTGCGCAGCACCCGCAGCGCCTCGCCGAGCACTGCTGCGGGGCGTTCGGCCGCTGCCAGTACGCGATCGAGCGTGACGGTATCGAAATGCGCCGCGTCGAACGGCAAGGCATACATGTCGGCACAGTGAAATTCGCAATGTGCCAGGCCCAGGCCATGAACGCGCGCGCGCGCCAGTCGCAGCGCCGGCGCTGAGATGTCGATCCCCATGGCATGACTGGCCTGGCGCCCGAGCAGCGCCAGCATGCGACCGGTGCCGGTGCCAATATCGAGCATGGCGCCACAGCTGCCCGGCCCCAGCTCCTCGCGCAACGCGACGGCCAGATCGGCGCCTTCCTGCACTTGGATGGCGGCATCGCTGCTGCTGTCAGGCGCCCCAGGGAAGCTGGCGCTCAGCGCACGCACCCGATCCGCGACGATAACGCCTCGACGCACCTGGTCGCGCCGGATCGCCGGATCCTCGGCATTGATATTTGCCAGCACTTCGCGCAGCCAGCTCTGGCGTGCCCCGCTCGCCGGGGTGCGGTAATACACGCATTGCTGCTCGCGGAAACGATCCAGGAACCCCGCCTCGGTCAGCAACCGCAGGTGGCGTGAGACGCGTGGCTGGCTTTGGCCCAGCACCCGGCACAGCTCACCCACCGTGAGCTCTCCGTGGCTGAGCAGGGCTACCAGGCGCAACCGGGTAGGCTCAGCCAGGCCTTTCAGGGCCCGAACAGTCTCTGGTAGTCTGCTGGTTGCTTCCGCCATATTAAATATATAACAAAATCTTTATATATATGCTAGTCTATTATGTCAATACGCATCAGGAGCCCACATAGGCGTTCCCTTTGGGCTTCTGGTACCCTCCACGCCCTTTTTGCCCGTGCCCAGGTTCCCATGCAGCGTCCGATCCGCAATATCGCCATCATCGCCCACGTCGATCATGGCAAGACCACCCTCGTCGACTGCCTACTCAAGCAGTCGGGCACCTTTGCCTCGCATGAGAAAATCGGCGAACGCGTCATGGATTCGAACGATATCGAACGCGAACGCGGCATCACCATCCTCGCCAAGAACTGCGCGATCGAATACGGCGGCACGCGTATCAACATTGTCGACACGCCCGGCCACGCCGACTTTGGCGGCGAAGTAGAGCGCGTACTCTCCATGGTCGACGCCGTGCTGCTGGTGATCGATGCCGTCGAGGGCCCGATGCCACAGACCCGCTTCGTGACCCGCAAGGCGCTGGCGCTGGGACACAAGGCGATCGTGGTGGTCAACAAGATTGATCGTCCCGGTTCACGCCCCGGCTGGGTCCTCGATCGTACTTTCGATCTCTTCGACCAGCTCGGCGCCACCGACGAGCAGCTCGACTTCCCGGTCATCTACGCCTCGGCGCTGCAGGGCTGGGCCAGCACCGATCCGACCCGTCGCGACGCGGATATGACCGCGCTGTTCGAAGCGATCCTGCAATACGTCAAGGCGCCGCAAACGGACGTCGACGGCCCGCTGCAGCTGCAGATCTCCACCCTCGATTACAACTCCTATGTCGGGCGCATTGGTATCGGTCGCATCCGCCGCGGCACCCTGCGTGCCGGCAGCAATGTCGTGCTGCGCCAGGGCGATGAAGATCGCGGCACGGCAAAAATCGCCCAGGTGCTGACTTTCAAGGGACTGCAGCGCCAGAGCGTCGATGAAGCCATGGCGGGCGATATCGTTGCCCTGACCGGCATCGAGGACGTCAATATCGGCCTCACCATCTGCTCGCCCGACCGACCCGAGGGCCTGCCGCCGATCCAGGTGGATGAGCCCACCCTGGCGATGAATTTCCAGGTCAACACTTCGCCGCTCGCCGGGCGCGAGGGCAAGTTTGTCACCAGCCGGCAAATTCGTGAACGGCTGATGCGTGAACTGCAGAGCAACGTCGCGCTGCGCGTTGAAGATACCAGCGAACCCGATATTTTCCGTGTCCTCGGGCGCGGCGAACTGCACCTGACCATTCTCATCGAGAACATGCGTCGTGAAGGCTTCGAAGTCGCGGTCGGCAAACCACAGGTTCTGAAGAAAGTGGTCGATGGCAAGGTGCTCGAACCCTTTGAAGCGCTGACCGTCGATATTGATTCTGATCACCAGGGCGCCGTCATGGAAGCGCTCGGCTCACGTCGCGCCGAACTCACCGACATGGCCGCCGACGGCAACGGGCGCGTGCGCCTCGAATATCGCGTGCCGGCCCGTGGCCTGATCGGTTTCCAGGGCGAATTCATGACCACCACCCGTGGCACCGGCCTGATCAGCCATATTTTCGATGGCTTCGATGTGGTCAAGGGCGAGATTCCCGATCGCCACAACGGCGTGCTGATCAGCAATGAAAACGGCGTGGCCGTGGCCTACGCATTGTTTGCCCTGCAGGAGCGCGGTCGCATGTTTGTGTCGCCCGGCGAAAAGCTCTATGAGGGCATGATCATCGGCATCCACACGCGCGACAACGATCTGGTGGTCAACCCGATCAAGACCAAGAAGCTGACCAACGTGCGCGCCTCCGGCAAGGACGAGGCGATTCTGCTGACGCCGCCGATCCAGCTCACGCTCGAATATGCGGTCGAGTTTATCGCCGACGACGAGCTGGTCGAAGTGACACCCGAGAGCATCCGCATCCGCAAGCGCTTCCTCAAGGAGCACGAGCGCCGCCGCTCGGCGCGCAGCGGTGCGGCTGAAGCGGTGGGCTAAACGCGCTTCCGGGGGCGACGCCGCTGTCGGGCGGCAGCGACAGACTGCCTGCGCTACCGGGTTCAGCGACAATATGAACCATTGTTGGCATAGTCCAGTCGGAGTGCTACGTGTTCAAAATATCAGCCCCTGCTCTCGCCGTGACCTGCGCGCTGGCCCTGCTACCGGGCATCGCCAGCGCCGCGCTGGGCGAGACGGAAACGTCCGTCCGCAGTGACACGGCGCGGCTCAAGGCCAGCCTACGGATCACTTCGGCCGCCACCTACACGATGCATGAGCTGACCCTACCCACGGGTACGATCGTTCACGAATACCTCAACACCGGCGGCATGGTGTTCGCGGTAAGCTGGCGCGGCCCGCTTAAGCCCGACCTGCCCGCGCTGCTGGGCAGGTATTTCGACACTTATGCCTCAGCGCCACGCAGCGCCGGCTCGAGCCGCTCGCGACTGGCGATCGATCAAAGCGATCTGGTGGTACGCGCCGGTGGCCACCAGCACGCGTTCGTCGGACTCGCCTATGTGCCCGAGCTCATGCCGCAAGGTCTGAGCGTAACGGAGCTCAAATGAGGTTCGCGTTTGCGCTGCTGCTGCTGGCGGGCGTGACGGCCTGCGGCCACGGTCTCTCGGGCGGCTATGTGGCGCCACCGACCGGCGCCAACGTGGCCCCAATCATCGTCGATGGCGGGCCGCCCAGCATTGCCATCGGTAATATCAATCTGCCGTTCGTGAGTGTCACAGTCTGCCTGCCAGGGACGGCAACCTGTCAGCTGGTTGACCATGTGCTGCTCGACACCGCCTCGACGGGCCTGCGCATTATCGCTTCGGTCCTGCCGGCGACCTTCAATATGCCGCCGGCTGCCGACACCAGCGGCGCGCCCTTGTGGGAATGCCTGTCATTCGCCGATGGTTACTCCTGGGGAAGCATACGTACGGCAGACGTGAAGATTGCGAACGGCATGGCCAGCAATCAGTCCATACACCTGATCGGCGATCCGGCGATCACGACAGTGCCAACAGATTGCATTAACAATAGCCGTACCAAGCTCCCCGAAAACACCGTTAACAGCTTTGGCGCCAATGGCGTCCTGGGACTGAATGTATTCCAGTACGACTGCGGCGCCATTTGCGCCGACCCTGCAAAAGTTATCGCGGCCGCGTACTACGGTTGCCCCAGCGCCGGTAGTTGCGCCAACAGTGCGGCGAGTTTAAGCGCTCAAGTGCAGAACCCGGTCTACAATTTTGCTGCCGACAATAATGGCGTGGCCATCGTGATGTCGGCCATTGGCGCTGCCGGACAGGTCACGGCCACGGGCTCACTGATACTGGGCATCAATACGCAATCAAACAATATGCTGGGCAGTGCCGCGGTGCTCAGCGTCGATCCGGTACTTGGGTATTTCACGACCACTTATAACGGCCTGGCGTTACCAGACAGCTTCATAGACTCGGGATCCAACGCCCTGTTCTTCAATGACAGCACGCTGACGGCCTGCACCACGCCGGCGGGTTTCTACTGCCCAGCGCAACAGCTGACGCTGCAGGCCTCCAACCAGCATGCCGGCGGTGCGATCAGCACGGTGTCTTTCAGGGTGGATAACCTTGAGACGCTGAGCACTAACAATGCCAGCTTCAACGCGCTGCCCAATATTGCCGGTAACAATCCGCTCACCCTGTCATTTGACTGGGGGCTGCCGTTCTTCTACGCCCGAACGGTATTCGTGGGTTTTGAGAACCGCAGTGCCGCGCAAAGCACCGGGCCATTCTTAGCCTATTAGGCCCTACTAGCGCTGGCCGTTCACGAACTCAACAAAGCGCCCGAGCGCCCGGCGCTGATCGTCCCACAGCTCATAGTCGATGGGGTCCTCATCGGCCACAGCCTGCACGGCCAGGCTGCGCGCTGCCGCAATGAAGCGCAGCGTCGGCAGGTCAATCGGAAACACCAGCGCCGTCGACTCGTGGCCAGGTGGAGCATGAACCGCCTGAGCGATGCCCAGATCGGAGGGCAGTTTGCCATTGGCATTGAGCGCAAAGCGACGATCATCGGCCTGAAGCAGGAGCGAATTGGCACTGATCGCCGGCGCAAAGCGCGGATCCAGCGTCGACCAGACGTAGGCAATCAGCACATATTCGATTTTGCCACCGCGATCGACCGAAGCGGCCGTGAGATTCACGTAATCGCGCAGGTTGGCGGCACGCTCGCTGCGCTCACGGGCAAATACCAGGGGTTTATCAACTACGGTGACGGTAGCACCGGTCTGCTCGTCCAGGTATTCGGTAGGCGGCGCCGCGTCACGCGCCACCGCTACGCCCATAGGCAGGAGCAGCGCGCCGATGAGCGCCAGCAGGCAGTGGAGTCGCAACACCTTAGAACCCGATGCGGTAAGACAGGCTTACATAGTAGCGCGTAGTTTTCTGCGTTTGCAGTGCCGCGTCACGCTTGCCCAGCTGCCCACCGGCTTCGAACTGCAGCAGTCGCCGCCCGCGCTGATAGTCGAGCAGGGCCGAGGGTATAAGCGAGAGCTCGGTGCTGCCGTCGCTGGAGAGTTGCCGGCGATCGATCGTCAGGCGTGGCCCAAGTCGCCAGGCGCCGCCTATCGCCAGGCGGCTGGTGCCACCGATCGAGGCGACCTTGGCAACCTCGGTCTTGGAATAGGCCACGCTTAACACGTTGAAATCGCCCTCGCGCCAGATATTCGACCCATAGATCTGCGCCTGAAACGCCAGTGCCAGGCCCGAGGCGGGCTGCGCGGGGACACCGCCCGAGGCCACCGTAGCCTTGACCTCGGAAGCGCCTAGCGTGGTCGAAAACTGGAAGCGCTGCCCGATGGGGCGCGTGCCAGTCAGACTGTAAAAGGTAGTCGCCGCGGTGCGATCACGGGCCCATTGCAGAATTTCCTCATTGGTGGCCAGCAGCTGTAACTCCGCGATGGTCGTATCGGGCTGGCCGATCAGGGCGTTGTGCAGGCTGATAGGGGGTGCATTGCGTTTTTCCGCATCAAAACTCAGGGACCAGCGCGCCGGCAATTGCATTGTGCCCAGTAGCGCCAGCGCATTCAGCGATTTGAAGAAAACATCATAGTCGACCAGTCCCGTGAGCGAAGCGTGCGGCAACAGCAGGCGCCCGTTCAAACCCACGGCCTGGCGATCGCGCAAACCGTCATAGAGTTGCTGCGTAAAGAACACGCTGGCATCCCAGTGAGCACCCGGTGGCGTATAGGGAATGGCAAGCTCCCAAAAGGTGTGCTGCTTCTGGATCCCCGCGTTGGTCCGCTCGATCGGATAGCCGGCGCTAAAATCAACAGCAATCGCAGGAGCAATCTGCCAGGAGGTATACAAGCCATCGAAAGTGCCCAGCACACCGCCACCAATGTGGGATTGACGACCCAGGCGAGCCAGCAAACCGAGTTTGCGATCTGTCACGTCGAAGGTGAGCAGACTAAGGCGTGCGAGGGAATTGCCGTTGCTGGTCGCCGTTACCCCGCCAAAATTCCTGGCGTAGCCCGCACTGACACGACCCAGGAAATCAAAGCGCTCGCCCCGCCTGCGCACCAGCATATCGAAATCGTTGTACAGCGCGTTCTGACTCTGGCTGTTCTTGCCGGTTGGCACCGTACCAGGCGTCACAGCAGTAGTAGTGTTGGTGACACTGGTGGAATCGGTGCGAAACGACTGGCCGAAACCACCGCTCAGATTCCACCCCGTGGTCTCTCCCCCGCCTCCTGAGCCCGTGCGCGCCTGGGTTGAGGCCGCCCGCAACACCGCCAGACGATGCGCGACGCGATCAGCGGCTTCACCGGTCGGGTAACGACGCAGATATTCCTCGTATTCGGCCTTGGCATGCGCCAATTGGCTGGCGCGCTCGCGCGCCAGCCCCAATAGCTCCTGCATCGCGGCACGCTGCGGAAATTCGGGCTGCCGTTGCAGCTTGGTGAGTAGGCCGATGGCCTTGGGATAGTCGCGCGCTGTCATCGCGGCGCGCGCTTCGGCAACCAGCTTGCCCAGTGCGAGAGGCTCCAACGCTGCATCTGCACCCATGCGCTCGACCGTTGGCAGCGCCTCAGCGCCACCACCCTGCGAGGTGACACTATCGTCGCCCATCGCGATCCAGGCGCGCGGATAATCGCTCACCGCCTGATTGAGCAGGCGATCGGCATCGCTGCGCTTGTCCACCGGACCGGCGCGCAGCCGATACCAGGTGGTACCATCCACCAACGCCTGGCTGACGAAGGCCGGCACCTTGAGTCGCTCGTGCGCCAGCGCCACCGCCGCCGGATCAAAGTCTTTGGGTTGTGATTCGAGATTGATAGCGTAGCTGCTGACGCCTTCACCAGGCTCGTTGACCATCACCTTGCCGCGTCCACGGGCGCGATCGATCAGGCGCACCCGCAGGCTGCGCGGATCGATGCCCTGAACCAGAACATAGCGTTCAGCTTTGATGAAAGTAAGCGCGAGCGTGGCCTGCCCAGGCACGTCGGAATCCACTCGGGCTGCGCTGATGATATTGGCGCCGCCCGACAGTGGCGGCAGTTCGCCAATCACCGGTGTGCCAGGCGCCAGTCCACATTCGCCCTGTGGCTGAAGCTGGATGCGCAGCTCCTTGCCCTCGGACGCCGGCTGGTGCGTCAGATAACGCAGTGCGCAGGTGAACTGCACCACGATATCAGCCTGATCGTCGTGGTCTGTCAGTTCGATCAGATCGACAAAGCGGCCGGGACCCGAGCCCAGAACCTGCGCAATTGCTGCCGGCCCGCATCCCAGACCCGCGAGTAGCAGCAGCAGACTGTAGCCAGCGTTGCGCCTAATGTTTAAACGTCGCATCCGACACCCGGTGATACGGTCCAGGCAGAGACTTTACAACCGTACCCAGGGTCGCGTCGCTATATACATGGCAGGCGCCAGCGCAATTGTGCAGCTCACCCGCCGTGTATTTCAGCCCGCCGGAGGTCTTCGCATGCAGCTCCGGCTTGAAGTCTTTGGCGTGGCAACCCGCGCAACTGCCCGCATCGCCCGGCGACAGCCACGGAATCTGGTCCGTGTTGCTGGCATGGCACGACACGCAGGTCAGAGTCGCCTTGTGATCGCCAGGATACGAGGCCGACACGTGCACGAAATGCGACACAGTCCAGTCTGGGTAGGTATGGCAGGTAGCGCAGTCACGCTGCGTGCTCATATGCGCCGCAGTGACACCGAGCGCCACAGTGTTGTTGTGGCAGGTGACGCAATGGGCAGTCAGGATACGGTGATCGAGCTTCGCCGGCTTCCAGCCCAGCGTGCCGTGGCAGGTATCGCACTGCGCACTGGTTGGCACGTGATTGCTCGGCAAGCCCGTCGCGCGCAGACCGTTGTGACAGGTATTGCAGGTGTGCGCCACCACGGCATTGTGATCGAAGCGCGCCGGCGTCCAGGCGTTGGTGGTGTGGCAGGTATCGCAGCTATCACCGCTGGCGATATGCGTGCTGCCTTTGCCGGTTGCGATCACCTTATTGTGACAACTGACGCAGCTGCCCTTGACCTGCAGGTGATCTACCCGTGCGATCGGCAGCCACGACAGTGTCGTATGGCAGCTTGCGCAGGCATCGCTGGTAGCGATGTGCGTGCCCGGCTTGCCGATGGTGGTGGTCGGGCCGTGACAGCTCACGCAGGCCGTGCCCGCAACGCGTTGATGATTGAATGCCGCAGCGCCACCGATCCCTGCGGTTGCGCCGACGGACGACACCGCTGCAGCCGCGCCTGCGACTCCCGCTTTGCGGGTAACCGCTGCCGCCGCTCGCCGCGGCGCGAATTTGTCTCTCGTACTGTGACAGCCCGAACCACCGCAATCACGACCTGGGTAATGACCAGCGCCATCGCGTACCCAGAGCCGAACCCCGGTATTGGTCTTCCATTTCATGCCCAGTTCATGGCAGCTCACGCAGGTCATGGTGCGAACCGCGGAGTGAATCATCTTCGTGCCCGCGAAGGTCGTAAACACCGTCGGCAGGTGACACAGCTCGCAGGCGATTGCTGCCGTGCCATTGGGCGGGTTTGACGGAATATGCCCGGTCGGACCCGATGGCGGCTGCTTAAGCGATGGGGCCGCCATATTGGCGAAGCTCAGCCCATAGGCATGGCACTGCGCACAATTGCTGGTGATGTTGACGTGGTTCATGACGTACAGGCTGTAGTTGCCAGCCGTCGTATGGCATAGCGCGCAATTGTTGGCATCGGCCGCCGGCAGCGGGATGTGATTGGATGGCAGGTCGGTCGCACCCTTGAAGCTGGTGGTGTTCAAGTGACAGGTGGAGCATTCACCCGCGGCGACGTGGGCCGTGTTGTCAGCCTTTTTAGCCGGGCGCACCACGGTGATCGGTGTACCGACCCAACTCTTACCCGCCTCGTGGCAGGTCGAACACACGATGCCGCTCACCAGACTGTGCACCATGGACGGCGGCGCCGTACCGGTGGCGTTTGTGAACTTGAAGCCGCCTGTCGCCACGCTGGTCTTCAGGTGACACCCCTCGCAGGCCGCCGCGCCAAAGGGAATATGGTTGGACGGCGGCAGCACGGTCGCGGGCGTGCCGGCCCAGACCTTGCCGGTCGCGTGACACGTGGCACAGGTCATGCTGACCACCGCTGTGTGCACCATGGCTGGCGGTGCCGTGCCGCTGGCATTCGAGAATTTAAATCCGCCGGGCTGCGTGAAGTTTGAATTTGAATGACAGGCGGTGCAGGCCGCGGCGCCGAATGGCACGTGGTTGGCCGGTGGCAGCACCAGCGCGGGCGCGGCGATGTTGGCAAAGCTCTTGCCCGCCGCGTGGCAGGTCTCGCAGGCATTGCTGACCAGAGCGTGGCCCGGCGTGCCCATCGTATATTTGGCGAAGTCATTGCCTGGATCGTTGTGACAGGTCGCGCACGGGGCCGACTGCCCGTTGGTGAGCGGAATGTGATTGGCAGGGTAGTTCGTCGCACCAATGAACGTGGTCGTCGACTTGTGGCAATCCGAACACTCGCCACTCGCGGGATGCGGGGCATTTCCAGAATGCGGTTCAGTCAGGGGACGTACGACGGTCGCCGGCACACCGACATCAGTCCTGCCTTTTTCATGGCAGGTTGAGCAGACGATGCCGGTTACGGCCGAGTGCACCATGGCCGCAGGCGCCGTGCCGCTGGCATTCGAGAATTTAAATCCGCCGGGCTGCGTGAAGTTTGAATTTGAATGACAGGCGGTGCAGGCCGCAGCGCCGAATGGCACGTGGTTGGTCGGCGGCTGCACCAGCGCAGGCGAGGCGATGTTGGCAAAGCTCCTGCCCGCCGCGTGGCAGGTCTCGCAGGTATTGCTGACCAGGGCGTGCCCCGGTGTGCCCATCGTATATTTGGCGAAGTTGTTACCTGGATCGGTGTGACAAGTGGCGCAAGGGGCCGACTTCCCGCTGGTGAGCGGAAGGTGATTGGCTGGGTAATTCGTGGCGCCAATGAATGTGATCGTCGAATGGCAATCAGAGCACTCACCACTCGCGGGATGCGGGGCATTTCCCGAATGCGGTTCAGTCAGGGGACGCACAATGGTCGCCTGTGGCGCCGTACCCACCCAGGAACGCCCTGTTTCATGGCAGACGCTGCAGGCGGTGCCCGACACCGCCGCGTGCACCATGGCCGGCGGTGCCGTGCCCGTCGAATTCGGGATCAGGAAGATCGTGAAGTTGGAATTCGAATGGCAGCTAATACAAGTGGCCGCGCTGATCGGCACATGGTTGACCGAGCTGATCGTTACCGTGACCTTCGGGGCAGTACCGTAGTCTGTCTTGCCCGAACCGTGGCAGCTGTCGCAAGCCAGGCCCGCCACCGCCGGATGCACCATCGCCGGCGGCGCCGCGCCGCTCGCATTGGGAATCAGGAAGGTGGTGAAGTTCGAATTCGAATGGCAGCTCTCACAGGTTGCAGTGCCGAAATCAATGTGATTTATGGGCGGCACTTTGAGCACCAGCGGCGCCATATTGTAGAAGCTCAGCCCCGCGGCATGACAGCTCGCGCAGCCGTTGGCGATGCCGGCATGGTCCATGATCTTTTGGGTGAAATCACCCGGGTTGGCATGGCACAGCGTGCAGGGCTGCGCTGTCACGATGTGGCCCACTGGCATCATGTTGCCGGTGGCGAAGGATACCGTAGACGTATGGCAAATGCCGCAATCGCCCGTGGCCGGGTGCGCCACCCCTTTCACGGTCGCGGGGCGGGTGACAATGGTGACACCATAGTAGGAATTGCCGGCTTCGTGGCAGGTGGCACAGAGCATGGGCGGTGTCACCGCCGGGTGATTCATCGCGGTGCCGGCAAAACTTGTGTAATTCGTCGGCGTATGGCAGGCCTCGCAAGGCGCATTGCCTGGGTCTGCGGCCATGGGCGAGCTGCCGGTAGGAATATGCGTCGGCGGGGCTCCCTTCGCACCATTGCCGTTATGGCAGCTCGCGCAGTTCGTGACCACGTTGGTGTGACTAAACACCGCGCCTGCCCAACCAATGGTCGAGTGGCAGGCATTGCATTCCAGATCGGTATTAATGTGGGTGGGGCCCTTGCCCTGCGCCTGCACATTGTTGTGGCAAGAGGAACAGCTGCCCTGCACTTCGGCGTGATCGAAATTAACTGCCGGATTCCAGGCCACCGGCGTGTGACAGCTCTCGCAGCGATTGGTACTCAGAATGTGCGACTTGGGCTTGATCGTGGCTTTGACCTGGGTGCCCACACCGTGGCAGGAGGCGCAATCACGTGGCGTACCTTTGAAGATGGCATTGACGTGGCACAACTCGCAGGCCAGGTCGCGGTGCTGGCCAATCAATTCGAAACCCGTGGTCAGGTGATCAAAGGTGGTGCGATCGACCGTGGGCGTCGTCGATGCCACGCTCGATGCCGCAGCCTGCGCTGCGGTGGGCTGGGGCGTCATCGTACTGAGCGCCAGCGCCGCCAGCGCCGCCAGCGCCGCCAGCGCGCTGCAGCGCCTCGCGAGCTGCAACAGCCCTGAAAGTGAGAATCCGTGTGCTGATTTATTCATGGCAATTCTACCTGGCGCGTCCACCCCGGAAAGTCACAGTCGTATGGCAGCGTTGACACTGCCGCCCGAATTGGCCCGCATGGATATCGTCTTTCTGATGACATGATATGCAGTCCTTCGAGAGCTTCACTTCGCCGGCGGGTTTGCGATGGCAATCGACGCACTTGTTCTTGCCATGCGCCCCCGACAGCGCGAACCCAGTTTCCTTCAAATGATCGAAAGTCCACAGTGCCCAACTGTTGGGGTTGTGACAAGTGTCGCAATTTGCACCCAGTCCGCCTTTGTGGACGTCGTCCTTCTTGTGGCAGTCGATGCAATGATTGCCTGAAGCCGTGAAGGCCTGGGTGCGATGGCACTGCACGCAGCTGACGACGTTATGTAAACCCAGCAGCGGGTAGCTGGTCAGGTCGTGATCGAAGTTGATGTCGCTGCGCCAGTCCTGCTGGCCGTGGCAATTGTCACAGGCCAGCTTGAATTTCACGCCGTGCGGGCTGGCGGCCCGATGGCAGGCCACGCAGTCGGTGCCAAGCTTCTGCTTGTCAGCGTTGGCGGTATGACAGGTGTGGCAGTCGAGCTTGGCGTGCACGCCGAGCAGCGCAAATTTCGTTTTCGCCAGGTGGTCGTATTTCACCGGATGCCAGACTTCGTTGTCATGGCAATCGTTGCACTTCACGCCGAAACGCCCGGCGTGCGAATCATCGGCCTTGTGGCAGCCGTAGCAGTCTTTGGGAATCTTGTCTTTGAAATTGCCGCTGCGATGACACCCCAGGCAATCAACCTTGGCGTGGCGACCCAGCAGCGCGAAGTGGGTTTCCTTTTCATGGTCGAATTTCGCGGTCTTCCATTCGGTCGTGGTGTGGCACTTGCCGCAATCATCACCGCGCTCGTGATTGTGCGCATCGTCGGTAGCGTGGCACCCTACGCAGCTCTTGGGCGCCTCTTTGTAATGGCCACCCAGATGGCAGGCGCCGCAGCTCACCGTCTGATGCGCGCCGGTCAGGGCGAATTTTGTCTTGCCGTGATCGAAGCGCCCGCCGGTCCAGCTATCGAGGTTGTGGCAGTCAGCGCAGGGGGTGCCCAACTGACCTTCATGATAGTCGTCCGCCTTGTGGCAGCTGATGCAGGTGGGCGTGGCCTTGCGAAACGCTTCGCCGGCCTTGTGGCAGCTGGCGCAGGCCAGCGTGCGATGCGCGCCAGCGAGGGGAAAATCAGTGCGTTCATGATCGAAGGCGGTCGCATTCAGGCGCACGATATCGGCCTCGCGGCCCTGGTGTTCGGTGTGACAGCCGGTGCATTTGCCAACACCGGCATTGGGCATGCGGCCATGGAAACCCTTGTGATCACGCACGTCGGTGGCGATATCCTTATGGCAATCGAGGCACAGCGCAGTCTGCCGGGCGCGATCGGCGCGATCATGGCAGTTGCTGCAGGTGTCTTCGAGTTTGGCGTGCGCCTTGGCCACCTTACCTGGCATGAGCAGGCTCTCGACCGAGGCGCCATGGGCGAGCGGTGCGCTGATGAGCGCTGCTGTCAGCATGACTCGCATGATCCAACGACCTCCCGGCAAACACACAGCTTCAGTTCCCTGATTGATAACGTTGGGTCAATAGACGTGGACGGCAATCACGTGCACGGTTCCGGCGACCAGCAACATGATGAATGAGGGCACGTGCGCAAAGTGCCAGAGCGAGAGCAGCTTCACGTAAACGCGATGCTCGGCCACCAGGCGGTTGGCGTCGAGCCGTCGCGTGGCATAGCCGAGCGCCGTGGCCGCCAGGCGCGCACCGTGCGCCGCCAGCGTCGGCGATTGTCTGGCGGCCTGCACCACCATGCGCTGAATGGCCCGCTTCAGGCGCCAGCGTGCCAGCATCGAGCGCAGACCGATCGTGATCGGGCGCAATACCGCGCCGATAGGCGTTTTCGAGGGCCGAAACAGGCGTTTTTCCTCGGCTTCAATGACCGCGAGCAGGTCGGGCAACACGCTGACGGTGGTCGATTGCTTGCGCAGCTGCTCGGCCGTGGCCTGCAACTCCGAGAGTGTGCTCTTATGATCGGTCCAGTCGCCGTACACCCGCCCATAGAAATAACGACCGATGATGCCACTGCCGGCCACCAGCAGCATGCAGGCGAGCGCCACGTTGCTGTTGGTGGCGCCGAGCGAAAAATTGGAATGAAACAGCACGATCAGCGGCCCCAGCACACCGAAGATCATATGGATACGAAACCAGCCGGTGACGTTGCCGATGACATTCAGCCATGGCAGACGCTTGCGCGCGGGATACAACGACAACAGCAGCATCAGCGAGCCGCCGACGATTCCCAGGGCGTAGCCCAGCCCGCGCTCCGGTGTGATGTAGCGATCAAGGTGCGCATTGTAGCCCCATAAAATAGCCACGCAGACGCTGAGCGTAAAGACGCGCACCGGGCTTAAGTGCCGCGCGAGAAACTCCACGGTTAACCGACCACCCGCTGAATGACAACCCGCACCGGCTTGCCCGCTTTAGGATCCAGCGGCGCTGTCGCGCCCTGAAAATCGCCGGGTGCCGGCATCGCCTGCCCGCTCTTTGAAGTGCGTGCCTCGATGGTGACGGGCCCCGCGGTGGAGAGATTGCGACCGGGCATCATGGCCTGGGTATCGTCGAGCTGAAACGACACCGGCCAGCTGCCCGTGGTGAGGCGCAATATCGCCACCGGTGCACCCGGTGAATTGACCGACTTCGCGATTATGAAAAGAGTAAGCCCGGCCGGCACTTTGCCGCGCAGTGCCTCGGCCAGCACCACTTCACCGCGGACGGCAACCGCGCCGCCCGCGCTCGCAACACTCCGGGCTGGGCTCGCAGCGCCTGGCGCCATCGACGGGGCACCGCCAGCGGCGAGCCGCTGGTCTTCGGCCAGATTTGCGGCGATCAGTTTGGCATCTTCAGCGCCGCTACCCATCACCGCGGCGAGGCGCTGCCAGCTGACAACGGCTGCGGCATATTGCCTGCTCTCATGCTGCAGGCTCCCCTGCAGCCACAGCGCCTTCGCATGTTGAGGATCGAGGCGCAAGGCATTCTGTATATAGGTGGCGGGCACGCCAAGCAGTGAATTGCCGCTGCTGCTCGCCACGACATCGGCGTAATCAGCCCAGGTGTCGGCCGTCATGTCGTTACGCGCCACCAGTTTGACGTAGGCGGCACGCGCCGCGCTGAAGTCGCGCCTGGCACGCGCCGCGCTGGCCTCGGCGACCAGCTGGGTGGCGGCGGCCGAGAGCGGCGCTGCCGGCAATGCCGCTGTTGGTGCGGCGCCGGCAGTCGCCAGGCCAGTGCCCGCCCCGGGCGGCAAATGCTTCTGACGCGCCAGGGCGGCCGCGTCAGCGCGGCCGAGAAACTCATAAGATTTGGCAAGCAGCTCCCAATCGCCGTCATTGCCGTTGCCAGCCGCCAGGCGTTTTTCCAGCCCGGTCACAGCACTGTCCATCGAACTTGCAGTTTTACCTGAAGTTGATGCGGCCCCAGGCGAACTGCTGTTCACCGCCGTGGCCGCTACCGTGCTCGAATCTTTCTCGTTAAGCTGCGCACTGCCCAAGCGCAGGTACAGGGCCAGAGCGGCGACGATCGCCACCCCCCCCGCAACGGGAACCCAGCGCGGCAAGGCGGCAAACAGCTGTGCGCGCGGCCGACCAGCGAGCCACGGATAGATGACAAAGAGCACCGCGACGGTCGCCAGCACTCCGACGGAAAACCAGAATATCTGATTGAAATTCATAATATTAAGGAGTCCTTAAAGATCGATACTCTTACTGTCACGGATTGTAAAGCCTTTCCGGGCGGAGTAATCATGTCGCAAGCGCGGGACAGTTCACGGTTTGGCGACATCTTGACACGTGCGCAGGCTCACGGAAGCTACACCACCATGTGTACTACTGTGCGCCCTGCATTCAGTCGGTAAAGGAGACCGCGCCCCGAAATTTATGGATACGAGTCTCTTGGCAGTCTACGCAGCGCCTCTGCTGCTCACCATGTTCTGGTATCTGCGCCGGCATATCCGCGTGGAGCGGCACGGCCGCGCCGTGCATCATGAGGCCAAGGAAGCCGGGCTGATCGAGCCGGCATCGATTCATCCAATCATCGATCCGGTGCGTTGTCTGGGGTGTGGGGCGTGTGTGCGTGCCTGCCCTCAGGAGCCCGAGCATCACGTGCTGGGCATCATCGACGGCAAAGCGCAGCTGGTCGGCCCCACCGATTGCATCGGTCACGGGGTCTGCAAGGCGGCCTGTCCGGTCGATGCGATATCACTCGTGTTTGGTACCGCAACGCGTGGCCTCGATCTGCCGGTGCTCAGCCCCACGTTCGAATCCAATGTTCCGGGCGTTTACATTGCCGGTGAACTGGGCGGCATGGGCCTGATCCGCAACGCCCTCATGCAGGGCCAAAAGGCCATTGAGTCCATCGCTAAAGCGAACCGGCGTGCGCCTGGCAAGCGTCTGGATGTACTGATCGTGGGTGCGGGCCCCGCGGGCATGGCGGCAGCACTTGCTGCCAAGGCCATGAATCTCACCTACCGCTGTGTCGATCAGGAGTCGCTCGGCGGTTGCGTCTATAAATACCCGCGCGGCAAACTGGTGATGACCGCACCGGTGGAATTACCCCTGGAGGGAAAAATGTTTTTCCGCCAGACCTCCAAGGAACATCTGCTGGGTGTGTGGACCGAGATCATGCAGAAGCATCAGCTGCGCATTCAATGCAATGAGCGCGTCGAAAATATCGAACAGGATGGTGACGGTTTTATCGTGCGCACCTCGAAAGCCGCTTATCGTGCCTCTTCCGTGTTGCTCGCCATTGGCCGACGCGGTACACCGCGCAAACTGTCGGTACCTGGCGAGGAATTGCCGAAGGTAGTCTATCAGTTGATCGACCCTGATCAATACATCGGCCAGAGCGTGCTCGTGGTGGGCGGCGGCGATAGCGCCCTGGAAGCGGCGGCCAGCATTGCCGAGGCGCAGGGCACGCAGGTCACGCTGTCCTATCGCGGCGATGCCTTCGGGCGCGCCAAGCCGAAAAATCGCCAGCGCGTGGCGCAGGCAGCCGATCGCGGCAATCTGAAATTGATGCTCTCCTCCAGCGTCAGCCAGATTCATCCGGACCTGGTCATACTCAAACAGGGCGACACGCAGCACGAGATTCCCAATCGTGCGGTAATCGTCAGCGCCGGTGGCGTATTGCCCAATGAGTTCCTCAGTAAAATCGGCATTCGCGTCGAAACCAAGTACGGCACCGCATGAGTATGCGGCGCGGGCGCACGACGCTCCTGCTATCCGGGCTCGCGCTGCTGACGCTGCAGCTCCCTGCCGGGCTCACTCACGCGGCGAACAGCAAGGCGGATCCATTGGAGAGTGCGCGTGTGGCACTGCGCACGCGTGACTACCCGACGGCGCTTGCGCGCCTGCAACTGGCCGCGAAGGGCGGCAACGCCGACGCGCAGCTGCTGCTGGGGCTGGTTACCCTCAATGGCGTCGGCACACCGATAGACGCCCCGCAGGCCGAAGGCTGGTTACGCAAGAGCGCCGCCCAGAATAACGCTACCGCGGCCTATGTGCTGGCAGCGCTGCTCGCGCTTCGCGCCGATGCACCGGCTGGCGAAGCTGCCGCCATGCTGCACCAAGCGGCGACGCTGGGCTATCCGGCCGCTATCGAAGATGAGCGCCTGGGACGAAAGCCGCTCAGCCCCGAGTGGGTGGGCCTGGCAGAAACGGCGCTGCGCCGTGACCTGGCCTTTGCCAGCGCCCGCCATGGCGACGTGGCGACACTCGCCGTGCTGGGCGACGAACTCAAGAACCTGCGCGACGAATTTGGCTCGGGCCTGCTGGCCGCAGCGGCGGCGGCGGGGTCTGTGGACGCGGCGCAATTTCTGATCGGGCACGGTTGCGATACCGGGCTGGTCGACAACTTCGGCGTCACGCCACTGATGCTGGCTGCGCAGCTTGAACACACCGATCTGGCAC
The DNA here is from genome assembly GCA_031441585.1 of Gammaproteobacteria bacterium. Lineage (GTDB taxonomy): Bacteria > Pseudomonadota > Gammaproteobacteria > Steroidobacterales > Steroidobacteraceae > FEN-1191. Next base: position 70,242 of record JANMWZ010000036.1, read on the forward strand.
AACTGCTGCTGACGCATGGCGCCGCAGTGGGTACTACGGATGCCGCGCACCGCACCGCGCTCTTCTATGCCGCGCGCGCTGATCGCGCCGCCAACGTCGCGCTGCTCGTCAGGGCCGGCGCGCAAGTGGACGCGGCTGACAGCCGCGACTACAGCGCACTCGACGCGGCTTTGGCTATCGGTGCCGATGCCGCCGCCGCCCAGCTGCGCACGCTCGGTGCCAAAACCATGGCTACGCACGCCAGCCGCACTGGCCACGCCGGCAAATTTGACGCTGCGCGCTCGGGTGACATCTACAAGGGTTGGCCGACCCTGGCCCTCGCCGTAGCGCGTAACGATACCGATTCAGTACCGAAGCTCATAGCGGGCGGCGCCGATGTCAACGCCCGCACCACCCAGGGCGATACCCTGCTGCACGTTGCGCTGCATGCGGGTGCCGACGAAATGCTGAAATTACTGGTGGGTGCGCATGCCAATGCACGCCAGGCCGATCGACGCGGACGCACCGTGCTGGTACTCGCGGCCACCAACGGCCGCAGTGGAGCCGTGGAGGCGCTGCTCAGCGGCGGCGTCGACGCCAACTCCCGCGCCGGTGATGAGGGCACACCACTGCTGGCGGCCGTGCACGCCGGACGCTCCGAAATCGTGCAGCAACTGCTCGATGCCAGCGCCCAGGTAGACGCCGCCGATGCCCACGGCGAGACCCCGCTGATGGTCGCCGCCACGACGGCCAACGCGCCGATCGTTCGCCTGCTGTTGGCGCGCTCTGCCTCGCCGCACGCTACCGACCAGCACGGCGAGACGCCGCTGTGGCGCGCGGCACGTGCCGGCGCCGCCGATATCACGCAGCTGTTGCTGGCATCTGGCGCCGAGGTGGACGCCGCCGATAACGATGGGCGCACCGCATTGATGACGGCCGCGGCGGCCGGCTACGACAAGGTGGTGAGTCTGCTGCTCGATGCGCGTGCGCACCTCGATGCACGTGCTGCCAGCGGCGACACGCCGTTGCTGCTGGCTGCGGCGCACGGACAGGACGGTGTGGTGAAATTGTTGCTGCAACGCAAGGCCACCGTCGACCTGCAAAATCATGATGGCGACACGGCCTTGCTGGCAGCCAGCCGCGCCGGCAGTACGGCCGCGGCGCGAGCGCTGCGCGCCGCAGGGGCCAGCACCTCGTTGCGTAATGGCAAACGCGCCACGGCTGCCGATGTGGCCCGTGATCGCGGCTTCACGGGGTTGGCCAGCGAGCTGGCAAGAGAAAGCTGAGGCCTTAAGAGCTCAGGCCAGCCAGACTTAATCGTCCTGCACTGCCTGCCCCGGAAACAATTCCTCGACGAAGCCGAATTTGCGCAGGTCACGAATGCGCGTCGGATAGAGCACACCGTCCAGATGATCGACCTCGTGCTGCACGACGCGGGCGTGAAAACCTTCCACTTTGCGATCCACAGGCGCGCCAAACTGGTCCACGCCACGGTAGCGCAGACGCCGGTAGCGCGGCACCCAGCCGCGCATGCCTGGCACTGACAGGCAGCCTTCCCAGTCTGCTTCCTTGCCGCCCCAGCGCGGCCTGAGTACCGGGTTGATCAGCACCGTGTAGGGCACGGGCACGGCATTGGGGTAGCGGGGGCTGCGAGCGCCGCCAAAGATGACCAGTCGCAGGGGCACGCCGATTTGTGGCGCCGCCAGCCCCGCGCCACCGGCCGCACGCATGGTGTCTTCCATGTCGGCGATGAGCGAGTGCAGCGCCACGGTAGCGAACTCCAGCACCGGGGTGCTGGCCACCAGCAGGCGCGGGTCGCCCAGGCGCAGAATCGCTCGTATCGCCATGGCGCTATCATAGCCGCCCGATGCCCTCAATCCGGAAACGAAACTTGGCAAGGATGGTCAGAGCCTCTTACCATGCGCAGGTTGGTTCGCGCGCATCCGCCACCCCAGAGGATTGATTCATGAAATTCTTGCTGCCCCTGTCACTGCTCACCGCCCTGATCGCGGCCCCGGCTTTTGCTGATTGCACCGTACCGCCCGATAGCGTCGTGGTACCCGCGGGTGCCAACGCCACCAAGGATGAAATGATTGCGGCCCAGCACGCCGTCAAAGACTATAACGCGGCCGTGAAGGACTACATCGACTGCCTCGGCAAAGCGCTGGATGCCAAGCTGGCCGCCGGTGGCGAAAAGATGACGGACACCGACCGCAAGAAGATCAACAGCGAATACGGTGCGCTGCAAAACACCGTAGTCGACGAAGTGCAGAAAGTCGCCGATAAATTCAACGTGGAACTGCGCGCCTGGAAGGCCAAGAACGCTCCACCGCCGCCGGCCGCACAGTAACCTCGGGCGGGGTAGCGGCGCGGGCGCCTACAACTGCGCGCCAGCCGCATAGGTGTCGCAGTTCTCGATCCTGCCACCCGCAAAGCCGCGCTCGAACCAACGCTGACGCTGCTGGGCACTGCCGTGGGTGAAGGTCTCGGGCACCACGCGCCCCTGCAGGCGCCGCTGTAGCGTGTCGTCGCCCACGGACGCCGCCGCCTGCAGGGCCTGCTGCAGTTCGCCTGGTTCGATGATTTTCTGATCCTGCATGGCCCAGACCCCGGCGAAACAGTCGGCCTGCAGCTCCACCGCCACCTGGATGCCGTTGGCGCCCTCACCGCCGCCCTGCTGCGCCCGTAGCCGGTCCACTTTGTCGGTGATGCCCAGCAGGGCCTGAATGTGATGTCCGACCTCGTGGGCGATGACATAGGCACGCGCGAACTGCCCTGGCGCGCCAAACTCCGTGGCGAGCTGGTTGAAGAAATCGAGATCGAGGTAGAGTTTCTGATCGCCCGGACAATAAAACGGGCCGGCAGCGGCACTGCTTGTGCCGCAGGCCGAGGCCACCTCACCGCTGAAGAGCACCAGGGTCGGCGGCGCGTAACGCTGGCCGGTAGCGGCAAAATACCTGCCCCAGACGTCTTCGGTTTCACCGAGTACTGCCGCCGCGAAGTCGCCCTGCGCGTCGGCGGGTTTGCCGGCGACGGCCGTTGCTTGTTGCAGCGACGCCCCGGACTGACCGGCGTCCAGGAGGCCCAGCATTGTGGTGGGACTGACGCCTAGGAAATAACCGGCGACCAGCAACACGATCGTGCCGATGCCCAGCCCGGCTCCGGTGCGCCCCACTGCCACTCCGCGGCGGTCTTCGACATTGTCGCTGCGGCGCATGTCTTCCATACGCATCGTTGCTGCTCCTGGCCTGCTCTAGGTTTGCGGCGTCGCCCGGCGGCTCAATGGGTGTCGCTGCCCGGCTCGAGCCCCTTGGTATACAGCACTCTACCATCGGGCTTGACGATTATTGCCTCGACATCGCCCAGCCGCTCATAGATCTTCAGGGCCGCCTCAGCTCCCAGTACAAAAGCGGTTTTCGACAGGCCATCGCTACGGGTGGCGCTCGAGGCCAGAATAGTCGCACTGCGTACCTGGCTGGCCGAGTGTCCGGTGCGAGGATCGATGATGTGATGGTAGCGGGTACCGTTCTCATCAAAATAACGCTCGTAATCACCGGAGGTGGAAATGGCGGTATCCACCAGCGGCAGACGCGCGATGATTTCTTCTTTGCGATCGGGATGGCGGATACCAACGATCCAGGGCTTGCCGAAACGATCGCCGATGATGCGGCTATCACCGCCCGCCTGCACCAGCGCATGCCTGATGCCACGCCGCTGCAGAATGCGAATGCCGCAATCGACCGCATAGCCCTTGGCGATGCCGCCCAGATCGATGCGCACGCCGGGCTGCGAATAGCGCACCGTGCCCGCTTCCCGGTCGAGCAGCACGTGATGGTAGTTGACTGCCGGCAGCGCACTCTCGATCTGTTGTTCACTGGGACGTAGGTGGGCGCGAAAATCGTACATGAAACCAACACTGGCGTAGGTGATGTCGAAGGCGCCTTCGGTGAGTCGCGAATACTCCAGCGCCGTGCTCAGCAGCTCGAACAGCTCGGAACTGATCTTCACCGGCCCGCTGGCGGCGTTGGCATTGAGTCGTGAGAGTTCGCTGCTGGGTTTGTAGGTGCTCATGCCAGCGTCGATGCGGTTCATTTCCGTCATCACCGCGTCGATGGCGCGCTCGCCAGCAGCGCGATTCTCCGACCACAGCTCGACGACGATGCGCGTACCCATCGTGCCATCGACCGTGCGCGACAGCCATTCGGCGCGTGCCGGCGCTCCGGCCAGCGCGCTCAATGCCAGCGTCAGCGGCAGCCAGCAGCCACTGCGCCACATCGCTAGAGCTGCAGCAGCGCGCCCGGCTGCGGCATCGTCACCGGTACGTCTTTGAGCAGGCTGGCAAAGGTCTGCATTGCGCCCTGCTCGCCGTGCACGAGCAGGGTGCGCTCACGCCCGCCGGCGCGCGCGTGCCACTGGAGCAGCTCGCTCTGATCAGCGTGCGCGGAAAAGCCGTTGATGGTGTGCACCTGGGCGCGCACCGGCACTTCCTCGCCGAACAGGAAAATGCTGCGCGCCCCATCGATGATGCGGCGCGCCGGCGTGCCCTGCGCGGCAAAACCCACGAACACGATGCTGGCGTTGGCGCGCGGCAGGTTGTGCACCAGATGGTGTCGCACGCGCCCGCCGGTACACATGCCGGAACCCGCAATGATGACGGCGCCACCGGTCATCTTATTGAGCGCCATGGACTGCGCAGTTTCACGCACCAGCGACAGACCGGCAAAGCCGAACAGGTCGCCACCGCCAGCCAGGAGCGCCGCGGCCTCGGCGTCGTAACACTCGGGGTGCTTTCGGTAGACCTCGATCGCGGACACTGCCATCGGCGAGTCGACATACACCGGTAACTGCGCCGGCAGGGCACCACTGACCACCGCGGCGCGCAGCGAATAGAGAATCTCCTGGCTGCGCTCGAGGGCGAAACTGGGAATGATCACGTTGCCACCATGGGCAATGGTGCTCTTCACCACCCCGATCAGTTCCAGGATCGATTCTGCTGGCGAGCGGTGGCGGCGATCACCGTAGGTGGTTTCCATCAGGACGATGTCGGCCTGCGGCGGCGCCGCGTCACGCAGTATGGGTCGCCCACTGCCGCCGATGTCCCCGGAAAAAAGCACCGTGCGGCGCTTACCCTGCTCGGTCACTTCAACCAGCACGCTCGCCGATCCGAGAATATGACCGGCTTCGTGAAAACTGACCGTGAGATCTGGCGCCAGTTGCAAGCGCTCGCCGTAGCCGCAGCGACGCCCAAAACGCGCGGCGGCGGCGCTGGCATCCGCCCTGGTGTACAGCGGCTGCATTTTCGCGGCGTGCGCCGGATCGTGGCGGGCGCGACGCGCCGCGTCCTCCTCAGCCATATGCGCCGAGTCCTGCATGACAATCTGCGCCAGCTCCGCGGTGGCGGCGGTGCTGATGATTTCACCGCGAAAGCCGCGCTTGACCAGCAGCGGCAGACGGCCGCAATGATCCAGATGCGCGTGTGTCAGCAGCACATAGTCGAGCGCTGCGGCCTCGAAACCGAGCGGCGCCGAGTTCTCTTCTTCGAGCTCGCGGCCACCCTGAAACATGCCGCAATCGATGAGCAGACGCTTGCCGGCGCACTCGAGCAGATGGCAGGAACCGGTGACATCCCGATCAGCGCCGTGAAAAGACAGTTGCATGGTCTAGTCCTCGTGGCCGAACAGCGGCGTACCCGAGCGACGATACCACGCCACGATGCTGCGCCAGATTGTCGGCGCGTCTTCAGCGTACCAGAACAGCTCGGCGTCCTCCGCTTCGATGACCCCTTCCTCGATCATGTAGGGGATATCGAGCACCCGCCGCCAGTAGCTTTCACCGACCAGCACCACCGGCACGGCCGCCATCTTGCGCGTCTGCAGCAGGGTCAGTGTTTCGAACAACTCATCGAGCGTGCCAAAACCGCCGGGGAAAGCCACCAGCGCGCGCGCGCGTTGAACGAAATGGAGTTTGCGCATCGCGAAGTAGTGAAAGCGAAAACACAGGCCGGGCGTGACATAGGGATTGGGGAACTGTTCGTGTGGCAGATCGATGTTGAGTCCGACAGTGTGCGCCTGGGTATCAAAAGCGCCTCTATTGGCGGCCTCCATGATGCCGGGTCCACCACCCGTCATCACTACGGTATTGCTACGCCGGGGGTCCTTATTGCTGCGCGCCACCAGCGCCCCTAACTCACGCGCAATGTTGTAATACGGGCTGCGCGCAGCCAGTCGCGCCGCAACCGCCGCGTTGCGCTGCAATTCGGCATTGCCTGGCGCCGCCGCGGCGGCGGCGAGCGCAGTGTCCAGGCGTCGCTGCGCCGCCGCCGGCTCGAGGATGCGGGTACTGCCAAAGACCACGATGGAATGTTCAATGCCGGCGGCCTGCAGCAGCAATTCGGGTTTCAGGTAGTCGAGCTGCAGCCGCTCACCGCGCAGCTCTTCACGCTGCAGGAAAGCCGGATCGGCATCGCCCGGCAGGTAACTGGCGTTGCCGGTGATCGCTGCCACACGCTGCGGTGTCAGCGGATCATCCTGGACAGCCTTGGGCGTCTGCCAGGGCAGCGCTTCGCGCCGTGGTGGTTTCATCACTCGTATCTTAATGCGTCGATCGGATTTAAGCGCGCGGCACGGCGCGCGGGTACAAAACCGAAAATAATACCTACCGTGGCCGAAGCCAGGATTGCCATCGCCACGGTACCGACTCCAATGCTCACGCTCCAGCCAGCCACCCTGCTGATGGCGATGGTTATGGCGATGCCCAGCAGCAGACCAAGCACCCCGCCAGCCAGGCACAGCAATATCGCTTCGGTGAGAAACTGCGCCATGACATCGATGCCGCGTGCGCCAACTGCCATGCGCAGGCCGATTTCGCGGGTGCGTTCCGTGACCGAGACCAGCATGATATTCATGATACCAATGCCGCCGACCACCAGCGACATCGCGGCGGTCGTCGCCAGCAGGTAGCTCAGGGTTTTCTGCTGTTCGTTGCGCGCCTGCACCAGCTGGGCAAAATTGCGGACGCTGAAATTATCTTCCTCGCCCGCCTTGATGCGCCGCTGTTTGCGCAGCAGCGTAGTGATGCTGCCTTGTATCTCAGTCATGTCGTAGCCATCAGCGACCCGGATCGAGAGCTGCCCGACCGTGTCCGGCACGGTGGCGAATCCGCGCCCGACCAACCGTGAGCGCGCGGTCGAGAGCGGCACAATAATGACGTCGTCCGGATCGTTCCCCCCTGACTGGCCGCGAGTACTGAGGGTGCCGATGATCTCAAAGGGAATGTTATTCACGCGCACAATGTCGCCGACCGGACTGGCAGCGCCTTCGAACAGCTGAGCCTGCACTGAGGAGCCCAGAATCGCCACCTTGGCGCCGCGCGCCACTTCATCGGCGCTGAAATAGCGCCCGGCCTGCAGCGCCCAGGGACGCACATCGAAGTAATCGGCATGCACGCCATTGACCTGCGTGCTCCAGTTGGCGGCGCCGTAGACGGCGGTGACGCTGCCGTTGAGTTGACCCGACATGGCGGCAATGCCCGGCACGCCCTCGCGCAGCATGCGCAGGTCCTTTTCCGACAGCGGCACGGCGCCACCAAAGCCGAGCTGGCGCCCGCCGATGCGCATCGAACCGGCCATGACATTGATGACATTGGTACCCAGCATCGAGATCTGTTTTTGCATCTGCAGCGTAGCGCCGTTGCCGATCGCAGCCATGACAATGACGGCCGCCACGCCAATGATGATGCCCAGCGCCGTGAGTGCGCTGCGCAGTTTGTTGAGCCACAGCGCGGTCAGCGCAATGTGGATAAACTCCAGAAGTCCCTGGAAAGTCACTGGGCATGGTCCTCAACGATACGACCGTCACGCATCCGCAGCAGTCGCCGGGCATGCGCCGCCACGTCCGGTTCATGGGTCACGAGAATGATGGTAAGTCCGCCGGCATTGAGTTTTGCAAACAGCGCCATGATTTCCCCCGAAGTCTGGGTATCGAGCGCACCGGTGGGTTCGTCGGCCAGAATCAGGCGCGGGCTATTGACCAGCGCCCGGGCAATGGCGACGCGCTGCTGCTGACCACCGGAAAGCTGTGAGGGCTGGTGATCCATACGGCTGCCCAGACCCACCAGCTCCAGGCTGGCTTTGGCTGCGGCGTTGGCATCGGGCGAACGGCGGCGCGAATACAGCAGTGGCAGTTTGACGTTGTCGAGCGCGCTGGTCCGGCGCAGCAGGTTGAATTGCTGAAACACGAAGCCGATGGTGCGATTGCGCAGCTCTGCGAGTTGATCACTGCTCATGCTGGAGATCTCAGCGCCGTCTATCGCCAGCGCTCCGGAGGTTGGCGTATCGAGAGCACCGATCAGGTTCATGAGCGTCGACTTGCCCGAGCCCGACGGACCCATGATCGCCAGAAATTCTCCGGGCAGCACCTCGAACGAAACCTCGCGCAGTGCCGGTACCTGCTGCTCGCCGAGCGCATAGGTCTTGACAAGATTGCGGGCCGAGATCAGCGGCGGCGCACTCATGCTCAGCCTTTCTGCGCCGCGTGCGCGCGCACCACGACCTTGTCGCCCTCGGCGAGTCCGCTGACCAGCTCGCAGTAATTGTCATCCGCCAGGCCGACCCGCACACTTCTGGCCAGCGGCTTGCCGGCGGCATCCAGCACGTAGATTGTGGTCGTGCGCTCCGACTGTATAGCACTCAGCGCCTGATATTTCTGCAACTGCGCTTCGCTCATGATGCCGATCAATGCATTGAGCATGCGTTGCCGATTGGTCGTGCCCTCATCACCGGCACTGCCGAACATACGGCGAAAGTTGGGCAGGTTCCCGCCGAGCGGGTTGCCGCCGTTCGCGGACTGGCTACCAGCCTTGCTGCGCTGCGCCGCGTTCTTGAGCGCAGCAATGGCAGCGGTTTGCTGCCTGGAATTCATACCCAGCTGCCGCATGACCTCAGTGCTCAGCTCCACCAGGGGCCGCGCCGTGCCAGTGCCGCTGGGGCCACCGGCAGGGAGGCGCGGGCCACCACCCGGCCCGCCACCCGGGCCATCACCGGGACGGAACCGCAACGCAGCAGCGGGCACGCGCAACACGTCGGCGCGTTCACTGATGATCAGCTTGACGTTGGCCGTCATACCCGGCAGCAAAATCTGCCCGGGATTGTCGGCCTGCACCATCACGCTGTAGGTAACGACGTTGGAGCTGGTACTGCCGTTGATGCGTACCTGTGCGATGTGGCCATCGAAGCTGCGCTCAGGATAAGCATCGACCGTGAAGATGGCACGTTTGGCCTGCTGTACCGAGCCGATGTCGGCCTCGTCAACCCGGGTTTCGATCTGCACCCGCGCCAGATCGCGCGCCACCTTGAAGAGCGTCGGTGCGGTCATGGCCGCCTGCACCGTCTGGCCGACATCGACGTCGCGCTCGATGACCACGCCGTCGACCGGTGAGCGAATCTCAGTGCGCGACAGGTCAATGCGCGCCTGATCGAGCTGGGCGGCAACTTTGATCAGTTGTGCCCGGGCAGTGTTGAGGGCGGCACCCGCGATCTTCAGCTGGTTCTGCGATTGCTCCAGCGTATTGCGCGCCTTCTCCATGTCGTTGGTCGACATGAGCCGCTGCTCACTGAGCGCCTTGGTGCGCTCAAAATCGCGCTGCGCCTGATTCAAAATGACCTGGGCGTTGCTGACCTGCACCTCGTTGCTGCCAATTGTTGCCTGTTGCACGGCCATATCGGCCTGCGCCGACTTCAGCTTGCTCCTGAAGGTGGCCGGATCCACGACCGCCACCAGTTGACCCTGCTTCACTACGCTGTTGTAGTCGACCAGCACCTGGGTCAATTGCCCTGAAACCTGTGAACCCACCGTCACGGTAACCAGCGGCGACACCGCGCCCGAGGATGACACCAATACCTGGATTTTGCCGCGACTGACCTCGGCCGTGTCGTAAGTCACGCTATCGGCGCCACCGGCAAAAAACCGCCACCACAGGCCCGCGCCAAGCAGCAGCGCGACCACCACCCAGGTCGACCGTTTGCGCGCCAACGCCTGAAAATATGCCTGCATGTTTCGATAGACCTTGAGTTCAGCAGAAAGTTACCGCAGTCCTGAGGATTGGCGCCGTTCGGCCCGGCACGGCTGGTCGTTACGCGCGCAGCAAGGCTCCAGCGTTACCGGCCTGCGCCGCCGCCAGCAATCCCTTTTGAGCCAGCCACTCCGGATTGAACAGGCGCGAGAGGTACTTGGATCCGGTGTCGCACAGCACGGTGACAATCATGTGCCCGGGCCCCAGTTCACGCGCCACGCGGATCGCAGCGGCGACGTTGAGGCCGCTGGTGCTGCTGACAAACAGGCCCTCGCTGCGCAGCAGGTGATAGACGCACTCCACGGTCTCGGTATCCTCGATATGCACCGCAGAATCGATTGGCGCATCCTGCATGTTGGCGGTAATGCGGCCAATGCCGATGCCCTCGGTAATGGAACTGCTGCCGGTGGCCTTGAGCACGCCGTTACGGATGAATTCATAGAGCGAGCTGCCCGGCGGATCGGCCAGCACGGTGCGCACGCGCGGATTGCGCGATTTCAGGTATTCAGACACGCCGGCCAGTGTGCCGCCGGTACCGCTCGCCGCCACAAAGGCGTCGATGCGCCCATCGGTCTGCGCCCAGATCTCCGGACCCGTGCTGGCCACGTGCGTGCGCCGGTTGGCGATGTTGTCGAACTGATTGGCCCAGATCGCGTTGGGCAGCTCCTGCGCCATGCGGCCGGCCGCTTTCTGATAGTGATTCGGATCGCTGTATGGCACCGCTTTGACCCGATGCACCTCGGCCCCGAGCGCCTCGATCAGCACATATTTTTCCGGCGACTGATTGTCGGGCATGACAATGACGCAGCGATAGCCACGCGCATTGCAGACCTGCGCAAGGCCGATGCCGGTATTGCCGGCCGTGCCCTCAACCACGGTGCCGCCAGCCTTGAGCTCACCGCGCTGCTCGGCGTCGAGCACGATGGCGCGCGCCGCACGATCTTTGACCGAACCGCCCGGGTTCATGAATTCAGCCTTGCCGAAGATTTCGCAGCCGGTCGCGGCGCTGGCGGCACGCAAGCGTATGAGCGGTGTATTGCCTATGGCATCGAGGAAATCGGTGGCAGCGTGCATCATGGCTCCTTAAGCGCTCGGGTCCAGGCGCGCAGCCGCGCCCGCAAATTGTGCCACGTCGCCCACCATAAGTAGTGCCGGCGCCGCAATGCCGGCGGCCAGCGCGCGCCCGGCAATATCTTTCAGCGTACCCGCCACCAGCCGTTGGCCGGGTAACGTGGCCCGCTCAACGACCACGGCGGGCCGATCTTCCGGGGCGCCATGGCGCAGCAATCGCTCCACAATGCGCGGCAACTGCGCCACACCCATGTAGAACACCACGGTCTGCAGTGGCGCCGCCAGCGCGCGCCAGTCCAGCGCTGCGGCCGCTTCGCCCATGGCCGTCACGAAGCATACCGACTGCGCCAGGCCGCGATGCGTCAGCGGAATGGCGTTGGCGGCGGCGGCGCCAAAAGCCGCCGTGATACCGGGGACCACGATGACGGGCACGCCGGCCTGCACCAGGGCCGCGATTTCCTCGCCACCGCGCCCGAACACCAGTGGGTCGCCACCCTTGAGGCGCGCCACGCGCAAGCCGCGGGCTGCGTAGTGCAGCAACAACTCATGGATGCGCGCCTGCGTGGTGCGGTGCTGGCCCGATTCCTTGCCAACGAATACGCGCTCGGCATCGCGCCGCACGCGCTCCAGCACCGCTGGCGGCACCAGGCGGTCATAGAGCACGACATCGCACTGTTGCAGCAGATGCTGCGCCCGGAGTGTGAGCAGATCCGGATCGCCGGGACCTGCACCGATCAGCCACACGGTGCCACGAGCCGGCACGTCCGGCGCCGCCGAGCCCGGCGCTGCCGCCGACAACAGCGATTCGAACCTGGCGTCAGCCTCGCTGGTGGCGACATTGCCGGCCAGCACCCGTTCGGCCAGTTCGCTCTCGAAGAAGCGGTCCCAGAATTGCCGACGCTGGTTCTCCTCCGGCAACGCGCCGCGCACGCCGGGTCGCATGCGGGCGGCCAGACGCGCCAGCTCGCCGAGGCGCTGCGGTAGCAAAGCCTCCAGTTGCGCCCGCAGCCGGCGTGCCAGTGTCGGTGAGGCCCCGCCCGTGCCCACGGCGATGATCACCGGCGAGCGATCGATGATCGCGGGCAGGTAGCAACTCGAGGCGGCGGCATCGTCCACCGCGTTCACCCAGACGTTGGCAGCACGTCCGGCAGCACTTATGGCGCTATTGACCTGCGGGTCATTGGTGGCCGCCACGGCCAGCATGGCGCCTTGCAGGTGCGAGGGATCGAAGCTTGCGAGGCAGACTTCTGCACCACTGCGTGCGCACAGCTGCCGCATGGGCGTGCTCAGCTCGGGGGCGACGACGCGCAATCGGGCGCCGGCGGCATCCAGGAGTTGTGCCTTGCGAGCCGCGACGGCGCCACCGCCCACCAGCAGCACCAGGCGCCCGCGCAGGTCCAGAAAAATAGGGAATTGATCCACAGGAGCGCATTATCGCGGCAGCTCTCATAACTGTGGCGCATAAGAAGCACGCCGCTGGCGGGCCGTGACAATGGCATGACGCCGCACGGCCAGGGTGCGGCACAATGGCCCGATGAATGCCCACTACCCCCCCACGCTCCGGCGCCTGCGCCAGAACACCCATGTGCGTGCGCTGACGCGTGAAGTACACCTGCAGCTCGATCAGCTGATTCAGCCCTGTTTTGTAGCGCAGTCCAACCGCACACCCGAGGCGATCCCGGGGCTGACGGGAGTGAATCAGGAGACGCCCGATTCACTGTTGCACCAGGTCGAGGCTGACCTCAAGGCCGGCGTACGCGCCTTTCTGCTTTTTGGTGTGCCGCGTGCCCGCAGTGAACGGCATATCGACTGGTCCTTCACCGCCGGGCAGATCCACGCCCTCAAGGCGCGTTTTGGCAGCGATATCTGGCTGGCGGCCGACGTCTGCCTGTGTTCCTCGACACCGCACGGACATTGCGGTGTGCTCAACCCCGAGGGCGATCACGTTGATAACGATGCCAGCGTCCAGGAACTCAGCGCCGCCGCGCTCGCCTATGCGCAGGCCGGCGCCGATTGCGTCGCGCCGAGTGACATGATGGACGGACGCATCAAAGCGATTCGCGACACACTCGACAGCCATGGGTGCGAGCGCACCGTGCTCATGAGTTACAGCGTGAAATTTCAGTCGAGCCTGTACGGGCCATTTCGCGTGGCGGCCGAATCGGCGCCCCAGGGTGGCAAGGGTGGTGGCAGCAGCGTGGTCAAACTTGGCGATCGCGCCAGCTATCAGCTCGATCCGGCCAGGCCCGGCGATGCCTGGCTGTGTGCCGAGCGCGATGTCGCCGAGGGCGCCGATATCCTGATGGTGAAGCCGGGGCTCCCGTATCTGGATCTGCTGCGTGAGCTGTCGCGCGAGATTCGCAAGCCCTGGGCCGTGTATCACGTCAGCGGCGAGTTCGCAGCGCTCGAAGCGCTGGCGGCACAGGGTCTGGCGCCGCGCGCCGCGCTGCATCGCGAGATACTTACGGCCTTCAAGCGCGCTGGCGCCAGCATGATCATCACCTACGGTGCGCGTCAGGCGCGCGAGCTGCTCGGTCTATGAGTCGCTCGGAAGAACTGTACGCCCGGGCCTTGCAGGTGGCGCCGGGTGGCGTGCACTCGCCGGTGCGGGCCTTTCGCAGTGTGGGCGGCACACCGCTCTTCATGACGGGCGGCGCCGGCGCGCGCCTGACTGATGTTGATGGCCGCGAGTACCTCGATTTCTGTATGGCCTTCGGGCCACTGATACTCGGGCACGGCAATGAAGCGGTGCGCAACGCGGTCATCGAAGCACTGGGCCGCGGCTGGAGTCTGGGCACGGCTGAACCCTACAGTCTGGAGCTGGGCGAATACATCTGCAGCCGCGTTCCCTGGGTGCAGAACCTGCGCTTCGTGAATTCCGGCACGGAGGCGGTGATGTCAGCGCTGCGCGTCGCCCGGGCCGCCACCGGTCGCTCGAAAATCCTGAAATTCGAAGGCTGTTACCATGGCCACGCCGACGCCATGCTGCTGCGCGCCGGCTCGGGTCTGGCCGACGCGCCACTCCCCGACAGCGCTGGCCTGGGCGCCGAAGTCGTGCGCGCAACCGTGGTGGCGCCGCTCGATGATGAGCAGGCGCTGGAAGCGGTATTTGCGAACCATGGGCGCGAGCTCGCCGCTGCGATCATCGAACCCCTGCCGGCCAACTACGGCCTGTTGCCGCAGCGTACGGCGTTTCTGGCGACCCTGGCGCGCCTCGCGAAAGCGCATGGTGCGCTGCTGATCCTTGATGAGGTGATCTCAGGGTTTCGTGTCGGCTTCCAGGGCTACGCGCCGCTGGCAGGTATCGAGCCTGACCTGGTCACCTACGGGAAGATCATTGGCGGTGGCTTTCCGGTCGGCGCTTATGGCGGGCGGCGCGAGCTGATGCAGCTGGTGGCGCCGGCAGGTCCTGTGTATCAGGCTGGCACGCTCAGCGCCAATCCCGTGGCCATGTGCGCCGGACTGGCAGCGCTGCGGCAATTGAATGATGGCACGCTCTATGCCCAGCTCGAGGCACGCGGTGCGCGCCTCGAGCGCGGCTTGCGAGCGCTCCCCGGGCTCATCGTACAGCGGGTGGGGTCCGTGTTCTGGATTTGCCTGGGCACTGCAACGGGTACGGTGCTGCGCAGCCCCAAACACTATCCGGCGGGCTGCGCACAGCGTTACCAGGCCATGTATCACCCCCTGCTGGCGCGCGGTGTGTATCTGGCGCCCAGCGCCTTCGAGGTGGGTTTTCTGTCGGCGGCGCATACCGAGGCAGATATCGACCTGCTGATCGAAGCGATCGCGACGTGCAGGTTCAATGCCGAAACGTGAACTGCGCCACAGAGTCGTAAGTCGGTAGCGGTACCGGATATTCTGTCGCATTGGAACTGTGAACCTGTCCGAGGCGGCGAACTGCCATTTGTCGCACATTGTTGCGACTCAATTGGGGGTCCGCCACCAGTGCCCAGCATCGAATCGCATCGCAGTAGTGCTGCGCGCGCAACCCGCGAGGCTGCCGCGCCCGTCGCGCGGGGCGCCGTGCCCGGCAAACGCCGCGACGCCTGGCTGCTCTCTGGCGATGATGGCTTGCTGCTGGAACTGGGCCCGCTCCTCGGCGAGCGCTTCCGCACCCGCCCGATCGACTCGCCCGATGCCCTGAAAGATGCTGGCCCTACACCGTGGTTGCTGGTGTTTGATGCCACGACCCGCCGTGACGCCCGCGTCGTAGCGGCGAGCATTGACCACCAGCACCCGCTGGCGCCGATCATTCTGATCTGCGCCGACGGCCAGGCCGACACTTGGGCCAGCGCCCTACAGCGCGGCTCGGTCTGTGCGATTGTCGAGCGCAGCCAGCTGAGCGCTGTCACCTGGCGTGACGCCCTGCGCGCCGCCGAGCAACGTCTCGACACTGCGGCCACCCTGAGCACCAGCAGTTCACTCACCAGCCTGGATTCGACCAGCAACCCCTTTAATTCCAGGCGACGCGCCTGGCAAGTGCTGCTGCCCCTGCTGCTGGCCAGTGTGGTGCTTGGGTATTATCTTTTCCGCCACGCATCCGGCACCACGGCTACCAATGCCAGCGTAGCGTCAGCGCCTGTGCCTGTGCCTGCGATCCCAGACGCGCTCAGCACGCCTTCGGCCAGCGCCAAAGCTGCTGACAATGCCGCGCCTGCCAGCCCGCAGCGCAGCCCGCTGGAAATACTCTCGGACGCACGCGTGGCGTTTCGCGATGAAAAGACACTGCTGCCGCGCAGCGATGGCGTGCCGGGCGGCGACAGCGCGCTGGAACTCTACGCACAGGTGCTGGCCCAGGAACCGCAAAACGAAGAAGCCCGCGATGGCATGCGTCGCCTGTTCACGGTGGTGCGTGCCCGCATCCAATCTGATCTGAACGCGGGCAAACTGGATGACGCCACGCGCCTGCTCAACACCTTTCGCGGCGTCGGCCTGGATGCCGCCGCCACCAGCAAACTCGAGGCGGATATCGCCGCAGCGCGCCCGCGCTGGCTGATCGCGCAAACGCGCGCCGCGCTCGCCAGCAATGAGCTGGATACGGCCGCGCAACTGATCGCGCAAATCGCTGCGGGTGGCGCTGATCGTGCCGCGCTCGCCGATCTGCGCCGCTCACTGGAAGCGCACAGCAGCGAGGTACAGCTGGTGGAAATGGCCGCACGTACCCGCGCCGCGATCGCTGCCGGGGCGCTGCTCGAACCCACCACGGAGAGCGCGCACGCGCGGCTCCAGGCCATGCAGCAGGCCAATCGCAACCACCCGCTGACGTTGAGTGTGCAGCACGAACTGCAGTTCGCCCTGCTGACGCGCGCCCAGGCAGCACTGCACAATCAGCAACCCGACGCCGCCCAGCCCTGGTTCAACGCTGCCGCCGAACTGGGCGCCAGCAGTGAACTCACGGCAGTGCGCAAACAGCTTCAGAATGAACTGGACGCCGGCAACCAGCGCGCCGCCGCGACCGCAGCGGCGGCGGCTCTGGCCGAAACTGCCGGCAGTGCCGCCAACACCGCCGCACAACCCGACTTCATCAACGCCAGGCCGACGCGCGCACTCAACGCGATCTTTCCGCCCAAGGCCCTGGAACACGGCCAGCAAGGCCGTGTCGTGGTCGAATTCACGCTCGATCGCAAAGGTCGGGCCAGCGAGGCCAAAGTAGTCGAGGCCAGCCCGCCTGGTGTATTCGATGCTGCCGCCCTGCTGGCAGTGCGCAGTGGACGCTACGATACGGCAGCATTGGGCAGCTCCGGTCTGCCACGTCGCGCGCGCCTGCTGGTATCCTTCAAACCAACACCATGACTAAACCGCCATCGAAGCTGCGCGTACAGTGGCTGCCCATTGCCATCGCCTTGCTGTGTACCGCGGGCCTGTCATTGTTGCTGTTCACGGGCGTGCAGCGCGCGGCGCGCCTGCAGTCGGCCTCGACAGCGTTGCAACTGGCCGCCGGTCTGACCGCCCAACCGCAACTGATGCGCTCGGAGCTGACCCTGATTCAGCGCGGCCTGGAAACCCAGACCTACGTCGGTGATTCGCTGCGCACCCTTGCCAGCAGTCGCAGCTTGAGCAATCAGGCCTATGTGCAGCTGGCTGAGGCGATGCGCGCCGCCGGCCTGGGCGCGCGCGCCGACACCAGCGAGCTGCTGGCCAAGGCCCTGAAACTCTGGGCGCCGCTCGATCACGGGCTCGAACGCCTGGGCGAGCATAAAACCTCCGATTTATACAGCGACTCCTCCAGCGGCTCGGCCCTGACTTCCGCCGGCGCGCGACTCAAACGCAGTGTCGATGATCTGCTGGCGACTCAGACTCGGAACACCGCGGCACTCTCGCGCGAGCTCGTGGAGCTGTCCGCCCTGCTGCGCGAAGCCGTGGTGAGCGATGGTCGCTCGCTGCGTGCCTTGCTGCTGGGTGGTTCGGGCCTGGCAGCACTGCTGCTGGCCTCGATGCTGTATTTCGCCTGGCGGCGTGGCCAGGCCTCCAGGGACGCGGGCGTGGCGCAGCGACAGGTCGCCGATATCATGGGCACAGTGCGCGAGGGCCTGTTTCTGATCGCACGCGATGGCCGTATCAGCGGCGCGCATTCCGACTCACTACGGGAATTGTTGCGGGTGGCGGCGCCAGCCGGGCAGAGTTTTGAAGATCTGCTGCGCCCGCTGGTGGATGACAGGACCTTGCTGGCAGCCGGCAAGTATCTGGGTTTGTTGTGGAAGGACAAGGTCAACGAAGAATTGATCGAATCGGTCAACCCGCTGAACCAGATCGAAGTGAACTTTCACAAATCGCAGGGTGCTGCCGAAGTGCGCTACCTGTCATTTTCGTTCCGACGCGTGCGTGGCGGCGGCGCCAGCGCCGATCATGTCTTCGGTGTGGTCGCCGACATCACTGACCGCGTGCTGCTGCAGCGCGAACTGGAACACCTGAAGTCCGACACCGACTCGAGTTCGGCGCTGCTACTGCAGGTGCTGCAGGTCGAGCCGCTGCAACTGCAGACCTTCCTCGGCACGCTCGACGCGAGCGTGCGACGCAGCAACACGCTGCTGCGCACCCCGGGCAAACAGAGCGTGGACCTGCAACAGAAAATTCAGGGTGTATTTCGCGAGATGCACAGCCTCAAGGGCGAAGCGGCGGCGCTGGCGCTAGGCTCGTTCGTGCGCCGCGCACATGAGATCGAGGATCTGCTCGCCGAGCTGCGTGACAGGCCCGAACTGGCTGGCAACGATTTTGTCCCCGTGGTCGTCAGGCTCGACGAATTGATGAGTCATGGCCAGGAAGTCGCCAGCCTGCAGCAACGTGTCGGCCAGGCGCGCTCCACGGCGGCCTCGGCCGGCGATCTGCCGCCCGCACAGCACGGCGATACCGCGGTGCTGGGTTCGCGCCAGGTCGCCGCAGCGCTGGCGGCGCCCGTGGCGGAGTCGGGCTCGGCGCTGCACACAACTTTGCAGCGCCTGAGCGCCGATGTCAGCGTCGGCAGTGGCCGCGAAGTGCGCCTGCTCACCGAAGGACTCGAACGTGTGCCCGCCGACTTCCTGGCGCAGGTGCGCGAGATCTGCATCCAGATGATCCGCAATGCCATTGCCCACGGCATTGAAGCGCGCGAGCAGCGCGCACTTGCCGGCAAACCCCCGGTCGGCACCATCCGCATCCGCTTCAGTGACAGCGATGCGCAGGCCTATTCGCTGATCGTCGAAGACGATGGCCAGGGACTGAACCCGGAAGCAATCGGCGCCCGCGCCCGGGATCGTGGCCTGCTCGATGCGCAGCAGGCGGCCGCTCTCGATCGCAGCGGCGCCTTTCGGCTGTTGTTCCTGCCGGGGTTCTCCACGGCCGATCAGGTCTCGGAGCACGCCGGACGCGGCGTAGGCCTGGATGTAGTCAATGCTGCCGTGCGCGACTGCGGCGGCCGGATCGGCATCTCCACCACGGCCGGGAAATACACCCGCTTTAAAATGTTATTGCCGCGCGCCGTGGCGCCAGCTGAATCGCAGTCCTCGGCCGCCTGAGCCTGGCGGCTGGCGCCCCTTATGACTGCCGCGGCCCACCGCCTGATGATCGTCGATGACTCCAATGTCATTCGCCGGCGCATAGAGCGCGCCAATGAGCTGCCTGAAATTGAATTCGTAGGCGCCGCGCGTAACGGCGTCGAGGCCCTGGCGATGCATGCGGCGCTGCACCCGACGCTGGTGACCATGGATCTGACCATGCCGGAAATGGACGGGGCCGAGTGCGTCGCAAAACTGGTGCAACGCGACCCCGAGATACGCATACTGGTGATCTCGGCGCTGGCCGACAAGCTGACGGCGATCGACGCGTTGGAAAAGGGCGCCAGCGGCTTCCTTTGCAAGCCCTTCACCGATCGGCAGCTCAACGAGGCGTTGCGCAAATTGATCAGGACTTAAGAGCAATGAGTCTGGAAGCGGAAGTGGCCGTGTTCGTCGATGGCGTGCTCAACTACTTCAGCACCACGGTGCACCAGGCGGCCCTTTGCGGCACGCCCCACCTGGCATTGGGTGAACGCCCGGAAATTTCCGACTACACCGGTGTCATCCAGGTGAGTGGCCGGCGCACTGGCGTGGTGGCGTTCACCGCGCCCAAGAGCATGCTGAGCGTCATGCTCATGCGCATGCAGGAAACCGACATGAGTCACGAGAATCTCTGTGATCTGGTGGGTGAAATTGCCAACACACTCTCGGGCAATGCACGCCGCGACTTCGGTCAGCAGTTCCAGATTTCCGTGCCCGCGGTGCTCTCCGGACGCGACAGTCAGCTCAAATATCCGGCGGCCACACGGCCGATCGTCATCCCGGTCGATTGGCGCAACTATCACGCCCGCCTGATTGTCTGCCTGGGCTAGCGACGCGGTTACGCCTGCGTGCGTAGCCGGGGCTGCACCAGCGTGCCGCTGGAGCCCTGATAGGCGACGCTGAAGCGCTGCAGCTGCGCCAGCGCCGCACCACGATCTTCGCTCGGGTCGAGATCGAAGGCATCGAAGCCACAGCGCGCCAGCAGATACAGATGATCGCGCTTGAGCGCGCCGCAAGCGCGCAGTTCGCCGGCATACCGCAGCTGCTGGCGCAGCACCTGCGCTTGCGAAAACCCGCGGCCGTCACCGTTTTTTTCAAAGTGCACGACAATGAGCGCCATTTTGTCGATGACGCCCGCCAGCTGCCGCACGTCGTCGGTGGGCTGCATATAAACCCCAACGCCCGCTGGCAACAGCGGCGCGGCTGCCAGCAATTGCGCCAGTGTCAATAGCTGCGGCCCGCTACCGGCCTCGCCGGGGTAACGCCAGGGGTCACGCCCAAGCTCATGCTGCCGCAGTATCTGCCGCATAGACGCGCTCCCTGAATGGCGCGACTCCGAGTCGCCTTACCGCCTGCAGAAAACTCTCTTCACTGCTGTTGCGGCGCTCGACATAGACATCGAGAATGCGCGCGATGGTCGTCGCCACGCGCGCCTTGGCTACTGACGGACCGATGACTTCGCCGAGCGCCACCTGACCACTGGCCGAGCCGCCCAGCGTAATCTGATACCACTCTTCACCGTGCTTATCGACGCCGAGGATACCAATGTGACCGACGTGATGGTGCCCGCAGGCGTTCATGCATCCGGACATCTTGAGCTGAACTTCCCCAAGATCATAAAGATAATCAAAATCACTGAACTGCTCGTGAATCTGCCTGGCGACGTCAATCGAGCCGGCATTGGCGAGGCTGCAGAAATCGAGGCCCGGACAGCAGATCATGTCAGTGAGTGTGCCAATGTTGGGCGTGGCGAGCCCGAGCGGCTCGAGCGCCGCATGCAGCGCTGTCAATTCCGTTTGTGCGACATCGGCGAGCACCAGATTCTGATCGTGCGTCACACGGATCTGTCCGCAGCTGTAGCGATCGGCCAGATCCGCCAGCGCGTCCATCTGGGCATCGGACATATCGCCCGGCGGCTCGCCGTGCTTCTTGAGTGAGACCAATACGACGCGATACCCACTGACCTTGTGGGCGCGCGTATTGTGACGATACCAGGCGATAAAGGCCGCGCTGACGCCGGGCGCTGCTCCGGCTCGCGTCGGGTCCTCGTCCGGCAATGAGCGATAGGCCGGCGGCACAAAGAAAGCCCGCATGCGCTCAATTTGCGCGGCCTCCAGGCGCGGCGCACCGGCGCGGCTGGCCGCGTATTCGGCCTCGACCTGGCGCGTGAATTCCGGCACACCCAGGGCCTTGACCAGCACCTTGATGCGCGCGCGGTGAATATTGTCGCGCCGGCCGTGGCGGTTGTAGACCCGCAGGATCGCTTCCAGGTAGGCCAGCAATTCCTGCTGTGGCAGAAAGCTGCGGATCCGTTTGCCAATGATCGGCATGCGGCCCAGGCCCCCACCCACCAGGACCTCAAAGCCGGTTATGCCGTCGGCACCGCGCACCAGGTGCAGACCGATATCGTGCACTTCCGAGGCCGCACGATCCGTGGCCGCGCCAGTCACGGCGATCTTGAACTTGCGCGGCAGGTAATAGAACTCAGGATGCAGCGTCGACCATTGGCGGATGAGTTCGCACCAGGGACGCGGATCCTCGAGCTCATCGGGCGCCACGCCGGCCAGGTGATCGGCGGTGACATTGCGGATGCAATTGCCGCTGGTCTGGATCGCGTGCATGTCAACCGTGGCCAGGTCCGCCAGGATATCGGGCACCTCGGCCAGCTTCGGCCAGTTGTACTGGATGTTCTGCCGGGTGCTGAAGTGGCCGTAGCCGCGATCGTAACGGCGCGCGATATGCGCCAGCATGCGCAACTGCCGGCTGTCGAGCAGGCCGTAGGGAATGGCAACACGCAACATCGGCGCGTGGGTCTGGATATAGAGCCCGTTACGCAGACGCAGCGGCCGGAACTCGTCCTCGCTGAGCTCCCCGGCCAGGAAGCGGCGCGTCTGTTCACGAAATTCCGCGACCCGCTCGGCCAGGAAGGTGCGATCAAATTCATCGTAGCGGTACATGCGCCCACTTTACAGGGCATGAGCATGGCCGCCGGCCCCGGCCCGGTTATCTGGAAAAGCCCAACGGTTATCAGCCCGTTGCCCCAGGGCCAAGGCCGGGCCGTCGCGGCGCATTTAGACACATTTGAGCACCGTACGAATATCATGCGCGCCACCCCCGACACCCGGAGGATCGTGACTGAACGCTCATGAATCGTCTGCATTTTCAACTTGAAGCGACCGCTTACGGGTCACGCGCCCGTGCGGCGCGGTTTCGCACCCAGCACAATGAGGTGCTGACGCCCACCTTCATGCCGGTGGGTACGCATGCCTCAGTGCGTGGCCAGCGTCGCGACGACATCATCGAAAGCGGTGCGCAGGTGCTGCTTGCCAATACCTATCATCTGCTGCTGCGCCCCGGCCCTAAGCTGTTTGAAAAACTCGGCGGCATTCATGCTTTCATGAACTGGCCAGGCTCCGTGCTCACCGACTCGGGCGGCTTTCAGATCTTCTCGCTGCCCGGCAGCCGCACCATGCATGAAGACGGCGCTGAGTTCAAAAGCTACGTCGATAACAGCACCATCTGCCTGAGCCCCGAACGCAGCATTGCCATGCAGAAGTCGATTGGCTCAGACATCATGATGGTGCTGGATCAATGCGTGCCAGCCACCGTGGATCGCGCGAGCGCACGCCACGCCATGGAGCTGACGCACCGCTGGGCACAGCGCAGTCTGGCGGCACGCGGTGATTCACTCCAGGCGCTGTTTGGCATCGTGCAGGGTGCGTGTTACTCCGAGTTGCGCATCGAAAGCGCCCGCGCCATTACCCAACTGCCGTTCGACGGCTTTGCCATTGGTGGCCTGGCCGTGGGTGAAAGTGTGGCCGAACGTGAAGACTGCACCGCCACGGTGACTGACTGTCTGCCCACCGATCAGCCACGCTACCTGATGGGTGTAGGCACCACGCGTGATCTGCTCGAAGCGGTGCATCGTGGCGTGGACATGTTCGACTGTATCCTGCCCACTGCCCTGGCCACGCAGGGCGTGGCCTTTACCAGCCAGGGCCGGCGCGATCTGCGTCGCGCGGCCTATCGCGGCATGGACGGTGCCCTGGATCCCCGCTGCGCCTGCCACACCTGCCAGACCCACTCCATTGCCTATCTGTATCACCTGCGTGAAACCCGCGACTCGCAGGCCACCCAGCTGGTGGGTTTGCACAATCTTCATTTCTATATGCAGCTGATGCGCACCATGCGTCAGCACATCCTGGCGGGAACCTGGTTGAAGTTTTACCAGACGCAACGCGAGCTGCTCGATGCCCGCGATAGTTACGGCCCCACGACCCAGCATCGCAGCCGTGCGGCACGCAAGCAGTCAAAGCTGGCAATGGGGCGCTATGAAATAGTGGTGCGCGACGATATTGGTCGCATTCGCGATACGGCTTCCGGTGAAGTGATGCACTCGGTCAATGATCCGGCAGCAGAGGCGCGCTCACTTTATGTGGAGCAATCGCGGCTCATCGAGCGCCTGCAGATCGCCGCTGCCACGCCACTGGTCGTCTGGGATGTGGGTCTGGGTGCCGCCGCCAATGCCATGGCGACGATTCATGCCGTGGAGGCCATACCTGCTCAGCGGCTGCAGCGTCGCCTGCAATTGCTCAGCTTTGAGAATGATCTTGACTCGCTGCGACTGGCACTGCGCCACACCCAGTGGTTTAAACACCTGCGGCATGCCGCACCGAATCGGCTGCTGACTGACAATCAATGGGTAAGTGCAACCGGCAGCATTGAATGGCTGCTGTTATCCGGCGACTT
Organism: Gammaproteobacteria bacterium; assembly: GCA_031441585.1. Taxonomy (GTDB): domain Bacteria; phylum Pseudomonadota; class Gammaproteobacteria; order Steroidobacterales; family Steroidobacteraceae; genus FEN-1191. The sequence continues at coordinate 94,121 of JANMWZ010000036.1, forward strand.
CAGCCAACGCCAGCACCATGCGCCCGCACCCGACATCGTGTTCTTCGATCCGTTTTCATACAAGACAGATAGTGCGCTGTGGACGCTGCCGGCCTTTCGCGAACTCGCGCAGCTTTGCCAACACCGGGCCACGGAATTGTTTACTTACACTTACTCGACCAGAGTGCGTGCGGCACTATTGGCTGCTGGCTTTTTCGTGGCCAAAGGTCGCGCCACCGGCCCTAAAGCTGAAACCACCATTGCTTTGACGCCATTGGCAACAGCCGTGCCGCATGGTCGCGAACTGCTCGGCGCCGAATGGCTGGGCAAGTGGCAACGCAGTGACGCCCAGGCGCCCATGGGTGCCGGCGATACCGATGAAACCTGGCGTGCAGCGGTGACCGGACACCCGCAGTTCAGAATCTGAGGCTCGCCCAGCATGAGCGCCCTGCTCCTGGTTAAATGCGAGCCCCGGATCAGGCGGCGCTGGTGTGTCGACCGATCTACTGACGCAGGACAGAGTGGCCATGTCGCGACCACGTGAGCGTGAACTGGGGATGCACCGCACGATACGGCGCCGTGATTTTCTCAATGGCGCCACAGCCAGTGCTGCGCTCCTCGCCGCTGCTTCGGCTGGTGCGCTGACAGGCAGCAACGCGGATCCGCAGGGCTATCCGCCGGCACTCACCGGCATGCGCGGCAGTGGCTATCCGGACGCTTACTCGGTAGGTCACGCGCTGCGCGACGGGACTTTCTGGAAGTCCGCGCCGCAGCCCGCAGTTACTGCCGACCAGTACGACCTGATCGTGGTGGGCGGCGGCATCAGCGGTCTGGCCGCCGCGTACTTTTTCCAGAAGCGGCACGGCTTCGGCAAGCGGGTCCTGATCCTCGACAACCACGATGACTTCGGCGGCCACGCCAAGCGCAACGAGTTCGGCGCGGGACGCAACCTGCGCCTCTCGAACGCCGGCAGTTTCAACATCTACGCGGGCGCGGACAGCACGGCGTTTCAGCACGAGATTTACGGCGATCTGGGCATCGATGTCGCGCGCCTCGCACAACAGACGGTGGATCCGCAGTTCTACTCGAGGCTGGGGATGGGCCAGGGCGTGTTCTTCGATCGCGAGACCTTTGGTGCAGATTGTCTGCTCAAGGATCCTGCACCATGGACGGATTTTACCTTCCTCTATGCACCGAACCCGCCGCCGGATGCCGAGGAGCGGTGGTTGGCTTTCATGGCACAGGCACCGCTTCCCGACCCCGTCAAGCGCGACCTGTACCGGCTGTACCACGATTGCGCCGACCACCTGCCTGGGCTCACGCCCGATCAGAAAGTCGCCCTGCTTGCGCGCATGAGCTATGCCGATTATCTGGTCAAGATTGCCGGTTGCGATCCCTTGGTGTGCACGTATCTGCGGGATCGCACCTATGGCAGCGGCCGCGGCCTGAGTTCGACCACTGCGCTCAGTGCGCACCGCCGCTTCGGTTTGCCGGGATTCACAGGTCTAAATCTGCCGCTCGCCCCGACGCCTGAGGGTGGCGTCGAATACCACTTCCCGGAGGGCAATGCGACCGTGGCGCGTCTGCTGGTGCGCAAACTGATTCCGCAGGCATTGCCAGGGCGCACCCTCGAGGACTCCATGCTCGCCCGTGCGTGCTATGACGAACTGGACCGGCGCGGCAACGCGACCCGCATCAGGCTCAATTGCACGGTGGTGCATGCGCAGAATCAGGCCGCGGCCGCGCGCGGCGCCAGCGTGGACGTGAGCTACATGCGCGGCGGCAAGCTGTTCACCACGCGCGGCCGGCACTGCGTGCTCGCCTGCTGGAATTACCTGATCCCCCACCTATGCCCGGAAATGCCGCCCGAGCAAAAGGCGGCGCTCGCCTACAACGTGCATACCCCCAATCTTTGGGTCAACGTCTAGCTGCGCCAGTGGCGCCCCTTTCATCGCGCCGGCGTGAATTTCATCAATGCCCCGGGCAGCTATTTCGCCTCGCTGATACTCGAGCAACCCGTGTCGGTGGGCGGCTACCGGCATTCCCAATCTCCCGACGAGCCCATCGTCATGAGCATGCTACGCGGCTATGAAACGCCGGGTCTGCACATCAAGGAACAGTTTCGGCTGGGGCGCGCCGAGATGTTTGCCACGTCCTTCGAGAGCTTCGAACGCAACACGCGCGAGCAGCTGGGCCGTACCCTTGGGTCACACGGATTCGATCCGGCGCTCGACATCCAGGGCATCACCGTGAACCGGTGGGGCCATGGCTACGCTTATTGGTACTCGCCTCTGTACGATGATTTTCTCAATAGCGGTGGCGAGCCTCCGCACCTGCGCGCACGCCAGCCGTTTGGAAACATTGCGATCGCCAATACCGCATCGGCAGCCGATGACAGCACCGAGCTGGCCATCGACATGGCGGCGCGGGCGTTAGTGGAACTGACGCTGATATAGGCCCGGGAGTTCGCAGCTGAACCGGCGCACCGTGCAGAGCGCCATCGCAACATAATGTCGATGTCGTGGTGGTCCACGAGCGCACTGCCACCCGCCAGCTATGCCACCCGCCAGCTATGGCGTCGGGCCGCCGCAGCGTGCTATTATGCACTCGCTTAATAGCGGCAGCGACGAGTTATGGCAGGAGACGAGTGATGAGCGCAACACTGAGTGCGGCCACGATCAGGGGCTCTGATGTCGAGCTCCATTGGCGTGACGGTGCACCCGGCCTGAAGCTGCCGCTGCTATGGCTGCGCGACAATTGCCAGTGCGATGAGAGTCGGCACCCGCAGACCAGGCAGCGGCTGGTGGATACCTTTCGCATTCCTGCAGACATCACGGCGAGCGCCATTGCGCTCGAGCAGGATGGACGTGTGCTGCGGCTCGAGTGGGACGGCAGCGGGCATGTCAGCCGCTTTGACGCCGATTTTCTGTCGGAACTGCGCGCCGATCCAGACGTGCTGCCGCACAGTTTTACGACCTGGGATCGCGATAGCATCGCAAAGGTAGCTCCGCAGGTGCCGTACAGCGCGTTCCTGCAGGATGAGTCGACACTGAAGGAATTTCTGGAGCAGGTCGTGCGCCACGGGTTCAGTTTTGTCGAGGGCGTGCCCGCCACGCCGGAGGCGACCCAGGCGATCGCCCGGCGGATCGCCTACATCCGCGAGACGATCTTCGGTGGTTACTGGGGCTTCACGGCCAACATGGAGCACAAGGATACCGCCTACACGTCGATGGCGATTGGCCCGCACACCGATGGCACCTACAGTTTCGATGCGCCCGGATATCAGATGTTTCACTGCCTCGCTGCCGAGTGCAGCGGCGGCGAAAATGTGCTGATCGATGGTTTCAGGATCGCCGAGCTCATGCAAAGCGAGCACCCGGCCGACTATCGCACCCTGACCGAAGTGCTGATTCCAGGGCAATACCTCGACGACAGCCGCGGCATTCACCTGATGGCACGGCGGCCGCTGTTCCGGCTGAACGATCTGGGCCGGCTGGTGCAGGTGAGCTACAACAACTACGACCGCGCGCCGTTCGCGCTGCCGGAGGCGCGGCAGGCGGCGTTTTACCGGGCCCTCGCGCGCTTCGACGCCTATTGCAACGACACGACGCTGCAGCTCCGGCGCCGCTTGCTGCCCGGCTCAGTACTGCTGTTCGACAACTGGCGCGTGCTGCACGCTCGCGATGCCTATAGCGGCTATCGCCATCTGGCCGGTGCGTATCTCAACAAGGAAGATCTCGAGAGTCGGCTGCGATTCCTGCGTGTAGCGGCCGGTGAGCCGGTCTAGCTCGCGCTCCGAACCGAAATTCCGGCGCCAGCCAGCGGCGGCGCGTCGCGAGGCGCTCGTGGCGGCGACGCTGGCGTGTCTGCGAAAGTTTGGGCACGACGGCGCCTCGGTGCGCCGCATCAGCGCCGAGGCCGGAGTCACGATGGGGCTCATCAATCACCATTTCCCCGGCATCGACGGCCTGCTGGCGGCAGCCTATGAATCGCTGGCGACGCTCCTGCTCGAAACCAGCCGTCAAAGTGCGCTGCGCAAGCAGACCGGGCCGCGGGCGCGCTTGCATGCCTTCTTCGCCGCCTCATTTGCGCCGGAGGCGCTGGACCCGGCGCTGTTTCGCACCTGGCTCGTGTTCTGGAGCATGGTGGCGCACTCGCCCGAGATGCGCGCCGTGCACGCGCGCACCTACGCCGCCACGCGCGCAACGCTCGAGATGCTGCTCGGCCGCTTGCAGCGCATGCCGGGGGCGACTGGCTTTCGCATCGCTCCCGCCGCGATTGGTCTGTCGGCGCTGATGGATGGGCTGTGGGCTGAACTCAGCCTGAATCCGCGCAGCTTCCGGGCCTCGCGCGCGGTGGCGCTGTGCGACGATTGGGTATGTGCGCTGGCGGCCGGCGCATTTCCGGGGCTCAGGATTCCAGTGGCTGCAGCGCGCTAGCACCCAGCTCCCGCAGCAGCTGCTGGGCGCACATGTATCCGGGCGTACCGGCGATCGAGCCGCAGGGATAGGAGCCGGCCCCGCAATAGGCGAGGTTGGCCCACCGGCCAAATTGATAGAAATGCCGTTCCGGATCAGCGGCGTATTGCCGCTCAAAGAAGGTCTGCCCCCCGACCAGCATGGTGTGATCGATGTTGCCGCCGGGAAAGAGAAACAGCTGCTGCAGATCCCTGGGCAGCAACAACCGGCTCCAGACGCAGTCATCCGGGTTGGCGATGTGGGCGAAGACTTGCGCCTTCACCGCTGCATCCACCTCCGGCAGCGCCTCACCCTGCTGATTGAGCGCCACATTCTTGAAGAACAGTGTCAGGCGATCGAACGGCTCGGCCAGGCCAAGCTGGCGCATCGCCGCGCCTTCGCAGTAGATCTGGATGAACCCCGGCTCGTAGTCGGCATCCCCGGATGTGACCCGAAGTGTCGCCCGCTCGAAATCGGCCAGCGACTCGACCGCGAAGATGAAGCGGAAGACCGTGTCGCCGCCCTCGGCCGTCGCTCCTTCCTTCCAGCGCACCGGGTGGCGAAACATCAGCGTCAGCTTGCCGCTGCTGCCGAGGAACCGGCGGCGCTCGACGGCCCCGCTCATCGCGGCATCGCCAACGAATCGAGCGGCGCTCAGCGGGTCGGTCGCCATCAGCAGGTGGTCAAACGGCGCCGTGTGAGCGCGCCCATCCGCGAGGTAGTGAACGATGCCGCGCTCGGGATCCACTCTTTCGACCTGGGCACCGAGCCGGATATCGACGCCGATCTCCCGATTGATCTGCGCCAACTCCTCGGTCACCCGCCAGATGCCCGGTTTGACGAAGCCGTAGTAACCATCGAAGACGGAACCGGAGTCCATCACCGGCAGGGTGAAGGCAGAGTACGGCTCGTGCAGCGATACCGGCCCGCTCTCGGTCACCGTCATCCCCATGTAGATCTTGGTGTGATCTGCGGTGAAGTAATGGTTGAGCAGGTCGATGGCGCTGCCGCTGATCCACAACCCGGTGAGCGTGTCGCCCAGGCGGTCCCGGGCGGTGGCAAGACTGGGCGCCGTGGCGGTGCGATAACCCTCCTGCAGGTAGGCCACGACCCGCACCTCATCGGCGCGAAAACCGGCGACATCGCCGCGCTCGCCCCACCGGGATTTCAGCTCGCGGTCCAGTTCCTGCGGGTCGCGGTGTATCCAGGCGCTGGCAGCTTTCGAGGGGAAGTAGATGCGCTTGGCCAGGTCCGGCACGTAGGTCTCGAGCCGCTTCGCCAGGCCGGTTTCCCGAAAGATGAAATCCGGCATCAGGCCGAGGACGGAGGCCCCGAGGGCGTAGCGCTGGGTTTGGCCGTCGATGGACGCGACCTCGGAGATGCACGCTCCGCCGGCCCGCTCGGCCCGTTCGAGCAGCGTGACCGGGCAGCCGGCTTTCCGAAGGTAGTGCGCAGCGACCAGGCCGTTGATGCCCGCGCCGATGACGACTACAGTGGGTTTCATGGAAAAAACTCCTATCAACCCGTGGTCTGCAGACCCATGCCGATGCCGTTGACGCTGGCCAGCAGGGCTTCGAACAGCGCACGGTCCGCTCGCCCGCCGGCGCGCCAGCGCTTGAGCAGATCGATCTGCATCAGGTTCATCGGGTCGACATAGGGGTTGCGCAGCGCAATGCTCCGCTGCAGGGTGCGATCGCCATCCAGCAGCGCGCCAGTCTCCTTGATCTCGCACACCATGGCGCAGCTGAGCGCGAATTCCTCCTGGATCAGGCGCGCGCAGGTGCGCGTATCGAGGGGCGCAAGTTCATCGTAACGGGCAGCAATCTCCATGTCAGCGCGCCCCAGCATCGCTTCGATATCGTCAATCAGGTGCCGGAAGAACGGCCAGCCGGCATAGGCGCGCCGCAGCAGCGCAATGCCCCGTGCCGCGTGTGCCGCCTTGAGACCCGTGCCGGCGCCATACCAGCCGGTGAGCATGTGGCGTGACTGCGCCCAGGCGTACACCCAGGCGGCCGGCGGCACCGCGGCGATATCCACACCCAGCGGCGTGCTGTGCCGTTGCTCACCGATACGCATGCGCTCAATGACATCGATAGGCGTTGCCGCGCGAAAAAACCGGTAGAACTGCGTACTGCCATCAACCAGGGCGCACCAGGCCACGCGGCTGCGCGCGGCGATCTCGCCCACGACTTCAGCCAGCGCCGCGCCCTCCTGCACGGCGATGCCGCGACGCACTGCCAGCGTGGCGAGCGCCAGCGTGCCAAAGGCCCGCTCCAGGGTACGCATGGCATTGGCACGCAGGCCGAAATTCTGCGCGATGCTCTCGCCCTGCTCGGTGAAACGCAACACGCCGCTGACCGCCTCGGCTGGCGCGGCACGCAGCAGCGCATCGATACGCCCGCCGCCGCGGGAAATACTGCCGCCACGGCTGTAGAACAGCACGTGCCGCTCGCGGGCGCGCTCCAGCGAACGGGTCAGGGCACGCTGGGCACGGTAAGCCGCATAGCGCGAGGCGATCAAACCGCTGCCGCGGCTGCTCTCGGAATAGTCGACCAGCACCGTCTGCAAGCGCCCGCGGGCCGCCAGGTGACGCTGGTAAGCCCCATCATTCAACAACTCGCTCATGACGGCGCCGCAGCCCTCGAGACTGTCGACCGAATCGAACTGTGGCGCGATGTCGATCGCTGCCGTGCCGGTCTGCCGATCACGGGCACCGGCCCAATGCGCCAGCACCAGCGGCGCCAGCACATCGGCCGCTGTCACGGCCCCGCTGACGATATACAGGCCCACGGCCTCGGGGCCATAGCGGTGACGCCCCTGCATGATGGCTTCAAACACCGCCAGCGTGCGTCGACCCAGCGCGTCGAAGCTGCCGCTGGGGGCCACGTCGCGTTCCAGGATCTCCACCAGGCGCGCATGCTGGTCGGCGGCACTGCGTTGTGGCCACAGCGGGTCATCGAGCCCCTGTGCCAGCACCGCGTGATGCACGTCGGTGCGCTGGCGCAGATCGAGCGTGGCGAGGTGAAAGCCGAAAGTATCAACCCGCGCCAGCAGGCGCCGCGCCAGGAAATAACCGGCATGCACGCCACGATTCTCGCGCAGGCTGGTGGCAATCAACGCCACGTCGTCGCGAAACTGGGATGGGCGCTCATAGCCGTTGGGTCGGCCATCGAAGGTGATTCGCAGGCGTTCGGCCATCTGTCCGCACAACACGCGGTACGGCATGATGTCGTGGCGGGCCGGCGCCAGGCCGGGCGCACCGGGCAACAGGGTTCGATATTCGGCGATACGCTTGGCGACGCCCGCTGACACGCCCACGCGCGCCGCGCTTTGCGAGAGCTGCTGCGCCAGTTCCTGGCAGTCCTCGAAATAATTGTTGATGATGACCTGCTGCTGGCGCGCCAGCGTCTCGCGGATGCTTTTGGCATGCACTTCCGCGGCGCCGTCCATGTCGCCACCCACCCAGGTGCCGAAACTCAGCAGCTGCGGCAGCTCCAGCGATTCCGCGTCAGCGCCGTAGAGCTTGGCCAGGGCGGCGCCGATCTCCTGGTAGAACGCCGGCACAATCTGGTAGAGCACTTCGGTCAGATAGAAAATCGCGTGTTCGCGCTCATCCGCCACCGTCAGGCGTTCGCGCGGGTGCTCGGCAGTCTGCCAGTCGATCGTGACTTCAGTGCGGATGCGCTCGAGCAACCCACGGCGCTCATGCGGCGCGAGCTGCGGATTGCTGCGCTCGAGCAGCCGATCGGCGAGGCGCTGCTGGCGCCGCAACACCGTGCGCCGTGCCGACTCGGTAGGGTGCGCGATCAGCACGGGTTCAATACTTAAGGAGCGCAGCAACTGCAGCAGCTCGGGGAGCTCCAGTCCCTGGGACTTCAGTTCGGCCAGCGCGTCTTCGACACCACCGGGCTGCGGCCGATCGCTGGCTTCCAGAAAATATTCGCGGCGACGGCGGATCCGGTGCACTTTCTCCGCAACATTGGCCAGTTGAAAATAGGATGAGAAGGCGCGCACCAGATCACGTGCCAACTCAGGTTGCCGCCCCTGGACCCGCGCGCGCAGCGCCTCGCTGGCGCCATTGACGCCCTGGCGGCGAGCGATGGCTATCCGGCGATCCTGCTCGGCGAGCTCATAGAGTTCCGCCCCGCCCTGTTCGCGCAGCACCAGGCCTACCACCTCGCCGAGCGCATGAATATCATCGCGCAGCGGCTGGTGATGGGGCGGAAAATGGAGGTCGTCGCGATTCACTTGAGGGCGCGCATTGTAGCGCTCTTCAACCCGCCAGCAGCACGGCTTCGGCGTGCTCAAGGGCCTCGGGCGTCCCATAAACCACGACGATATCGCCTTCCCGCAGTTGGGTAGCGCCGTCCGGCTGGCGCCCGGTGATGCCCTGGCGGCGCACCGCGGTAAAAGTGACGTCGGCACCCCGCTCGCGCACCTCTTCGAGCTGCCGACCGATGGACCAGGCCTGGGGCGGCAGCACGATTGAACGCAGTTCCTCGCGGAAGGCGTGCGTGTCATCGATCAGCTGCGCACCGTCGTGGCGGAAGATGTTGCGCAGTGTGGCGTAACGCCCGGCGCGTATATCGCCTACCGTGCGCACCACTTTGCCCACCGGCACATTGAGCAGCATCAGCACCTGCGAGACCAACATCAGGCTGGCCTCAAAAGTTTCCGGCACGACCTCGGTAGCGCCCGCCGCGGTCAGCTCGGCAAGACCGGCATCGTCCTGGGTACGCACCAGAACCGGCACATCACCACGCAGCTGGCGCACCGCCCGCACGATGCCGACCGAGACCGCCGGATTGGCAAAGGTGATGATCACGGCACTGGCCGCTTCCAGACCGGCACGCTGCAACAGCTCCTCATCAGCGCTGTCGCCAAACACCACCGTATCGCCGGCGTTGCGCGCCACGCGAATGCGCGCCGGGTCCAGATCGATGGCGATGTATTCAAAGCCCTGCGATTCCAGTACCCGCGCGATGTTCTGGCCCACACGGCCGAAGCCGCACAGCACCACGTGCTCGCGCTTCGCCAGCGCGCTGGTAGCCGCGTCTTCGCGCTCCAGCGCGCTGCCGACCGGCCCCTTCTCACCCAGCAGCAGCCGCGCGATGCGCCGGTTGTAGCGAATGATGAGCGGGCTGAGCACCATGCTGAGCACAGTGGCGGCCAGCAGCGGCTGCGTGATTTGCGCCGGCACCAGCTCGGTGTGCTGCACCAGCAGCGTCAGCAGCGCCACGCCGAACTCACCGCCACCGCTGAGGACAATGCTGGTGCGCACTGCCTTGAAGGTGCTGCCGACAAAGCAGCGCGTTACCAGCGACACCAGCAGTGCCTTGCCCAGCAGCAGCGCGAGCAATACCGCACTGACCACGAAAAACTTCAGGTACAGCAGACGCAGATCGAGCAGCATGCCGACCGAAATAAAGAACAGCCCGAGCAGCAGCTCCCGGAACGGCCGCACGCTCGATTCCACCTGATGGCGATATTCGGTCTCCGCCAGCATCATGCCGGCGAGAAACGCCCCCAGCGCCATCGACAGGCCCACCTGTTGGGTAATCCAGGCGCAGCTGAGCACCACCAGCAACACCGTCAGCGTGAACAGCTCGCGCAGGCGGCTATGGGCAATCTCGTAGAACAGCGGTCGCAGCAGCCAGCGCCCGATCGCCAGCACCAGCACCAGCGCCAGCAGGCCCTCGCTGACCAGGCGCGTCAGTGCCACGGGTGTGAAATTTCCGCCACTGCTACCCAGTGCACTGGCCAGCGCCAGCAACGGCGCGAAGGCCAGATCCTGGAACAGCACCACGGCGAAGGCCAGGCGGCCATGGGTACGATTGAGCTCGGCCTGATCGGTGAGCTGATGCAGCACGATCGCGGTGGAACTCATGGCCAGCGCCCCGCCAACCACAATGCCGCTCGCCCAACGCACGCCCAGAGCATGGAGCAGCGCAGCCGTGGACAGGCCGACAACCAGTAACTGCGCCAGCCCGAGGCCAAAGACTTCACGGCGCATGGCGATCATGCGCGGCCAGGAAAAATCCAGGCCGAGCGTGAACAGCAGGAACACCACGCCGATTCCGGCCAGGGTCTGGGTAGCGTTGCTGTCAGGCAGCAGACCGAAGGCCAGCGGGCCCAGCAGCATGCCAACGATCAGGTAACCCAGCATCGGCGGCAGCCCCTGCCGGCGCGCAATCGCCACCACCACGACCGAGGCAGACAGCAGTACCAGTACCTGGGTGAGCGGACTCACCGCGGCATCATGGTCACGGTGGTGTCGTTGCGATCGAAGCCCTGAATCGCGCGCCGGTAGGCATTGACCACCAGCCGCTCGGCAAGCTTGTCGGCGCGTGGCGAGAGCAGCATGCGCAGCAGCACGTCTTCACTTGGGCGACCGCGCTCGTCGACCAGCACCTGTTCGATGTAGCGCGCCAACCGCGCCGTCATCTCATTGACGAAGCGCAGCCGGGCGCCATCCTGCACCTGCTCGGGGAGCGGGCCATAGGTAGAGCGCGCCTCGGTGCACAACTCGTGCATGAACATGCCCAACAGCCGCGCCTGATCGACTGGGGCGAGTTCAGTGAAATACTGGATTTCGGATTGCAGGTTCATAGGGCTGAATATACCCCGCTTTGCGATCCGCGCACGAGCGCGATGAACGTCTCAGTTCGGGAAAAACTCGATGGTCTTGCGCGCGGTGATGGCTTCCACGTCCTTGGCTTCGAAGCGGAACAGGCGCACGCGCCCGACCAACTTGCCCTCCAGCTCCGGATCGTTCAGCTCACTGCTGAGCACGCGGCAGTCAGTCACCTCGCCGGCCGGCGAGATCGTCAATTGCAGCACCAGCTTACCCTGCAGGTCAGCGCGCTCGCGCAGGGCCCGGCTGTAGAGCGCGTAGATCGCGCCCTTGTTGCGATCGAATACCAGTTCAATTTCTTCCTGGCTGCGCGCCGCCTTGCCGCTGGTGCCGGTGCGCGTAGCGCGATTGCGCGCGGCATCGGCGGCAATGCTTGAATTGACACCAAGCGTGTTGTGATCGGAGAGCGCGCCGGCGCCCGAACCGAAGCCACGACTGGCGTTGGCTGTGACTATGCCGGACGAACCGGTGCCTACCTTCGAAGCGATGAGTGAGCGTTCAGAACGATTGTCCTGGGCCGTTGCCGCTGTGAGCGTGCGATTCTGCAGCGCGCTGGTATCGAGCTGATCGCGTAGATCTGCCAGCTCATCCTTGATGGCGCGCATGGCCGCGGAATTTTCCACCTTCTTGCGCACATCGACCGGCTTCGGAATATCGGCGGGCTTCGGCTTGGCCTCGGGCTTGGGCTGCTCGACTGGTTTGGGCGGCGGCGGTTTGGGTTTTTCCTGTGCCATCAGCCGTGCCAGGCGCGGCGGCACCGCCTCTTCGGCACTGATCATGCTCTTGGGCAGGTGTATGAACGGCAACACCAGACCCAGCACCGCCACGCTCACCAGGCCGATGAGCAGGTAGCGGCGAAAACGATTCTGATCCTCCGGGAAATTTTCCCAGGGGAGTTCGTAACTGCGGTAATACTGCGTGAGCTGCACCGTTGAGTTCTCCGCCTTAGGCTCTACAGACCATGCCGCAGCTTCGCCATGTCGACCGGCCGGTCCTTCTGCAGCAGGGCAAAGGAAATTCGGCCGTAGTCGGCATCCGTGCAGGTGCCCATGACTTTTTTCAGCACCTCGTAGGGCATGCTCTTATCCGCCATCAGCGTGATCTCGCGCTCGGCAATATCTTTCTCGGTCATGATCTGCCCGACCAGTTTCGGTCGCTTCAGGGCCTCACTGAGCGGCTTGATGATGGCAGCGCTGCTGGCGCGAATCTCGCTCACCGCCGCAATGCGCTCGCCCTGCACGAACAGATCGTCTTTGGTCACCATTACTACCACAGTTTCACGCGGTCGCTGTTCGGAAATCGACTGCGGAATATCGATGCCCTTGCTGTTCTGCACCACCTCCACTTCGGTCGAATACACCAGCAGGAACGACACCATGACGCTCAGGATATCGATCATGGGTATGAGGTTCAGATCCGCATCGGCTTTATTGCGCAGCTGATGCAGCAACATGCGACGGGCGCGGCTCGACATGCTCATGGCTTGCCCCCGGCGCTGACCGCACCGTCACCCACCGGAATCGGCGCATCGCCGATCGACACTTCCGGGAACAGCTCCGCCTGCACGCTTTGCAGCCCGGCATTGACCTCGACCACACGGGTGCGATCCATGACCTCCACCATCGTGTTATAGGGGGTGTCGGGTTCGAGCAGGATGGTCGCCTCGGTCTTGTCCGGGTAACGTGATTTCACGAACTTCAGATACTCCGTCAGGCCGTCCAGGTCATAGCCCTTGGCAGTATTGGGCAGGGTACGCAGCGGTCCACTGCCGCGATCGGCAACCTGCAACAGGTTGTTGCGCACGATCACTTCCAGATTCAGCCCCTTGGGCAGCTCGGGAAAACTCGGATTGTTCGACGGCAGCTTCAGATCAAGCACTACGGTGCGTGAAAAAATTGCGGTCATCAACAGGAAGGTCACGAGCACCGTGAAGATGTCGATCATGGATATGAGCTGCAGCTCGGAAGGCTTGCGCATCCGGCGCATCAACTTTCTTACCGCTGCGGAGCGACGCATGGCTGCTTCAGGCCGCCGGCGTCGGGTTGCGCTCGGTCACCGCATTCAGAAACTTCACCGAGGCCATTTCCAGACTGTCGACCAGTTCAGTGGTCTTGGTCTGCAGCACCGCGTGAATCACCAGCAGCGGCACCGCGGTCATCAGACCGAAGGCGGTACAGTTCATGGCCACGGAAATACTGGCCGAGAGCAGGTTGGCCTTTTCGGACGGGTTAACCGTCGCGACCGCCGCGAACGCGTTGATCAGGCCGACCACCGTGCCCAGCAGTCCGAGCAGCGTGGCCAGATTGGCGAAGGTGGCCAGATAGTGGGTGCGCTTTTCGAGCTTGGGCACGACATCCATCAGGCTTTCTTCCATCGCCTTTTCGATGTCGTCACGACTGCGCGCCGAAGAGATGCGTGCCAGGCCGTAACTCAGAATTTGCCCGATGGCGGCATTTGAAGCGCCGGTGATCTGCACCGCGCCCTTGAAATTGCCTTGTGCCAGGAGCGGTGCAATCTCGTTCCACAGTCCGCGATTACGAATCGAGGTGTGTGTAAGAACGACATAGCGCTCGACCGCGATGGCGATGCCGATGACCAGTACCACTGCTATGGGGTACATCATCGCGCCGCCGCCCTGGAAGAAACGAACAATCATGCTAAAAAATTCCATCGCTCAGACTCCCATGCCCGATTCAGTCCACGAAACTAAATACCCTTGGCCTCTCAATGCCGAGACCTACTTCTCATCCCCGGAAACTGGCACCACCGGAACTGCCGTTGGCGACGCCGCCGGTACCGCACCCGGGGCAGTACTGGCCGCCGCATCCGGTTGCAGAGCGGCAAAATAACGGTTCTGGCGCTGGAATACTTCACGATCGACAGGCGCCAACAGTTCGTCCAGCAGACTCTTGGGAGGCCGGCCAGCGAAGTCGCCCAGATCGGGCTTCTTCCAGGGTACGACGTACATCACATTGGGCAATTCGCGATTGCCTGTGATCTGCGTCGCCTCCAGTTCAATGCGATCCTGCGCATGAGTGCCGCTGGCCCTGGGAGCCGCCACCGGGCGCGCCGCAGCAGGCGCTGGGGCGGGCGCTGGGGCGGGCGCTGGGGCCGGGACGCTGGCGGGTGCGGCAACAGGCGAGGTGCGCACCGCCGGCTCCAGCTCAGGCTCAGCGCTCCATACCAAGCGGGTCACAACCCATGCGGCAACGGTCAGGGTCAGTTTCATGGTGTCGCTCCGCTGGCAGCCGCCGCCGGCGCCTTGGGTGTGGCCCGGCGCCGCACTTCGGCAATCCAGCCTGTAACGGGCTTGTCTTCACCGCTCAGTTGCTTGTATTGCTCAAATTCGGGCAGCGCCGCGACCGGGTCGGCCAGATAGATATCGAGCAGCACACCCAGATTCCGATGCACCGGCGCGTAACTGGCATCGGCCGCCAGCGCGCGCTGGTAGGCCGCGCGCGCCTCGGCAAATTTTCCAAGTCGACGCAGCGTCAGGCCCAGTTCATCCCAGGCGCGGGCGTTGCCAGGCGCGCGCTCGCTCGCTCGCCGCAGCGCTGCTGCCGAATCGTCCAGCTTGCCTTCATCACGCGTCACGATGCCAACATTAATCGAGGGCTCGGCCAAAGTCGGGTACTGGAGTTCCATTTGCTTGAAATCGAGTTCGGCGTCGGTGGGCCGGCCGGCCAGCAGATCAGCCACGCCGCGCGTGAAATCGCTCACCGCGCTGGGCGGGATAGCGCCATCCGCGGGTGGCGTCAGGCTGCGCAGCAGGTCGCTGGTGGTCTCGCTCTTGGCGTAGCGCGCCGGACTG
>JANMWZ010000037.1:0-3644 GCA_031441585.1 Gammaproteobacteria bacterium
GACAGTCGGCCACGCGGTGTGCGGCTCGGACAGATCGTCCCAGCTCATCTCATCGACGCCGATGGCGAACATCGACTCGAATTCCGGATTGATGCGCTGCTCGATGAGCCCGGCCAGGATGAACTTGTTGATGAAAAATGTGGCGGTATGGCCGAGATAGAAAATCAGCGGATGGCGCAGCGGAATCGATTTCCTGACATAGGCCTCGTCGCAGGCCAAGAGCTCGAACAGCGACTCGTAGCGGTCACAGGTGGCGTGGAAGTAGCGGCGAATTTCGGCGCGCGTGGCTTCGACATCGTTGCCTGCCAGTAGCGGTGTGCGCGGGAACAGCGCCTGTCCCGCAGTGTGGTCTGCCTTGCAGTTCATGAGCTTGTCTCCAATTTTCCGGCGATGCGCCTGACGGCGGTGACATAACATTCCGGACAATCTTCCTGGGTGAAGTGGTTGGCGTCGGCGACACGCTGCACGCCGGCGTCAGGAAAGTATTCAAGCCAGCGCGCCATATCGGCGGGCAGGGTTCCGATATCCTTCAGCCCGAAGACGAACTCCACGGGCTTGCCGGCCAGCGTGCGCAGACGCGCGCGAATGGCTTCCAGCCATGGCGTTGCGGCAATGATCTGGCGCGGAAATACCGCCGTGCCGCGGCGCGACGCCGGGGTGGGAAAGGGATCGGTGTACGCCTTCAGCGTCGTCGCTGTGGCTGCCTTGCGCGTCAGCAACATCGGCACCAGACGCGCAGCGAAGAAATTATGCTGCAGGATCAGGTAGCGGCCGAGTGCGCTGCCGAACATTGTGGAAAATATACGGAATACCGGGCGCGGCGCCCAGGCAAAGGTGGCGCTGATCACCAGACCGAGTATCCGCTCCGGAAAACGCGTGGCGATGCTCAGGCCGATGGGCCCGCCCCAGTCCTGGACCACGAGGATGAATTTCTCCAGCTTGAGATGCTCGAACAACAGCGCCTCGACCCACTCGGCATGTTCCTGCGGCGTGTAGCCATAACCCGCGGGATGTTCGGAGAAGCCGAATCCGGGCAGGTCGTAGGCGATGCAGCGAAAATTCGGCGAAAGCGCCTTGATGATGTTGCGATAGATATAAGACCAGGTCGGATTGCCGTGACACATCACGACCGGGATGCCTTCTCCCGCGTCGATGTAATGCATGGCGCTGCCGCCGCGTTGGTACCAGCGGCTTTGAAACGGGTATTCAGCGGGATCTACGCTGAAAGTTCTTTGGGGCACGGTTCGTTCCTCTGCTGTTCTTGTTATGTCTTGTTTATAGATCTAGACGAATATGCGGCGCAATCCTTACATGGGCATGACGGGTCGCGGCGGCGCCAAGGCACGCTGAACAATGTCGCGGATGAGCTGCAGGCGGCCGTGAAAAAAATGATCCGCGCCCGGTACCACCACCACGGGCAGGTTCAACGGCAGCGCCCACTCCAGTACATTCTTCAACGGCACCGTTTCATCCTCGGCGCCGTGGATCACCACCGTATCCGCAGCCACTGCCTCGCTGGTGTAATGCCGCGCACCCTCCACATAACCCGCGGCGGTGCCCACCAGCACCAGACGCTGGGCCGGATTGCCCGAGTCCTGCAAACGTTTGGCCAGGCGCGTGATGACATAGGCGCCAAAGGAAAATCCGGCCAGATAGACCGGCATGTTACCGAATCGCAGCCGGGCATATTCAAGCACCGCCAGCAGGTCGTCGGTTTCCAGCCCGCCGTTGTCGTGCTCACCCTCCGAAGCGCCGACGCCACGGAAGTTGGGGCGCAAGGCATGGCAGCCGTGTTCACGAAAGGCGCGTGCCAGCGTGGTCACCACCTTGTGTTCGGCAGTGCCGCCGAACAACGGATGCGGATGCGCGACCAGCGCGATCCCGGTCGCAGCATCTTCCGGTTCGACGAAGACTTCGATCAGGCCGCTGGGACCGTCAATCAGGACGCGCTCGGGGCGGCTCATTGGTTTTATGCGGTGAGGAGTGAGGGGTGAGGAGTGAGGAGTAAAAACGTCTGGACGCGACGAACCGAGCGTCGCCGCACCATGGTTTTCTCAACAATGCCTTTACTCACTTTTTCTCCTCACTCCTCACCCCTCACTGAATCTCAAATCTTGAGGCGCTCGACGACACGGCCGTGCACGATATGTTCGTCGATGATCTCGTCGATGTCTTCCTTGTCAACATAGGTGTACCAGGTCTCGTCGGGATAGACGACCAGCACCGGGCCTTCGTCGCAGCGATCAAGGCAACCGGCCGAGTTGATGCGCACCTTGCCCGCGCCGTTGAGGCCGAGCGCCTTGATGCGGTCCTTGGCGTAAGCGCGCACTTCCTGTGCACCGCGATCATTGCAGCAGGTCTCGCCCTTGTCGCGCTGGTTGGTACAAAAAAATACGTGGTGCTGGTAAAAGCTCATCGGCTGCTCCGGCAAAGCGCAATTATCGCAGTTCGGGCGGCGGATATTTGATCGCGTTTTTGGCGATCTTGTCGCGCGCCGCGGCCAACAGGTCAATGTCGAGTGCATCAGCCAGCTCCACCAGGTAGATCAGCGTGTCGGCCACTTCGTCACGCACCGCCGCCAATTTTTCCGGCGTTGGTGACAGGCTTTCTTCGGCGGTCGACCATTGGAAATGTTCCACCAGTTCTGCGGCCTCGACAATGAGCGCCATCGCCAGATTCTTCGGCGTATGAAACTTGCGCCAGTCGCGCGCCTGCGCAAACGCGCGCAGCATATCGCGCAAGACGATCAGGGAGTCGATTTTTTTCATGGGTCGCGTTCCGGTAACAACAGCCACGGCAGCGCCAGGAATGGCCAGAGCATCGAGGCAAGGCGGGTCAGGCCGTTGAAGTTGAGAAAGTGCCCCTGCCGCCAGACCTGCGCCGCTTCGGTCAGATAGGGATTCTCCGGCGCAAGATTCACCAGCACGGTGGCAAACAGCAGTGCGCAACCGGCCAGGGCGCGGCGCAGCGGCGCAACCAGGAACAGTGTTGGCGTCAGCAAGGCGAGTCCGATCACAAAACCGATGCTGTTGCCCGGTGTCACCCAGCGCAAGGCCGGTGCCGGTTCCACCAGCAGTTCGAAAGACAGGGCGCGAATCGCCAGTGCCACAGCGAACAGCGCGAGGATCGCGCCGCCATGGCGATGCCGCAGCAGGCAGGAAGTGATCAACCCCACCGCCACCGCATTGATTGCCGTTATGCAGGCTTCAATGCGTTTGAAGCCATCGATGTCGAACGGCAGCGCGATCTCAAGCCCGAGCAGATGACGCAGATCGCCACTGCCGAACAACAGGGTTTCCGGATTGACCTGGGTCAGCAGCCACAGTGCCATCAGCACCAGGCCGGCGTCACCGCCATTGCCGGCAACGACCACGCGCTCGCGCAAGCGATGCAGTCGTCCGCCGGACAGCAGCGCCATGCCCCAGCGTCCACCCAGCAGTGCTCCGATGATGCCGCCGAGGCTGTTGCAGCCCAGATCAACGTTGGAAGGCACCCGACTCGGCAAAAAATTCTGGATGGTTTCCATCGAGAAACTGAGCGCAGCAACCAGCAACGTTGCCGTCACCACTGCCAGCCAGCGCTGCTGCCCGCCCTGCAAAGTGGGCACCCAGATAAAACCCAGCGGCACGTAGGCCGCGACATTG
>JANMWZ010000038.1:0-16074 GCA_031441585.1 Gammaproteobacteria bacterium
GTCGCATGACCGACGCTGCGGCCAGCTCCGTGATGCGCTGGCGCGATGCACGAGCGCGCGGTGGTAGCCAGGCTTTGAAGGTTCGGCCGACGCCGGGCCGACCACCAGCACTGAGCCCTGCGCAGCGTCAGCGCGTCATCAAGCGACTGATGAAGGGCGCGATGGCCAACGGCTTTTCCACCCAGCTGTGGACCACCAGCCGGGTCGCGGCGGTCATTCATCATTGTTGCAAGGTTCAATACCACCGCAGTCACGTGGCCCGCCTGCTGCATGACTTTGGCTTCAGTTGCCAGAAGCCCGAGCGCCGGGCGCTGGAGCGGGATGAGGCCCGCATTGAGCAGTGGCAGCGCAAGGACTGGCCACGGGTAAAAAAAACGCTGCGCGGCTGGGTGCGCACAGTGTCTTCGCCGACGAATCCGGCTTCATGCTGATCCCCACCGTCCGGCGCACCTGGGCGCCGGTGGGCCAGACCCCGGTTATTCGCTACCGCTACAACCATGCCCGGATCTCGGTGATCGGCGGACTGTCGATCAGCCCGAAGCGGCATCGGCTGGGGTTCTACTTCAGGCTCCACACCAAGAATATCTCGCTCGATGAGGTCCAGGACTTCCTCTGGTACCTGCTCAAGCATCTGCGCGGGCACGTCTTTGTGATCTGGGACGGGGCGTCGATCCATCATCCCAAGAGCCTCAATAGGTTCTGCAGCCAATACCCCCGGCTGCATCTGGAGAAGTTGCCGGCCTACGCCCCGGAACTCAATCCGATCGAGGCCGCGTGGCATGCGCTGAAGCATCCGCTGGCCAATGGACGGCCTGACAACATCCCAGAACTCGGTGTCAGTCTGCTCGCAAGCTTGCGCAAAGCCCGTGCCTCGCAACAGGTATTGCGCGGCTGCATCACGCAATCCGAACTGCCCCCTTTTTTGCACTGAACGTTGCATTCTTTATGAGACAGTCAGTAGGCAGAACTGCAGGGCCCACTATTGCAATGAGCACACAGCGCGCGGCGCGCCATGTCCTGGACGATTCCGCCGTCGCAGCGATCCCCTAAGCGTTAACAGACCCTCGTCGCCGCAAGCACTTGAAGAACGATGGGTCGTTAAGGCCGAGTTAACAATCCCGCGTAGTCCTGCGTGCATGATCTGCGATGCGAAGCGCAGCGGTGGGTAGCGGCTGCAATCCGGCTTCGAGTGATCGACAATACACTGGGGCGAATTCGTCGAATTCGCCGCGTAACGCGGACCGTAAACAGGAAACCGTTAACGTGCAAGACGAACAAGCGCCGGCATCGGCCGCCTCCCAGGATGGGGCTCACGTTCCGAGCACGGTGAGACTATTCCACCAGAGTCGATGGCTTCCGGACGTGAGTATAAGTTGCACCGGGCCGATGGGTGTGGCCTGTCGGCGCGCAAGCAATTGCCATACGCTGCGCGATGTCGCCGATATGCTGCGGGAATACGGTGAAGAGCCGGGGCCCAGCCCCGACGATCCGGGTGCGCTCCTCACGCATCGCACCGGTACGCTCGGGGCTAAGCAGGCACTGCTCGCGGGCCTCGCCGCTGAGTGCGGGCGTGTCGATGTGCAGTTGATCCTGGCGTGTCATGAGTTTGAATTGCCGGGCGATGTGCCGGACGGCGGCCGGCCGCCGACGTTGCCGTTGGTGGTGTGTTATCTGCGTTGCCGGTCACGGAATGTGCAGATAACCGATGCAGAGTCCGCTTCAATACTTCACAGCAAGGCGGTGTCGAGCGTGCGCGTCGAACCTCAGGCGCTTGCGCAGGAACGCGTGCAGCAGTATCAGCGGTTTGCCGCGGATTGGTGTCGGGTGCTGGATGTGAGTGCTGCAAAATTTGCGCGACGGCGCTCGGATCAGCTGCGCAAGGCGGCGCGCCGCTCCATTGTTGAGGATCTGCTGGGATACGCGTTGCCGCCGGAGTTCGCGCCGGGGCGCTGAAGATTGGGCGCGCAATAGCCTTGTGAACGCGGATGCGGTGACACTGTGCGGTAAGCGGCTTGGTTGTTAGGTGGCGGGTACGGTCGCAGTGCTCACACACGGCAGCTTGGCTGACAGGGTTGCATCGAATTCAGGCGCCATTCATCAACGGCGGCATAGTATGGCATCCCGTGGGGGCCCTGCTCCCGCACAGCTTTTCATTCACAGACATTGGAGTATCACATGAGAGTCACACTAAGCGCCGTGGCGTTGGCCGCGGGACTGTTGATGGCAGGCACGAGTTTTGCACAGGCGCCGGCTTCAGCGCCGGCCGGCAGCACCGGATTGTGCAAGGACGGCACGTATTTCAACGGTCCGATCAAGAAAGGGGCCTGCCGCGGACATAAAGGCGTAAAGGACTGGTACGCCGCCGAATCTGCGGCACCTGCCGCGGCGGCGACCACTGCGCCGAAGGCCGCACCGCCGGCAATGACCGCACCGGCCGCCGCAGCGATGGCGCCCGCCCCGATGGGCACACCGACTCCGGCGGCGAAGCCGGCAGCGATGTCCAAGTCCGCGCCGCCGGCCAATGCCGCGCCCGGCGGTGGGCCGGGCATGGTATGGGTCAACTCCGGCAGCAAGGTGTATCACTGCTCGGGAGACAAGTGGTACGGCAAGACGAAGTCGGGTGAGTACATGTCAGAAGCCGATGCCAAGGGCAAAGGTAACCATCCCGATCACGGCAAGGCCTGTCAGTAAATCAGGACGCGGCTGCGGCGAGCACCTTTGCTCGCCGCAGAGCGCGTAGTCCGATTTTCAAGTTGCCGGTGGGTGGCTGCGGAACAAGGTTCGCAAGGACGCTCCAAGAATGGCGTATCCCATGCAAAGCATTCATGACCTATGAATGAGCAATTGCGCCCGATGGCGCTGTACTCCGGGCCGATCAGCATGTTCGGCGCCAAGGTGGAGATTGCTGCGCGCGAAAAAGGGCTGAACTTCGAGCTGATCATGGTCGCCTATGATGCGCAATCCGGCTATAGCCCCAAACACCCTGAAGTCCTGCGCATCAATCCCAAACGGCAGGTACCGGTGCTCGTGCACGGTGAAGTTGAAATCTTTGATTCAACTCAAATCTTCGAATACCTGGAGGAGCTGAAGCCAAACCCGCCGCTTTGGCCGCAGGGCATTCAGGCGCGTGCCCAGGCCCGGTTGCTCGAGCACCGGTCGGATGAAGTCTATTTCCCGCACGTCATCCGACTCATGGGCATGCAGGACAAACTCCAGGGCGATGCTGCAGTGGCCGCTATTGACGCCTGCACCCACTATTACGCTGAAATGGAAGGGCAACTGGCCGATGACGAGTGGCTGGCGGGCAGCTATTCCTTCGCCGACATCGCCTTTTATATGGCGGCGCTGTTCGGCGAGCGGCAGGGTGCGCCGCTTGGCGATGCAACACCAAAACTCCTGGCGTGGCGCGAGCGGATGACGGAGCGTCCCGCCGTGCGTGCGGTGGTCGGTGCCATGGGTCGCTGGCTGGCGTTGAACGGTCGAGCGGTTCCAGCCTGTATGCGGGGGATTTAGGGGCAGTCAGGCCAGGCGATCTGACAATCCGTGCCGGCAATGGCGCGCAACGCCTCATGAACGCGGAGGCGGTTACAGGCTGCAGTGTGCGGCTTGGATAAATAGGTTTTCGTGTTTAGAGGGCGTGGACGGGGGGAACGGTTACCTCCTGGCATCGGCCGCGGCCGTAATGCGCCGCCCGCGCGCAGTCGATTTCCGGGGGTCAAAGAACCGTAATGTTCCATTCACCGGAGTGTAAGAATTTTCAGCGACCCTAGGTACGCATATTTCATTGCCACATCACCAGAAGGTCGCACCCATGTTGTACTCCAATCTACGCCGCCGACTGGCGCTCATGATCGCGCTGTGCGCGCCGATCATTGGCACCGAGGCCCTTGCCGATGGCCATCACAGGGCCAAGCACGTTGTCTTGATATCCGTCGACGGCCTGCACCAGGCCGACCTCGACTACTACGTCGGTACTCACCCCTTTTCAACGCTGGCGAAGCTCGTGAGTGAAGGTGCGTCCTACTCGAACGCGCGCACGCCGTTTCCCTCGGACTCCTTTCCCGGTCTGACCGCCCAGGTCACCGGTGGCAACCCCAGGAGCACCGGTGTGTACTACGACGACAGCTGGAACCGCACACTGCTGGCGCCGGGTACGACCGATTGCTCGCACACGGCCCCGGGCACCGAAGTGACCTACTTTGAGGCCCTCGATCTTGATCCGCTGGCGATCGATGCGGGCGCCGGCGTCGGCGATTTGAGCACCTCCAGTGCCATCCGCAGCAACATCTACAAGATGCCAGGCCATGCCGCGGAGTTGATCAATACCGCCCTCCTGCCGGTAGATCCGTCCACCTGCAAGGGGGTGTACCCGCATGCCTATCTGCGCGTCAACACGGTATTCGAAGTGGCCAAGTCGCACGGATTGCATACTGCTTGGTCAGACAAGCATGCCGCGTACGACCTGGTCAATGGTCCTTCGGGGGCCGGGGTCGATGACCTGTTCGCACCAGAGATCAACAGCACGATTCCGACGGATCTGGTCGGGGACGGTGCGATCGATGACGACTTTACCAAAGGTAACCTCAACACCCAGTTCTATGACTCACTGAAGGTGCAGGCGGTTTTGAACTGGGCCGCAGGCGGCAATCACGACGGCAGCGCAAACGCGGCGGGCGCTCCGGCGATCTTTGGCATGAACTTTCAGTCGGTCTCGACGGCGCAAAAGCTCAACCGCTCGCACTATGTCGGCGATCAGGGCCTCAAGGGTCTGGGTGGCTACACTCAAGGCGGCACGGTGCCAGGCCTGGTAATCCAAAGCGCGCTCGACTTCATCGACGCCTCGTTGCAGAAGATCGTGGCCGCGGTCAACCCGAGGAACACCGCGGTAATCCTGTCGGCCAAGCACGCACAGTCACCGCTCGATCGCTCGCTGCTACGCCTAATCGATGACGGGGAAGTCACGGGCGCGCTCGATGCCGCATGGAACCAAAAGACGGGTGGCAGCTCAGGGCTGGTGGCGTTTGCGATCGACGACGATGGCATGCTGCTGTGGCTGAAGGAGCGCTCCAAAGGAGCGATCGATTTCGCGAACGACTTCCTTTGGCACTATGTGCCCGCCAAGGTCAGCGGCTCCAATCCCGACGGCAGTTTGCACGACTACAGCGGCACCGTGGCGCACTCTGGCCTGCGCGCCTTGTATGCCGGCAAGGGCGCGGCCGACTTCATCGGCGTGCCGAGAAACGACGCCCGAGTCCCGGACCTGATCGGCATCGCGACGCTTGGCAGCGTGTACTCCAACCCGACGAAGATCAAGAAGATCTCCGAGCACGGCGGTAACGCTGAGCAGGATCGGCATGTGCCGATCGTTGTCTGGGGTGCGGGAGTCGAGCGCGGTAGCTCCAATGAGCGCGTTGAGACCACGCAGATCGCGCCGACGATTCTCAGGCTGCTGGGCTTGCAGCCCGAAGAGCTGGCTGCGGTTCGGAAGGAGGGGACCGAGGTACTACCCGACATGCAATGATCGAAGGCCCTCGCGCTGGTGCATCGGGCGAGCACTCGGGCGGCGGATGCCTACAGGCTCGGCCGCCCTTCTCCATGTAGGAACGCTCTTTCTAAGAGACTACTGGAATAGAAGAATCAATTTCGCCTGTAAGGAGCGGAAGAGCAGAGTCGAGGAGTGACGTGGCTGGCGCGGCCGGTGCGGGCTGGTGAATTGCCGCTCTAGAGCAGACAATCAGGCAGTGCCCGGCCACGAGCAGAAGTTGAGCATCGGCCCGCAATTTCCCCGGAAGCAGCTGCTCGGGTAGCGCCCGCGGCGTGAATTTCTGCTGACTGGCAACACCAGTGCGGACGCAGCGATGGCGCAATCGTTCCCGGTTGGTCGAACTGGCATTGCCAAAATATAGGGTGAACACCTGAACTGAGGCGGGACGATTTACGCGGAAACCGAGATCACCTCAACAAACGGTTTTCCGCTACATACCCGAGGTGGGCGCCGAGCGCGGGATTTGCATATGTTCGGATCTGTGCGGGGGGCGTTCAGCAATGGGCGTCCCTGCCGCGAACAGCCGCCGACAGTGCCAGCAATCCAACCGCATCCGCGACAGTACGGGCGCTTGCCGTCACGTCACGGTCATTAGGCGGGCACGCGCCAAGCGGCAGCTGACGCTTCGGCGAATTCAGCGAGCTTGGTGGGTGCTCGTCCAAGGATCGTTGTGAGATCTGCGCTCAAATGATCAGCCATACCGAGGCGCACGGTGGTGTACAAAGCGATCATCACGCCGACAAAAGCCCGCGAGTACCCGCGGGCATGCATGGCCCGATAGAAGCGCAGCACGCCAGGGTGGCAATAGACGATGCTGCGGCCAAGAGCTTGTGAGAGGATCGAGGCGACCTCGTCATACGTCAACGCCTCTGAGCCAGTCAGTTCAAACGCGCGATTGGCGTAGGCACGACCGTCTGCATCCGCGAGCGCAAGGGCGACGGCCTCCCCGACGTTGCGCGCGTCAACGAACGCGGTACGGCCATCCCCTGCTGGTACAAGGATTTCATTTCGCTCGCGTACTCTGCCGCCATTCGCATCAGTTGCTTCTCAATCGCGAAGGTCGCGGGATCCGCGAAGTCAAAGCGCACGAAGCAGGCCAGTCCATTGGCAGGCAACGCAGCGTCAAGTGTGGCTGACGCCGGATCGGTGACTAACGCCCGCACAGCGAGTCCTGATTGCAGCAGGGCGTGGACGAAGGCGCGGCCCACATTCCCGGTCGCCCCGGTCACCACGATGGCAGGCACAGATTCCGGCGACTCGGGCACGCTTGTTCGTCCGCTCGGTGCATGATTCATAACACAGTCTACCTGTATGGACGCCTGACGGCCGGCGGAGCCTGGTACGAAGCAGTACCGCGCGCGGCCCTGGTGAAAAAGTTTTGCCGGGGGGCATGACCGTGGTGCTGAAGCGGCTGACGCGTCGGTTGACACAATAGTGGGGCTGTCACTGTTAGATTAAAGATACTTTGAGTGGGTGGTGCCATCAAGGTTGAAATGCCGCAGCGCAGACACTCGCGACCGCCGCCTGTGGGTCAATCTCGTTGATGCCAAGCCCGCGCTGACGCCAGGAAGAATGCAGCGTAGAAGAATGCAGCGTAGTTGACCGATTGCCCCAGCCACCGCAGACTCATCCATAGCAGTCCGTCGGTATGACAGCGCGACTCATCTGGCCCAGCATTCCTTGCCAGGTTCATTTCCGCAAGGGCATGTGTGCATGAGTTCAACTGAAACACGGCATCTCGAACGCAGCATCGGCTCCCGCCAGCTGAGCATGATCGCGATCGGCGGGGCCATCGGCACCGGCCTGTTCTTCGCCAGCGGTGGGGCCATTTCCCGCGCCGGTCCAGGAGGCGCAATGCTGGCGTACGCGGTCATGGCCGTGGCCGTGTACTGCATGATGCAATCGCTCGGTGAGATGGGCACGCAGTTGCCGATTCCGGGTTCATTCGAGGCCTACGCCGAGCGCTTCATCGACCCGTCGATGGGCTTTGCCGTAGGCTGGAACTACTGGTTCAGCTGGGTGGTCACGCTGGCGGCCGAACTGGTGGCCGGCGCGCTGATCGTGCAGTACTGGTTCCCGAATTCGAACTCCACTGCCTGGGTCATGGGCTTCTTCAGCGTGCTGCTCGCATTGAACCTGCTGTCGGTCAGGGCCTACGCGGAGGCGGAATACTGGTTCGCGAGCATCAAGGTGGTCACGGTGATCATCTTCCTCGCGGTGGGTGTCCTGATGATCATCGGTGTAATCGGCGACCACGGCGGCCTGCACAATTGGACGCTGCACGATCCAGCGACCGGCACGCACGCGCCTTTCGTCGGCGGCCTGACCTCCGTGCTGCTGGTGTTCCTGCTCGCCGGGTTCTCCTTCCAGGGTACCGAAAGCATCGGCCTGGCCGCGGCGGAAACGGCCGACCCGCTCAGGAGCGTGCCCAAGGCGATCGGCACCGTCTTCTGGCGCATTCTGCTGTTCTACATCGGCTCGATTTTCGTCGTCGGCACGCTGATCGCCTACAACGACCCCAACCTGCTCAACGGCGATGAGAGCCACATCGCCTTTTCGCCCTTCACCATGGTATTTGCGCACCTGCCGAGATTCGGGCATTACGCCGGTCACATCATGAACGCGGTGATCCTCTCCTCGGTGCTCTCCTGCGGGAATTCCTCGATGTACGTGGCCTCGCGCATGCTCTACGCGATGGCGCACAGCGGCAAGGCACCGAGCCTCTTTGGCAAGCTGAATCGCCGCGGCGTACCATTTGCAGCGTTGCTCGGCACGGGCCTGATAAGCGCCGTGGCATTCTTTGCGAGCCTGGTGGGCGATCAGAAGATCTACCAGATTTTCTACAACGCCTCGGGGCTGAGCGGCTTCGTGATCTGGCTGGGGATCGCCGTGTGTCACCTGCGCTTCCGCCGGGCCTGGCTCGCTCAGGGCCACAGCCTGGATGAACTCAAATTCAAGGCCAAATTCTATCCCTACGGCCCCTGGCTGGCGGTGGTCCTGTTCACAGTGGTCCTGTTCGGCGCCAACATCGGCGTGTTCCAGACTCCGGTGTTCTCCTGGTTCAACTTCATCAGCAGCTACCTGACGATCCCCGTCTTCATAGCGCTGTACGTGGGGCACAAGCTCTGGAACAAGACGCGCCTGGTGCCCCTCACCGAGTGCAACCTCGAGCTCGAGTGAAGCGCAGCTCAGATATTCTTCCCATCCCCAAACTGAAGGAGTGAGATTAAATGTCGATATTCACGCATGTAGTGCTGGGTGCGAACGATGTGGCGCAGTCGCGCAAGTTCTATGACGCGACACTGGCGCCGCTCGGCGTCAAGAATCTCGGCCCGATGGGCGACAACGCGTTCCTGTATGGCGCTCAGGGACCCGAGTTCCTGATCACGAAGCCCCGCGACGGCAAGCAGGCGTGCCTGGCCAACGGTGGTACGGTCGGCTTCGCCGCTGCGACGCGCGCCTCGGTTCGCGCCTTCCACGCGGCGGCCCTGGCCAATGGCGGGACGGACGATGGCGCTCCGGGCCCCCGCGATTTCACGCCGACGGCGTATGCCGGCTACGTGCGCGATCCGATCGGCAACAAGCTCTGTGCATACTGCTTCGCGCCGGGAGAATGAGGGCGGACGCCAGGCGTTAGTGACTTAGCCCCAACGCCAGGGCGCAGGCGGCCGCTTCATCGATCGCGTCACGCGCGTCCGGCGCAGGCTGTTGCCATCCCGCTGCCGATGCATCGTCCAGCCTGGCCTGCACCAGCGCGCGCATGTGCTGTTCCAGCGGCTGGCGGCACAATTGCCCGTGGGCCGCGTGCGCGGCATCGGCGCACGCGGCAATGCGCGCGGCCGCGGTGTACTGGTGGTCGAGGCAGCCCAGATAGGCCATGGCATCCAGCGCAGAGTGCAGCCTGCCGGTGTCCAGACGCATCGCCAGCTCATGGAACTCGGCGCCGGTGGCACGCGCCTCCTCGATTTCGCCAGACAGTAGCAGCGCGGCAAAGTTGATGGCGAGCAGTTCCAGCCGGGTTTCATGCCGGCCCGAGTAGCGCAGACTCAGCGCCAGCGGACGACCCAGCTGCAGGGCACCGACCAGGTCGCCGCAGGTCACGTCCAGCTCGGCGATGCTCACCGTGGCCGCCAGTGCCTGGCGTTCACTCGTGGTCAATGCGAGCCGCACGGCTCGCTGGTAGCTGGCGCGCGCTGCGGGGAAATCGCCGCGACTGACCAGCAGCGCGCCTTCGGTCAGGGCACCATGGGCCAGCAGGCGCGCGGGCCACGCAGCAGCTTCGAGCTGGCGCGCCACTTCGATGGCTGCGCGCGCTGCGCTATCGTCGCCACGCCAGTTCAGCGCCAGCAGCGACTGCGAGTAATAGCGCGCGCGCGCGTCACCCACGGTGTCATGCAGCGAGGCGGCGAGTTCTGCGGCATAGCGCGCGCGGTCGTACTTGCGCGTGGATTCAAGGCTCGCTACCGCCTCCCAGAAGCGCGCGACTCGCGCCATCGGCAGGCTGGCGTCGATCTGCGTGACCGTCTGTTCGAAACGGTTGCGACCCTCGGCGCCGAGATCAGTCTCGAGAAACAGCGGCCACGCCGAGCCATAGAGCGAAACCGCCAGTAGCCGGTCATGCCTGGCGGCCCAATCGATGGCGGCGCGCACGTTGTCCAGCTCCGGCTGGTAGCGGTGCAGCCAGACGGCTTCATCCAGCGACCAATATTCCGTGTAGGCCACATCGAGCAGTTCGAGCAGTGCGCCGGCGATATTGCGGTCTGCGGTCGCCAGCTCGCCTCGCTCCGCCAGCCGTGCGCGCGCATAGAAACGCGCGGTTTCCAGCAGTGTGTAGCGGGGCGGATCGCTGGGCAGCGCAGATACCAGCGAGCGATCCACGAGACGCGTGATCAGGTCAATGGCTTCGGCATCATCGATGCTCCCGTCACTCACACTGCGTGCGGCGGCCTGCAGGGTGAAGCTGCCCGCGAAGGCGCCCAGCTGGTTGAAGACGCGCTGCTCGGCCGCAGTCAGCAGCTTGTAGCTCCAGTCAAAGGCTGCGTGCAGCGCGCCGTGGCGCGCGTCGGCAGCAGCGCCCGAGAGCTTCAGCAGCCGGAAGCGGTCATCGAGCCGATCCAGCACCATGGCGAGGCCCAGCGCTGACACCCGCGCGGCTGCCAGCTCAATGGCCAGCGCGTTGCCGTCCAGGCGCCGGCAGATGTCGCTCACCAGCTTGCTGTTGGCAGCGTTCAATTCGAAGCGCTGGTCGGCAGCGCGGGCGCGCTGGGCGAACAGCTCGACGGCGGCATAGCGCTGTGCCTCAGCGCTCGGCGTGGCAGCGTCGGGTACCGCCAGCACCGCCAGGCGGTAGATCACTTCGCCCGCAATGCCCAGCGGCGCCTGGCTGGTGAGCAACACGCGCACGCCTGCAGTCTGCGTCACCAGCTCGACCAATGGCGCGGCCAGCTCAGCCTGCAGATGTTCGGCGCCGTCCAGCACCAGCAGCACCGGGACCTGCTCCAGCGCCTGGCGCAGGGCGACAAATCCGTCGATGTTTTCGGGCAACGCGAGCCCGAGGGCGAGGGCGATAGCCGAGGGCACACTCAGTGCGTCGTCGATGGATTGCAGGCTGACCCAGGCTACCGCAGTGGCTGACTTCTCCGCCCCGCGGGATAGCAGTTCCTGCGCAAGACGCGTCTTGCCCACGCCGGCGCTGCCGACCACCGTCACCAGATTCGCGCTCGCCAGCGCCGCTTCAAGCTGATCCAGTTCGCGATCACGCCCGATCAGCGCGCCAATGCGCTGGGGCCAGAAGCCCCTGGGAACGGTCAGCCGCGGCGCTTCGGGCAGGGGCTGGGCCACCACGGCTGGCGTGGCGCCGGGCAGGACCACCGGCAGTTCCAGGCGGTAACCAAAGCCCGGCACCGTGCGGATGGCATTCGCGCCCAGCACCCGGCGCAGGCTCGCCACCTGGGCGGGCAGGTTGTTCTCATCGACCACCAGGCGCGGCCAGACGCGCTCGAGCAGCGTGGCCTTGGTGGCCAGGCGGCCGTGGTGCTCGACCAGCACCAGCAGCAGGTCGAAGGCACGGGCACCCAGCTCCAGGGCTTGGCCGTCCCGTGAGAGCGTCCGTTCTGTGGGCTGGAGTTCGAAGTGGCCGAGACGAATCAGATCCATGCCCTGCTGTCGCCGTGTTTCAGAAACATTTCATAAGCGTTTCAAGACCCCACCGCCGCCCCGCGCGATCCTACACCTGCGCGCCGGGTTGTCGGCGCAGCATGAAACATCCACCAACCAGAGTACAGAGAGAAGCACATGCCGAAGTTTGTCATTGAACGCGAAATCGCCGGCGCCGGGAAGCTAACCCCCGCCGAACTCAAGGCCATATCACAGAAATCCTGTGGAGTGCTCAGCAGCATGGGTCCCAGCGTGCAGTGGGTCCAGAGCTACGTTACCGCCGACAAGATCTTCTGCATCTACCACGCAACCGATGAATCGCTGGTGCGCCGCCACGCCGAGCTGGGCGGTTTTCCGGCCAACAAGATCACGCGCGTCACCTCCATCATCGACCCGGCAACCGCCGAATAACCCAAGGAAACCACCACCATGAAAGTCCTGATTGCCATAATCCCCGTCCTCATGCTCAGCAGCGCCTTTGCCAGCGACATGCCGGCCCAGCCTGCCAAACACGCCGTACACCGCTACCTGATCGAGCGCACCTTTCCCGCCGGCGCACTCGCCGGCCTCAATGCGGAAGGCAAGACCAGGATCAACGCCACCAATGCCAAGTACGGCGTGCACTGGAAGATGTCCTATGCCAACGCCGAGCAGACCAAAACGTTCTGCATCTATGAAGCGCCGAGTGAACAGGCGGTGCGTGATGCGGCCGCCGCCAACAACATCCCGGTCGACACAGTCATGGAAGTGCCGGTGACGCTGCTGCCGAAGTAGCCGCCAGGGCCGCCTCGTGGTGTGACTGCGTGTCGCTCGCGCAGCCACACCTGGCATTGGCCAGATGGCAGTCTCATAGCAGTCATGCAGGGTCTCGGCTATTGTAGTTGTTGGAGTCGTTCAGGCGTGAATTGCGGGGACACCTGGAATGTCGCTGGACCGAAGAAAGTTACTGTTATTCTGCAGCTCAACGCTGGCGCTCCTTGGCACATCTGCCGCAGCAACATCCGCAGCGCTGGAGCCGGACGTGAAGCAACCCAGGGAACGAGTTGTGATTGCTGGCTTGCAGCAGATGTACGATGGCAGGATGTTGCCGGACGTTGCCGTGGCGACGCTGTCACATACGGATCAATTGCTGCCGGTCGGCATTGTGCAGCGTGGCGGCTCGGCACGACTCCTCCCCAGGCGCGCCAGGTCGTTTCCGGAAATCCATTTCGAGGATCACGGCCGCCGCTTCGATCTGCACGATTACCTGGCTACCAACAGAGTGGCGGGCCTGCTGGTACTCAAGACCGGCGAGATCGCGCTTGAAGACTATGAACTTGGCATCGGGCCGGATACGCGCTGGGCGTCTTTCTCCATGGCCAAGTCTGTGGCCTCTACGCTGGTCGGTGCCGCGCTGGTGGATGGCCTGATTGCCAGCCTGGATGATCCGGTGGTCCGCTATGTCCCGGCGCTGCGGGGCGGCGCGTACCAGGGCGTCAGCATTCGCCAGGTCATGACGATGAGCTCGGGCGTGCGCTGGGATGAGACCTACACCGATCCGCAGTCCGACCGTCGCAAAGTCCTGGAACTGCAGATCGCCGGCAAGGCCGGGGACGTGCTGCGCTACATGGGTTCACTGTCGCGCGCCGCGGCTCCAGGCACCATCTGGAACTACAGCACCGGCGAGACCTATGTGCTCGGCGCCGTGCTTGCAGGCGCGACGCACAGGCCGTTGACGCAGTACCTGAGCGAGAAAATCTGGTCCAGGGCTGGCATGGAACAGGATGCCAGCTGGTGGCTCGATGGGCCGCATGGCCTGGCATGGGGCGGCGGCGGCATTGCCGCAACGCTGCGCGACTATGGACGTTTTGGATTGCTGGCGGCAGACCAGGGGCGCCTCGATGGCCAGTTGATCGTTCCGGAGGGCTGGTTCGGGGAGGCCGGCGTGCCGCACATCATTGGCGGGAAAAGCGTGGACTACGGTTACCTGTGGTGGATTCCTCCGCAGACCGACCCGATTCATGCCGGCGCGTTCGAGGCCATCGGCATATTCGGTCAATACCTGTATGTCAATCCGCGCGAACGACTGGTTATCGTGGTGCTCAGCGCCAGGTCCAAACCGACCCGCGCCACGCGCTTCGACCTGGACGACGACGCTTTCTTCTCGGCCGTGGCGACAGCGCTGCATTAGGCCCGCATGGTTTACCTCATCGATGCCTCGGTCTATATCTTCCGCGCCTGGTTTTCCATGCCGCCAGACCTGCGCGATGCCGAGGGCAATCCCACTCACGCGGTCTACGGCTTCGCACGTTTCGTCGGCGATCTGATCGAGCGGCGCCAGCCGCGTTATCTGGCCGTGGCCTTCGATGAAAGCCACGGCCATGGCCACCGCCACGCGCTGTTCCCGGCCTACAAGGCCAATCGTGAGCCGGCGCCGCCGGAATTGAAGCGCCAGTTCGCACTGTGCCGTGAATTCTGTCGGCACCTGGGCGTGAGTGAGTACGCGAGCCCTGAGTTCGAGGCGGACGATCTGATCGGCACGCTCGCCAAGCGGGTGCGCGCCGAGGGTCTGCGTGTCACCGTGGTCACACGCGACAAGGATCTCTCGCAGCTCGTGGGCCCGGGCGATTGCTTCTGGGATTACAGCGACGCCGCCGAATACGCCTATGAGGAAATCGCCGGCCGTTTCGGCGTGGCGCCCGAACGGATGGCGGACTACCTCGCCCTCACCGGCGATGCCGTCGATAACATCCCCGGCGTACCGGGAGTGGGGCCGAAAACGGCCGCGGTGCTCATGGGTCGCTACGCTTCGCTTGATGAGCTGTACAACGATCTGGACGCCGTGGCCTACCTGCCGCTGCGCGGCGCCTCACGTTTGCCCGAGCGCCTGCGCCTGCATCGCGAGGCCGCGTTCCTGGCGCGCTCACTCACGCGTATACATTGCGACGCGCCGATGCAGGCGACGCGCGGCGATCTCAAGCGGCGCGATCCGGACCTGAATGCGCTCGGCGAGTTCTGCCAGCGTCACGGCTTCGGCGCCATGCTGCCGCGCCAGGCCGAACGCATCGCGCGCCTGGCTGCCTGAGGCTCAGACCTTCTTGACGTAGACCTTGCACCAGCCCTCGGCATTGACCAGCTTGCCGGGGAACAGGTTGCAGGGCCGCCAGGCCTCGCCCTCGACGCCCTTGATCTGCAGGCAGTTGGCGCACTTCTGTTCCGGCTTGTACGTCGGGAACTTCGTGGCCTCGACCTTCTTGGCGCTGTCGTGATACGAGAGTGCCACGGCGAGTGGATCGGTCGCGACGACGTGTGGCAACGCGCCGGTGGCGGGGGCCGCCGGTTGGGCGCCCGCAGCAGGTTTGGGATCGGCGGCAGCGGCGCCACGTGCTACAACCAGGGTGCCTGCCACGAGCCCTATGCTCGCCAGCGCCTCGCGGCGCGTAAAATTCTTCTTCATTGCCCAATTCTCCAGATTCAAACGTGTGTGTAGTGTAATCGAGCGGCTGCTGCCGTGGGGCTAGGTAGCATTACTCATGCCTGGCCTGCGCTATTGTAGGACCCTAAACTGACGCCGGGGGGGCTGCTGTGAAACAACAGAATATCGAATCCGCCCTGCATGAGAGCCGCACTTTTCCGCCGCCACCGGCTTTTGCCGCGCGTGCGCGCCTGTGCGCCGCCGAAGTGGCAGAACTGCGCCGGCGCGCCGCTGCCGACCATGTCGGCTTCTGGGGCGATCTGGCCCGCAAATCCCTGCACTGGCATAAACCCTTCACAATCACCCTGGATGATTCCAGGGCGCCAAATTACCAGTGGTTTCCTGACGGGGAGCTGAACGTCTCCTGGAATTGCCTCGACGTACACCTGGCGACGCGTGGCCACAAGACGGCGATAGTCTTCGAGGGTGAGGCGGGCGACGTGCAGCGCTTGAGCTACCGGGAGCTGCATGCCCAGGTCTGTCGTCTGGCCAATGGTCTGAAGACGCTCGGCGTGGTGCGCGGTGACCGTGTCGTCATTTACATGCCGATGATTCCCGAGGCGGTGGTGGCCATGCAGGCCTGTGCCCGTATCGGCGCCGTGCACTCAGTGGTGTTTGGCGGTTTTTCGGCGGTCGCGTTGCGCGATCGCATCGAAGATGCCGGCGCGCGCGTGGTGATCACCGCCGACGGCGCCCAGCGCGGCGGTAGAGTGGTCGAACTCAAGGCGGCGGTTGACAAGGCACTAGAAGGCGCCTGTCCCACGATCGAAAAAGTCGTGGTCGTCAAGCGCAGCGGCACAAAGGTATCGATGCGGGCCTCGCGCGATCTGTGGTGGCAGGCACTGGTCGATGATCAATCGCCTGACTGCGCTCCGGAATGGGTCGATGCTGAGCATCCGCTGTTTCTGCTCTACACGTC
>JANMWZ010000039.1:0-2570 GCA_031441585.1 Gammaproteobacteria bacterium
CCGCCGGCAACTCGACGGTCGCCGGTCGCACCGGCGACGGCACCGTCGACGTGCAGGTCGGCAGCCTGACGACGAGCGTGGCGACGGCCACCGCCACCGGCACGCCGATCGAATGGAAGCCGATCACGCTGACTTTCACCGCGCTGGCGCCGACGACGACGCTGAGCTTCACGAACATGCAGAACTCGTTCACCCACTTCGCGTTCATCGACGGCGTCAGCGTCACGGTGGTGCCCGAGCCTGGCGGCCTGGCCTTGGCGGCCCTTGCCTTGGGCGGCTTGGTCACGGTCGGCCGGCGCCGCAAGGCAGGCTGAGCACGCTCGTTCGCAAGCCAAGGACACCGCGAGGTGCCTTTTTTGCTTCGTCAGAAGAATCTGTGGGCGAGTTTTGGCTCGGGGAGCCTGCCAAGCACGTGATACAGGGAGAGTTCAGCGATGCGGAAGACCCTGTAGGCATACGCTTTTCTCAGAGTGACTTTGGCCTTGTTGTTCAGGCCCTCGATGACGCCGCTATAAAGGGGACGCAACCCTTTATGCTACTTTCGCCTAATGCCCCGCCTGTCAAGAGCTGTCTTCGCTGGCCTCCCCCACCACATTACCCAGCGCGGCAATCGACGGGGCGACGTGTACTTCTCAGACGACGACCGCGAGACCTACCTCAGCTGGCTGGCGGCGTATTGCGAGAAATACCGGGTGGAAGTTGTCGCCTACTGCCTGATGTCCAACCACGTTCATCTGGTCGCCGTACCCGCAACGGACGATGGCCTGGCTCTGGTCCTCAGGCCTCTGCACATGCGCTATGCCCAGCGCGTCAATCGAGCGCAGGGTTGGAGCGGCCATCTGTGGCAGGGGAGGTACTTTTCGTCCCCGTTGGACGATGCCTATCTGTGGGCGGCCGTGCGATATGTGGAGCGCAACCCGGTGCGCGCCGGCATCGCGCTTCGCGCTGAAACGTACCGTTGGTCCAGCGCGACCGCGCACTGCGGCATACAACCGGACGCGCTGCTGAACCCGGATTCGCGGTGGGGTAGGCGATTTTTTGAAGTTGCCGATTGGGCAGCATGGCTGTCCCAGGGCGACGAGCAGGACGAGATGATGGTCCTGCGGCGCAACGTGGACAAGGGCCTGCCATGCGGGTCCCAGCGATTCATCGACAAATTGGGCCAAGCCACCGGTCGCGAGTTGCACTACAGGTCGCAGGGGCGGCCCACGACCGTCCGTCAGAAATAGGATAAAGGGTTGCGTCCACTTTTTCGGCAATTGCCACCGCTTGTGAATGCCAGCGATCGACCTCAAGGGTAGGTGTAGGCGTAGCCACTCGGGTAGCTGGGGTTGGTGACCACCGTCAGCGTCTTGGCCACGCCGTAGGCCGCGACGTCGTTGGGCAGCAGCAGGCGCTTGGCCTGCAGCGCTTCAGCGGCCGTCTTGCGCTTGGCGAACAGGTCGGCCTGGTCGACATACAGCTCGCCAATCGCCGGCCGCGAGTCTCCGGCGATCTTGCTCGCAGCGGTCTTGGCGAACGGCACCGATTGCCCATTGGCCTCGCAGCCATCGCTGCCGTCTTCCTTGCCGCCAAAGCCGGCCGAGCGCAGGCCCCAGCCGGAGTTGGTGGCCACCGGCCAGGTCACCTCAGGCAGGCGAATGCCGGCGGCCTCGTTGCCGTAGACATCCAGCTTGGACACCGAGTTAGGGTAGAAGCCGCCGCTGGGCAAGCCCGGCACATTGCTGGCGATGCCCTTGTCAAACTGCGAGCCGAAATTCATGTACGGCCGCACCGTGACCAGGCCCGAGTACAGCCCCAGGCTGGCCGGCAAAGCCGGGTAGCCGATGGCCGTTTGCGGCACCGAGCCCAGACCGATGTTGGAGTAGACGCCCAGGTTGGCGAACACGGCCGTGCCCTTGTCGATGCTGGCCACCGCGCTCTCGGGCGGTGCGGTGCCGCCTATCCACTCGTCAAGCGCCACCCACAGGCCGCGCAACAAGGGATTGGCCTCAACCAGCGAGCCGTATTGAAGGCAGGTGCTGGGTGCGGTGGCCGTGCTGCCGGCACCACCGTGCGGCGCACTCGACACCAGGTAATTGCGTACATTGGCTGGCTCTGCGACATCCAGGCCGGTGTTGGGATGGGTATGCAGCGTCGAGCCGGCCTTGACCCAGGTCTCGTTGCTCGAATAGACGTTCATCACCTTGGGGCAGGTGTTGGTGGCGGTGCAGCGCACATTGCGGCCATCTGTTTTGCCTGTCAGCGCATCGGTGGTGGTGGTGTAGGAAAACGGGAACACCCCTTCAAACTGCGCCAAGTGGTTTTGCCGGTTGCGCTCGGTGCGGCCGACCTGGGCGAAGCGGTAGTTGATGCCCAAGCCATTGCCGCCGCCGATCCAGTTGAGCACGCCGTCAAACACTTTCTTGCCGGTCAAGTCCTGGTTAAAGCCGAGCCAGATGAAGTCGTTCATCAGGCGCGAAGGCTGCGACAAGGTCCATGAGGCCACGCTGGTGACGTTGCCGGCCAGCGGGTTGGCCGTGCCTACGGTATCGGCGCTGGCGTTGCGCAGGAAGGCCATCAAGTCACGC
>JANMWZ010000040.1:0-2056 GCA_031441585.1 Gammaproteobacteria bacterium
AGTGCGCGGGTGCGTTCGACCAGCAGCGTGACCAGGTCAGAATCAAAACCGGTAAGCGCCTGCGGGCCGCGATTGAGCACCGTGACGCTGGCGCCGGCACGAGCGGCGATGTGCGCGAACTCGAAGCCGATATAGCCGCCACCTATCAGCACGATGTGTTTGGGGAGCGATTCAAGATTCAGAAACTCGTCGCTCAATGCCAGATGCTCCGCGCCGTCAATCGGCAGCTTGACCGCCTCGGCACCGGCAGCGATGACGATGTGCCGGGCTTTGAGTTTTTTGCCTTCCACCATCACCGTGTCGCGGCCCGTAAAGCGTGCCCGACCGTGATAGGCATCGATGCCCGCTTCGGCGTAAATCTGCTCACGCTTGCCCGGTACCGGGTCAGTGAACGAGCGCTTATGGCGCTGCAGCGCGGCCCAGTCGACGTGCAACTCGCCCTTCACCGTATCGATGCGGCCCATGCGCCCGAAGCCGTCGATCACTTCGGTCGCCGCAATCAGCATTTTTTTCGGGTCGCAACCGCGCAGCGCGCAGGTACCGCCGAACGGCAGGTGGTCAATGATGGCCGCCGACCAGCCCGCCTTTCGGCAGCCCATGGCAGTAACAGTGGCGGCGGTGCCGGTTCCGATGACGATCAGATCATAAGTATGCAGGGTCATGGGAGTTTTCCTTGTTCAAGCGGTAGCGCTGTCGCTCGCATGCCGGTTTTTGATGGTGCCGTCTGGTTCAGCAGGCCGCTGAAAGGCCCGGTGGGCCGTAGCGCTCAGTGTCGCTCGTTGGCATGCTATTCCTATCCCGCGCAGCAGGAAAGCTGCTTCACATCCTTGAAGAAGGTTTGCGCGCAGAGTTTGAGCCCTTCGACCATGGTCAGGTAGGGGAACAATTGGTCGGCCAGTTCCTGTACCGTCATGCGCGCCCGGATGGCGGTGGCGGCTGTCTGGATCAGTTCACCCGCCTCGGGTGCCACGGCCTGCACGCCGATCAGCCGGCCGCTACCCACTTCGGCGACCAGCTTTATGAAGCCATGCGTTTCGAAATTCACGAGCGCGCGCGGCACATTGTCGAGGGTTAGCGTGCGGCTGTCGGTTTCGATGTTTTGTGCATGGGCTTGGGCCTCGGTCAGGCCCACCGTCGCCACCTGCGGTTCAGTGAACACCACCGCTGGCATGGCGGTCAAATCGAGCGTGGCGTCGCCGCCGCTCATATTAATGGCCGCGCGCGTACCGGCCGCTGCCGCCACATAAACAAACTGCGGCTGATCGGTGCAGTCACCTGCGGCGTAAATATGTGACTGGCTGCTGCGCATCGCCTTGTCGATGACGATGGCCCCCTGCGCGTTTACCTGGACGCCCGCCAGATCCAGGGCCAGGCCGCGCGTGTTGTACACACGTCCGGTGGCGACCAGCAGCTTGTCAGCGCGCACCTCGCCGTCTGTCGTGGTGAGCACGAACGCATCATTTGCATAGGTAACCTGACTGGCCTGGGTGTTCTCCAGCACCTCGATACCTTCGGCGCGGAAAGCCGCAGTCACGGCCTTGCCAATGGCCGGGTCTTCGCGCAAGAACAGCGTGTTGCGCGCCAGGATCGTCACCTGGCTGCCCAGCCGGGCAAAGGCTTGCGCCAGTTCCAGTGCCACCACTGAAGAACCAATAACCGCAAGCCGGGGTGGAATCGTTTCACTAACCAGCGCTTCGGTAGAGCTCCAGTAAGGCGACTCTTTCAAACCCGGGATGGGTGGAACGGCCGGGCTGGCACCCGTGGCGATCAGGCAGCGGTCAAACGCCACAGAGCGCTGGCCACCTTCATTCAGATTCACGATCAGACTGTGGCCGTCCTTGAAGCGGGCCTCGCCGCGCAGCACCGCAATGGCCGGATTGCCGTCCAGAATGCCTTCGTACTTGGCGTGACGCAACCAGTCAACCCGCGCCTGTTGCTGGGCGAGCAGGGCGCGCCTGTCAATGCGCGGTGCGCCAGGGCTGATGCCTGTATCGAAGGGGCTGCTCTGGCGCAGATGCGCGATATGGGCGGCGCGAATCATGATTTTGGACGGTAC
>JANMWZ010000041.1:0-26129 GCA_031441585.1 Gammaproteobacteria bacterium
CACCGCTAACACTGCTGGCTTGGCCGCCACCACTAACACTGCCGGCTTGGCCACCACCACTGACGCTTGACGATCTAACAACTACTTGCGTGGCGAGCACAACTCCTTTCCTATTGGGTTGCGTACCTGCAATTCGTACAATCGCGCCCACGTTCGGCACACTAAATTCCCGAGCTGACAGGAGGGCCGTGTAGTCAACACTCGCACCATCCACTGTCATGCGCCCAACCGCAAGGTCTACACTTGAAACCCGACCTCGTATCAGTACGCTTTCGGCACCAGACGCAAATGCACCGGTGTCACTAAGCAAACTCGGGGCAAAATTCCCAGATGCTGTTACCTGCCCAAAGACATTCGCAACGCTTCCTGCGTGAAAAGCCGACGCATCGCGAACGCGCAAATTATGCCCAAGGATACTTAGAGTATTTTTCGCATAATCTACCGTCTCAATGGGGCCGGAGAGAATTAGTTCACTCGCAGCATTCGGGCGCACCGCCGACGCGGCGCCTGAAATTAGTGTTCCCGCGACTAGCGGCATGAAGAATTTGTAATTTGTCATTTTTTACTCCATCCATTTACGCAAAGCCGCATCGATATCAGATCTAACTGACAGCACATACAGCGCTTAGGCAGTTACGGTCGTTGTGTCGTTCGGCCTCGGTAGAAAAGTTGAGGCCTCAAACAGCTTTTCAGAATTTTCAAAGAAAAATGTCACTAAACCAAATTGATGCCCACTTAAATCCTCGTAGTCGGGCTGCTTTCCGGTTAGCCACCTATCCAAGCCACTGATGAAATCTTCGCCGTCAGCTCTCACCTGAGCATGAAAGGCAAGCGAGCCAGCAGACGAAATCGGGAAATCTGAAACCATCGTGCGTTCAAAAAATGATGGCGTATCTGAATCTCTAAGTAAGTTGTGCACATAATTCGAGTGCATGGCTTTACCGAGGCGCCCTAGACGCGTTATTCGGGACAGATCCTTCCCCTTAGGGAGAAAAGTTCGAGTTGTGCATCGAATGAATTGGCGATTGTGTACTTCAGCACATCCATTCCTCTGCAAGCCCTCAAGAGCGCTCTCTCGATCCAATCCGGTTCCAGAAGAGTTAACCAGTTCATCGAATGTGCGAAAGTTGCCCTCTACTTGAAGAGACAAATCAAGAGGAGCTCCGTACGGCGTAGAAAACTTTGGATCGTCATTCCATTTCGCCAAGAGAACGCACAGTTGATCAAATCGCTTATTGGCCTCTGCCCTTTGTTGTTCTCGTTGGCTGCGACGCGAAACTGCCTCTTCCATCTCTCGACGCGACATACCAGCCATAATTCCAAGGCGCGAAACGGTTGGAGGTCGACCCTGTGCGTCAAGCTGATCTCGCAACGCCGTGATGTACAGCCCGCGAACAACTTCGATGAGATCCTCGTAGTTGGCACCGTACTTAAGTGCCACGCGCATCAACGGCCGCAGCGACTCCTCAAGCGCCTCAAGGAATGCCGTGCGTTCTTCTTCTGTTGATATCGGTGCGCGCACTACGGGTTACTGCCCTGAACATAACGTAATCAGGGTTTTACATTAACTATGTGGCGTAGCTTATGTCAACGAAATTGCTGCGTTAGCCGAGAAATAGAGAGGTAGGGTGGGGGCTCTGGCGCAGTGCCGTGGACCTGGTTCCAGGAGCAGCGCATGGCCGCAGGCCGGTAAGATACTGTTTTAGCTGACTTACGCGGTGATTCCGTGGCCAGCAACTGTATATCTATTCAGTAAATATGGCGCCGCAAGACAGAACAGTAAGTCGAGCGTTTTTACCTGGCAAATGGGGCCGATCTGTAGCGGCGTCTCAGGCCAAAGTGGCCGCAATCTGCTCCTGCACTCGCTCGGCCGCCGCGCGCGGATCAGCGGCGTCGCGGATCGGTCGACCCACCACAATATAGTCAGCGCCATATTGAAGCGCCTGCTCCACCGAGACCACGCGCTTTTGGTCATCGCTCGGCCGATTGTCCACCGGGCGTATGCCGGGCGTGATCACCAGCAGTCGATCATCGATGTATTGCCGGAGCAGTTGGGCTTCCAGACCCGAGGACACCACACCATCGCAGCCGGCCTCCAGGGCGCGGCGCGCGCGGGAGAGTACGAGTTGCTGCACATCGCAGGTGAAGCCCAGATCATCCAGATCGCCGCGATCGAGACTAGTTAGCACCGTGACGCCAAGAATCTTCACGTCACCTTTGGCTTCGGCGGCTGCCTGCATGATCGATTGATTGCCGTGCACGGTCGCAAACGTGACGCCGCGATTGCGCAGCTGCCGCACGGCCGCGGCAACCGTGGCAGGTACGTCGAAGAATTTCAGATCGACGAATACCTGCTTGTTGCGCGCTACCAGCCATTCGAGCAGCGGAAAGTATTCACCCGCCATGAATAACTCGAGACCAATCTTGTAGAAATTCACGGCCTCGCCGAGCTGCTCGACCAGTCTGCGGGCGGTGGCGGCATCAGCAACGTCCAGCGCAAAGATCAGGCGGTCACGGTTGGCAATAGCTTTGCTCATCAGGTGCGCTCCGCGGGGTCGAACAAGCGGCGATGCTCCAGGATCGCGTAGCGATCGGTCATACCGGCAACGTAGTCGGCAACTGTGCGGGCGCGGCCACGGATGCCATCAGCCGCCTCAGCGCGATTGGCGGCTTCGCAATACTCTTCGGGGAGCAGGCGCACATCGCCGATGAAAGCCGCAAACAGCGCTTCGAGCACGCGTCGTGCCTTGCTGGTCATGCGCAGCACGCGGTGATGGCGATACACTCTTTCACGCAGGAATCGCTTGAGCTCAAGGTGCTGCTCGCGCACCGGCGCGCTCATGGCAATCAGCGCACTGCCGTGTACACGCACGGCATCGATATCGGCTGGCGCAGCCGCTTGCAACAGCTCGTCACTGGTACAAATGACGTCGACGACCACTTCATTGATCATGCGTCGCACGATCTCGTGAATGCTGCGGCGTGCAGGCAAAGCGGGGTAGGCAACACGCACTGCATCCGCATGCCGGCGCACCAGTTGCACACTACAAAGATCATCCAGCGTGATCAGACCGGCGCGCAGGCCATCGTCGACATCATGATTGTTGTAGGCGATCTCATCGGCAAGATTCGCGAGCTGCGCTTCGAGGCCAGGCTGCTGGCGGTCGACAAAGCGCTGGCCCACATCACCGAGC
The DNA here is from genome assembly GCA_031441585.1 of Gammaproteobacteria bacterium. Lineage (GTDB taxonomy): Bacteria > Pseudomonadota > Gammaproteobacteria > Steroidobacterales > Steroidobacteraceae > FEN-1191. The sequence goes on from JANMWZ010000041.1 coordinate 3,195, forward strand.
TCGCGCGCCTTGGGCAGCGCGCAGTGCTTGAGTATGCCCTCGCGACATTCAAAGCTGAGATTTAACCCGGGGAACTCGGCGTAGCGCTCTTCGAGCTCGTCGACCACACGGAGTGATTGAAGATTGTGTTCGAAACCGCCGTATTCGCGCATGCACTCGTTAAGCGCGTCCTGGCCAGCGTGACCGAAAGGAGTGTGACCGAGATCGTGCGCCAGGGAAATGGCCTCGACCAGTGGCTCGTTCAACTGCAGCGCGCGGGCGATCGAGCGCGCGATCTGCGCCACTTCAAGGGAATGCGTGACCCGCGTGCGATACAGGTCGCCCTCGTGATTGACGAACACCTGGGTCTTATAGGCGAGGCGACGGAAGGCATTGCAGTGAATGATGCGGTCGCGATCGCGCTGAAATTCACCACGATATTCCGGTGGCGGCTCGACATGGCGGCGACCACGCGAGCGGGCGTCATGCGCGGCGTAGGCGGCCAGTACGTTGACGGGCTGCGCATTCATGCGCCGAAATGCTCCAACAATGTGCTGCGCAGTGCGCCGTCGGCGTAGTCGCCAGTGATGTAGGCTTCGCCGACACGCTTCAGCAGCACCAGGCGCACGCGACCGGCCTGCACTTTCTTATCGATGCGCATGAACTCGGCCGCCCTGGCAGCGCCAAACTGTGGCGCTGCGCTGCGAAGACCGGCGCGCTCGAGCAGCGTGGCGACACGCGCCACATCCTGCGCGCTCAAGGCACCCAGGCGCTGCGACATACTGGCCGCGATCAGCAGGCCCGCTCCCACTGCCTCGCCGTGTAACCAATCGGTATAGCCGGTCGCGGCTTCAATAGCGTGAGCAAAGGTGTGCCCAAGATTCAACAGCGCGCGTTCGCCCAGCTCACGCTCGTCGCGACCGACGATCTGCGCCTTGATCTGGCAGGAACGATAAATGGCGTGCGTGAGTGCGTTCGCGTCACGACGGCGCAGTGCCTCGATATTCGCTTCCAGCCAGTCGAAGAACGCGCTATCGGCAAGCAGGCCGTACTTGATGATCTCGGCCAGACCACAACTGAGCTCGCGTTCAGGGAGCGTGGCGAGCACTTCGGTATCGGCAAGCACCTCGCGCGGCTGATGAAAAGCGCCAATGAGATTCTTGCCGCCAGGATGATTGACCGCGGTCTTGCCACCCACGGACGAATCGACCTGCGCCAGCAGGGTGGTGGGCACCTGTACGAAGTCGATACCGCGCTGATAACAGGCAGCAACGAATCCGGCCAGATCGCCGATCACACCGCCGCCGAGGGCCAGCACCAGCGCATCGCGCCCGAATCGGTTGGCGATCAGCACGTCGAACACGCGGCCGGTGCTCGCCAGAGTCTTGTATTGCTCGCCATCGGGCAAAATGACCTCAACGACGTGGCGATCGCCCAGGGCCTGGCGCAGGGTGTCGGCGTATAGCGGTGCGACAGTCGTGTTGCTTACCAACAGGATATCGCGCGCCGGCACGGCCGCCTGTAAGAATGCCTGCTGACGCAGCAGCCCGGCGCCGATGTTGATCGGGTAAGAGCGATCGCTAAGTTCTACCGTGAGTGTCTGCATGCGGCAATCTGGTGCTATGCCGCAAGTATACTGTGACAGCCCTAGGCGTGCGCCGCGCGATAGGCCAGGACGATTTGATCTGCCACCTGATGTACCCGCTTGCGGGTCGTGGGGACGGCCAAGTCCGCCACCTCACGATACAACGGCTCGCGAATCGCCATCAGCTCCTGCAGCCGCTGGCGTGCATCGCCACCATTGAGCAGCGGCCGGTTGCGCGTGCGCGTTGCACGCTCGGCCTGTTGCGCAACCGTGGTCTCAAGGTAAACCACCCAGCCGTGCGTCTTTAAGAGTTGGCGGCTCGCGGGTGAGAGCACCGCGCCACCGCCAGTGGCGAGCACGATGCCGGTGCGCGCGGTGAGCTCGGCAATCGCTTCGGCCTCTCGGCGCCGGAAGCCCACCTCGCCCTCACGCTCAAAGATCAGTGGAATATCCGCGCCGGTGTGTCGCTCGATCTCGTGATCGCTATCAAGAAAGGGCAAGTCCAGCAGCCGCGCGACCTGCTTGCCCACGGCAGTTTTGCCCGAACCCATCGGGCCGACCAGGAAGATGTTTTGGCTGCCGATCATGCCGCGCCCCCGCACAGTTGCTGGGCATCATAAACAAAGCGGCCGCCCGAAGGCGGCCGCTTTTTTTTAATGGTGCGGAAAAAGAACAGTATGCGACTACGGCACGGCGATCGAAATTTGATAGCTGGTCGCGAATTTAAGTGGAGTCGTCACCGTAATTGTAACAACGCTCGAACCCGTGGTGGCCGCGCTGGTTAGCGTAAAAGGCAGAGCGGTAGCGCCCGAAACTTTGGCATTTTTCAACGGCGCCGTACACGGCACCGTATAGGAACTCGGTGCGACCACCTGCAAACTGGCAGAACCGGCTGCCGACAACGCGATGGTGGTACCGCCCGGCATCACATTGCCATTCACGTCTCTTACCCAAAACAGCAGGCCCAGTGAACTGTTTACCGGCATGTGGGTGGGCGGGGCAACTACGTTGCCGGATAAGTCGATAGTATCAATCGCCGCAGTACTTCCAGACATGATGATGACGTTCTGCTGGCCTATGCCGGCTGATTTCTTGGTCGCGTCGCAGCGCAATACGTCGTTGCACAACACGCCTTCAAATATGCCGTCGGGACCATCGCGGGTGCCATTGTTGTTGAAATCGAAGAAGTAATCTTGCGTAACGTAAGTGCCGGTCTGCGCATCGTCACGATAGGGTTCTGACGTATCAAAAAAGCTTTCACCGGCATCGAACGCGCCATTGGCATTACCATCGGTGAAGGACTCTTCACCAATCGCGGTCGCCAGCAACGCGACGCGGCCCGCCGGAGCACCGAGCAATGGGGTTCGCGAACCTTGGCTACGCCAGGTCACAGCACATACGCCACTGATACCATTTGAAGTCGTAGTCGTGCATTGCGGACCAACAGAACCATGGCTGGTAGTAAACGTGACGGCTGTACCATCGGGAACCGGATTCTGAAACCGATCTGCCAATGAAGCGGTTACCGTGGTAGTAGTGCCATCGTGGTCTAAGCCCTCAACATTGAAACACCCGACCGCCAGAGAAAGATTGTTGGCGGTCGGAATGCCGGTGGTGATTGTCAGCTGGCTCGACTGCGTCGAGATCGCCGCGGGCACGGCAGGCGGGGAAATCGTTGCGGTAACCTTTACCGAGGTCGCAACGGTTCCCGCGTTGACCACGATCTGCACGAGTCCCTGGCTATCGCTGGTTGCCGTGGCAGTCGATGGCGTCAAAGTGATTCCGCCGACGTTGGTATTGAGAGCAAAGTCGACGGGCGTGCCGCTGCGAAGTCCACCGGACGCATCAAGAACCTTAAACACGACCACTGAACTTTCCGGTCTGCTGGCATCACCGGTACCCTTCAAAGCGATGTTGGTCGGTGAGGCCGAGATAAACGAAATGGAACCGATCGCCGCCTGCGCCACCGTCACCGTGCCGGTTGCGGTATAGGAAAGCGCTCCAATTGTAGTGGTGGCGGAAATGACATCGGCGCCGCCGCAACCCTGTGCCACATAGGTAACGGTCGCGATACCCGTTGTCGTTGTAGCAGCCGCCATCGGCTGGATTTTGGCGGTGCTCGCCGCAATGCAGGCCGAATTGAAATTGATCGTCGCCGACTGCGTATAGAGCGTGCCGTCGGATTGAACGAGCGAGACGGTCAAGCTGGTACTTCCGCCAGCCGAAACACTGGCATTACTGATGCCGATGACGCCAGCTTGAAAACTGGTGCCGGTTCCATTGCCCATCTGCAGTGTCAGGGTGCCGCCAGTACCACCTCCGCCCGTGCCGCCCGTACCGCCCGTGCCGCCGGAACCACCCAGATTAACGTTACTGCTGCCACCGCAGCCAGCGAGAGCCGCCGCCGCAATCGCCGCCAACCATCCGAATTTACGCATCTTGGTCACCTGAGCAATTGATCCATGAGTAAAGTTCACCGACATTTTTCGATGAGTCAATCAACCTTCACCCCTTCTCGAAGGATCTTCGGAGTTACGAAGATCAACAGCTCATTCTTGTTATTCACCTTGGTTGTAGTCTTGAACAGGTGGCCAAACACCGGGATATCGCCGATGTAGGGCACCTTCTTTTCTGAATCACGACGCGTGGTCTCGAGAATGCCACCGAGCACCACGGTCTGACCGTCACCGACCAATACCTGGGTAGTGAGCGTACGGGTGTCGATCGCCGGGACGTTGACGCCGCCGGAGGTAACCACCACCTGGCCGACGCTGTCCTTGGTCACGGCGAGATCGAGAATGATGCGATTGTCGGGTGTGATCAGCGGCTTCACCTTGAGTGACAGCACTGCCTTCTTGAACGATATCGTCGTCGCGCCACTCGAGGCTGACTGCTGGTACGGAATCTCCGTGCCCTGCTCGATGACGGCTTCTTTCTGGTTCGCCGTGATGATGCGCGGTGAGGAGACCACTTCACCGCGGCCCTCGGCTTGGGCGGCCGAGAGTTCGAGATCGACAATGTAGTCTGAGCCCAGCAGCAGAAACGCGAGGCTGCCCGCGGGATTGGAAACCGGTAAATTGACGTTGTAGCGATTGGCCGCCGCGGCACCCGTCGGCACATCAACGTTGGTGGGCGGCGTAGTGGGGGTACGACTGGCCAGCGCCGAGCTCAGAGCCGTGTCAGTGCCGGCTGCCGTGCCCGACGTTGAGAACAACCCATTGGTGCCATGGTTGCGCGCACCCGTCAGCCCAGCGCGCACGCCCAGATCACGTTCGAAATCGTCATTGACGATGACCAGGCGCGATTCGATCAGCACCTGCTTCACTGGAATATCCAGCGTCGACACCAGCTTGCGCACGGCATTGATGCTCTCGGAGCTATCGGAGAGCAGCAGCGTATTGGTGCGCTCATCCACCGCGACACTGCCGCGGCTTGAAAGCACGGAGCTACCGGTGCTGCCCTTGAGCAGCGCGGCGAGATCGGCAGCCTTGGCGTAGTTCACCTGCAGGAACTCGGTGCGCAATGGTGCCAGTTCAGAAATGTCCTTCTTCGAGGCGAGATCGGCCTTCTCGCGCGAGGCCAGCTCATCGGCTGGCGCCACGATGATGACGTTGCCATCCTGGCGCTTGTCCAGGCCCTTGGTGCGCAGCACGATGTCGAGCGCCTGATCCCAGGGCACGCTCTTGAGGCGCAGCGTCACATTGCCCTTGACCGAATCGCTGACCACGATGTTCTGGCCACTGGCGTCGGCAAGAATCTGCAGCACTGAGCGGGTTTCAATATCGAGAAAGTCGAGCGAGATCTTCTCACCCTTGTATTCCTTCTTGTCCTCGGTGGCTGCCGCGGCTTTGGCCGAGGGCTGCACTTCGACGACATACTGATCATCCGACTGATAGGCGAGCTGCTGGAAGTCGCCGGTAGCGGTGAGCACGATGCGCGCATCGTTGTTCACGCGAACGGCATCGAAGCCGCTGACCGGGGTACCGAAATCACCGGTGTCGTACCGGCGCGCAAGCTTTCTGGGCAGGTCGGCGCCACTGAAATCGACGATGATCTGTGAACCCTGCTGCACCACATTGATGGGTGTGCGCGGATCGGAGAGGCGCACGATCAGGCGGCCGACACCGCCTTCGCCGCGACGAAAGTCGATGCTGCGAATTTCACGCGCGCCGCTCGGGGCAGCGGCGCTTGGCGCGGCGGACGAACTGGCTGCCGTGGCACTGGCGGCCGGCACGCCCGCACCCACTGTGACGATGATGTCGTTACCCGCAACGCGGGTCTGGTAAGGCTGCATCTGATCGAGGTTGAGCACGATACGAGCACGGCCGTTGGCTTCGGCGGCGAGCACGGTGTCGACACCGGCCGAGGCCACATCGATGCGCCGTGAAGGCAGCGCCAGAGCGGTACCGGGCAGGTCAATTGAAATGCGCGCCGGCTTGTCAATCGTAAAAGCCATGGGCTCGGGCGCCGGGCTCGACAGATGCAGCGTGAGCTGAACCTGCTTGCCCCCGATCGTCTGCACGTCGATCGACTGCAGCGTGTTGGCCGGGGCGTCAGCCGCCTGCGCACCTGTCGTGGCCAGCAGGGTTGCTGCCAGGCAGGTGATTGCCAGCGTCATGACGCTGCGCAGGTGTTGGACGGTTGGTCGCTTCATTCGCATGCTCTCCCTAATCCATCACTCGTTCACGGCCATGGCGGCGGGTCGCTCGATATAGCCACCCAGGCCATCCGGTACGAGTTCGATCAAACTGATCCTGTTCGGCGTGATCTCGGTGATCTTGCCGTCGTTCTGTCCGAGCCGATTGCCGACCAGCACGCGCTGCACACGCCCATCGGCGACGCGCACCAACCCGAAGCTCTGGCCCTTGAGATTGATCGTGCCGACCATCTTGAGTGTGTCGAGCGAGAATTGCTCGAGGAACTCACGGTTGCGCTGTGATTCAGGATGCGGGCCGACAGCGGCGCCACGCGCACCGCCGGGCACGAAGGGTGAGCGCATCGCGCCACTGCCATAGGCGTAGCTGTCATAGGGCTTGACCTCGGGCAGCGGCTCGACGCGGCCGCCCGGCTCTTTCTTGGTCGCCTCAATGAAACGATTCAGATCAGCATCGCGCCCCGAGCAGGCCGCCAACAGCGTAGCGCTCAGTGCAGCGAACGCCAGGGTGCGTGTCATCGATTGCCTCTGGTTCATGTTCCGGCACCTGGACGCTGGGTCTTTTCGGCCTTGCGACGATCAACCTCGGCCGAAGCCACCTCTTCGTCATCAAGGTATCGATAGGTTTTTGCGGTCAGCTCCATGGTCAGTTGATCAAAGCCACTGCTCTTGTCAGCCGCCGTGATCTGCACATCGTGCAGGGTAACGATACGCGGCAGTGCCGCGATGCCACTGATGAACTGGCCGAACTCGTGATAGCTGCCGACGAAGCGGATCTTGATCGGCCGCTCGGCGTAGAAATCTTTCTTGATCTCGGTCGCGGGTTGAAACAGCTTCTGCGTCAACGCCGAAGCGAGACCGGTTTGCGAGATATCGACCAGCAGGTTGTCGACTTCGGTCTTGCTGGGTAACTGCCGCAGCATGGCACCGAATGATTTCTCGATGTCGACCAGCTGCTGCTTATAGACATCGAGATTGGTCGCCTTGGCGTGCTTAGCGCGAAACTCACTGCGCAGCTGCTGCTCCTGATCCTGCAACTGTTCGCGCTGCGGGTTCAGGCCCTGCCACACAAACATGTAAGTGGCGATTCCGGCCAGCACCAGAAAACACAGGCCGACCGCGCCAGCACGTACCGCCAGCGGCCAGCGACCTGGGTCGCGCGGGTCAAGTGAGCGCAGTTCTTCCAGTAAATTCATCAGCCGCCTCCGGTGCGCACTTTGTGCCGCGGCGTGCTCATCGGCTCATCGTCGTCGCCGGCGGTCGTGACCTGCGAGGCATCGAGCACAAAACTGTCGCCGGCCGTTGAGCCGCTCTTGCTCTCGACCACTTCAAGCTCCGGGTCTTTCATCCACTGCGAGGCGGAAATATTGCGCATCAGCGTCGAGACCCGGGTCGAGGACTGCGCCACGCCTTCAAACTTCAATTTGCGGCCACTCTGTTTTATCGAAGTGAGGTAGGTGCCATCGGGCATGGTCTTGGTGACCTCGTCAAACAGGTGCACTTCCTCAGAGCGCGAGCGCTGCAGCTTCTCGATGACCTGCATGCGCGAGATGAAGCGCTGCTTCTGCGATTCGAGATCGTTGATCTGCTCGATCTGCCGATCAACCGCCTTGATCTCGGTACGCAACTGCTCGTTGCGGCGCTCCTGCGAGCTGATCATCGAGTTGAACATCACGTAGCCCGCGCCGGCGACCAGCACTGCGGCGACCGCCGCGACGCCGAGCGCCACGAAGAATGCCAGTTTGCGCTCTTTGCGCTCCTGCTCGCGCCAGGGCAATAGATTTATGCGTGGCATATCAGTCAAAACTCCGCAGGGCCAGGCCGCAGGCCGTCAGTAGCGCCGTAGCATCGCGCTGTACCGCCTGGGCGCGCGCACGCGATGAGAGTTTCATCTGGCCCAGTGGATCACCCTTCTCGGCGGTGATGCCCACCCGGCTCTGAATGACATCGGCGACACCGGGCACATTGCCGCAGCCGCCGCAGATCAGAATTTTCTCTGGTTGTTCGCGCCCGCTGCCCGAGGCGAGATAGAACTGCAGCGAGCGGCTTACCTGCTGCGTCATGTCGTCAATGAACGGGTCGAGCACTTCGGCCTGGAAATTACCGGGCAGGCCGCCTTCCTTCTTGGCGCGCCCCGCCTCTTCCATGGTCAGGCCGTAGGTGCGCATGATTTCTTCGGTGAGCTGCTGCCCGCCGAAAGCGAAATCGCGCGTGTAAACCACTTTGAGGTTGCGCAGCACGCTGAAGGTAGTGCTGGTAGCACCAAAATCGACCACCGCGATGGCCCGATCAATGCCACCGTCGGGCATCTGGTGCGTCATCAGTTTGCAGGCGTTTTCCAGCGCAAAAGCCTCGACATCGACGATGCGCACGGTCAGTCCGGCAGCGGCTACTGCGGCCTGGCGCTGCTCGACGTTGTCGGTACGGGAAGCGACCAGCAGCACGTCCACCGAGTCATTGTCTTTTTCCGAAGGGCCCAGCACTTCAAAGTCGTAATTGACTTCATCCATTGGAAACGGGATGTATTGATCGGCCTGCATCTCGACCTGGGCTTCCAGATCGGCATCGCGCAGGCCGCGCGGCATCTGAATGACCTTGGTGATAGCGGCATCGCCGCTGATGGCAATGGCCACCTCACCGCTCGAAGCGCCAGAGCGCTTGACGGCACGGCGAATGGCCTCGCCGACCGCTTGCGGGTCGACCAGGGTCTTTTCATTCATGGAATTGGGCGGCGTAGGCTCTGCAGCATACGATTCCACGCGGAATTGACCGCCCGCAGTTGCCAGCTCAATCAGCTTGATTGAGGAGGTTGTGATGTCCAACCCCAGCAACTGGCGGTTCTTACGCGAGAACAGGAACACGTTTTTCCTTCCTTATCAGTAAGATGCACGCCAAAGCAGTAACCTATTCGCGAATATAGCGCCAATATATATCAGCCGTCGGTTAAATTGAACGTGAGTCGTCTCACGAATTTGGTCCCCGGCGCTCTTACAGGCATATTTAGGTCCCGTTCGAGCCCCGGCGGCGTACCGCGGCGCCACCAAGCCCGGGCAGTTCACCATGGCCCTGTTGTCGAGCGCAATGCATGGAGTGTGAATAGGTGAAGTCCCGCACGCTGCGAGTACTAATTAGCCTTGGGGCAGCCGGATTGGTGCTGCTTCTCGGGGTGGTCTATGCCCTGTTGGCGAGCTATGTGTTTATCGCCCCCTCGCTCCCCAGCTCCGAGGGCATGCGCAACACACCCTTGCAGGTGCCGCTGCGGGTCTATACCCGGAGCGGGGCGCTGATCATGCAGATCGGCTAGCAGCGGCGCGTGCCGGTGAGTTATGCGGAAATTCCGCAGTTGGTGCGCGAAGCGTTCCTGGCGGCCGAAGATGATCGTTTCTTCGAGCATGGCGGTGTCGATTATTTCAGCATGCTGCGCTCGCTCTGGGTCGATGTGAAGGGCGGCGAGTTCACGCAGGGCGGCAGCACCATCACGATGCAGACCGCGCGCAATATGTTCCTCACCAAGGACAAGCACATCCAGCGCAAGCTCCAGGAAGTGTTCGTGACGCTGCGCATGGAGCGCGATTTCACCAAGGAACAGATACTCGAGACTTATCTGAACGTCATTTTCTTCGGCCAACGCGCCTATGGGGTTGCCGCCGCCGCTGAAGTGTATTTCGGCAAACCGCTCTCTGAACTTTCCGTGGCCGAGGCCGCCATGCTGGCCGGACTGCCGCAGGCGCCCTCGCGCTACAACCCGGTAACCAGCCCCGAGCACGCCACCGAGCGGCGCCGCTACGTGCTGCATCGGATGCAGGCGCTGCACTACATCGATGCCGCGACCGCCAAACGCGCTGGCGAAGAAGAGATACACGCCCGCGAGTTCGCACCGCACTACGACGTCGAGGCGCCCTATGTCGCCGAAATGGTGCGCATGAAGGTTATCGAGCGCTTCGGCGAAGCGGCGATCAACCAGGGGTACCGCGCCATCACCACCATCGATGGTCGCCTGCAGATCGCGGCCAATCGCGCCCTGCGATTGGGCCTGATCGAGTATGACCGGCGCCACGGCTATCGCGGGGCGCTGCGCAATGTGCCGATCAGTGCCAACGCCGTGCCACGCCAGCTTGAGGGCCTGCTGGGCAGCTTCCCGCCAGTCGGCAACCTGCAGTCGGCCGTGGTGGTCTCGGTGGCGCCGACGGCCGCGCGCGTCTATGTACGCGGCACGGGCTTCGCGCAGATCGACGCCGAGGGCGTTGCCTGGGCGCGTGGCCGCAACGGCGGCAGTAAAGTCGATGACATCGTGCATCGTGGCGATCTGATCTACCTACTCAGCAATGGGCAAGGCACGGCGCAGCTCGGTCAGATCCCGGAAGCGCAGGGCGCGCTGGTGGCGCTCGATCCGCAGGATGGCGCCATCGCGGCGCTGATCGGTGGCTTCGATTATTTCAGCAACGCCTATAACCGTGTCACGCAGGCGCATCGTCAGCCAGGCTCGGGCTTCAAACCGTTCCTGTATTCCGCTGCGCTCGAACACGGGTTCACGCCCGCGAGCGTCATCATGGATGCGCCCATCGTCGTGGCCGATCAGGGTGTGGAGCAGACCTGGCGCCCCGAGAACGACGGCGGCACCTTCAGCGGGCCGACGCGCCTGCGCGAAGCCCTGGTGCATTCGCGCAATCTGGTCTCAATACGCCTGTTGCGCGCCGTGGGCGCGGCCAATGTCATCGACTACGCGGCCCGCTTTGGCTTCGAACGCGCGTCGATGCCCAACAATCTCACCCTGGCGCTCGGCACACTTACCGCCACGCCCCTGCAGGTGGCCACCGGCTATGCCGCCTTTGCGAACGGCGGCTACAAGATCGAGCCTTATTTCATTGAGCGCATCGAAAATGCGGCGGGCGAGACCGTGTGGCACGCTGAACCGGTGGTGGCCTGCACGGCGTGCGAGGCGGCCGAGGCGGCCGAGGCGACAGCGAGTGAGCTCATGCCCGATGCGGGCTCGCCAGGCGGAACCGTAGCGGCGGGGGTCACGCCACTCAGCGTGGCACCGGTAGGCGTGCCTGTCAACTCCAGACTGACCATGGCGCCGCCGCTGGCCGAGCGTCTGGCGCCCCTGCTGCCCGCGGCGCGACGCGCGACGCGCATCATCACTGCAGCCAACGCCTGGCTCATGGATGATCTCATGGCTGATGTCATCAAGCGCGGCACCGGGCGGCGCGCCCTGGTGCTGGGCCGCAATGATCTTGGTGGCAAGACCGGCACTACCAATGAATCGCGCAACACCTGGTTCAACGGCTTCAATCAGAACCTCGAGGCCACGGTATGGGTGGGTTTTGATCAGGAGCGGCCCCTGGGTGAAGGCGAGGAAGGCAGCAGCGTGGCCGTGCCCATCTGGGTGCGATTGATGCGCGAGGGACTACGGGCGGTGCCCGATGTGCCGCGCGCCGTGCCGCCAGGACTGGTCAGCGCGCGCGTCGATGCGCTCAGTGGCTTGCTGGCGCCGGTCGCAGCCACCAATACTGTCGTTGAATATTTCTTCGCCGACAAATTACCGGCCGTAGGTAACGCCGCCAATAGTCCGGACAATGGCAGCGGTGAGCCGCTGTTTTAGTGCCGTCCGCTCATGCCACGACGCCACTCACCCCGGAGCGCGAATCTGCGCCGCGTGCTCAGCCAGGAGGCGGCGCGCCTGATGTCGGAGCACGGCATCCAGGACTTTGGCACCGCCAAGCGCAAGGCCGCCGAACGCTTAGGGGTCAGCGACGAGGGGGCACTACCACGCAATATCGAGGTGGAAGCCTCGCTGGCCGAATACCAGCGACTCTTTGCCGCCGACACCCATAGGGCAACTCTGGATGCGCAGCGCCGGGCGGCACTGCTGGCGATGCGTGCGCTCAAGGCTTTCGCGCCGCGCCTGGTCGGCGCGGTGCTCAGCGGCACGGCCACGGCGCACGCCGACGTGCAGCTGCATTTATTTGCGGATAACCCCGATGCCGTAGCGCTTAGCCTCCTGGATCACGGTGTCGCCCACGAGCTGGGCGAACATCGCCTGCGGCTCGATGCCGATCGCGCCAGCAATTTCCCGAGTGTGCGTTTCCAGATCGACACGCAGTTGGTCGATGCCACGGTATTCCCGGTGGACGGCATACGCCAGGCGCCGCTGAGCCCGGTGGACGGCCGACCCATGCGCCGCGCTGATGCTGCGGAGCTGGCCGGCCTGCTCGCACGCAGCGGCTAGGCGCGCTTGCCGACGGCGACGTAGTCGCGCTGTACCGGGCCGGTATAGAGCTGTCGCGGCCGGCCGATGCGCATCTCGGGGTCGGAGATCATCTCCAGCCAGTGCGCCACCCAGCCCACGGTACGGGCAATGGCAAACATCACGGTAAACATCGAGCGCGGAATCTTCAGTGCGCTGTAAATGATGCCCGAATAAAAATCGACATTCGGATAAAGCTTGCGCGAGACGAAATATTCGTCCTTTAGGGCAACTTCTTCCAGGCGCAGCGCCAGCTCAAAGAGCGGGGTATCAGTGCGCCCAAGCTTCTGCAATACCTTGTGACAGGTCTCGCGAATGAGCTTGGCGCGCGGGTCAAAGTTCTTGTAGACGCGATGACCAAAGCCCATGAGCTTGAAGTGGCTACTCTTGTCCTTGACCATGTCCAGATACTTGGGAATGTTCTCGGCCGAGCCGATCTCTTCGAGCATATCGAGCACGGCTTCGTTGGCACCGCCATGTGCCGGACCCCAGAGCGCAGAGACGCCGGCCGACATGGCGGCATAGGGGTTGGTGCCGGTGCTGCCGGCGAGGCGCACGGTTGAAGTGCTGGCATTCTGTTCGTGATCGGCATGCAGGATGAACAGCAGGTCGAGCGCCTGCGCGGCTACCGGATCGACCGAATAGGCCTCGCAGGGCACGGCAAAGAACATATTCAGCAGGTTGGAGCAGTAGTCGAGATCATTGCGCGGATAGATAAAAGGCTGCCCGAGTGCATGCTTGTGCGCGGCCGCAGCAATAGTGGGCAACTTGGCGACGATGCGGTGCGAAAAAATTTCGCGGTGGCGCGGATCATGATTATCCATCGAGTCGTAGTAGAAGGCCGCCATCGAGGCCACCACCGCCGACACCATCGCCATCGGGTGGGCATTGTGATAAAAACCATTGGTAAAGCGCAGCAGCGATTCGTTGATCATAGTGTGGCGCGTGATGCTGCCGCGATAGACCTCAAGCTGCTGCGCGCTCGGCAACTCACCGTAGATCAGCAGGTAGGCCACTTCCATGAATGAACTGCGCGCCGCCAGCTGCTCGACCGGATAACCGCGATACAGCAGCACGCCGGCATCGCCGTCGATGTAGGTGATTCTGCTTTCGCAACTGGCCGTGGCGCCGAAGGCCGGGTCGAAGGTAAAGACCCCGTGGTCTTTGGGGACGGCGCTGATATCCAGGACCTGCGGCCCGATCGTGCCGGAGCGCACCGGCAGGAGCGATTTCACGCCCGTGGCGGGGTTGGCGAGCTCAAAGGGTTTGTTATCCATGCGGGGCCGCTTCCTGAATAGTTGCCAACGGGCTGCGCGCGACATAACACGCAACGGGCCGCAGCGTTACATGCGCAACAATTGGAATCAAGGTATCGGTCGTGCAACGCGTCACTAAAGTGACGCAGCCGACAGTCGCGGATTTTAAAAGCCCGCGGTGTCGGCGCTCAGCGTGCCGCAGCGGCAGCGTATTTTTTGCGGAATTTATCGACGCGACCGGCAGTGTCGACCATCTTCTGCTTGCCGGTGTAGAACGGATGGCAGTTCGAGCAGACGTCGAGCTGCAGATCCTGTCCCATGGTGGAACGGGTCTTGAAGGTGTTACCGCAGCTGCAGGTGACGTTGATTTCGGCGTAGTCCGGATGTGTCGCTGCTTTCATGGTGGTCAACCCGGGCTTGTGGATCAAAAAAGGGGGCGCGCAGTCTAGCCGCGAGGCCCGGGTACGACAAGGGGCGTGTAGGAATAGGTCGGCAGCAGCTTTCTTATCCACAATTTCTGTGGATAACTCTGTGGGTAATCACGCCGCGCGTGGCCTCAGAATACGCCAAATAGGCCTATCTATCGGATTGGACAATAAATGACCATGGTATTACAGCCTATAAAATCAATAGCTTATGGGTTACAAATGTGGTGTGGCCTGCAATACGGGCCGTAATTATCTAATTTGTGGCTGAGCCAACCAGCGGCTGTGCATAACAAGCGCAGCACCGCGGTGAATGAGCTAAACCACGGGGCCCTCTGGAATTTTCCGGCGAGTCGATGAGCGAGCGGAAAGGCTCGGAGCCCCGCGGACGGGCGCCGAAACTGCGCTATCGGGCAGGAATGCGCCGATGAGATCGTTCAGAAAGCGCTGTCCCAGCTCTGTGGCGCGCCACAGTCCAGGCGCTCGCTCAAGAAGTCCGCGCTCATGCAGGAGCTCGACCCGTTTCTCGATCGCCGACCAGGGCAATCCGGTGCGCGCCTCGAACTCCGGGCGGCCAAAACCTGCCGTTAACCGCAGCGCATTCATCATGAACTCGAAGGGCAGGTCGTCGTGGGTGACTTCACGCAGTAGCAGTGGCTCGGTAGCGCCGCGCGCCAGGTAGCGCCGCGGTTCGCGCTCACGCACGCTGCGGGCCATCACGCCGCGCTGCGTATCGGTGAGCTTGCCGTGTGCGCCGGCGCCGACACCGAAGTAATCACCAAAAGTCCAGTAGTTGAGATTGTGGGCGCACTGCGCACCCGCGCGCGCGTAGGCTGATATCTCGTATTGCTGGTAACCGGCCGCGGCGATCGCGGCCTGGCAGTGTTGCTGCATTTGCGCCGCGAGGTCTTCATCAGGAAGACCGCTCGGCGGCAAGGCGCCAAACACGGTGCCAGGCTCGAGCGTGAGTTGGTAATGCGAGAGGTGCGCGGGCCGCAGCTGCAGGGCCGCGCGCACATCTGCCAGTGCGCCCGGTAGATCCTGGTCCGGCAGTGCATACATCAGATCAAGATTGAAATTACTCAAGCCCGCGGCGTGCAACTCGGCGGCAGCGACCCGCGTGTCATCGGCCGAATGGATGCGCCCGAGTCGTTCAAGAATTGCCGGCGAAAAACTCTGCGCACCCAGCGACACGCGATTGATACCGGCGGCGCGGTACTCGGAAAAGCGACCGCGCTCGATTGTGCCAGGGTTGGCCTCGAGCGTGATCTCGGCCTGCGCCTGCAGTGGCAGCAACTGGCGAATGGCCGCGAATAGTCTGTCGAGGGCTTCGGGTGAAAACAGGCTCGGCGTGCCGCCGCCCAGAAATATGCTGCTGATTTCACGCCCACCACCCAGCGGCACCTGCGCGCTGAAATCCGCCAGCAGCGCCTCCAGGTATTGCTGCTCCGGCACCTGCCCGTGCAGCGTGTGCGAATTGAAATCGCAGTACGGGCACTTTTTTACGCACCAGGGAAAGTGCAGATAGAGCGCCAGCGGCGGTGCCATCAGGCGCGGCGCCGCGTCCGGGCACGGCGCTACGGCGCCAGGTGCCGGCGTGCTCACGGCCACCGGCCCAGCTGGGCGCTGAGGTGCCGCAGCGCCTGGGCGCGATGGCTGAGCGCATTTTTTTTCTCCGCCGACAGCTGCGCGACCGTGCAACTGAAACCGAGCGGAATGAACCAGGGATCGTAACCAAAACCACCGGTGCCCGCCGCCTGGCGCGCAATGTGACCTTCCCAACTGCCGTGCGCCACCAGTGGTGCGGGATCCAGAGCGCTGCGCACCAGCACCAGCACGCAGCGGTAACGTGCGCTGCGCTGCGCGTCACCCACCTGCTCGAGTTCGTTGATCAGCAGCGCGTTGTTTTCTGCATCGCCCGCACCGACGCGCGCGTAGCGCGCCGAATACACGCCGGGTCGCCCGCCCAGCGCATCGACCTCGAGGCCGGAATCATCGGCGAGCGCCGCCAGTCCGGAGCTCGCGGCCGCGTGACGCGCCTTGAGCAGCGCATTGGCCTCAAAGCTGCTGCCGCTCTCTTCGATGGCCTCGATACCCAGTGTCGACTGCAGCAGCAGCTCAATATTCAAAGGCGCCAGCAGCGCCGCAAACTCGCGCTGCTTGCCGGCATTGGCCGTGGCCAGCACCACCTGCATGCGCTCAGTCCGTCAGCGCCTGCATCTGCAGCGCGCACAGCTCGCCGATGCCGGTGGCGGCGAGATTCAGCAGCGCGTCGAGTTCATTGCGCCGAAAGGCATGGCCCTCGGCCGTGCCCTGCACCTCGATGAAACCACCGCCGTTGTTCATCACCACGTTCATATCGGTCTCGGCTTCAGAATCTTCCCGGTAATCCAGATCGAGTACCGGCAGGCCACGCACGATGCCGACTGACACCGCCGCCACCTGGCCATGCAAAGGGCTGGCTTTAAGCGCACCGCGCTTGCGCAGCGCCTCGATGGCATCCGCCAGGGCCACGAAGCTGCCGGTGATCGCTGCGGTGCGCGTGCCGCCGTCGGCCTGCAGCACGTCACAATCGATAGTCACCGTGCGCTCGCCCAACGCGCGCAGATCAACCACTGCACGCAGCGAGCGACCGATGAGCCGCTGGATTTCCTGCGTGCGTCCGCTCTGCTTGCCACGCGCCGCCTCGCGCGCCGAACGCGTATGCGTGGCGCGCGGCAGCATGCCGTATTCAGCCGTGACCCAGCCCTGCTGCTTGCCACGCAGGAATCCGGGCACGCCCTCCTCGACGCTCGCCGTGCACAGCACGCGCGTATCGCCAAACTCCACCAGCACCGAGCCTTCCGCGTGGCGGGTGAAATTGCGCGTGAAGCGCACCGCGCGCAGTGCCTCCGCGGCGCGATCATTGTGACGTTTCGACATCGGTATTACTCCAGAAAACGCAGCACCACGGCCGAGGTGTTATCAGCGGTGGCGCCACCCAGGGCCACCGCGCCCGCGCCCAGAGCCGGCAGCGCCTCGGCGAGCGGTAGGGCAGCGTCGCCGAAGGCGCCGCCGATGATGTCATCATCCAGATGTGCCCACAGACCATCGGTGCACACCAACAGCACATCGCCGCTTTGCAGCGCCAGGCGGTTGCCGATATCCATTTCCGGCAACATGGCTTCGCCCCCCAGACACGACTCGACAAAATTGCGCATCGGATGATGCTGCGCCTGATCGGCGCCGATGACACCCTCGCGCACCAGCAGCTCGACGTGACTGTGGTCGCGGGTGCGCGCCAGCACCCGTCCGCGACGGATGTGATAGGCGCGGCTGTCACCGACGTGCGCGAAATAAGCGGAGCTGCGCTGCACCAGGCACAGCGCGATGGTGGCGCGCGGCCGGTTCTCAAGCGGAATTTCTGCACCGTGGCGCACGATCTGCTGATGCGCCGCGCCCAGGCTCAGGTGCAGAAAGCCCAGCGGATCGAGCAGCGGCTGCACCGTGGCGCGAAAGCGCAGCGCGATCAGCTCCTGGGCGATCTGCGCCGCGCGCTCGCCCTCGGCGTGGCCGCCCATGCCGTCGCAGGCAATCAGCAGCGCCGCAGCGTCGGCAACCTCAGCCCCAACCCGGTCCTGATTGCTCTCGCGTGCGCCCTGAAGGCTGAGTTCGGCATGTTCGACGCGCAAGCGGGCACCATCTCTTTGGGTTAAACTGGCGGCGACTTATAACATTCCGCGCAACGTGAAGTAAGCGCCAGCTCCCGCCCTCCTGTCAGGTTCAGCCATGATTTCGAGCATGACCGGTTTCGCGCGCCAGGAAAGCAGTGGCGCCTTCGGCACCCTGGTATGTGAGATCCGCAGCGTAAATCACCGTTTTCTCGATGCCGCGGTGCGCCTGCCGGATGGCTGCCGTGCGCTGGAAACCGAGCTGCGCCAGTTGCTGGCGCGCGAGCTGCGGCGCGGCAAGGTCGATTGCA
The DNA here is from genome assembly GCA_031441585.1 of Gammaproteobacteria bacterium. Taxonomy (GTDB): domain Bacteria; phylum Pseudomonadota; class Gammaproteobacteria; order Steroidobacterales; family Steroidobacteraceae; genus FEN-1191. The sequence goes on from JANMWZ010000041.1 coordinate 21,302, forward strand.
CCATCCTGCATCGCCCCGCCTCGGGCGCCGCCGCGGCCCTGCAGGTGGATGAGGCCGTGCTGGCGCAAGTGCTGGCGCGCAGTGCCCAACTGGCTCAATCGCTACCCGCGCAGGGTCGCGTCAATGTACTCGAACTGCTGCGCTGGCCGGGCGTGCTGCGCGACGAGCAACCCGATATTGAAGCCGTGTTCGCCGCCGTGCGCACCCTGTTCGCCGCGACGCTCGGCGATTTGAGCGCCGCCCGCAATCGCGAAGGCCAGCGGCTGACTGAGCTGATCGCGCTACGCTGCGCAGCGCTGGAAGATCTGCTCGCCCAGGTGCGCGCCCGCCTGCCCGAGGTGCTCGAACGCGTACGCTCGCGCCTCGAAGAGCGACTGCGTGAACTGGGCGGTGAGCTCAACCAGGAACGCATCGAGCAGGAAATCGTGCTGCTGCTGCATCGGCTCGACGTCGCCGAGGAACTCGATCGCCTCACGGGTCACATCGAAGAAACACGCCGCACCATGGTCGCGCCCGAAGCGGCGGGCCGCCGGCTCGACTTCCTGCTGCAGGAATTCAATCGCGAGGCCAACACGCTCTCGTCGAAATCGCAGGATCTGGAAACCACGCGCATTTCGGTGGAGATGAAAGTGGTGATCGAGCAGATGCGCGAGCAGGTGCAGAATATCGAATAACTTCCAAGGTCATTCGAGAGCGTTCAGGGAAATCGCCGTAAACCCCTTAGTTTCTAGCTGTTTTGACCAGAAACGTCCACTAGCCTCCAACTGCCTCTGGGCTACACTTGTAGCTAGGCGGGTAGCTGAGTTGTAGCTAAATCTGTAGCTACCATCCGGTGAGCTGGTGCTACTTAGCGATGGTGACGGGCTGTACCTGCGCAAGCAGACACGCGACGGCGCTTCGTGGACGCTGCGCTACCACTTCGCTGGCCGACAGCATTGGCTCACGCTGGGCAACTATCCCGACATGCCGCTTGCACAGGCGCGCATCGAGGCGCGCCAGGCGCGTGTGCTGCTCGACAAACAGCAGGATCCGCTGACCGTTCGTCGCGCGACGCTGGCCGAAGAACGGCAAAAGGAATCGTTCAAGTCGCTCTGCGAGGACTGGTATCGCGCCGAGGTCCAGGCGCGCGGACTCAAGCACCCAGCCGTGCCGCGCCGATATCTCGACAAGTACCTGCTGCCGAAGCTCGGGCGCTTGCCGGCGTGTGAAATTACGCCCGCCGACGTGGCTCACATGCTCGATGAGATCAAAGGCCGCGCTCCCACGGCCGCCAACGACCTGCTGCGCTTCACCCGTCGGATTTTCGCCTTCGGTGTGCGGCGTCGTTTCCTCTTGAGCAACCCCGCCGCCGATTTCTCGCCTCGCCTGGACGCCGGTGGTACCGAACGGCCGCGCAGCCGCGCGTTGAGCAGTGGCGAACTCACGCAACTGTTCGAGAAGATCCGCGAGACACCGAGCTTCGGCGAGGACAACCTTCTGGCCATCAAGCTGTTGCTTGCACTCTGTGTACGCAAGGGCGAATTGCTCGGCGCACGTTGGGAGGAGTTCGATCTCGAGGCCCTGTCGCCGTCTGGAGCGGTATGGCACCTGCCCGCGGCCAGAACCAAGACTGGCGAGGGTCTTGATATTCCTCTGGTGCCCGAAGTGCTCGACTGGCTCCGGCGCCTGCGAGCGCTGGCCGGCAGCAGCGAATACGTCTTCCCGAAGCGCCGCCGGGACCCTCGCGAGAGAGTGGCGCACGTCGGCATCGACACGCTCAACGTGGCCCTGCAACGCGTGAAGCATGCTCTAAGGCACTTTACACTTCACGATCTGCGCCGGACCGCGCGCACGCATCTGGCCGCGCTCGGTGTCCGGCGCGAGGTGGCCGAACGATGCCTTGGTCACAAGCTGCGTGGTGTCGAAGGGACGTACGATCGGCATGACTATTTCAATGAAAGGCGCGCAGCGCTCGAGCGCTGGTCCGTGCTCATCGTCCAAGCGGAAGGTGGGCAGGCAAAGGTCGTACCGATTTTGAAGAAGAGGACTCGAGCCAACGTCTAGCCTGCTGCGCGTGTTGCTTTTTTGGTTGGATTCAGTCGCTACAGCTTTGTCACGGACCTCCAAGTTCCCCGTCATTGATATAGGTTGGGTCGAAGTTGGCGAGTGCGCCAAGGGGATCGATCGTGTCGCCCCATAGCCGCCTCTGCTCGGTCGACCCGAGACTCCAGAATTTACTGAGCGCCGCCGTGTTGTCGAAATGCGGCCAGAGATTTGTGTTGCTAATCACGCGCCGGATGGCTTCGCGCGCGATACGTTCGACGATCGCTTCCTTCTTGACGAGATCCAGTCGGCTCACTCGGTCAAAGCTCTCGAGATAGCGGCTTTCGTGCAAATGTTCCACGGCACTGCGTACATCGTAGATGTCGCCCATGAGGTCATGGTGGCCGCTGCCGATGAACAACTCCGTCTTGCTCTTGAACTGTTGCCGCGACTTTCCTACAGCCGGAAGGATAAGGCCTTCGACGCAGCGGCAGTATTGGTGAATGCGATCGACCACTTCAGCAGTGACTCGCGCATCGACATAGACTTGAAGCGTACGAAGCAGGCGCCAGCGGCCGCCGGCAATAGGTGCGGACACCAAGGCCTCGAGGTTTTCTCCCAGCTGTGCGGCAAGCTGGATGTGCTCACGAGTGATCGCTGGATAGTGATTCGCGATGAGAGGGATGGGGCAGTCCAGGTCTTGCTGCTGACGAATGCCAATTTCTCCGCCACGACACGATCCCGTGATCAGTACGGGCCGATGCGCTGGCGCAAAGGTGCTGCTTAGCAGAAGCCCGACGTAGAAATTCCAGACGCGGCGTTGCAGCATCTGGTCCTCTGCATTGAGGATCTCCGGAGCATGTGAGGTTAGCTGGCTGAGGAGGAATAGATTGCACTGCTCAACTTCCTCAGTGCGTATTGTCCCGAGCCATTCCTTCCAGGTAGTCGGTATCTGGAATGCAGGATCACTCAAAACCCGTAAGTTCTGACTTGCCTTGTCCGGCACGGCTCCTGCGACTTTGACGCTCAGTCCGACTAGCGCATATTTCTGGTTGTCGACGATCCACGGGACCGTTCGCGAGTGGTGGGTCATGCGTTTAGATTGCACAGGATTGTCGGTACTTAGCGCGTCGTTATAGGCGACTCTATTGGGAGTCGTCGGATGCGAGGCGCCTTATGGTTGCGAGCAGGGCGGGCAGACGGGCCTGACTGGCGAAATCACCCGGCAGGTGTCCTGGCAACGCGGTGATAAACGCGTCCTGGCGAATAAGATCGGCAATACGGCTGCGCAGGTACTCACGGATTTCCGGGCTCGCGGCCGCCAACTCATCGGTTAATTCTGGGCGACCGTCCACGACCGTAATGATGTCCTCCAGATCGTGGCTTGCGAGAAAATCACCTTGCCCGCGGTCCAGGAACGCTTCCATTTTCGTGGCGAGAAACAATGGACTGGTGAGAACCCGGATCGTGCGGCCACTCGGCAATTGACGTGGCACTGCAGTTTGAACGGCCTGTGGATACCAGCGGTTATGAAAACTCAGGACGTCCGGGCCTGACGGCAGGAGGTCGAGCTGCATGCCCGCGACATTCCAGTGGCAAATGACCTCCGGGTCGGGAGCGAACCCCTTTTCGCGCAGACGCGCTTCGAGGATATGGTATTCCCGGATTGTTGTGGCTTCGGCGACGACGTCCACGTCCGTGGTCACACGCACTGATTGAGCACGGGTCGCGGTTACGAGCAATTCCGTATTCGGGTGAGGCCCCACGTTCGCGTTCACTTGATTCGTGCCTCGAGCATCTTGCCTGCCATTTCGCGTTCACGTGCCTGGCCAATTCTTAGAGCGTCGAGCAGCGCTACCAATTCATAGAATTGGCTGTCCTCTTTCGCCGCCGATGGCAAGCCGGGGTAGAGCGGCAAGAGTGTCTGGCCTCGCACACTGCCGTTCGGATCCGGCCAAACAGGCGGCAGGTCCGAAGTTGGGCCGAACTTGTCTTTCAGGGGCTGTACCGCATAGGCGGTGGGCGTTCCGATGACCACCTCTCCGCGGATGGGTGGGTAGGCGTATGGAGCACCGTTTATCAGGAAGCGCCGCAGGGTTGCCGCGATCGGTCGGATTGCGCCGTCAATCGACACCGCCAGCTTCGCTGCAATCAGGCGCTGAACGGCGGCGTGCGCTTCGAATTGCGAGAGATGCATGGCCTTGCCCAAGGCGGCATAGGCCAGTCGTTCCGGCCCGAGGATGACCAGCTTGAGCGCGACCGCTATGTCCTGCGGTTTCAATACCCATTGCCGTGCAGCACCGCGGCGAAGCGCGACGGGGTCACTTTTGGGGGCACGCCGGTGATTTTGCTTATAGCTTATAGTATTTGCCCCCCCCCCCCCCCCGCGAATGTCCAGTGGACTACCCCGTGGAGCGGCGAGCCCTTGCAGCCTTCCAGTCGCGATTGAGTCGGTTCAGGTCGAACCCTTTCGGATCGAAGCCCCCGCCGATCCAGCCGATCATGTCTTCATGTTGTTCGTGGTCACGGTCGGCAATGATTTCCAGGAACAGCGCGTAGCCATGCGGGCCACCGACGTCATCGGGCGGGCAGGCGTTCTCACCCGCCACGCAGGTGGGGAGCGGCAACTCACCGGTTGACCATTGCTTACTGACTGTCTCATAAATGATGACGCGCTGACGCTGCGCAGGGCTCAGTGCTGGTGGTCGGCCCGGCGTCGGCCGAACCTTCAAAGCCTGGCTACCACCGCGCGCTCGTGCATCGCGCCAGCGCATCACGGAGCTGGCCGCAGCGTCGGTCATGCGAC
>JANMWZ010000042.1:0-1917 GCA_031441585.1 Gammaproteobacteria bacterium
GATTTGTGCGCGAGTTGCGGGATCTGCGTGGGCTCCTGCCCGTCCGCGACGCCGTTTCGAAGCGGCGCGCAACTCCTCACCGGGATCGACATGCCCCAACTGCCCGTTGATGCGCTCCGCCGGCGCCTTGATGAGGGGCTGGCTGCGTTGCGCCACGGTCGAAAGATCGTGGTCGTCGGTTGCGACCACTGCACAAATGTAGACGCCGTCGCGTCCGCTCACGTCACCACGCTGAGCCTGATCTGCAGCGGCATGCTACCGCCGTCGTTTGTCGAATACGCGCTGCGCGGTGGCGCTGCGGGCGTGCTGGTAACCGGCTGCAGAGAGGGCGCTTGCGCATTTCGCCTTGGCACGCGCTGGACAAATGAACGCCTCACGGGCACGCGCGAGCCGCATCTCCGGGCATCCGTGCCGCGCGAGCGCATAGGGATCGCCTGGCTTGCCGCCGGCGATCAACCGGGAATGGCGGCTGCGCTGGACGAGTTCAGGCGCCTGCTTCCAGTCGAGATAGCACCGCGGCCAGTCGCTGCGCTGCGTCAGCATGGCTGATCTTGCGACCAAACCTGGCGCATGGTTGGGCCAGGGATTGCTCTATGCGTTGTTTGCGCTTGTGATCGGAACGTTCTCTACGTGGCCGACGTACCGGCACTTGTCCGCCGATGAGGCTCTGATCAAGCTGAGTTTCGCCCATCATGGCAAGCTCGTAAGCGAGTGCCACCGGCTCAGTCCAGACGAACTGGCCAAGCTGGCGCCGAACATGCGCGCGCCGATGCAGTGTCCGCGCGAACGGGTCCCGGTGGTGGTCGAACTCGATATCGATGGTGCGCGGATGGTCAGGTACTCAGCCGCGCCTTCGGGACTGTCCAAGGACGGGGCATCGGTCGTCTATCGTCGCCTGCCGGTCGCGGCGGGTCCGCACCGCATCGCGGTCAGGCTCAAAGACACTGCGGGCGGAACGCGCTTCGATTACTCGCGCGACGAATCGGTGTCGCTAAAGCCCGCCCAGGTACTGGTGATCGATTTCGACGCCGAGAAAGGCGGAATCACACTGCGATGAAAACCTTGTCCTACACCTTCTTTCGTCCGGCTTCCCAAGCGAGCGCCGCCGTGTACGCGCCTGCGCACGACTACTCGCTCGCCGTGCCCGAGGGGGCGCGCCGCACCCTTGCACGCGCGTGGCTTTGGCTGGGCGTCACAGCGCTGATCGGCTCCGGCCTTTTTTCGATCCTGCTGGTCGTATCGCGTACGCCGTTCATATCGCAATGGCTGCCGGTGGCGGATTTTTTCCGTATTGCGCTGGTGGTGCATGTGGATCTTTCGGTGCTGGTCTGGTTCATGGCGCTGGCCGGCATGCTGTGGAGCATCAATGGTTCCGAGTGGGGGATGGGATGGGGCTGGACCGCCCTGGGCCTGTGCTCGGCAGGGGCGGGGATGATGTCGCTCGCGCCCTTCACAGGCGGCGGCGAAGCCATCATGGCCAATTACATTCCGGTCTTGAACGGCACGCCCTTTATCGCCGGCCTGCTTGTATTTGCCGTGGGCGTGGTGCTGCTCGTACTGCGCAGCATGCTCACCGTGCCGAGGCTGCGCGCCGGCACCGACGGTAAGGCTGCGCTTTGCTTCGGTCTGAATGCCTGTGCCGTTTCTGCGGCGGTGGCGCTCATTGCTTTCGCGTGGTCTTGGACCACCGTGCCGGGGTCGCTTTCCGGCAAGGCGTACTACGAGGTCCTGTTCTGGGGCGGAGGCCACGCACTGCAGTTTACCTGGACGCTGCTCATGCTGGTCGCCTGGCTGTGGCTCGCCAGCGCCAGCGGCGCGCGGGTGCCACTGAGTCCGCGTATCGCGCTCTTCATGTTCGCGCTCGCGTTGGCCAGCGTGTTTGTGACGCCCTATGCCTATTTGGCGTATGACGTCGGT
>JANMWZ010000043.1:0-1998 GCA_031441585.1 Gammaproteobacteria bacterium
TGAGCGCGTATAACTACCGTACCCGCAAGAATATTAGCGGTGTGGTGTTCGATAGTGTGACCGCGAGTCTACTCGGTGGATCGGTGGTCAACGGCGCCTGGTCCGGCGACTTCACCATTGCTGCGCTCGCTCGTGGTAAGGTCAATGGCGTGAGCACCAATTTGGCCTTCAGCTTGAAGAATCTTGGCGGTCTACTCTCGTTCGAATTGAAAGACGCTGTTACCAATGCCGTGCTCGCCGGCGGCACCGGCGAGGCCGGCCGCGCGGCGTTTATTGTGCGTCCGAACTAATCGACAGTCGGCACCGGAAGATGCGCTGCATCTGGTGGTGCTAAATGCCCTCAAGCTTTACGGGAAAGACGGCCATGATTGGGAAAAAAATGTTTTCGCCCCTGCTCGTGCTCATGACCACCTGGGCGCTCGCAAGTTGGCATGACGCCAGTGCCTTGGTCTTGTACACCGCAGATGATCTAGGCAGTGGATTGTTCCGCTATAACCTCAAGTTGGATAACCGTATGGGCACCGAGCCGCTGTCAGGATTGAACCTGCTCTTCGGCAATTCGGTGTTCGGCTTGGATGGCGCCAGCAAGGTCAGCGTGCCCAATGCCGACTGGGACTTTTTGCTGCCCGATCCGGTCGGCGGGATTGACGATCTAGATTTCATTTCACTGCTGCCCGCCGCCGATGTCGCCATCGGCCAACAATTAGCCGGCTTCAGCTTTATCAGCATGCGCGCGCCGACCGCACTCGTGGCCGGCGAATTCGCGGTCGAAGCGATTGGCAGCGATAGCGCGCAACAGATCCCGATAGGAGATGCTATTGCAGCACCCGAGCCAGCGACGCTGATGTTGATCATGCTGGCGCTCGTGCTTGCTTGGCCGGCGACCGTTAGGCCTTGGCGACAGAGCGATAGCTGTGATGGAAGTTGGAAAACGCTCGCCGCCGGCTGAAAGCAATCGTGCCAATGAGCTACGCCTTGATACAGGAGCGTCTGCTCGGGCCGGTGACGCGCATATTCGCCCGCCCGCGCAGTCCCTCGCATCCTTGCCTGCCAATAACGGCGTCATGCTTCGCGTCCTTGCGACACCGAACTAACCGATAGTCTAGCTCGTCAGGTGAAACCTGCGCCTTCCGGCCAATGGTGCCAGTCGCTGCGTCTGGAACTTGAGCGTCCAAGACGAAATGTGGGGCCGCTTTCGCCCGCCGGTAATGGCCAGTCGCACCGGATTTCACCCTTGCCGGCTCCGACGGCAAACAACACCACCTCGCCGATTATCGCGGCACGGCGGTGGTGCTGGCCTGGTTCCCAAAAGCCTTCACCGGTGGCTGAACCGCGCAATGCAAGTCATTCCGTGAGAGTGGCGCTGTGCTGAAGGACTACCAGGTCGCCTATTTCATGGCGAGCACTGACGATGCCGAGACCAACACCAAGTTCGCCACCGCCAATGGCGCCGACTTCGCGGTGCTGGCTGACCCAGACAAAAAAGTCGCCGAGGCCTATGGCGTATTGGGCATGATGGGCTTTGCCTCGCGCTGGACTTTCTATATCGATGTTGAAGGCAAGGTTGCCTACATCGACAAGAATGTCAGCGTGGTTAAGGCCGGCGCTGACACAGCGGCGCGGCTGGCGGCACTGGGCGTGGCGAAGCGCTAAGACCAGCGGGGGAGTCATAGCTCCCGCCATTGTGCTCCGTGCTTGCGTGGACCTGCTTGCGCGAGCGTAGCGGCGTCGAGCAGACGTCGCGTCAACAAGACGAAACGCCCGATCAGCAACACCGCTGCCACCCACAAGGTGGTAGTGAGTGCGGTCCAGATACCCGCCGCGCCGGCATCGGCGTAACGACCGAGCCCGTAGGCAAGGGTGAAACCTATGCCCCAGTAGTTGGCTCGCCCTGATCTGCGCCATTCACAACGTGCTGAAAGGCGCCTACGGATCGCCCCGCATGGGGCTGGAGCTTCACGACCGGGGGTTCCTGGCCAGCAAAGAACGGGTCGAGCG
>JANMWZ010000044.1:0-2218 GCA_031441585.1 Gammaproteobacteria bacterium
AGGCATGCGCAAACCACGCGAAGGTATAGCCGGTCGGCGGAAAGGTCAGGATCTTGTCGGCGAAAACGCTCGCCCAGACGATCGTGACCAGCGGCCCGAGCAGGAACGCAAAGATCGCCACGACGAGCGCTACGAATGCCATCCTGCCCATGGACACGCCGCCCATGGTCAGAAGTACTTCCTGCCCAGAAAGCGCGTCGAGAGCACGGTCAGGATCAATGTGACCGCCATGAGGATGCAGGCGAGCGTCGACCCGAACGGCCAGTTGTTGGCCTTGGCGATCTGGCCGTAGACCACCGGTCCCATCATCTGCATGGTGGGACCGCCGATCAGCACTGGGGTCGCATAAGCATTCATCGCCAGCGCAAAGCAGATCGCGGCGGCGGCCACGACCCCGGGCGTGGACAGAGGGAGCACGACCCCGAGCACCGTCCGCAACGGGGAATGGCCGAGCGACTGTCCGGCCTCCTCGAGGCTGGTGGGGATCGAATCGATCACGCTCTTCAGCGTGATGATCGCAAACGGCAGCAGCACCGACACGAGCGCAATCACTACCGCGGTCGGCGTGTAAAGGATCTTGAGCGGTTCGCTGATGAGGCCGACGTTGATCATGATCGCGTTGGCAACGCCCTTGGTGCCCATCACGACCATCCATGCGGCGGAGCGCACCGCGTTTCCGAGCAGCAGCGGCAGCACAGTGAGGATGATCAGCCAGCCCCTCACGCGCTGCGACTCGACCCTCGATATGTAGTACGCCACCGGAAATGCGAGCAGCATAACGACGACGGTGGAGAGCGCGGCGATTTTCGCGGTCGTGGCGAGCACGTTCCGGTAGAACGGGTCGGCCACGGCCCGGACGTAGTTGTCAGCGCTGAATACGCCCAGCATCAGCTTGAGCGGGTCGTACGTGTCGAAGCTGTAGCGCAGGATCAACCCCAGGGGCGCCAGCAGGAACGCCACAACCAGGGCGAGCGCCGGCAGCACCAGTGCCGCGCCTTTCCAGTTGCGGCTTTCCCGCACGTCCGCCAAGGCCGTCATCCGGCGTTGGCGCTCAGGTCGCGAGGAAGTCCTTCTTCCACCAATCGAGCCAGGCGGTGATGTTCTTCGCCCAGTAATCCTGGTCCCAGTGCTGCAGCGTGGACTTCTGCTTGTCGGTGAACGCAATCTTTGCGCCGACGTCGCCGGAAAGCACGACGGCCGTGGTGGGCGGCGTGTAGAAATTGTCCGCGCACAGGCCCGCCATGGCCACCGGGTCGAGCAGCGCATTCAGGTAGGCGTAAGCGCCCTCCTTGTTGATCACGCGTTTGGGCATGACCGCGCCGAAGACCTGGTAGATACCGCCTTCTTTCGGATAGACCGTCTGCACCTTGGTGCCGTCCTTGGCCCACTGAAGCCCGCGGGCGCGGAAATTGGCAACCATCCAGATTTCATCGGACTTGACCGCGGCCTGCGCCTGCTGGTGGGACGGGTACACCTTGGGCTGCACGGCCTTCTTCCAGTCGAGCAGCATTTTCTTCGCACCGGCGAAGTCGTTCATCTTCCCGGAGGCGACGATGCTCGCGGTCTGCATGGAGTTGGCGAAATTGGAATCCATGACGCCGATCTTGCCGGCGTACTTAGGGTTCCACATATCGGCGTAGCCCGTGATCGTTTCCTTGATCTTATCCGGGTTGTAGACCAGCTCCCAGGCCGAGTACAGCCACGGCTCGAAGTATGGCCGCTTCATGCTCGGCACCATGGTCGCCGCGTTCGGGATCTTCGAATAGTCGAGCGTCTCGAGGGCGTCTTGCACGAACAGGGTGTACGCCTCGGCCTCGCCCAGGTGAACGATGTCCACCGTGCCGCGCGGCAGGCGCTTTTCCGCAATGATCTTGGTGAGCCGTGGCGGCTGATCGCCGAGCTCGCGCACGATCGTCCAGCCCTTTTTCTCGAGCAGCGGCGCCTCGATGTGTTTCACGGTGCGGTCGTTCCAGTCGCCGCCCCAATTCATCACGATGATCTGCTTCCCCTGCGCATGGGTGGCACGCACTCCCAGCAGGCCTGCCCCCGCAACCGCCGCCCCTGCACCAATAAACTGTCTGCGTTTCATGTTTCCCTCCGTAATGGTTTTACTTCCAGACCTGTTTGCACACGCGGTGAAAATTGCCCCCGAGGATGCCGCGAATATCGGCCTCCGCGTAATCGACCGGGCCAGCTTAACGAAAGCCGCTGGGCGCGT
>JANMWZ010000045.1:0-68892 GCA_031441585.1 Gammaproteobacteria bacterium
CCGGATTCTGCAAGGCGGTCCGGATTGCCGGCATGCGAATTGTCTCCGGAGAATGATCACGATGATGCTGCATCGATTCAGTGTCCTTATGGTGTCCAACCTGATTGCATTCGTGGCAAGCAGCCACGCCCTGGCGGCCGAGGTGGCTGCTTTGCGGCAGATGTACGACGGAGCGATGTTGCCGGATGTGGCGGTAGCGACGTTGTCACATACGGAACGACTGCTGCCGGTCCGTGTCGTGCATCGAGGCGGGCCGGTTCGCGTGCTCCCAAAGCGTACCAAGGCATTTCCGGAAATCCGCTTCGAGGATCATGGGCGCAATTTCGATCTGTACGATTACTTAAGCAGCAACAGGGTAGCTGGGCTCCTGGTCCTCAAGGACGGAGAGATCGCTCTTGAAAACTATGAACTCCGCTTTGCGCCAAATACGCGCTGGGCATCCTTTTCGATGGCAAAGTCCATCGCTTCTACGCTCCTCGGTGCTGCGCTGGTGGATGGCTACATTGCGAGCCTGGATGATCCCGTCGCCCGCTATGTGCCTGGCCTCCGCGGCGCTGCCTACGATGGTGTCAGCATCCGCCATGTTCTAACAATGAGTTCCGGTGTGTGCTGGAATGAAACCTACACCGATCCCGGGTCCGATCGTCGCAAGGTTCTGGATTTGCAGATCGCTGCAAGGGCCGGTGCCGTGCTGGGGTACATGAATTCCCTGGCGCGCTGTGGTCCGCCAGGCTCCGTATGGAACTACAACACCGGCGAAACCTATGTACTTGGTGCCGTGATTGAAGGCGCCACGCATCGACCCCTGGCCAACTATCTCTCCGAAAAAATCTGGTCGCGGGCGGGCATGGAGCGTGATGCCACCTGGTGGGTCGAGAGCCCGAACGGCAACGGCTGGGCCGGCAGTGGTATCGGCGCGACGCTTCGCGACTACGCCCGCTTCGGACTCATCGCCGCCGACAACGGGCGCGTCGACGGCCGCTCAGTTGTACCGATGGGCTGGTTCGATGAGGCGGGCGTCGCACACCTGATCGGCGGAAAGAAGATCGACTACGGCTACATGTGGTGGATTCCGCCGCAGTCAGAGCCCGTTCACGTCGGCGCCTTCGAGGCCGTCGGCATATTCGGTCAGTTCATGTACATCAATCCGCGCGAACACCTTGTAATTGTCGTGCTCAGCGCCCGTTCGAAACCTTCAGCAACAGGACGCCTTGAACTGGACGATGACGCGTTTTTCGCAGCGGTGGCCACCGCACTGCATTGACATGAGTAGCATCGCCGCTTCGCGACTGCCCGCCAGCAGTACTCGTGAATGCCCGCAACGGTTCAAAAACCGTGGATGCCTACAGATTAAGGTTCCAGGCGCGGGTGTTTAGTGTCAGCAGAGCCTCAGGAGTTGATCGATAGGGTTGCCCCAGAGCGGACGTTCACGACCGGCCACTAGGCCAATGGTGGCGGCTGCCGCTCCACGCGCGGGATCGACTCAGCAATGCAGGCCCAGCGCGGCGCCGAGGACGTCCAGATAGTCATCGCCGGCTGCACCAGGTTTGGGTCATCAAGCGTCCCCGCACGGACGCCAATGACATGGGGTCGCGCTTCGGCAGAAGTGAACAGCGGAGTGCCGCACTGCCTGCAGAACTGTCGATGAATGATATTTCCACTGTCCGCCACACTCCGGTAGTCGCCGGTCTCGCCGTGGGTCGAAAAGGACTCCGTGCGAAAGAACACATTGACCGTAGCATTGCCCGCTGCAACGTACTGGCACGCCCGACACCAGCATACCCGCGTGATTACCGGCTCCGCCTTGCTCTCGTATCGAACGGCTGTGCACAAGCAGCCACCCTGAATGCTCATGATCACGCTCCATAGCCCCAACGCCCCAACGCCCCAACGCCCATCGTGTTCAATGGGATGCTAACGCAATTCTAGCGGGAAGACCGCTGCCACTTGCGCGGCGCCCGACACTGCGACGACGTATTGTAGATATCATCCGGCAACGGCCGGAGGATTCCGGCACCGGAAGCCTCGCCAACCCTCCCATCTTCGGCTCCGGTTAATCCTCGACGCCGATTGACATGCCTGGCATCTCGCGAGTAGTGGTGTAACCGCGCTGCAGCGCCTGGCGCCGCTATTCCTGGCTGGCGCTGCAGACCAGGTGGGTGGGCCAGGGATTGCAGCTTGCGCAGGAATACACGGTATGCTTGCCAACATATTACTCACCAAGTATTGGAGTGGAAGCATGCGGACGGCGAAGCAGGCGAGATTGCTGCGTTGTACGCCTGCCGGCATGATGTTGATCGGGCCGTCAAGTGGCCTGGAACATTCGCTGCTAAAGAATCAGGCGCATACGATGGCGTTGGCGCCCCGGAATCCCGGGGCGTTGCATGAGTGAAATCTCGACCCTGGGCCTGGGCCTCATGGGCTCGGCGGTGGCCCGTGCCTTTGTCGATGCACGGCGCAGCGTGACCGTCTGGAACCGGTCGGGAGCCAAGGCACAAGCCCTCATTCAGTTGGGAGCTGCCGCCGCGAACAGCGTGTCGGCGGCCGTCGCGGCGAGCCCGGTCGTGTTGATCTGCATCGACAGCTATCAGACCACTCAGGCGCTCGTTGATACGCCGGATGTCATCAGACTGCTTCCGGGACGAGTCATCGTGCAGCTGACGACGGGCAGTCCCAACGAGGCGCGTAACGCCGCGGCCTGGTTCAGCTCGCACGGTGCGCTGTATCTGGACGGGGCGATATTGGGTGGGCCGGCGAACATCGCCACACCCAGGGCGATGATTCTCTATTCGGGGTCGCGGGAACTTTTTGACCGGTGCAGCGCGTTGCTCGGCGTACTTGGGCCCGGCACGCGCTTCGTCGGCGTTAACATTGGCGCGGCCGCTGCCATCGATATGGCCTGGCTCGCCAGGCACTGCGGCACCTATGCAGGCGTTGCGCATGGTGCGGCCATTTGCGAGGCGGAAGGCGCTGATCTCGAAATCTATGCAGCGCTGTTCGCCGAAGGCGATACGGCGCGCTCGCTGATCGATATCATCAGAAAAGGCGCTTTCGCGAATCCTCCCGCGACCTTGAGCGTCTGGCACACGGCGCTGCAGCGTCTGCAGGATCAGGCGCACGATACCGGCATCAGCAGCGAGGTTCCGGATCTGGTCGCAAGCATCATGGGCCGCGCCGCGGCGGCAGGTTTTGGCGAGGAGCACATTGCGGCCATCGTGAAGGTTCTGCGTAAGGAGCATTTATGAACGAGGGTCAGTGGCACGACGTGGGTAATGTCGAGGAGCTGGCCAGGCAACCGCTGCAGCAGCTGTCGCTGGGGCGCACCAAGATCGCGCTGTCGTGCATCGAGGGTCGGTTCGGGGCCGTACACGGTGCCTGCAACCATATGGGTGGACCGTTAGGGCAAGGTACGCTGGATGGCGAATACATCGTCTGTCCGTGGCACAACTGGAAATTTCATCGGGTGACGGGCGAAGGCGAGCCGGGTTACGAAGCGGATCGGGTGCCGCGGTTCTTATTCAAGATCGAGGGTGATCGGTTGCTGGTGCACGACACGCCGGAAACCAAGCGCAATCGGCTCCCGCACGCACCCCACCCACTGGACCGTGACACGCAACGCGTCCCCGGGCCGCTGCGCGTGCTGGGGATTTCCACCACGGTGATGGATAACCAGCACCCGCGTTATTCCACCTCCGAGGCGCTGCTGGGCAGCGCGCTGGACCATGCACAGACGAAGCACGGCCTGGAGACCCGGATGCTCAAACTTCGCGAGCTGACTTTCCGCGCCTGCGAAGGCTATTACTCCAAGCACGCACAGGCCTGCACCTGGCCGTGCAGCATCTCGCAGATGGATCCGCTGGATGGCATGAACACGGTTTACGATAGTCTGATCTTCTGGGCGGATGTGATCCTCGTGGCGACGCCGATCCGCTGGGGAGCGGCCAGTTCTTTGTACTTCAAGATGGCTGAGCGTCTGAATACGGTGCAAAACCAGGTCACGCTCAGGAATCGCGTGATGCTCAAAGACAAAGTGGCCGGGCTGATCGTGATCGGCGGCCAGGACAACATCCAGGCGGTCGCGGGTCAGATGCTGCAGTTCTTCGGCGAACTCGGACTGCACTTCCCGCAGTTTCCCTATATCGCTCACAGCCGTGGGTGGACGGCGGAGGACATGGAGCGCAATGTGGAGTTCGTACAGCACAGCGAAGCACTTCACGATGGCGCCCGGGCGCTGCTCGAGCGCTGCCTGGACATGGCCGCACGCCTGCAAAGCGGCACTGCGCCGGCGTTTGAAAAAGGCGGGCGCAAGGCTTCCGGGCTTGAACGGCGCAGCTCACCTGAAAAAACCTGAGCGCTGATTCGACAGTTGGTGGCGCGGCAGAATCAATGGAACAACAGGCCGGCGAATTTTATCACCGCCAGGTGATTGATATCCTGCAGGTCATCTGGGGCGAAGGATTCCTTTCTCCCGGCGGGCCGGACGAAGTGGCCCGGCTGATCGCGGATGCCGATCTTCGTGGCCTGTCGATATTGGACATCGGTTGTGGTGCCGGTGGCATCGATATCGCCCTGGTCCGCAACCACGGTGCCGGATTCGTGACCGCGATCGATGTCGAGGGAACGGTGATCGCCTGTGCCCGCGCGCTCATCGCCCGTGAGGCCTTGAGCGCGCGCATCGGCGTGGTCAAAGTCGCTCCGGGCCCGCTGCCGTTTCCACCGGGTACCTTCGATGTGGTGTTTTCCAAGGACAGCATTGTCCACATCGCCGACAAACATGCGCTGATGCTCGAGGTGTTCCGCGTGCTCAAACCTGGCGGCAGGTTTATCGCTTCAGACTGGTTGATTGGCCATGATCACGCGCCCTCGCCAGCGATGGCGGCCTACATCGCGGCCGAGGGGCTGGATTTCGGCATGGCCTCGCCAATGCGCTATCAGGGCGCCATGCGCAGCGCCGGATTTGTCGATGTGTCAACCACCAGTCGCAACGCCTGGTATTGCGAGACCGCCAAACAGGAACTGGAGCGCCTGCGTGGCCCGCTCGGCGCGGCCGCAGCCAGGATCGTCGGCCAGGATTTTGTCGAACAGAATATCCTGATCTGGTCGCGCATGATTCCCGTGCTGGAGAGCGGCGAGCACTGCCCGACCCATCTGCGCGCCCGCAAGCCGCCCTAGGCTTCGGCGGGCTGGGGGCGCGACCCGCCACAGCGGGCCAGCGCCGCCGTCAGTGCCTGCTTGAAACTAAATGCGTAGCTCGAGTGTACACAGACCAAAAAACTTTCGCCGCGATCCCGGCGTGCAATCACCGCTGGACAGTCGAACAGGGTCGCAGCGGCGCAGTCGCGACCGTCGAGCACCGCCTCCACATTGACGGCAGCGGACAGGGCGCGTCTGGCGTACGGCTCGGTCAACTCGATGAGCGTCCATTTCCCCTCCACATCGATCGCCAGCGCGCCGCTTTGCAACGCGGCGTCGACGAGCGCCGCTGCCGTACCCAGCAATAGCCAGCGCGCCGGTGCAAAATGCAGCGCCAGCCCCAGCGAGTCCGAACTTAAGACGGCGCCGGGAGGTGCGTCCCAGGGCGCCGGCGGCGCGGTGGCGCTCGGCGGAAATATGAGCTCAATGCTGGAGCCTGGCGTCTTCATGACTTGAGTTTCTCGCCGTGAGGATCGACAAACACAGGAGCGCTCACGCGCACCCGTGTTTGTTGATTGTGCAGCGGGTCGCGCGCGAGCAGTTCGGTGCCGATCTGCACATTGCGGGCAGCAAGTGCGAGCGCGATCCATTGTCCCAGGGCCGGGCTGTACACCGCCGAGGTCACATAGCCGCAGGCGTGCCGCGATTCATCGAGGCGTGTGAGCTGGGCGCCGCCCAGAAAACTGGAACGCCCGTCGGCGGCATGCAAGCCGACCAGGCGCGGGCGCGTTGGCTCATGTAGACCGGGGCGATCCAGATGCTCGCGGCCAATACAAGCGTTTCCGGACTTCAACAGGGCGTCCATGCCCAGATCCTGAGGAGTCGTCTGACCGTTGAGCTCGGTACTCACCAGATAGCCTTTTTCAACGCGCAGGATGTCGAGCGCTTCAAGACCATAGGGAGCGAGGCCACCGTCCACCAGCGCTTGCCACAATGATCCTGCACTCGCGGGCCGGCAGTGCAGTTCAAACGCCAGTTCGCCCGAAAAACTTGCGCGCATCACGCGCAGCTCACGGCCGCCCCATCGACCGATCGCGAAGCCCATGTGGGTGAGCGCCGCCATGGCGGCAGTCCAGTCGGGGCCGAGGACCCCACGCAACAGCGCGCGGCTTTGCGGACCGGCGACGACAATCACGGCCCAGGCTTCCGTGACATCCGTGATCGTGACCCGGTCTTGCTCAAACCCGGCGGCTCGCCAGAATTCGAAGTGCGCGAGCACGTGCCCCGCATGCCCGGAACTTAACGTTGCGATGAAGCGATCCTCAGCGAGCCGCAGCACAATGCCATCGTCAAGCACGCAGCCGTCCTCGCGCAGCAGCACCATGTACTTGCTGCGCCCGACCTTGATCGTGCTCGCCCTGGTCAGATACAGCCGATCCATGAACGCCGGCGCATCCTTGCCCGCCACTTCGAGCTTGCCGAGCGTCGAGCCATCGAGAATGCCACCGTGTGCGCGCACGCGCGCGGCCTCGGCAATTCCGGCGCGCGTCGCATCGGCGCCATTGGCACGGTAATAGCGCGGCCGCATCCACAGGCCCATCGACTCCAGCTCGCCACCATGGGTCACATGCCAATCGTGCAGCGGCGTGCGGCGCTCGGGCCTGAGCGCGCGTCCTTGCCGTGCGCCGCAAAGTGACGCCAGTGTCGCCGGCGTAAACGGAGCGCGCGCCTGGCTGACGCCGACGGCTGAGAGCGGTTGGCCGGAAATCTCGGCAAGGATCGCGGCGCCGAGCACCCCGCTGGTGCGGCCCTGCTCGGTGCCGATGCCCAGAGTCGTGTAGCGCTTGACGTGCTCAATATCGCGAAACCCTTCCATCCAGGCCTGGCGCAGGTCAGCGACCGTGACGTCGTTCTGCAGGTCGACGAACTGCCGCTTTTCCTGGGCGCGACTCGCTGGCGAGCGCCAGAACAAGGCCAGGTGCGGCGCGCCATCGCCGCGGCCGGAAGGCGCGGCGCCGCGTGCTGGCGCAGGATCCGCGCCGGCCGCCGCAGCGGCGGTCGAGGCGGCGGCCACGGCCGCGCAGCCGGCGGTGTAGCCGTCGCTGAGCGCCTGGTCGAGCTCCAGATAGCCCTGAGCTGCGCCGCAGCTGATGCGCCGTGGTGTCACCGCGCCGGCGACAAAAGCGCCAATCTCTGCCGCATATTGGCGAGCGCCGCCCTCGTGCAATCCGACCTGCAGCGATGGCGTCCACCCGCCGCTGACCAGAATCGCATCGCAGCCAATGTCGCTCAGCCGGTCCGGAAAAGCCATCGGCGCGACCCGTGCCGTGTGTACTGCGGGGCTCCCGGCCGCGGCCATCACTGCATGGCCTGCCAGGCACTGCACGCCGGCACTGGCAAGATCTGCGCGCTCGACGCGCTCGACGCGCTCGTTCGATGCTCGCGTATCGACAATGGCAACGACGCGGCTGCCTGAGGCGAGCAGGCGTCGCGCCGTGGCGTAGATTCGATCGTGATTGCCGAAAATCACCAGACGCCCGCCGGCACGCACACCGTAGCGCGCCCACAGGCGTTCGGCGGCACCCTGCAACATGACGCCGGGCAGATCATTATTGACAAATGCGATCGGCCGTTCGACCGCGCCAGCGGCAACCACCATTGCCCGAGCCTGAATCCGGAATACCGAGGCATTGGCCGGCAGGCCGCCAGGCTCGCGATGGGCAACGACCAGATCGGCTGAGCCACCGACCACGGCAGTTTCCGTCAACACCCGCGCACCGCCGGAGGCTAAGCCCGAGAGCGCATCAGCGACCCAGCGCTGCGCCGGCAGGCCATCGATGACGGCCGTTTCAAATTCCAGCTCGCCGCCGCAGCAGGGCTCACGCTCGCACATGAGCACGCTTGCGCCGGCGCGCATGGCCGCGAGTGCGGCGGCGAGGCCCGCCGCGCCGGCACCCACTACCAGCACGTCGCAGCGGACATGTTCGATCTGCGGCGGCGTCAGCTCGCAGGCTGCCGGTGCGCCGCCCAAGCCGGCCAGGCGACGAATCATGCCCTCGTAGGTGCGCCACGACGGCGACATGAAAGTCTTGTAGTAAAAGCCAGCGCCCAGCAGTCCGCCGCCCAATCCAAAAACTGCCGCGCAGTCGTGACGCAGCGTCGGCCAGCGATTCTGGCTGGTCATGCGCATGTCGTCGGTGATCGCCAGCATCGGTGCCGGTACGTTGGGCACGGTGGCGGGCGCGCGGCCGACGCTGAGTAAAGCGTTGGGCTCTTCGGGACCGAGGGCCAGCAAGCCACGGGGACGGTGGTATTTCACGCTGCGCCCGAGCAGCCGCACGCCATTGGCCAACAGGGCGGAGGCTGCGGTATCGCCCGCGAAGCCCTGGTACTCGCGGCCGTCAAAATGGAAACGCACCGGAGTCGTGCCGAGGCGCGAGCCCTTGCGCAGTATCGGCGCGCTCATCGTGCCCCGCCCAGGACGTGCACTTCATGAATTTCGGCCGTCGTCGGATTGCGTCGTATCACCAGCCAGGTGCGGCAACCCGACACGTGCTGCCAGTATTCGAGGCTGTCGTCGCTGCGGTTGACGCGTTCGTACAGGCGCGCGAACGCCTCCGCATCCGGCTCGGGCACCAGCGTGCGGAACTGGAATTCCTCCACGTCCCGGCGACCGCAGAAAGGGCAGAGGATGTTCATGATTACTGGCGTGCGGGGAACGGCCCCGCCCCCCGCTCATCGAGCATATGACCGGTGGCAAATCTCGACAGGCGATAGGCCTTGATGAGATCCGGGGCTGTGCCGCTCGCCACGAATTTCGCAAACGCGGCGCCGGAGGCGGGAATGCCCTTGAATCCGCCGTAACACCAGCCGCCGTTGAGAAACACATTGTCCCACTTCAGCCGATCCATCAGCGGGCTGCCGTCCATCGTCATGTCATTCGTGCCCGCCCACTGGCGCAGCAGTCGCAGCGCACCGATCTGCGGCAACAACGCCACCGCGCTCTGTACCACCTGTTCGAGATGCGACCACTGGCCTTCGCGGTTATACGAAGGGAAGCCGTCGAGGGTGCCGCCCATGACGAGCCCACCACGATCTGATTGACAGATGTAGACATCGGTGTCGGCATACATGTAGATCAGTACCGTGCCCAGCAGGGGTTTGATCGGTTCGGTCACCATGGCCTGCAACAAATGTGTTTCCACCGGCAGGCTCACGCCGAGCAGCGTGCCAATCGCGCCGGTGTGACCGGCTACCGCGAAAACGATGCGATCGGCGGCTACATAGCCACGGGTCGTCTCGACGCCGGTTGCGGCCCCAGCCGCTGTGCGCACGCCCGTGACCTCGCAGTCCTCGATGATGTGCACGCCAAGCGCCGCGGCCGCACGCGCATAGCCCCAGGCGACGGCGTCGTGGCGCACGGTGCCGCCGCGCGGTTGCAACATGCCGCCGACGATGGGGAAACGGCGCGGCAGGTTGAGATCCAGCGTGGGCACAAAGCGCGCAAGGCCAGCGCGATCGAGTAGCACGGCGTCGATACCGGCCAGCCGCAAGGCGTTGCCACGACGCGTCAGCGTGCTCATATCGTCGTCCGAGGTGGCAAGATCCACGACTCCACGCGGGCTGTACATCACATTGAAATTGAGATCGCGCGACAGCGTCTCCCAGCGACGCAGCGAATCTTCATAGAAATAATGATTTTCTGGCAGCAGGTAATTCGAGCGAACGATGGTCGTGTTGCGGCCAACGTTGCCATAGCCCACCAGCCGCTTCTCGAGCACCGCGATGCGTTTGATGCCGTGGTCGCGCGCGAGGTGATAGGCCGTAGCGAGTCCGTGCCCGCCTGCGCCAACGACCACGACGTCATAGGCCGATTCGAGCGTGGGTTTTCCCCATAGCGGTCGCCAGTAATCGCCGCGGCCAAGGGCTGCGCGCAACAGCGCCGCCGCCGAGTAGTGCGGTGAGCTTCTGGTCAATCAATGCGCTCCGTGGTCGTGCCGCTGCTGGTGTAATATTTCGCGCCAAGTTTACGCAGGTATTGAATCTTGTGAAGTCTCATTATCGGGTTGTGATTATCGGTGGCGGCATCGTCGGCAGCAGCGTGCTGTATCACCTTGCGCGGCGCGGCTGGACTGATATCGCGCTGATCGAACGCGCGGAACTCACTGCCGGCTCCACCTGGCACGCCGCTGCGGGCTTTCACGTATTGAATGAGGATCCGAATGTCGCGGCCCTGCAGTCCTACACGATCAAACTGTACCAGCAGATCGAGCAGGAGAGTGGCCAGAACGTTGGCATGCACATGCCGGGTGGGTACAGCCTGGCCACCACACCGGCGCGCTGGGAGTGGCTCAAGGCAGAAGCGGCCATCTATGAAACGCTCGGGATCGGCGCGCGACTCGCAACCGCCGAGGAAATCGTCGCGGCCTGCCCGATCGTCGAGCCGAGCGGACTGCTTGGGGGTTTGTTCGACCCGCACGAGGGCGCAGTCGATCCGCATGGCGCGACCCATGCCTTCGCCGGCGCGGCACGCAAACGCGGCGCCGAGGTGATACTGCGCAACCGCGTGGTGGCGCTGACGGCGCTGCCCAACGGGCACTGGCGCCTCGACACCGAGCACGGCACGGTAACGGCCGAGCATGTCATTAATGCCGCCGGGCTCTGGGCGCGGCGCGTTGGCCATATGGCGGGGGTCGACCTGCCGCTGACACCCCTGCAGCACCATTATCTGATCACTGAAGACCTGCCCGAACTCGTGGCGCGCAAAGATGAAATGCCCTGCGTGACCGACCTCGAAGGCTTCACCTACCTGCAGCAGGAACGCAAGGGCATCCTGCTCGGCATCTACGAGCGCAACCCCAAACACTGGAAGAGTGAAGGCGCCGAGTGGGATTACGGCATGGAGCTGATTCCCGAGGAGATCGAGCGGATCGGCGCTGAACTCAGCATTGGCTTTGCACGTTTCCCGAGACTCCAGGATATCGGCATTCGCAAGTGGGTGAACGGCGCGTTTACCTTTACACCGGACGGTAATCCGCTGGTCGGCCCAGTCCCGGGTCTGCGCAACTACTGGACCGCCTGCGGCTGCATGTCCGGGTTCTCACAGGGCGGCGCCATCGGCCTGGTGCTCGCGAACTGGATGGTGGATGGCGATCCGGGCGCCGACATCTTCGGCATGGACGTCGCCCGCTACGGCTCGTTCGCCAGCAATAACCGCTATCTGCGCGACATGACCGCGCAGTTCTACGCGCGGCGCTTCGTAATGGCCTATCCCAATGAAGAACTGCCCGCCGGCCGGCCGCTCAAGATGACACCCAGCTACGACGCGCAGAAGGCGGCGGGGGCGCATTTCGGAGTTGTGTGGGGAATGGAGACCCCGCAATTTTTCGCGCCGGGCCAGCCAGACTTCGTGGAGGAGCCGTCACTGCGTCGCTCCAACGCGCACGCGATCATCGCGGCAGAGGTGGCCGCCACCCGAATCGCCGCGGGCCTGCTCGACACCAGTGTGTACGCTCGCTATGAAATATCAGGTCCGGGCGCTGCGGCCTGGCTCGATCAGCTGCTCGCCAATACTCTGCCGCCGGTCGGCCGACTCCGGCTCGCGCCCATGCTCGCGCCATCGGGCAAGCTCATGGGCGATCTCACCGTGACGCGGCTGGCGCCGGACCGGTTCTGGCTCGTGGGCTCCTACTATCTGCAGGAGTGGCACCTGCGCTGGTTTCGCGAGCACCTCGGCTCCGCCAGGGTCAGCATCGAAAACCTTTCCGAGAGCTGGCTCGGGTTTTCGCTCTCGGGTCCGCGCTCGCGCGAGATCCTGGCCAGCCTCACACACGCGGATGTCAGCGATGCGGCGCTGCCCTTCCTCGGCTGTCAACGCATCGATGTTGGTTTTACGCAAGCGGTCGTCGCGCGCCTGTCGCTCACAGGTGAACTCGGTTATGAAATCACCGTGCCGGCAAGCCAGCAGCGCTCACTCTGGGGCGCGCTGCTGGAACATGGCACACCGCTCGGCATGAAGCCGATCGGCATGCGGGCTCAAGACAGCCTGCGACTCGAAAAGGGCTACGGCGTCTGGTCGCTCGAGTTCACCCAGTCCTACACTCCGGCAATGACCGGTCTCGACAGATTCGTCGCCTTTGACAAGGGCGAGTTCATTGGCCGCGAGGCGGTGCAAAAGGCACGGACGCTCGCACCGGATCAACGGCTGGTGTTGCTCGCCGTGGAGGCACTCGATGCGGATGTCACCGGCTTCGAGCCGGTGTGGGCCGGCGCGCGCAAGGTCGGGTTCGTCACCTCAGGCGCCTATGGGCACCATGTGCAACAGAGCCTCGCACTTGCCTATGTCGATCGCGACATTGCAGATGCACCCGTTCCGCTTGAGGTGCACGTCGTTGGTGAGCGCCGGCCGGCGCGACTGCTGGTCGAATCACCGTACGATCCAAAAGGCAGGAAACTGCGCAGCTGATGCAAATGACTGTGCTGCGAACACTTGCCTTGTTGACGCTGTTCGCGCTGGCCGCCGTGGCCGGCGCCAGGAACACGGACGAAGGCTGGCCCGCCTACGGCGGCGCGCCGGGCGCGCCGAATTTTTCTGCGCTGAGCGACATCAACACCGCCAACGTCACCCAGCTGCGGCTCGCCTGGCAATGGCAGACCGGTGAGACGGCCCTCAAGGAATTCGGCACCTCGCCGGGCATGTTCGAAACCACGCCGATTGTCATCGATGGCGTGATGTATCTGAGCACGCCCTACAACCGCGCCGTTGCGCTCGACCCGGGTACGGGACGGCAACTGTGGAGCTACGACCCACGGCCCTATGTGGATGGCCAGCCGCCCAACGGCACCGGCTTCGTGCATCGCGGCGTGGCCGCGTGGCGCGACCCCAGGACGCACGCGCTGCGCATCGTGATTGCCTCGCGCTACCGGCTGATCGAGCTGGACGCGCGCAGCGGCAAGCCGGTAGCAGGCTTTGGACGTGACGGCGTCGTGAATCTGCTCGAGGGCCTGCAGTGGCCGGTGAACCCCAGGCATTACACCAACACCTCGCCGCCGCTCATCTACCGCAATCTCATCATCGTCGGCAACGGCGTGGCCGATCGCCTCATCTACCGGCGCGATCCACCCGGCGATGTGCGCGCCTACGACGCGCGCAGCGGGCGGCGCGTGTGGAGCTTTCATACGGTGCCGCGCGACGGCGAGTTCGGTGCCGACACCTGGGGCATGCATTCCAACCGGGTCACCGGCCACACCAATGTGTGGGCGCCGATGAGCATCGACGCACGGCGCGGCCTGCTGTACCTGCCGGTGGGAGCGCCGAGCAATGACTTCTACGGCGGCAATCGACCCGGCGACAACCTGTACGCCGATTCCATCGTCTGTCTGGATGCCAACACGGGCCAGCGCCGCTGGCATCGCCAGCTCGTGCACCATGGACTGTGGGACTATGATGCGCCGGCCGCACCCACGCTGGTGCAAATCCGCAAAGCCGGCCAGACGATCGATGCGGTCGTGCAGCTGACCAAGCAAGGCTTCGTGTTCGCATTCGATCGCGTCACCGGCGCACCGCTGTGGCCGATTGAAGAACGTGCGGTGCCGCCGAGCGATGTGCCGGGCGAACAGGCCGCGCCGACGCAGCCGGCGCCTGTCGGAATGCCAGTGCTGGCGCCGCAGGGCGTGACGCTCGAGGACGCGACCGACCTGACCCCAGAATTGCACCAGCAAGCCCTCGCGGTGTTGAAGCGCCTCAGGATCGGAGCGCTGTTCACGCCGCCGAGCATGCAGGGAACCCTGATCCGCCCGGGATTGGAGGGCGGCGCCGATTGGGGCGGCGGCGCCTACGACCCGGACACGGGCATTTTGTACGTCAAGGTCAACAACAATCCCGCACTGGTTTATCCGGACCTCACTGATGCCGAAGGCAATGTGCCCGAGGTCGGCCCGAACGACAGCGGCGATGAGAGCCTGTTCCTGCAGCATCGCATCCCGCTGCTCAAACCGCCGTACGCTTTCATGGATGCGCTGGATCTGAACGCGGCGCGCATGCGCTGGCAGCTGCCCTTCGGCGACAACGAAGCGGTCCGCAATCACCCGGCGCTGAAGGAGGCGAAACTGCCGCCCGCATTGGGCGCCATCGGCAACGCCGGCGCAATCGTCACCCGCGGCGGGCTGGTGTTCGTGGGTGGCGGCGATGCCGCGTTTCACGCCCTCGACAAGCACAGCGGCGCGGATCTTTGGCGATATGCCACTGGCGGCGCCAGGACCCATGGCACGCCCATGACCTATCGCAGCGGCGGGCGCCAGTTCGTGGTCATCGCCGTGGGTGGTCCGGGACCCGGCGCGGCTTTGCTCGCGTTTGCGCTGGGCGCGCAGTCGCAGGGTAGCGCGAGCTTAGGCGTCGCACTGCCCGCAGGCCACGGCGTCAATCTCGTGGAATGGACCTGCTCGCAGTGTCACTCGCTCGACACGGTCATCGGCAAGCGGCTGAACCGCAAACAATGGGAAGCGCAGATCGACGCCATGATCGCGCGCGGCGCCAGCATGTCTGATGAACAGTACCAGGAGATCGCCGCCTATCTGGCCGCACATTTTGGCCCGGAACCTGGGGACTGAATTGCAGCGGCGAAACTAGCGTTTTAGGTTCGCGGCTCCCGCCCACTTGTACACCACGCCGCCGCGCATGACGAACACCACGCGCCGCACCGCGCTCAGATCCTTGAGCGGATCACCGTCCAGGGCAATGATGTCGGCCGCATAGCCCGTCGCCAGCCTGCCGAGCTGGTCAGCCATGCCGATCGCTTCGGCCGCAACGCTGTTGGCCGATACCAGCGCCGCCAGCGGACTCTGGCCGCAATGCTGCACGCGGCCCAGGAATTCCTCGGCATTGCGGCCGTGCGCGCCCGCCGTGGCATCGGTCGAGAACACCACCTTGGCGTTGGGCGTGTGCATGGCCATCGTGCACACTTCGAAATCAAAGTGGAGGTCGTGATCCATGGTGGCCATGCCCGCTTCGGTGTAGTTGCCCACCCCGAGGTAGCGTGCTTTGTTGGCAAGGTAGTTCTGCACCACCAATCCCACCTGCGGACTGATGAACGCGCCGGCGGCGACGGCTGCGTCGATATCGACCTGCGTCGCGTAGGTCGCGTGTTCGATTTCGCGGCAGCCGGCGCGGGCAGCGGCGGAAACCTGTGAGCGATAGGCGTGCACCATCGAGCGCAGGCCAACGGCCCTGGCCTCATCGCACAGGATGCGCAGTTGCTCCTCCGTGAACGTCGGCGTCGCGCCCACGCGCTGGCTGGAAGAGGCGAAGATCTTGATCAGATCGGCGCCCTGCGCCTTGCGCAGGCGCACTGCCGCGATCAGTGCCTCGCGCGTGGTCTTGCTGTCGCCTTCGATCCATGCCAGCGAGGTCAGCACGCGGGGACCGGGAAAGCCGCGCTCGCGAATGGCATCGCGCAGCGGCTTTTCGCTCGGGTCGCCGACGCTCTGCACGGTGGTGAAGCCGCCCATCAGTGTGTCCCAGGCTGCACCCGCGATGCCCAGTGCCGCTTCAAGTGGCGCTTCGGTCTCGGTGGCGATGCGCCCGGTGCGGTCGAAGTGTGAATCCAGATGCACGTGCGTGTCGATCCAGCCCGGCAGCACCGTATAGCCACGCAGGTCGATGACCGCACCGCCCGGCGCAGCGTTGAGCGTGGTGATGCGGCCGTCGGCCACGCCGATGCGAGCATTACGCAGCGTGCCGCCGGTGCCATCCATTGCATTGCTGGTCAGGATGACCACAGGGCCGGCGGGCGTCGGCGTCGGCGGCGTCGGCACCGGCAAAACCTGGGCCGCCAATCCGTTAGCGACGAAAAGCGTCGCGATGGGCACTAGCAATCGGAATTTCAACACGGGAGCAACCTCGAACGTCAGGAGCTGCACAGGCATCGCATACTGGCGTGTTTGACTGAGCCTCGCAATCATCCTGTTCTGGGCAAGGGGAAGTCCGGAGGCTTGCTTGTTGTGCCCGAAAAACCGTGCTACAAGCCGGGCGTGGGTGGATGGGCGTTGGCTGAAATCCGGAGCGGACTAAAGATGCAAGTGAGGGTCTACTGAAACTCCGGCACACCCCTGGTCCGGTGTGCCGCATTGCGGTGTTGCGGCCCAACCATCGACTCGGGAATACCGTGCTGCTGACGCCGCTGATCTGCGAGCTTGAGGCGATGTTTCCGGGCGCGGAGATTGAGCTCGTGACCGCGGGACAGGCAGCGCATGCCGTGTTCGCCGAATTCAGGCAGGTGAGCGCGGTGCATGCGTTTCCGGCCCGCTCCTTTCGACGTCCGGGCGAGGTGCTCGGCTTGCTGATGGCACTCAGGCGACGTTCATTCGATCTCGCTGTCGATCCGGAGGTACGCTCCCGAGCTGGCCGATTTCTGCTGGGTCAGATTCAGGCCCGCGACCGGCTCGGGTTCCGCTGGGGCGTGCCGCGCCACGATCGAATGCTGACCCACGCCGTCGACAGGTCCGTGGTGTCTTCCCACTTCGCGCAGGCGCCGGTCGATCTGCTGCGGTCGGCCTACGCGCAGCGCTCTGATCACGAATCGGCAGCGCCGCTGGCAATGCCGACACTCACGCTGCGCCTCACGGACGCCGAGCGACGCGGTGGCGCTCAGCGTCTGGCCGCGATACTCGGCGCCGCCCACTTTGCATCGCGCCCCTGCATAGGCATCTACGCCCATGCGACCGGCGCCAAGTGCTATCCCGCCGCATGGTGGAGGCGAATCATAGCCGCCCTCCGGGAACAGGAACCGGGCGTACAGTTCATCGAGTTCGTGCCGCACGACGGAATAGCCCGCTTTGCTGGCGAAATACCCGTGTTGTTTTCTACCGAATTGCGCCGGCTCGGAGCCGCACTCGCCACGACATCCCTGCTCGTCAGCGCGGATTGCGGTGTCATGCACTTGGCCAGCGAGGGGGGTGCGCGAGTGCTCGGTCTGTTCAAGACGACCGACCCGGTCCGCTACGCGCCCTATGGCGGCGAGAGCGCGGGGCTTATGGCCTCAGATGAAAATCCTGACGCAGTAGTCACGCGCATCCGTGCGATGGTAACCGTCACCGGCACCGCATCGAACTCTTAGCGTACTACCCCGCCAGTCGCCGCAGCGGCTCACCCGTGAGGCGGTAGATATTCCACTCGCTCATCGGCACGGCGCCCAGCTGCAGGTAAAAATCGATCGCCAGCCGGTTCCAGTGGAGTGCTGACCATTCCAGCCGCCCGCACCCGCGCTCCAGCGTCAGCTGGGCCAGGAAACTCAGCAGGGCCCGCCCCACGCCGCGCTGCCGAAAGCCGGGGTCGACAAACAGGTCTTCGAGGTAGATGCCAGGCCGGGCGAGAAAAGTGGAATAGTTGTGAAAGAACAGTGCGAAGCCGGCCGCCTTGCCATCGCAGTCGGCGAGCACCACTTCGGCATAGCGGCGTTCGCCATACAGGGTGGCGGCCAGCGACTCTTCAGTCGCGACGACCTCGGCTCCCAGATTTTCATACTCGCCCAGGCCGCGGATGAAACGCAGTATCTGCGGCACATCGGCAGCAATCGCAAAGCGCAGGGCGATTGGTTCACTCACAACCGATGCAGTATCGCGCATTGAACGGGCCATTGAACGGGCTGCGCTGGGCGCCGTCTGGCTCCTGTGTGGTGCGCGCCAGCTGCAGGCGGGGTAAAAGCATGGAAATGGCTTCAAGGGCGGCGCCGCACTTGTGAGCGTCGCTGGCCAGGCCGGTGCGGCGGCAGAGATTGAAATCGTCAGCGAACAGCTGCTGCAGGGTCTCCAGATTTTCGATGGTCGCGTCGATCAGGGTCGTGGTCTCGGTATACATGGCCGACTCCTCCGGGGTTAGTCACTGTATATTTATACAGTTCCCGGCTGCCGCGCAAGGGCCATTCTTAAGCCCTTGAACCAGAAAGAGACTATGCCGGCTAGGAGTTGTTCAGCTTGCTGTGGTGGCGTCCGTAAAAGTAATAGACCGCAATGCCGGCGATCGTCCAGGCGAACAAACGCACCCAGGTGCCGAATTGCAGAGAAGCGGCCATCGCGCTGAGAAACAGCACGCCCATTACGCAGGTAAACCAGGGCCAGGGTACGCGGAACGGCCGCGGCAGCTCAGGGCGCCGGTAGCGCAACACCAGCACACTGGCGCAGACCATCACGAAGGCGATCAGCGTACCGATCGATACCAGTTCAGCCAGCAGCCCCAACGGCAACAGCCCCGCCATCACTGCGGCCAGCACACCGGTGATCACCGTAGCGACGTGCGGGGTACGAAAGTGCGGATGGACGCGCCCCAGCGCGGGCGGCAACAAGCCATCCTGAGACATCGCCAGCAGGATGCGCGACTGGGCCAGAATCATGACCAGAATGACTGATGTGAGGCCGGCAATGGCGCCGATGATCACCCACACGCTCAACCAGTGCAGCTCGGCGTGCGCTTCCATCGCCAGCGCGACGGGCGCGGCATCGTTGAGTTCGCGATAGGGCATTAGGCCAGTCAGCGTGCCCGCCATCAGAATGTAGAGCACGGTGCAGATCGTCAGGCCCATGAGGATGCCAAAGGGCATGTCGCGCGAGGGATTGCGCGCCTCCTGCGCCGCAGTCGATACCGCATCGAAGCCGATGTAGGCAAAAAAGATCACGCCCGAAGCGCGCAGAACGCCCGACCAGCCAAACTCGCCCCAGACACCGGTATTGGGCGGAATAAACGGATGCCAGTTGGCGGCGTTCAGGTGTGCGGCGCCAAAACCGATGACTGCCAGAATGACCCCCACCTTGACCATGACGATCATTGAATTCACCAGCGCCGACTTCCTGATACCGATGTAGCAGATGGTCGCGGCGAACGCGGTGATGCACATTGCCGGGAAATTCAGCAGCGCGCCGGTCGTCACGATCGAAAAACTGTTGCCCACGGCGGCAAAGGGCGCGGCACTGAGGCTGGCTGGCAGAAAGTTGACGCCGAAGTGATCGAGGATCTTGACGAAGTAGCGCGCCCAGCCCACGGCCACCGTGGAGGCCGCGAACATGTATTCCAGCAGCAGATTCCAGCCGATGAACCAGGCGGCAAACTCGCCGAGCGTGGCGTAGGTGTAGCTGTAGGCGCTGCCGGCGATCGGCACCATCGAGGAAAACTCGGCGTAACACAGACCGGCGAACATGCAACCGATGCCGGCAATGATGAACGAGATAATGATGGCCGGACCGGCATGCTGCGCCGCTTCGAGACCGGTGAGCACAAAAATGCCGGTGCCGATAGTGCAACCGACACCGAGCAGTGTGAGTTGCCAGGGGCCGAGCACACGTTTGAGCTGTGAATCGCGGTGCTCGGTATGAATGTGTTCGAATGATTTGGTTGCCAGCAGTTTTTTCAGCATGGGTTGGTTCTCATGTCAGGCGGTCTCGACGCGATCGGGTTCTACCGTGCCGGTTTCCCTGGCGCGGAACGGGGTAACAAGATGCGGCGCAAAGGCGCTGAGCATCGCGGCGTGTACTTTAGGCGACCCCGCCAATACGTCGCCACCGTGTTGATAGGGGCCGCCATCCAGCGCGCTGATATGGCCGCCGGCTTCCAGTACCAGCAGCGCACCAGCGGCGGTGTCCCAGGGCTGCAGACCCATTTCCCAGAAGCCATCAACGCGACCGGCGGCGACATAGGCCAAATCGAGCGCTGCCGCGCCGGGACGGCGCACACCGGCGACCTGCGGCATGATCGTGCGCAGCATGGCCAGGTACGCGTCGAGATTGACCGTGGCGCTGTACGGGAAGCCCGTGGCCAGCAGGGCGCCTTCGAGGGTGCGCTGCTTAGTGACGCGGATCTTGTGATTTTCGAGCTGCGCTCCGGCGCCGCGCGTGGCGGTGAAGAGTTCCAGGCGCAGTGGATCATAAACGGTCGCGACCTCGAGCCGGCCGCGTACCTGGGCGGCAATCGAGACCGCAAACACCGGGAAACCGTGCACGAAATTGGTGGTGCCATCGAGCGGATCGATGATCCACTGCACCTCATGATCACCGCTGACGCCGCTTTCCTCGGCGAGTACGGCATGTTCGGGGTAGTGGCGGCGGATGATGGCGATTATTTCCGCTTCGGCCGCACGATCGACTTCAGTGACATAGTCATGGCGGCCCTTGCTGGCAATTTCGATGCCCTCGAGGCGCGGAATACTGCGCACGATGACCTCGCCGGCGCGACGGGCCGCCTGTACGGCGATATTGAGCAGTGGATGCATGGCTGAACTAGAATAGCAGGATATGCAGGCACTGCCGATTCGCGTGGTTCTGGTCGATACCTCGCATCCGGGCAATATCGGCGCTGCGGCCCGCGCCATGAAGAACATGGATCTCTCCGAACTGGTGCTGGTGCGCCCGCGCCAACACCCTTCGGCGGAGGCGCTGGCGCGCGCTTCAGGGGCAGACGATGTGCTGGGCGCCGCGCGCGTCTGTACGAGCCTGCCGGAGGCGCTGGCGGGCTGCGCGCTGGTGCTGGCCTGCACGGCGCGCGATCGCGATCACTATTACCGGGTCCTGGACGTACGCGAGGCGGCGGTGCGCGCCGTTGCCGAAGCGCTGCGGGCTCCGGTAGCCATCGTATTTGGGGCCGAGCACAGCGGCCTGGCCAATGAAGATCTCGCCAGCGCGCACGCGCTGCTGCGCATACCGACCGGCGAGCGCTACGCGGCGCTCAATCTGGCCATGGCGGTACAGATCGTCAGCTACGAGATCATGCGCGCGCGCGGCGCCACGGTGGCGCAGGCGGCGCGCGAGCAGCCCCTGGCCGCCACGCAGAACATGGAACTTATGTACGCACACCTTGAAAGCGTGATGGCCGAGGTCGGGTTTCGCGACCGCACGCAAAAAGGCGGCAATCTCATCAGTCGCATCAGACGCTTTTTGCAGCGTGCCGAGCTGGACAGCAACGAAGTGAACATCGTGCGCGGCCTGCTCACGGCCGTGCAGCAGCGTCGCCGACGTGCCGGCGCCTGACGCATGAGCCAGGCTACGCCGATTTATCTGGATTACGCGGCGACGACGCCGGTCGATGCGCGCGTTGCGGCGCGTATGGCGCAATGCCTCACGGCTGAGGGTACGTTTGGCAATCCGGCCTCGACCCACGCCTACGGGCGGCAGGCGCGGGCGCTGGTTGAAGAGGCGCGCGGGCGCGTCGCTGCGCTGATCGGGGCGCGGCCCGGTGATATCGTCTTCACCTCGGGTGCTACCGAAGCCAATAATCTGGCCATTCTGGGCTTCGCACGCGGCGCGCGCCGACTGAGCGAGGCGCAGCGCAAGCCGGCCGAGCGCAGCGATGCGCTAGTCATCAGCGCGCGCACCGAACATAAGGCAGTGCTCGATCCCTGCCACCAGCTCGAGCGCGAGGGGCTCACCGTCACTTACCTGACGCCCGGGGACAGCGGGCGCATCGAGGCGCAGCAGCTGGCCGCCGCCCTTTGTCCCGGCACCCTGCTGGTCTCGCTTATGCACGCCAATAACGAAACCGGGGCCATCGCCGATATCGCGGCCATCGGCGCCCTGTGCCGGGCACACGGCGCCGCCCTGCATGTCGATGCTGCGCAGAGCGCCGGCAAGCTGGCGCTGGATGTCGAGGCGATGCAGATCGACATGCTCTCGTTTACAGCACACAAGCTCTACGGCCCCAAGGGTATCGGCGCGCTCTACGTGCGCCAGTCGCGCCGGGCCCTGTTGCAGCCGCTGATGTATGGCGGCGGCCATGAACGCGGTCTGCGCTCCGGCACGCTGCCGGTGCACCAGATCGTCGGTTTTGGAATGGCCTGTGATCTGGCCGCAGCCGATCGGGAGGCCGAGGCTGAGCGACTCAAGGCGTTGCGCGCGCGGCTGTGGCGGGGCGTGGCTGATCTGCCCGGTGTCATCGCCAATAGCCCGGCGACGCACTGTGTGCCTGGCATCCTCAACGTCTCGTTCGGCGGCATCGAAGGCGAGAGTCTGCTGTTTGGGCTCCAGGAGCTGGCGCTCTCCAGCGGCTCAGCCTGCAACTCGGACAGTGACGAGCCCTCGTACGTGCTGCGTGCCATAGGGCGCGATCGCGAGGGCGCCCAAAGCTCGCTGCGCTTCAGCCTCGGGCGCGGCACCACGGAGGCCGATATCGATGTGACTATTGCTGCCGTGCGTCGCGAAGTATTGCGCTTACGTACGACAGGCGGCCGTGGCGGATCGGTGGCGACAGCGCCCGAGACCAGCGCCGCCAGAGCGGTCAGTGCCGAGGCCGGGACGCGGGAGGCCGGCACCTGGATTCAGGTAAATTTGAGTTGTCGCGGGCAAACCATTGAACAGGCAAGTATTATTGCCTATGGATGCCCCTACACGCTCAAGGTGTGCGAGTGGCTGGGCGGGCAGCTCAAGGGCAGGGGGCTGGACCAGGCGGCCTGTGGCGGCCCACGCGATTGGGCGAGCGCCAATGAGGTGCCCGAAGAGCGGCTCACCCGCCTGCTGGTCATTGAAGATGCGCTGCTTGCCGCACTTCGGAACGCCACCCAGGGCGGGTACAATGGCCTCTGAGGAACCCAAGGCTATGAACAACGCAATTTCCCTGACACCTGCCGCTGCCGAACGGGTGCGCAACCAGCTGGCCCGTCGCGGCCACGGCTTGGGGCTGCGCCTGGGCGTGAAGACCACGGGCTGCTCGGGTTTCAGCTATGTCGTCAATTTTGCGGAGTCGGCCGAGCCCGAAGATCTGGTATACGAATCCGAGGGCGTGCGGGTTTACGTCGATCGGGGCAACCTCGAACTGCTGGCCGGCACCAGGGTCGATTTTGTGCGCGAGGGCCTCAACGAGGCGTTCCGCTTCGAGAACCCGAACGTCAAGGCGGAGTGCGGCTGCGGCGAGAGTTTTACGGTCTGAAAATTCCTTAGCTTTCGGGTACTTCCGCGCCAATTGCGATTGCTGGCCGAGCCCCTTAGCGGCTAAACTCCCGCGCCATTTCCGATCACACCCTTCACGGAGTACTGCTGATGGCGCTTGAGCGCACCTTGTCGATCGTCAAGCCCGACGGCGTGGCCCGCAATCTCATCGGCGATGTCTATCATCGCTTCGAGAAGGCCGGTCTGCGTATCGTCGCCGCCCGCATGTTGCAGCTCTCCACCGCGCAGGCCGAGAGTTTTTACGGCGTGCATCGTGAGCGGCCCTTCTTCCGCGATCTGGTGCGCTACATGTGCTCGGGTCCGCTCATCGCGCAGGTGCTCGAGGGCGAGAATGCCATCGCGCGTCACCGTGACATCATGGGCGCGACCGATCCGAAAAAGGCGGCGCCCGGCACCATTCGCGCAGATCTGGCGCACAGCATCGAGGCCAATGTCGTGCACGGATCCGATGCCGCCGACACCGCGATGGGCGAGATCGCCTTCTTTTTCAGCGGCACGGAGTTGTGCCCACGGGCCTGAAGGGCCCGGCGCTCACCATCATGAACGGCGCTCCGGCAGTGAGCCAGGCGGTGAGCGCGCGCGTCAACCTGTTGGGTTTGCCGGCGCTGGAGTTGCAGTCGCTGGTTGGCTCTCTGGGGTCACGACCATTCCGCGCCCGGCAACTGATGAACTGGCTCTATAAGCGCGGCGTCGCGGAAATAGAGCAGATGAGCGATCTGGCCAAAGACTTTCGCAGCCAACTGGCGCAAGTGGCAGAAGTGAAGCTGCCCGAGATCGTGCTGGCGCAGCAATCGCTCGATGGCACCCGCAAATGGCTGCTGCGAGCCGATGCTTCACAGGCTTTCGAGATGGTGTACATCCCCGAGGCCGCGCGCGGCACGCTGTGCATTTCTTCGCAGGTCGGTTGCGTGCTCGATTGCAGTTTCTGCGCGACCGCACGTCAGGGTTTCAATCGCAATCTGAGTACCGCCGAGATCATTGGCCAGGTGTGGCTGGCCAATCGCGAGCTGGGCTTTGAGCCCGGGGGCGAGCGGCGTATCACCAATGTGGTGTTCATGGGCATGGGCGAACCGCTCGCCAATTTTCGCCAGGTGGTGCCGGCAACGCAGATCCTGCTCGATGATCTGGGCTTCGATTATTCGCGCCGCCGCGTCACACTGTCCACTTCGGGCCTGGTGCCGCAGATCTACAAATTGGCCGAAGTGTGCAACGTGGCCCTGGCCGTTTCGCTGCATGCGCCCGATGATGAGCTGCGCAGCCAGCTGGTACCGATCAACCGCCTGCATCCGATCAGCGAACTGCTGGAAGCCTGCTGGCATTACCTCGATGAACAGAATGGCCGCAGCGTGACCTTCGAATACGTGATGCTCGCAGGTGTCAACGATTCACCGGCGCAGGCGCGCGCGCTCGGGCGCCTGCTCGCGGGCCACCCGGCCAAGGTCAATATGATTCCTTTCAACCCCTTTCCCGGCACGCAATATCGTCGCTCGGATGATCAGACCATCTGGCGCTTTCGCGATGAGCTGCTCAAGCGCAACGTCATGGCGACGGTGCGGCGTACGCGTGGCGAAGACATCGACGCGGCCTGTGGGCAGCTGGTCGGCCGCGTGCACAATCGCACCGTGGCACGCATCGGTGAGCGCGCGCGCGGCGCGCAGGCGGCACCATGATTTTACTGCGCCGGCAGCTGGCATTCCAAAGCGCGGCGCTGCTGCTGGCCTGCCAGCTGGCGGCTTGCGTCAGCGACGGCCCGGAAAGTGGCTCGCGGGCGGCCAGTACGGCGGCGGCCGCGAATCTGCAACTGGGCTCCGCCTATCTGCAGCAGGGCAATCTGCCAGTGGCCAAAGAAAAACTCGAACGCGCGGTGCTGCAGAGTCCGCGCGATCCGGCGATCCACGGCTTACTGGCGTTGTTGTATCAGCGCCTGGGCGATGACCAGCGGGTCGATGCCGAGTTTCACACCGCCCTCAAGCTGGCCCCGCACGATCCCGATCTGCTCAATAACTTCGCCGTCTATTTGTGCGGTAAGGGTCGCACCGACGAGGGCGTGGCGCGCTTCCAGGAAGCCGCCAACAATCCGCTGTATCGTACCCCCTGGGCCGCCGACACCAATGCCGGCGTATGCCTGCGCGGCGCCAAGCGTGAGGCGGAGGCCGCGCCACTGTTCAAGCACGCCCTGCAGCGACGCCCCGACTATGCGGAAGCGGTAGCGCAGCTCGCCGATCTTGAGATTTCCCAGGGCCAGGCAGGGGAGGCCTATCAGCGCGTCGAGGCCTTCCTGCACGCCAATCCCGCCAGCGCTGAACTGCTGTATCTGGCCTGGCGCGCGGCCTCGGCGCTACAGAACAAGACGACGACCGCGCAGATGGTCTGGCGGCTGCAGACTGAATTTCCTGACAGCGAACAGGCGCGCAGCATCGCGGCGCTGCGCCGTGATCCGCACTAAGCCATGAGTGAACGCTTACCTGAAGGACCCGGCGCCAATGAAGCGGGGCTCAATGTGGCAGGGTTGGGCTTAAGCGCCGGCCAGCGCCTGGCGCAGGCGCGCGAACGCGCCGGCTTGAGCCACGAGCAGGTGGCCGACAAGCTCAAGCTCGATGCCTACACTGTTGTGGCGCTGGAAAACAGCGACTACCGGGTGATTGGTGCGGCGGTCTTTGTGCGTGGTTTCCTGCGCCGCTACGCGCAACTGGTTGGTGAATCGCCGAGTGAGATTGAAGCGCTGTATGCGCGCCAGCCCGAATCGGCGCTGGCACCCGATCTGGCGCGTATTGCCGTACATGCGCAGCACGGTCATCGACCAGGCAAGATCATTGGTCTTTGGCCGGTGGCATTGACGGTAGGGGTGCTGTGCGCCGCCGCGGCGTTGTGGTGGGCACTGCAACGGTCCACGCCACCAAGAAGCGCGGTGACCACGGAAGTCATCGTGTCGCCGGGCGTTGCAGCGCCTGGCTTGGCGCCTACCCCGGTGGCCGCGCCCGGCGCTGCACCCATCGCTGCGCCAGCGACCGCGGCGGCCGTTGCCCAGGCGAGCGATGAGGCCGCACTGGCTGCCAGGCTGTCGGCATTGCCGCGCAAGCAGCTGCTGCTGCGCTTCAACGACGAAGTCTGGGCCGAAGTCTATGACGCACGCGGTAAGCGGCTGCAATTCGGTTTTGCGCATGCTGGCAGCAGCAGCGAACTGGTGGGTACGCCGCCCTTCCGGATAGTGCTGGGCAACGCCAGTGCGGTAGAGGTGACCCTCGAGGGCGTAGCCATCAGCTTGCCCGAGGCTGCGCCTGGTGAGCGCGTGCGTCTGATGCTCAACAGCAAAGGCGTCGTGACGCTACGTCCGTAGCGCGCTGGCGACAGCCGCGCACGCTGACAATTTGGAGGACGATTGAGCAGACAGATACAGTCCGTGCGCGGCATGAATGACGTGCTGCCCACGCAAGTTGCCCTCTGGCAGCATCTCGAGCGGGTGCTGGGCGGGCTGCTGCGCGAATACGGCTATGACGAGCTACGGGTGCCAATCGTCGAGCACACCGAGCTGTTTCATCGTTCGATCGGCGAACACACCGATATCGTTGAGAAAGAAATGTACAGCTTTGCCGACGCGGGCGGTGAGCTGCTGACTTTGCGACCAGAGGCGACCGCTGGCATCGTGCGCGCCATCATTTCCAACGGCCTGTTGCGCGGTGCGCGCCTGAAGCTGTGGACCGAGGGTCCGATGTTCCGGCACGAGCGGCCGCAGCAAGGGCGCTTTCGCCAGTTTCACCAGTTCAGTGTCGAAGCGGTGGGTTTCACCGGCCCCGATATCGATGCCGAGCTGATCGCCCTGAGCGCGCGCCTGTGGCGGCGGCTCGGTATCTCGCGTGTCCGTCTGCTGATCAACTCGCTGGGCAGCAGCGAATCGCGACAGCGTTACAAGGAGCAGCTGCTGGTTTATCTACGGCGCCACGAGTCGGCGCTTGATGAAGACAGCCGCCGCCGGCTGCTGGGCAATCCGCTGCGCATCCTTGATAGCAAGAACCCGGCGATGCAGGAGCTGATTGCCGGCGCACCGGCACTGACCGACAGCCTCGATGAGAAGTCGCAGCAGCATTTTGCGAGCTTGCGTGCCGCGCTCGACGCCCTCGGTATTGCCTATACGGTCAATCCGCGCCTGGTGCGCGGACTCGACTACTATTCGCGCACGGTGTTCGAGTGGGTGAGCGATGCACTGGGTGCGCAGGATGCCATCTGCTCTGGTGGCCGCTACGATGGCCTGATCGCCCAGTTGGCGGGTGAGCCGACGCCGGGGATCGGCTTCGCGCTCGGCGTCGAGCGGGTGGTTGAGCTGCTGAGCCAGGGTGCGCCCTTGCCGGTGGCCGCGGCGCCGGCCGCTTACCTGATCGCCAGTGGCGCGCGTGCCGAACTGGCAGCGCTGCAGCTCGCGGAGGCGCTGCGCGAGGCGCTGCCCGGCGCTGGCGTGCAGATGAACCTCGGCGCTGGCAATTTCAAGGCACAGTTTCGCCGCGCCGATCGCAGTGGGGCCTGCCTGGCGCTGATCCTGGCCGATGCCGAACTCGACCGCGGGGTCGTCGCCGTGAAACCATTACGCCGTGAGGTGGGTCAGAGCGAGTGCCTGATCGCGGAGCTGCCCGGGCGCATGTCGAAAATTCTTGAGGAGGAATCGTGGAAGACTTCATGAACGAACAGGAACAGTGGGATTGGCTACGCTCGCGAGCCCGTGAGTACGGTCCATGGATCGTCGCCGGCGTGGCGCTGGCAGCCGCCGGCCTGTGGGGCTGGAAGTGGTGGCAGACGCGCACCGAAGAGCGCCTGCTGCAGGCTGCGGCTCAATACGAGCAGGTAGTCAGCGCTTTCAGCGGCAACGATATGGCCAGAGTTCAGGCGCTGGCCGACAAGCTGAACCAGGAGCATCCCGGCTCTGGCTACGCGGAGCAGGCGCAGTTGGCCGCTGCCGGCCTGCAGGTGGAAAACAATCAATCGGGCGCCGCGATCGAGCGCCTGCAGAAGGTCATGGTGGCCACTAAAGATGCCGAACTGGCACTCACGGTGCGTCTGCGCATCGCACGCATTCAGCTTGACCAGAATAAAGCCGATGACGCGCTGGCGACGCTGGCGGCAGCGCAGCCCGGCGCCTTTGCCGCGCGCTTCGCCGAAGTGCGTGGTGACGCGCTGCTGGCCAAGGGTGATCGTGCCGCTGCGCTCAAGGCCTATCGTGAGGCCGTCGGCAGTGCCGCCAATGGCTCGAATGAACTGCTGACGCTGAAAATAAATGCGCTGACGCGCTCGTGAAAAACACCATGACACGATCCGCTGCGGTTCTCCTGTGCATGGTGGCAGTGCTGTGTGCGTTGCCGGGCTGCAATTCAAAAACCAAGCCTGACAAACCCATGGCGCTGGTCGATTTCCCAGCGAAGTTCAAACCGCAGCGCGCCTGGAGCGCCAGCATCGGTGGCGGACTGCCGAAACTGAAACTCGGGCTGGCGCCCATTGCCGATGCTCAACGTCTGTATGTCGCCAATGGCAAGGGTAAAGTGCTGGCGCTCGACGCCACCAATGGCAAACAACTCTGGGAGCAGCACCTCCATGCCATGCTGTCAGGTGGTCCGGGCGCGGGCGGCGAGCTGGTGCTGGTGGGCACGGCCAGCGGCGCGGTCATTGCCCTGAACGCTGCCAATGGTGCGCAGCGTTGGCGCACGCAGCTCAATGCAGAAATTCTCGCCGCCCCGGTTGTCAGTGGCGAAGTGGTGGTGGTGCGCACGGTTGATGGCAAACTCTTTGGTCTGGCCGCCGGCGATGGCAAACAACGCTGGGTAAGCGATCAGCTGGTGCCGCGGCTGACGCTGCGCGGCACCAGCACACCGATCATCAGTGGCGAATACGCCATCGCCGGGTTCGACAATGGCCGGCTGCTGGCCGTCACAGTCAGTGGCGGCACTACAGCCTGGGATGTCGCCGTCAGTCAGGCGCGCGGCAGCAGCGAATTGCAGCGCCTGATCGATATCGATTCGCCCGCGGTCGCTGATCTCGACGAACTCTATGTGGTCGGCTTTCAGGGTCACGTGGCGCGTCTGAGTCGCGACACGGGCCGCGAGCTCTGGTCACACGAGATCTCGAGCTTCCGTGGTCTGGCGCTCGATCCGGTCGGCGTATTGGTCTCTACTGCAGAGGGCGAGGTGGTGAAGCTGGATCGTGCTGGTGGTGCTGAGCGCTGGCGGCAGCACAATCTGCTGCGTCATTCGCTTACCCGACCGGTCGTGCAGGGCACAAGCGTCGTGGTGGGCGATGCCCAGGGTTACCTGCACTGGCTCAGCCTTGAGGATGGCTCCTTCCAGGCGCGCGTCAAGGTTGGCGCGCCGCTGAGCGCAGCGCCGCTGGTGGTTGGCGACCTGCTGATCGTGCAAACCGACAAAGGCGCGATTGAGGCCTGGCGTCCGGGCAAGCACTGAGCCCACATGCTGCCCATCGTCGCTATCGTGGGCAGGCCCAACGTGGGCAAGTCCACGCTGTTCAATGTGCTCACGCGCACCCGCGATGCCATCATTGCCGATGTCGCGGGCGTCACGCGTGATCGCCAGTATGGCTACTCGCGCATCGGCGCCGTACCCTGCGTGCTGATCGATACCGGCGGGCTGGTCGACAAACCCAGTGGCATCGAGGCGCTGATGCGCCTGCAGACAGAAAAAGCCGTCGACGAGGCAGATCGCATCATTTTTCTGGCCGATGCGCGTGCTGGTCTCACCACTCAGGATCGTTACGTCGCCACCGAGCTGCGCCGCGCCGGTAAGCCGGTGACACTGGCCATCAACAAATCGGAAGGCCTCGATGCTGACATGGTCGCGGCCGATTTCCAGGTGCTGGGTTTTGGGGAGCCGCATGCCATTGCCTCCGGTCACGGCCAGGGCTGCCGCGAGCTCATCGATACGGTGCTCGAGGGCCTGGTGGCCGGTCACGGACCCGCCGACGACACCAGCGCGATACGCGTGGCCATTATCGGCCGCCCCAACGTTGGCAAATCGACGCTGGTCAACCGGCTGCTGGGCGAGGAGCGCGTCATTGCCAGTGAAACACCCGGCACCACGCGCGATTCAATTCTCGTGCCTTTCAGGCGCGACGAACGTGATTTTCTGCTGGTCGACACCGCCGGCATTCGCCGCAGGGCGCGCGTTGATGATCCGATCGAACGTGCCAGCGTGGCGCGCACGCTGCAGGCGATCGCCGAGGCGCACGCGGTCGTCATGGTGCTCGATGCCCATGATTCCATCGGTGAGCAGGATGCCAGCGTGCTCGGCCAGGCGCTCGAGCGCGGTCGGGTGCTGCTGATTGCCATCAACAAGTGGGATGGCATTGCGACTGAAAAGCGCGAGGAGATTCGCCGGCTGCTGTCGTTCAAACTCGATTTCGTGCCGTTCGCGCCGCTGCATTTCATCTCGGCGCGTCACGGCACCGGGGTCGGCGAACTGGCGCGTGATCTGGTACGCGGGTACGATGCGGCAATGCGCGCCATGCCGACGCCGGCGCTGACAAAAGTGCTGGAAAAAGCCCTTGAAGCGCATCAACCGCCGCTGGTCCGCGGGCGCCGGATCAAGCTGCGCTATGCGCACCAGGGCGGGCGCAACCCGCCGCGCATCATCATCCACGGCAACCAGACCGAGTCGGTGCCGGAATCATTCCGGCGCTACCTTGCCAATGTGTTTCGCGAGGCTTTCGATTTATTCGCCACGCCAGTGGCGGTGGAATTTCGCACCGACCGGAATCCCTACGATCGCCTCAAGGCCGGGAAGCGCCGGCCGCGCGCTGCTGGAACAATGCCGGGTCGACGAACGCGCGGTTAAGCGCGACACCAAAATGCAGATGCGCACCGGTCACGCGTCCGGTAGCGCCCACGGTCCCCAGCGCTTCGCCCGCCGCCAGCTGCGCGCCGCGTGCCACAGTGATGTTTTGCAGGTGGCAATACATCGTGATCAAGCCGCCGCCATGATCGATGAGTACGGTGTTGCCGTTGAAAAAATAGCTGCCAGTTTCCAGCACCGTGCCGGCGGCGGCGGCGTGCACCGGGGTGCCGGCCGCGGCGGCGATATCCATGCCCGAATGCGGATCACGCGCCGCGCCGTTAAAGAAACGCCTGAGTCCAAAAGAGCTGGAGCGTACACCGGGCACGGGTGATCGCAGTTGCAGCGTTGCCGGTGGCGCGGCCGAATAGGTGGCCAGGGCAGTGTGGATCAGAGCCTGCTCGCGCGCGACGCGTTCAAGGTCGGCGGCCGACAGATCCACTTGCGCTGGCGCCACCTGCAGATGTTGTTCGCGATAACGCCAGGGCTTGATGGTAAAGGGCAGGCGCGTGTCGCTGGTTGCGGCGGCGCCGGCCGCGGCCACGCCGCTGGTAGCGGCCTCGCCGCTGCTCACCCGCAGCTCGGCCGGCCCGGCGCCCTGTGCCAACGGGATGCCGATCACGGCGAGCCAGTGTTGGCGTTGGCGAACGATCAATACCGGCGCCTCGCCAAACCAGGCGCGCGGCGCTGCGGCGCCCTCGCCCGGGAGGGCCATAAGCACCACGCCGCCGGGTACGCTGCGCGCAAGCGGCAGGGCAGGCGGAGCCGTGGGCGGCAGCGCGTACGCGGCAGTCGAATAAAAAGCCCAGGTTGCAGCGGCGCTGACCAGTGCGGCCCGCGCGTGGCGCGCACGCCAGGGTTTATTCACGCCTGCCCGTCACCTGTGCCGTCACGATGCCATCGGCCAGCCGCGCTTCGATGGCGACGCCAGCACTCAGTTCGCGTTGGCTGCGGATCAACGCACCGTCAGCGGCTCGCGTGATGATGGCAAAGCCGCGCTCCAGCGTCGCCAGCGGGCTGATCGCGTGCAGCGCGCGCATGGCGAGGTCCAGTCGGCTGCCAGCCGCCACCAGCTGCTGCCGCCATGCGCCCTGCAGCCGTGCAGCGCAAGTCCCGGTGCGTAGCTGCAGTTCGCGCAGGCGATGGTGCGGCGAGCGCGCCTGCAATCGGCCTGCGAGCGCGGCCAGGCGCGCGAGCGCATCCCGGTGCCGCGTGGCAAGCGCCCGGCGCAGGCGGCCGTCGAGTTCGTCGAGTCGTTGCGCGTGTTGATTCAGCCTGGCACCCGGATGCGCCCGCTGTAGCCTGGCGTGCAGTGTCTTCAGGCGCGCGGCGTGCTCGAGCAGGACGCGGCGCATGCCGGCGCTGTTGCGCGTCGCCAGCTGCGCGAAGCGCTGTAGCCAGACACTTCGGTCTGGCACGACCGCCTGGGCGGCTGCCGTGGGCGTGGGTGAGCGCAGGTCGGCGACGAAATCAGCAATGGTGACATCGGTCTCGTGACCAATGCCCGCGACTACCGGTAGCGCGCAACGGGCGATCGCGCGTGCCACGCGTTCATCGTTGAAAGCCCACAGATCTTCCAGTGAACCGCCGCCACGCGCCAGAATCAACACCTCGCACTCGGCACGGGCACTGGCCAGGTCGAGTGCCGCGACGATGGCCGGCGCGGCCGCCGCGCCTTGCACCGGCACCGGATAGATCAACACTGCGGCGGCCGGAAAGCGCGCTGCCAGCACGTGCAATATGTCGCGAAGGGCAGCGCCACTGGGCGAGGTGATCACGCCTATGCGTAGCGGGGCGGCGGGGAGCGGCCGTTTGCGCTCGATGGCGAACAGGCCCTCGGCGGCCAGGCGGGCGCGCAGTTCCTCATAGGCCCGCTGCAGGGCACCGATACCGGCATCTTCGAGGTGTTCAAGCAGCAGCTGATAGTCGCCGCGTGGCTCGTAAAGACTGACCCGCCCGCGTGCCAACACCTGCTGTCCCTCGCGGGGCGTAAAGCGCGCGAGCGCATTGCGCTGCCGGAACATGGCGCAGCGCAGCTGCGCATCGCGATCCTTGAGGGAAAAGTACCAATGACCCGAGGCGGGCCTGGAGAAATTGGAAATCTCGCCCTGTACCCACACGCTCCCCAGCGCCCCTTCCAGCGCCAGGCGCGCCTCGTGATTCAGGCGGGTGACACTGTAGATATCGGGACCGGTGGGTGGTGGCGTTGAGCTCATGGGTGTCAGTTTAACCTTCCCGGGCGCTCTTGGGTTTACGCAGCGGGCCCCGGTGCGTACAATGGCGCGCTTCTTTTTGGGATGTCTTCCCTATGCGAATTGTCGA
Organism: Gammaproteobacteria bacterium; assembly: GCA_031441585.1. Classification (GTDB taxonomy): domain Bacteria; phylum Pseudomonadota; class Gammaproteobacteria; order Steroidobacterales; family Steroidobacteraceae; genus FEN-1191. The sequence continues at coordinate 33,198 of JANMWZ010000045.1, forward strand.
AGAAGCACTCACTTTTGACGACGTTTTGCTGGTGCCAGCACGCTCCGACGTGCTGCCGCGCGAGGTCGATCTATCCACCCAGCTCACCCGCCATATTCGCATCGGTTTGCCAGTGCTGTCGGCGGCCATGGATACCGTCACCGAGGCGCGCCTGGCCATCACCATGGCCCAGGAAGGCGGCATGGGCATCGTGCACAAGAATTTGCCCATCGAGGCGCAGGCCCGTGAAGTGGTGCACGTCAAGAAATTCGAGAGCGGCGTGATCGCCGATCCCATTACGGTGTCACCCGATACCACGATCAGGCATGTCATTGAACTTACCCGGGCCCGCGGCATCTCCGGCGTGCCGGTGGTCCAGGGCGCCAAGGTCGTGGGCATCGTCACTCACCGTGATCTGCGTTTTGAACTGCAGCTCGATGCGCCGGTATCGACAGTGATGACACCCAAGGCGCGCCTGGTCACGGTGCGCGAGGGTGCGCCCAAAGAAGAAGTGCAACGCCTGCTGCATAAACACCGCATCGAGAAAGTGCTGGTGGTCGGCGATGACGACGAACTGCGCGGCATGATCACCGTGAAAGACTTTCAGAAGGCGACGGAATTTCCGCGTGCCAGCAAAGACTCCACCGGTCGGCTGCGGGTCGGTGCGGCGGTGGGTACGTCGCCCGACACCCTGGATCGCGTCGCCGCGCTGCGCGAGGCGGGCGTCGATGTGATCGTAGTCGATACCTCGCACGGCCACTCACGCGGCGTGCTCGAAATGGTGGCCAGGCTCAAAGCGAAGTGGGGCGACCTGGAAATCATCGCCGGCAATATCGTTACCCGCGAAGGCGCACTCGATCTGGTGAGCGCTGGCGCTGACGGCGTCAAAGTGGGCATTGGCCCCGGTTCCATCTGCACCACACGCGTGGTTGCCGGCGTCGGCGTGCCGCAGATTACCGCGGTGGCGAATGTCGCCGAGGCGCTGGCCGCCAAGGGAGTGCCACTCATTGCCGATGGCGGCATCCGCTATTCGGGCGATCTGGCCAAGGCCATTGCCGCTGGCGCCCATGCCGTGATGATCGGTGGGTTGTTTGCCGGCACCGAAGAATCGCCCGGCGAAGTGGAGTTGTACCAGGGCGCTTCCTATAAATCCTATCGCGGCATGGGATCACTAGGCGCCATGGGCGAAAAATACGGCTCGGCTGATCGCTACTTTCAGGACACCAGCAGCGAGCTCGAAAAACTTGTGCCCGAGGGCATCGAGGGCCGCGTGCCCTATAAAGGCAGCCTGGTCTCAATTCTCTATCAGCTCGCCGGCGGCCTGCGCGCGGCGATGGGCTACACCGGCAGCGGCAGCATTGAACAGATGCGCACCCGACCGGTGTTTGTGCGCATCACCAGCGCCGGGGTGCGCGAGAGTCATGTGCACGATGTCACCATCACCAAGGAATCGCCCAATTACCGCGGCAACTGAGCGGCCGGCGCGTCCGGCTGGCGCTAAGCTGCCGAGCGCGGACATTCACGCCGATCGCATCCTGATTCTTGATTTTGGCTCGCAGTACACGCAGCTGATCGCGCGCCGCGTGCGCGAGCTGGGTGTGTACTGCGAAATCCATCCCTGGGATATGAGCGAGGTGGCGCTGCGCGCCTACGCTGCGCGCGGCATCATTCTCTCGGGCGGACCCGAATCGGTGCTGGAGCAGGGCGCACCCGTGGCGCCACGCGCCGCGTTTGAGCTTGGCGTACCGGTGCTCGGCATCTGCTATGGCATGCAGACCATGGCCGCGCAGCTCGGCGGTCGTGTCGAGCCCGGCAGCGTGCGGGAATTCGGCTACGCTGAGATTCGCGCGCGCGGCCATTCTGCGCTGCTGCGCGACATCGAAGATCGCGTCGATGCTGACGGCCACGGCCTGCTCGATGTGTGGATGAGCCATGGCGATCACGTCATGGCGCTGCCACCCGGGTTCAGGCTGATCGCCTCCACCCGCGATGTGCCCATGGCTGGCATGGCCGATGAGGCGCGCAGTCTCTATGCGCTGCAATTTCATCCTGAGGTGACGCACACCACGCAGGGGACACGCATCTATGCGCGCTTCGTTCATGAAATCTGCGGCTGTGCCAACGCCTGGACGGCTGATCACATCATTGACGACGCCATTGACCGGGTGCGAGCCCAGGTGGGCGAGGGCCGCGTGCTGCTCGGCCTTTCAGGTGGCGTCGATTCCTCAGTGGTTGCCGCGCTGCTGCACAAGGCGATCGGTGCCCAGCTCACCTGCGTGTTCGTCGATCACGGTCTGCTGCGCCTGCATGAGGGCGATGCAGTCATGCAGGTGTTCGCGAAGAACCTCGGTGTGCGTGTCATGCGCGTCAACGCCGCCGCACGTTTCCTCGGCGCGCTGCGTGGTGTGGTAGATCCGGAAGCCAAGCGCAAGATCATCGGCAGGCTGTTCATTGAGATCTTTGATGAAGAAGCCGCGAAGATCAGTGGCGTTGAATTTCTCGCGCAGGGTACGATTTACCCGGACGTGATCGAATCGGCTGGCGCCAGCACCGGCAAGGCTCACCTCATCAAGAGTCACCACAATGTGGGCGGCCTGCCCGAGCACATGAAGCTCAAGTTGGTCGAGCCGCTGCGTGAGCTGTTCAAGGATGAAGTGCGCCGCATCGGCCTGGAGCTTGGCCTGCCCGCCGAGATGGTGCAGCGTCATCCGTTTCCAGGACCGGGCCTGGGCGTGCGCATACTCGGCGAAGTGACGCAGCAGGCCGCCGACACCCTGCGCCAGGCCGACCATATTTTTATCGAAGAACTGCGTCGCGCCGGCTGGTACGAGCGCACCAGTCAGGCCTTTGCGGTGTTTCTGCCAGTGAAAAGCGTTGGCGTCACCGGGGATGGCCGCCGCCATGCGCCGGTGATTGCACTGCGCGCGGTCGAGACCATCGATTTCATGACTGCGCGCTGGGCACACCTGCCTTACCAGCTGCTCGATGTGTGCGCGCGCCGCATCGTCAATGAAGTCGCGGGCATTTCGCGGGTGGTTTACGATATTTCGGGCAAGCCGCCGGCGACGATTGAGTGGGAGTGAGCAGGGCGCTTCCCTAGTTTGACACCTTCCGCAGAAACCGTGAACCCGGAGTTTCTGGGAAAAATTGGCAATTCCCTGTGAGCCGGAGACGAAGCAGGACGCTGCCGTCGAATGAAATCGGTGCCACTGAAATGAACTACCAGGCCGCGATGCGGGGATTGTGATTCCTTCCACCTTTGACATCGACTGAAAATCTTCGAACCATCGTTTGCACGCCCCCGATCCATGCCATTCGTGCGGTGGGAAATCGTCGATAACCGTGACTTGGTTGGCGCATGTCGCAATGGCGGCTTTTGCGTCGTCATTGTTGAAGCCATCCACCCACAGACGGATAACCGACATCACATCGGTTGTGTCCGCTGCGCCAGTTGGCCTTACAAGCAAAAGGGCATAAGCGAAAGCGAGGACGTACTTGTGTATATCACTTCCAATGACGAATTGACCGGCTCGGTCCGCATCTCAAGGATAGGTAACACGTTTTCCTTCAAACCGACCGGGCGGCGTTGGACCATCGGTTAGAATACCGCCCACATCATATGAGCGTGCTGTTGCCGTGCCAGCGAACGCATCGTGATCCACCCGGATATCGAAGGATATTTCGGCGCGGCCTGTGAATTTATGCGTTGCGCGGTCGGCTGTGATCTCCACCCATTTTCCTTTGATCCGGTCGCCGTCGATGATCCAAATCCCCTTGCCGTCGCTGTCGCTTGAGTTCGGATCGCCCGCATCCGGGTTCGCCTGCTGCAAAGTCCCATCTCCATTGAAGACGTACATGTGGTAAGGAAACGGCGCGTCAACGTCATTGACGATCCATGTGCCGACAACAGGATTAGGGCGGCCGGGTCGATTCGGATAGGTACTACAAGCCTGGCTGGCAATCGTCGACAACAATATTGCGAGAACTGCCGACAATCTATTCATAGTATTTCAATTCCAGTCCGTGATCTTGCAGTCAGCAACATACCCGCATGCAATCATGCCTATTCGATGTGACCGCAAGTTGGCCAGTCGAACGGCGTATTCGACGGCAGGGAACGGGCGCGCGCCAAACTCGAAGTGGGGTCAGGTGGGTCACGTTCCCAGCACCTTGAGTCCATGTGCCTTGGCGGCTAGTCCCAGCGCGGCATCATGTGTGGCCATTATGGGTTCGACGCCGGTTGCGTCTTTCCATAGCAGAGCAGAGGCGAGGTGGATCGCGTCAAGCGTACCTAGCTCGGTCGGCATCGGTTGCGCCGCTCGATCAAGAACAACCGAGTCGATCTCGACCAGTTCCAGTGATTCAATAATAGAAAGGATCGTCGATCGCCGCCGGGCAATCTCTAAATCGGAGAGGTTCGCGCGCAGTCTCGTGCGATCTAACGTCCGCAGACTTTCGGTCAAAATCAATGCACTGGAGACTCCGCGCTCTACGCTCGACCACTGCTTCAGAGCATTGGCTTGTCCAAGCGCAACGCGTAGAAGTACCGATGAATCGATATAGGCGATCATCGGTGGCCCTGGCGCTCCTCAAGCAGCAAGTCCAACACGTCTAGTTTGAGTTTTGCCGCATTCGGAAGCGGCACCTTGTTCGGAGCGGGAATGCCCGATGCCGGCTTTCGAATCCGCAGCCCACGTTGCTCCCGTATCGGCACGATATGAGCTATCGCTGTATTTCGATCTAGAACTGCCAGTGATTCCCCCCGCTGCACAATGCGGAGAAATTCGCTTAGCTTTGATTTGAGTTCCGCGATTCGAACTTGTTTCATGACTATATATGACCATAACTGGTCAGGAAACTCAAGCTGGCTTGGTGCGATCGGAAGGGCGTCAGTCGTTCGGCATCTATCGTCGTCTATCGCTCCCAAGCGAAATGTTTTGGCGGTAGATGTGACGGTAAATCTGTCGTACCGTGAGAGGAAGTCGCATTTTTTCAGGTGCTTATACGTGCAGGAGACGATTGAGTGGGAGTGACCGGGGCGCTTCCTTAGTGTCGCGGGATCAATCAGCGGTAGACATCAACCACAGCCGCCCCAAGCACTTCCAGCTTCGCCTCGATGCCGAGGCCAGGTGCGGTAGAGGCGGCCATGCGACCGTTGGTCCGCACCGGTGCACCGCGGGCCGTGCTTACAGTGACGTAACTATTGAAATCGGTCGTTGTGAAGAGATAGTCGGTCGGCGTGCTGTGGGCCAGATGGGCGATCGCGGCCGTGGCAATGTCGCTTCCCCAGCTGTCTTCAAGCGTCATGGCGAGGCCCAGCGAGACGCACAGGTCGCGCGCCTGGCGAGTCCTGGTCAACCCGCCGAGCTTGCTGATCTTCAGATTGACAACGTCCATCGCCAGGTCGCCTTTGGCGCGCAGCAGAATGCCGATATCGTCGATGGTCTCGTCCAGCACGAACGGGTGTGGGCATTGCCTGCGCACGGCCAGGCATTCTTCGTAGGTCAGGCACGGTTGTTCGATGTACACATCGATATCGCGTACCGCCTTGACGACGCGGATGGCTTCATGCTGGACCCAGCCGGTATTGGCATCAGCAACCAGGCGATCGCCGCGCTGCAGCCTAGCCGCGACGGCGCGGATACGCTCGATATCCACATCGGGGTCACCGCCCACCTTCAGCTGAAAGCGTCGATAGCCCTGGCTGCGATACTCGGCGACGCGCGCGGCCATCGCCTCGGGTTCATCCTGCGAGATGGCGCGATAGAGCAGCACATCATCGCCGTAGCGCCCACCCAGCAATTCGCATACCGGCATTGCGCAGGCCTGCCCGAGGATGTCCCAGCAGGCGATATCGATACCGCTCTTGACGTAGGGATGCCCTTTGAGCACCGCATCCATGTGGTGATTCAGTTTGGCGAGTTGCCTGGGATCATGGCCAATGACGTGGGGCCCAAGTTCACGCAATCCGGCGCGCACACCGTCCGCGTAGGCAGGCAGGTAGAACGGGCCCAGCGGGCACACTTCGCCGTAACCCATCAGACCTCCGTCGGTCTCCACTCGCACAATCGTGCTGTCGAACCGGGTTACGGACTTCCCGCCGCTCCATTTGTAGGTGGATTCATGGAGCGGCAGTTCGACGCGGAAGGCCTGGATGCGTGCGATCTTCATCCCTGGGAATACTCCATTTCTTATGGGGGCACAACTGCGCGAGTGAATGGATTCACTTTACCACCTGGGCGCTTGAGTTCGCCAATGGCAACGCCAGGCGGCGGGCCCGTGAGCCCGTGACGCAAGCGGCCGATTTTCGCTGCACGCGCCGGCAAATCCTCCGGCGGCAATTCCACCGAAGCCAACAGAATCGCGTCGAGCGTCTCCCGGGCTGTTAGCTCGTGCAGGATGAATTCATGCAGTCAGGAACGCGATAGCGGCAGCAGCGCGAGCAGCACACCCAGCAGGCCGAGGAAATCGTTGAGGCAGAGCGCGAGTTCGCTGCCAATGCCTGGATCCTGAGTCCACGCCAATCAGCAGACCTACGCCCAGTGCGACAGGATATCCCGCCAGCGACGACGGCCAAGGTCTTCAGTCGCTGGCGCAGGGGCCACCAGTCGTGGTTCACGCGGCGTGATCCCGATCAGGGAACCAGTATCGCTGCGCCAGTCAAATGGCCGCCGCGCAGGTCTGACAGGGCTCTATTCGCGTCAGCCAGGGGGTAACGCACCGTCGCCACCCGCAGCGGCGTCCTCGCGGCGAAGTCCAGAAAATCGGTCGCATCGCTGCGAGTTACGTTCGCCACGGAGCGCAGCGTCCGCTCGCCCCACAACAGTGCGTAAGGAAACGCTGGAATGTCACTCATGTGGATGCCACCGCAAACAACCGTTCCGCCAGCTCGCACTGCCCGCAGTGCCGCAGGCACAAGCTCGCCAACCGGCGCAAAGATGATCGCCGCATCGAGGGGCTGAGGCGCGGGTTGATCGGATCCCCCAGCCCAGATGGCGCCCGTTTCCAGCGCGAACGCGCCGGCCCTGCTATCGCCCGGTCGCACAAACGCAAATACCTGCTGGCCCTGTGCCCGGGCAATTTGTGCAACGATGTGAGCCGCCGCACCGAAGCCATATAGCCCAAGTCGCAACGCCGGGCCAGCGGCCTTGAGAGCGCGCCAGCCGATCAGGCCGGCGCACAGCAGCGGCGCTGCGGCATCGTCCGAATAGTTTGCTGGCAGCTTGAACACAAAGCGCGCGTCGGCCGTGGTTTCGGTAGCGAATCCGCCATCGATCTGATACCCGGTGAAGCGCGCCGACGGGCAGATATTTTCCGAGCCACGACGACAGAACTCGCAACTGCCGCAGGCCCAGGCCAGCCAGGACACACCGACCCGATCGCCAACCTGAAGCTCTGTTACTCCCTCACCCAACGCCGTCACGCGCCCCACAATTTCGTGGCCGGGAACTATCGGCAACGTCGGATCCGGTAGCTCACCATCGACCAGGTGCAGATCCGTGCGGCACACCCCACAGACGCCTACGGCAATCTGCACTTGCCCGGCAGCCGGCGCCAACGCCGGAACCTCGATCATCTGGAGCGGTTGGCCAAGTCGTCCAAGCTGCATCGCACGCATACCGCATATTCTCCGCAAAGTCGACAATGACCAGAATGCCGTGGCCGCCACGACTGCGGCAACCGTACTGGTTGGAGTTTGCGCTGGCCCCTGGTCTATTCACAAGCCACCAGGGCAGAACGCGCAATCGCCGCTCCGACCGCTAAGTTCATGTGCGCATCCCCAAGGCACGCGACCTGAACAATACTGAACGGGTTGCGTCGCGGTGAGCGGGAACCTGGCTAACCTGAAGCGCACCAGGAGCAGATATCATGGACCTTGCTGAGGCCAGCTCCGGTCGTCGTTCGACACGTGCTTATAATGTTCCGGCCCGTGCCCGCCACGCCAGGGCTGCCGTACGCGCGTCTGCCTCCCGCGCCAATGACGCGGCCAACGCGCTGATGCGCACCTCAGTGCCGAAGAGGGCACTGAGGCCGGCGCATTCGCTGGCATTGCGGGCGAGGGCGGTGGCAACGGCGGTCGGCTCGCCTGCATCCCGGCCAGGCGGGAGTCGTGGCAATTCGGCGTGCAGGCGGGCGAGCCGCCGACCGAAATCCTCCAGCTCCGGCACACTGATGCGCTGGTCACGCACCAGACGGTCGAGCTCTTCACGCCGGTCGAAGGCCCGCATGACCACCGCATATTCCACCGGCGGGCCGTCCCCATCTATTCTGGCCTCAGCGCCATGACCCGTGATGGCACAGACTTCCAGGTAAAGCCCGGGAGCAAAGCGCCGATTGAGTCGCAGCTCCTCCTGGCAGAAATGACGCCGATCATCCAGCTTGCTGAAGTCGGCGAAGGGGTAGACCACCGGTCGCTTGATCTTGTAGGCGCGCTCGCCGGTGAGCAGCACCCACGACAGCTGGGTTTCGATGACCTCGACCGTCACCACGGGGTGAGGGTACGCGCAAGGGCGCAGCAGACCCTGTAGTCGCGCCGGTAGCGCATTCATTAAGTATTTGTCCGAATTGGTTGATCCAAGATTGTGGGCCATTATCCGCATGGATTCACGAGTGATGCGTTATCCACCAACGAAGGAGAAATGGTATGAACGTGGTACGTTGGGATCCATTCGCCGAGGTCAATACGCTGTTCAACCGCCTGATGCCCGGAGGGCGTGCTGGTTGGCCGCAACTCGGATCCGAGGGCGACGGCAGCAGGGCGTTTGAGTGGTCGCCATCCGCTGACATAAGCGAAACCGACAAGGAGTATGTCATTCGCGCCGAGCTCCCAGCCGTGAAGAAAGAAGACGTTCACGTGTCGCTGGGCGAAGGCGTGGTGACGATCAAGGGTGAGCGCAAGCAGCAGAAAGAAGAGAAGAGTGAGAAGTTCCATCGGGTCGAGAACTTCTACGGTAACTTTGAACGCAGCTTTTCGTTGCCGGACAATGTGGTTGCGGATGCGGTCAAGTGCGAAAGCAGGGACGGAATCCTGACTGTACACCTGCCCAAGAGCGAAATGACGAAGCAGAAAGCAAGGCAAATTACTGTGCAGTGAACCTGGTTCGCCACTAACCACCCCTCGCCCAATGGGCGAGGGGCTGTTGTCGAGAGGATCTTAGCGGCGGGTGATGGCTGGCGACAGTATTCCCCGCCTTCATGCCTCCGCCATTTTGCCGGCGTGTTCAGCCCATTCAAGTTCACGCTCGGCCTCGAGCCAGTCCTCAACTTCGAAGCCTGGCAGAAAGCCGCGCCGTTCCGCGCGGTAGTAAGCGTTCTCGGCGAGCCACTGCCAGCGACTCTCGTCGTCCCAATAGGGCTCCGGATCGAGACCAGGATCCGCAGTCGCCGGCACAGGTGGTACCGCGCTGCGCGCCCGAGGCGTAGCAGTGGGTGGGGATATATTGGCCATCCTTTCTACTCCCATCTACAGGCCCATCCTGGTAAGCATGTCGATCACTTCCCGTATCGTTGCGGCCAGCACGGGATGTTTTGCTGCCAGTCCGGCTTCCATGTCTCGCAGCCTGCCAAGCTGCCCTGCACCCGGCGCATCGCTCGCGACTTTGGATGTCGGCAGGCTTAGCAGACGATCAATATCGGCAAGCAGCTGCAATAGCAGGGTTCTCGACTCCGCATCTACCGCAGATTCGCGGCCGAGATCCGCGTGCAGGGTAGCCAGAACACTGCGCAGCTCAGTTTGATCCATCAGTGATCTCCAGGTAAGGCGGCCGACTGGCCCAACCTAATGTCCCACAACGGCCCCCATTAGCGCATGAGTACTTTCCGAAGTCTACCGACCCCTGAGCGTGACTCGCGTAGCGGGTTGAGCTGACAGCTAGCGCAGATACGCTTCCGTGCCACCACGCGCATCGGCGGCGCGGTAATAGAGCGGCAGCACGACCCGCTCCAGTTTGTCGTACAACGCTTCCGCGTCATCGCCCGCGGCATCGCCGGTGCCGATTGCCCAGCCGGTTACGCCTTCGATGCAGCCCTCAATCCACCAGCCGTCGAGCACCGACAGGCTCGGCACTCCGTTGAATGCGGCCTTCATACCACTCGTACCGGAAGCCTCGAGGGGCGGTAGTGGCGTGTTGAGCCACACATCGACGCCCGCCGTGAGTAATTGCGCCAGCCCAAGATCATAGTCTGCAAGGTAGACAACGCTGATCGCTCCGCTGAGTGCGCGCGCCGGTGCAGTCAATTGCTCGATCAGGCGCCTGCCTCCCTCATCCCGCGGATGGGCTTTGCCTGCCAGGACGATCTGCAACGGCTGCCGGCTCGCAATGGCCTTGAGGCGAACGGGGTTTGAAAAAAGCAGATCCGGGCGTTTATAGGCGGTCATGCGCCTGGCGAACCCGACAATGGGAATATTGGCCTCCAGAGGCTGGCCGGTCCGCTCGCGGACACCCTCGATCAGGTCTTGCTTGCATTGCACATGGGCATCCCAGATGGCGGCATCCGGAATGCAGCAATCGGCCCTTACCAGCAGCTCCGGTTCGTGACGCCACCCCGGCAGGTGCTTGTCATACAGGCGCCTGAAACTCTCGGCAGCCCAGGTCTGGGGGTGTACACCATTCGTAATGGCATGCAAGCGGTAGCCCGGATACATCCTGGCCGCGACCAGCGCGTGACTCTTGGCGACACCGTTTACATGCTCGCTCAGATTGAGCGCCAGTCGAGTCATATTCAAGGAGGCCGACGTTCTCTCCTGGGCATACCCGGCTCTTTGAACACTTCGATAGAGCCGACTACATAGGACTATCGGATTACCTGTCGCGACTGACTCCGCTCCCGAGCCCCAGCCTTACCCGGCCGTGACCCTTATGCGCCGCACTCCCGGGCGGCGTGAACCCGCGCCGAGAGATCGGCCAGCAGCCTGCCGTTGTCGCCGAGCGGGATGAACTGCGAGCCCGCGGCGATCATCAGTGCTGCGAGCTTGAGCCTCCGGCCCGCGCGCGCTAACCTCGAGCGGTGAGTGGTGGTGAGCCAGGCGGCGGCACCGGCCGGGGTGTCAGGGTATAACGGTAGTGTGTCCATGATTGCTTGGGGCCTAGGCGGCGCCGATCTTGAAGATCAGACCTTCCACCGCGACGATGGCCATCGCGAGGGACAGCTGCGCAAAGCGCGCTGCGTAGTAAGTGATAGTCATGATGCGTGTACTCCTGTGTAGTGCTTCGATGGGTGTCACGATGCTCCCGGCGACCGCGTACAACAAATGCAAAAAATGACTCATGGTTAAGGAAAACTAATCGTGCCCAGGGCCTATGACCGGCTGCCGCTCGGCGCGCTGCGCGTCTTTGAAGCGGTGGCTTCGAAATTGAGTTTCAGCGACGCGGCCGAGGCGCTGAACGTGACCCCGGCCGCGGTCAGCCAGCAGATCAAGTCACTCGAGGATTACCTGCAGGTGCCACTGTTTCGCCGTAGTGGCCGGCGAGTGGCAGTGACCGACGAGGGCCTGGAAATGCTGCCGGCGGTGCGCTCAGGCCTCGGTGTGCTGGAAGCGGCCATGCAGCAGGCGAAACAGCATCGGCGCGGCGGACCGCTGCAGATCACGCTGCTCGCTTCATTCCTGCAGATGTGGTTGCTGCCGCGGATCCGCGCATTCCGTCGACAGTGTCCGGACGTCACGCTGCGCTTTCACACCTCCCGCGAGCTGGTGGATTTCTCGCGCAATGCCGTGCACGTTGCCTTGCGCTTCGGGCGCGGCAATTACCCCAATCTGCACGTGGAGAAACTGCTCGATGAATGGCTGGTGCCGGTAGCGCATCCGGATATCATCAGGCAGTACGGATTACTGGACCGCGGGAGCGATCTGGATAAAGTGCCGTTGCTCGACAGCGACGATGAGCCCTGGCGCGTGTGGCAGCAGCTGGATGAGCAGCGTGCCTGGCAGACGCGGGCACCAAGCATCGATGATTCCGCCGGATTGCTGGCGGCGGCCGAAGAGGGGATGGGCTTTGCCCTGGCGCGCTGGAGCATCGTGGCGCGCTCCCTGCAAAAGGGCACGCTCAAACTGGCGGGCACGGAAGTCGTGCCGTACGGGTCGGCCTACTATTTCGTCTGCCCAGTGCCTTACCTCGCCATGCCCAAAGTGGCGCAATTTCGCGAATGGGTGCTCAGTGCGGCGCGAGCCTTTCCGCCACCGCCCGTTGCAGTGCGGCCTGGTTCGGAATCCAGGGCTGCGCCGGCATCGCCCAGGCATGCCAAACGTGCAAGCAGGAGGAAAGCGGTGAAGTGAGGATGAGCGCCGGCATCTGGCTTCTCCAGCGCCAGTAGCGGAGCTACGCACTCCGGTGCTGGTCGTCGGTAGAAAAAGTATTACCGGTATTTAATCCTGAAAACCAGAATCGCCAGCGACAGCTGAAAATCGTATTCGCGGATTCCATGTTCAGGATTGCTGCTGCGGATTTTTCATTGCGGATTAAAACTGGGGAAGCTGTGATCAAGTTTCCCGTTCACCCTGAGCTTGTTGGTCAATCGGCTGGCATCCGGCGGCCGAGCAGCTGCTGCAGAGCGGTGGCCAGGTCGGGGTACCGAAACTGAAAGCCCGCGGCGCTGGCCTGCGCGGGCACCACTCGTTGGCCGTCGAGCAGCAACTGCGCCATTTCGCCCATGGCGATGCGCAGCAGCGGGCCGGGGAGCCGCAACCACAGCGGGCGGTGCAGCGTGGCGGCGAGCTGCTGCTGGAAAACGCGGTGTTTCACCGCACCGGGGGCTACGGCGTTCACCGCTCCGCGCAGCGCCGCCGAGTCGAGGCACAACTCGATCAGGCGCACAGTGTCGTCGATGTGAATCCACGACAGCCATTGGCGGCCGGTGCCGATGATGGCCCCGAGGCCCATCCTCACCGGGCGCGCGAGCGCGGGCAAGGCGCCGCCGTCCCGGCCCAGGACCAGGCCAAGCCGGAGTGTGACGGTGCGGATACCGAGGCGCTCGGCCGCGCTCGCCGCCTGTTCCCACTGCTGGCACAGCATTGATTGAAATATCGGCTGCGGCGCCGCCTGTTCGTCAAGCGGCTCATCGCCGTGGACACCGTAGTAGCCGATCGCGCTGGCGCTGACCAGCACGCGCGGCCGGCGCTCCAGGCGCTCACCGAGAGCGATCAGCGCGTTGGTCGTGCCGATCCGGCCGCTCATGAGAACAGCGCGGCGCGCCCGCGTCCAGGGCAGACCGAGTATGCGTGCGCCTGCCAGGTTGACGATCGCGTCGATCGGGGCGCTGGCACTGAGGGCGGCAAGCTCACTTATGATTTGTACCTGCTGGCCGAAGAGCTTGCGGGCCCGGGCCGGGTTTCTGGTCAACACGATCAGCGCATCACCGCGCGCCAGCAGCCGGCGCACCATATGAGTGCCGATGAATCCCGTGGCGCCGGTGATCAGCACCGTATGGCCGGATGGTGCGGCGTTCGCCATCAGAGCTTCAGCCGAAGTGCTTGCGGAAGTATCCGCAGCTGGACCGGCAGGCGGCCGACACTCTCGCCGTCGAGTTCCAGCAGCACTTCCTGCCGGCTGCTCGCCTCCGCGCGAGTGGCCCGCAGGGACTGCGCGCCGCGCTCGTGAATATGGGCACCACTGTACAGTGAGCCGCGCTTGCGCACGAAATCCCCAAGCCCGAAGCCCGACCAGATGGTGACGTCAAATTTCCCATCGTCGATCAGGGCATCTGGAGCCACCAGCATGCCGGCGCCAAAGTAGCGCCCATTGCAGAACGCGCAGTTGGTGATCGAGTACTCGCGCGAGGGCTCAGCGTCGAATTGTATCGTAACTACCCGATCGCGATAGCTGAGCAGCACCCGCACGGTTGCGAGCGCGAAGGCCAGCGAGCCACTGATGCGCTTCAGGCCGGGGCTGACCAGCCGCGCAACCCGGCCGCTGCAGCCGAAGGAGGCGACGTTCAGGAAGAAGCGTTCGGTCGGCGCACCCGCGTGATCGGTGAATCTCGCATGGCCGACATCAATGCGGCGGCTCGCGCGTCCGCGCAATCGCTCGCAGGCGAGCTCGAGGCTCATCGCGCCAATGGTTCTGGCGAAGTCCGCACCCGTGCCCAGTGCGACAATGCCAAGTACCGCCTCAGGCGCTACCGCAACCCCTGCCTCGAAGAAGCCGCCCACGACCTCGTTGAGCGTGCCGTCCCCGCCGATTGCCACGACCATCTCGAACCCGTCGCGCAGCGCGCGCCGCGTGAGACGGGTGGCGTGGTGTGGTTCCTGCGTGAAAGCGTGCTCGAACGAACCCAGTGCGGCGCGTAACTGCCGCGCTGTGCGCTCCCAGCGCCGCCCGGTGGCGCCTGCTGCCGAGACGGGATTGACGACCACCATGGTGCGCAGCGTGTCCCGCGGTGTCATGGCCGGCTGCCAGCCCCACCGATCATGCCATCGAGCTCATTGCGCTCAGCAGCTGCGCTTGCAGCGGCAGCTGGCGCAGCCGCTTGCCGGTGATCGCAAATATGGCATTGGCGACTGCCGGCGCAATCGGCGGAACACCCGGTTCGCCCATGCCCCCGAGCGGCGCGCCCGAGCAAATGAACTCCACCGTGACGCGCGGAGAATGGGCGAGCGTCACCATCGGGTAGTCGTGAAAATTGCTCTGCGCCACGCGTCCATTTTTAATCGTGATCTGGCCGAACAGGGCTGCGGACAGGCCAAAGACAATGCCGCCCTCGATCTGTGCCGTGGCCGTATCGGGGTTTACCAGGTCGCCGCTGTCGACGACTGCCACCACCCTGTGCACCCTGACGGTGTGTTCCGCCGTCACTTCGACCTCGGCAACTTCCGCGACGATCGTGCCGAAGGCTTCCACCAGGGCTACGCCGCGCCCCAGACCTGCCGGCAGGGCACTGCCCCAGCCGGACAGTTGCGCAGCCTTTGCCAGCGCGGCGTGATGTCGCGGTGATTCCTGTAGCGCTGCGAGCCGGTAGGCGAGCGGGTCCTGCCTGGCGGCATGCGCCAATTCATCCATGAAGGATTCGATGAAGAAGCACTGCTGCGAATAGGCCACCGAGCGCCACGAGCCCTCACGGACATGTGCATGCACGTCACTGGTACGCAGCTCGAGATTCCCGATCTGGTAGGGCGGCCGTGCGGCCATGGCTTCGGAGGCACCATTGAACTTCGAGAGCCAGGCGACGGGCCGACCTGCGCCGTCAATACCGCCCGTGAATTGCGCGACGAACGCCGCGCGGTAGTAATCGTGCTGGATATCTTCCTCACGGCTCCAGATCAGTTTCACCGGAACGGGCGCGAGCGCCTTGGCGATCTTCACCGCCTGTTCGATGTAGTCGAAAGTTCCGGGCAGCCTGCGACCAAAGCCGCCACCGAGCTGCTGGTTGTAGAGCGAAACTGCCTCAGGATTGAGGCCCGCGGCTTTGGCCGCGACCTTGCGCGCGGAGAGCGGATCCTGCGTGCCGGCCCAGACCTCGCAGTGCCCGTTTGCGTAGCGTGCGGTCGCACTCATCGGCTCCATGGTCGCGTGCGCCAGATACGGCACGCGGTATTCGGCGTCGATCACCTGCGCCGCCTTGGCCAGTGCTGCAGCGCCGGCGCCTTGCTTGCCGGCTTTGCCCAGATCCTTGCCAGCCAGCGCCTGAACTTGCGCGGCGAAAATCGCCGCGCTGTCCACAGCACCGTTGCCACCGTCATCGAACTCGGGCTTGAGTGCGCGCACCGCCTTGAGCGCGCGCCAGTAGCCGTCGGCGACGACTGCGACGGCATCGTCGAGCTTCACGACAGCCTTCACACCAGGCATGGCGGCA
The DNA here is from genome assembly GCA_031441585.1 of Gammaproteobacteria bacterium. Taxonomy (GTDB): domain Bacteria; phylum Pseudomonadota; class Gammaproteobacteria; order Steroidobacterales; family Steroidobacteraceae; genus FEN-1191. Next base: position 48,963 of record JANMWZ010000045.1, read on the forward strand.
GCGACAGCGGTATCCACCGATTGCAATTTGCCGCCAAAAACGGGCGCCGCGCGCACCGTCGCATAGAGCATCCCCGGTAACACGACGTCGATGCCGTACTGTGCCGAACCGTTCACCTTGGACGGTATGTCAAAGCGCGGCACGGACGTACCCATGATCGTGTAAGCCGCACGCGCCTTCAGCGGCGGATGCAGGATCGGCGCAAGCTTCGCCGCGTCGCTGGCCAGCTCTCCAAAGGTGGCGCTGCGGCCCGAGGCCGCATGCAGCACCCGCGAAAGCTTCGCGTCGCACTCGAGCGCTGGCACTTGCCAGCGCTCAGCCGCCGCCTCGATCAACATTGCACGGGCGGCAGCGCCCGCCACCTGCATGCCATATCGGCCGGTGCCACGGACGCTGGAACTGCCGCCGGTCACCTGCAGTCCCACCCACTGCGCGACCTTGAAGGTAGCGTAATCAAAGCCGCGGCCTAGTAAGGGCGGGATCTCGAAGGGCAGGAAACTGCGAATCACGTGGGCATTGGCGAAGGCGTCCTGCGCCGGAGCTTCCTGCATGCGCACCAGCGACCAGTCGGCGACCAGTTCCTCGGCCGCCATCATCGTCAGCGAGGTGTGCACGCCCTGACCCATCTCGCAATGCGGCACCATGACCGTCACCATGTTATCGGGCGTTATCCTAAGCCACACTGTAAGCCAGGAAGCATCCCTTTCGGCTTTGGGGAGGATCCCCAGGCGATTGGGTGCGAAGGCGACTTCCGCGAGGCCCAGCACCAGACCGCCCCCGACCACACCGCCGACAGTCAGCACCGCGCGTCGGGTCCACTTACCCATGGGCCAGCTCCGCGGCAGGGGCCAGTGAACGGATCGCGCGACGGACACGCTCATAGGTGCCGCAGCGGCAGATGTTCGTGATCTGCGCTTCAATCTCGGCATCAGTCGGTGTCGCAGTGCGTGCCAGCAGGGCACTGACTGCCATGATCATGCCGGACTGGCAGTAGCCACACTGCGGCACCTGGTTCGCAATCCAGGCCGCCTGTACGGCATGTTGGGAATCCTTGCCCGCCAGCCCCTCGATGGTCGTGATCGCAGCGCCTTCGACAGCCGACACCGGCACCGCGCAGGAGCGCACCGCAGCGCCATCGATGTGCACGGTGCAGCTGCCGCAGACCGCGATGCCACAACCGAACTTCGTTCCGTTGAGACCGAGGTTCTCGCGCAGCACCCACAGCAGCGGCGTGTCAGCGTCCGCCTCGACGGTGCGCGCCTCGCCATTGACGACGAATGAAACGGCCATGGTAATTCCCCGCTGCTGCCTGTGGGGCATTATGCAACCGCGCTGGAGTCGTTCACGAGTTTTAGGGTCAGCTGGTAGCGCCGCCCGTCGCCGCGCACCGTCAACCTCAGTACTGCAGAGTGCGCGAGAAACCTGACGGGCCCCCGGAACGAGGTAAAGCCGCCATTGTTGGCAAGCGACACTTCCCCTTCGAACAGCATGGCCCCGGGCGCTGGACGCAGCCGCGACGATGACACGCCGCCCATGACCCCATCGTTGACGACCCAAAACGTCCGCACGACTTCCGCCCTGGAGAAATCCAGCAACGGCGGATCGGCAGCTGGCGAAACAGCAATCTCGGGGGTTTGCGTGGGTGTGATCGCCATGGGTTCTTCTATTGTAGAACCATTCGTTGTAGCCGAACACGCCTCGCGCTTGATCCGCGTCAATGCGCCGCACGCAGGATTGTCTTAGGTTGCAGCGATGCAGGGTCGAACATGAGCGTAGTGGCTGCCGAAACGGGCGAGGCGAGCCTGCGCCGCGCGATCGGGGGCAGCAATCAGGATCCCATTCCACGCGATATAGTGTTGCGCGTGTGCCTTGGCGCGCGCGGCAGCGATGCGTTCCTGCAGCGTTTGTATCGTGAAATGGAGATCTTTGCGCCGTTGCTGGCGCGCGACCGCCAGATTGTCCATTTCACCCTTGAGGGCGACGGCCTCGCGCACCTGGATGACACGCAACGTACGGATCTGCTGCAGTCTCTTGAGCAGCATTTCGCACTGGCGCGCACGGTAATGGCGCCGGCGGAGCAATGGGGTAGCCCGCCAGCGGCCGGGGTGCCAGCGGCCGGGGTGCCAGCGGCCGGGGTGCCAGCGGATTGTGATGTGCTGGGGTTGGGGCTCGGCGCAACCAGTTATTTTGCTGGTTGCCAGACCACCAACGCAGCAGATCTGAAGACCTACAGCAGCGCACTCGACGCCGGACTGCTGCCGATCGTTGACTGTCATTGGGACGACCCGGCGCCGTAACATCCACCAGGCCCGCGGGGTTTTGCGTATCATCGGTGCGTGTCAAGAACCGCAAATTCCCGGGCACCGTTTGCTGACGACGGTAGCGACATCAAGTTCTGTTCCACCTGTGCCTTTGGCGCGGTCTGCATGCCCAGTGGTCATAGCAAGACGACGTTGCAGGCGCTGCACTGCCTGGTAGAGCATGTGGGCCCGTTCCGGGAGGGCGAACACCTCTTTACCGCCCAGGAAGCCTTCAGTGCCATCTTCGCGGTGCGCGGCGGCACGGTAAAAACGCGCTTGATCGACAGCCTGGGCCGCGAGCAGGTGTTGGGTTTCTACCTCCCGGGAGAAATGGTGGGGCTCAACGCCATTCACCCGGAGCGCTATCCCTGCGACGCCATTGCACTGGACACGGTTTTTCTGTGTCGCTTTTCGTTCCCGGCCCTCGCCACCCTCGCGACCCAGATACCCGGAATTCAGCAGCAGCTGTTCCGGATGCTCAGCAAGGATATAGGCGCGGCGTCAATGCTCTCTGGTGATTTCACGGCGGATGAGCGTGTGGCGGCATTTCTGGTCGCAATTGCCGATCGCTATGCGGCGCGCGGTTTTTCCGCGACGGCATTCCGGCTGTCGATGCCGCGCGCAGATATCGCCAACTATCTGCGGCTGGCTGCGGAAACCATCAGTCGTGTGTTGCGCCGGTTTCAGGATCAGGGCCTGATCAGCGTTACGGGCCGTGATGTAGAATTCGTCGAACCTGCCGCGGTGCGGGCCCTGGCGCGCAACGTGCTGCATTCCTGAGGCACCGGTAACGCCGCCGCGCTTGACCCAGATCAGGGCGTAACGCGGTAGCGGCGTCTAATATCAATAGCAGACAACAATCGGCTGGGAGCACTGCGATGTCGGAAGCCAAACGCCTATGGATTGGACTCGGTTCCCTGCTCGGCATTACCTTTGCCGTGCTGCTGTGGATGGGCGGGGAAGTCTATCGCTCGGCGCCGCCGATGCCGGAGCGCGTGGTCACGACGAGCGGGCAGCTGCTCTATTCACGCGCCGACATCGAGACCGGTCGTCAGGTGTGGCAGAGTTTTGGCGGCCAGCAGCTGGGTTCAATCTGGGGGCATGGCGCATTGATCGCGCCGGACTGGAGTGCGGACTGGCTGCATCGTGAGGCGCAGGCGCTGCTTGAGATCTGGGCGCAACGCGCACACGGCGCCGCGTACGCCACGCTCGGTAGCGCCGACCAGGAATTGCTGAACCTGCGCCTGCGCGAGTCTCTGCGCCCCAATACGTTTGATGAGCACACCCAGACGGTTACGGTATCGGATGACCGGGCGCAGGCCATTGGTGTCGTGGCGGCGCACTATGAGAGCCTGTTCAGTGACGATCCGACTACCGCGCAACTGCGCGAGATCTATGCGATGCGCGACAACACTGTCGACTCCAGCGAACATCGCCAGAAGCTCACGGGATTTTTCTTCTGGACCGCCTGGTCCGCAGTCAGCGAGCGTCCGCACTCGAAGGCCAGCTATACCAGCAACTGGCCCTACGATCCGCTGGTAGGCAACACGCCAACTTCCGGCACTTTCCTGTGGACGGTGTTCAGCGTGATCTTCATGATCGCTGGCATCGGGCTGCTGGCCTGGCACTATGCTGCCTATCACGGCAAGGAAGCGCCGCTGGTGCCGCCGACCACCGATCCGCTGCGCGATCTGGTGATTACCCCGTCGATGCGCGCGACTGCCAAATATTTCTGGGTAGTCATGGCGCTGTTTCTGGTGCAGATCCTGTTGGGTGCGATCACCGCGCACTATCAGGTTGAGAAGCGGTTTTATGGGCTCGAGATTTCCAGGTTTCTACCGTATTCAATCACGCGTACCTGGCACACCGAGCTCGCCGTGCTCTGGATCGCCACCGCGTGGCTGGCCACCGGGCTGTACATTGCCCCGGCCATTTCCGGCCATGAACCGCGATTCCAGCGGCTGGGAGTCAACGCACTGTTTGTCTGCCTGCTGATCATTGTCGTCGGCTCGTTCGCCGGCCAGTGGCTGGCGGTGATGCAGAAACTCGGGCTGGCCAACAATTTCTGGTTCGGGCACCAGGGTTGGGAGTACACGGATCTTGGGCGTTTCTGGCAGCTGTTTCTGTTCATCGGCCTGCTGATCTGGCTCACCCTGGTGGGCCGTGCGCTGTGGCCCGCGCTGCGCCGTAAGGACGACATGGCCTCGATAACCGGACTGCTGTTTCTCTCTACCATTGCGATTGGCGTATTTTATGGCGCCGGCCTGATGTGGGGCGAGAAAACCCACCTGTCGCTGGTGGAGTACTGGCGCTGGTGGGTCGTGCATCTGTGGGTCGAGGGGTTTTTTGAAGTCTTTGCCGTCGCCGTCATCAGCTTTCTGTTTGTCAAACTCGGGCTGGTACGCGCACGGACGGCCACCGTCAACGTGCTGTTCGCAACCATCGTGTTCATGGCAGGTGGCGTTTTGGGTACCTTCCACCACCTGTACTGGACGGGCACCCCGATTGCGGTCCTCGCGTTGGGCGCATCCTTTTCGGCGCTTGAGGTGGTGCCCCTGGCGCTCATAGGACTGGAGGCCTTTGAAACCTGGTCCCACAGTCGCGCCACGCCATGGATGGAACGTTATCGATGGCCGATCCTGTTCTTTCTGGCGGTGTCGTTCTGGAACCTCGTGGGCGCGGGCCTGTTCGGGTTCCTGATCAATACGCCGCTCGCGCTCTACTACATGCAGGGTTTGAATCTCACCCCATTGCATGGTCACACGGCGCTGTTTGGCGTCTACGGCATGCTGGGCATTGGCTTGATGCTGTTCTGCCTGCGCGGCCTCAAGCCCTTGCTGGCCTGGCCAGACGGCGTGCTGCGCGGAGCGTTTCTGTCGCTCAATATCGGGCTGGGGCTGATGGCTCTGCTGGCGCTATTGCCGATGGGCGTACTACAGCTGCAGGCCGCACTCGAACATGGTTACTGGTATGCGCGTTCAGCAGAATTCATGGGTCGACCGCTGATGCATCTGCTGGTGTGGATGCGCATGCCCGGCGACACCCTGTTCGCGATTGGCGCACTGCTGATGTGCTGGTTCGTACTGCGCCTCTGGGTCGCGCCGCGGCGGGACAGCGGGGCGGCACCTTAGCCCGCGCATGCTGGAGTTCTATCCGCAGATCAGGCTGTTCCACATCAGTTGCGTGTTGTTGTCGGGCAGCCTGTTCTGCCTGCGTGGCCTGCTGATGCTGGTGGGCTCGGCACACGCCAACCACCTGATGCTGCGCTGGCTGTCGTATGCCATAGACAGCGCCTTGCTCACTGCCGCGCTCATGCTCATGACCCTGCTGCATCAATATCCTGTTCAACAGAGCTGGCTCACCGTCAAGGTGCTGCTGATCGCGGTTTACGTGGTGCTCGGCGTGTTCGCGCTGCGGCGTGGTAGAACCTACCGGGCGCGAGCCAGGTGCTTCGCGGCAGCCGTGCTGGTGTATCTGTTTGTGATCAGTGTGGCGCGGGCGCACGAGCCGCTGGGCGCGCTACGCGCTTTTTTCGCCTGAACCGACCGCCGGCTGGTTTGATTTGGATCAAGGCGCGCTGTGTCTCCGGCGCGTAGTCTACCCCGTGTTGATCCATTGCACTGGTTTGCGGGGACGTCATGAAAAACACGGTAATTTGTTCTCTGTTGATGGCTGGCGGATTGCTGCTGGCGGATGGTCAGGCGCAGTCGCAAAATACTATCAATGCGGCGGCACGTGTTGATACGGGCGGTTCCGCAGCCGGGGACTTCGGCCCACCGCAAGGTGAACCGGTACTGGCGATACTCACCAGCCCGCCCCATGTGCCGCCGCCCACCAATCGCGCGGCACCCGCCAGAGTCATTGTCGAGCTCGAGGTGCGTGAGGTCGAGAAGCAGATCTCCGAGGGCGTCAAGTACACCTTCTGGACTTTCGGGGGCACCGTGCCCGGCAGTTTCATTCGCGTCCGCCAGGGTGACACGGTGGAGTTCCACCTCAAGAACCATCCCGATTCCAAAATGCCCCATAACATCGATCTGCACTCGGTCACCGGGCCTGGTGGTGGTGCGGCTTCGAGTTTTACGGCGCCAGGCCATCAGTCGCAGTTTACGTTCAAAGCACTCAACGCCGGGCTGTTTGTCTATCACTGCGCCACGGCTCCGGTGGGCATGCATGTGGCCAACGGCATGTACGGCCTGATTCTCGTTGAACCACCGCAGGGCCTGTCGAAGGTCGATCGTGAGTACTACATCATGCAGGGCGACTTCTACACCGTGGGCAAATACCGCGAAAAGGGCGTGCAGGCTTTCGATATGCAGAAAGCGATCGACGAACACGCCACGTATGTGCTGTTCAATGGCTCGGAAGGCGCCTTGCTGGGCGACAACGCACTGCCGGCCAGGGTTGGCGAAACGCTGCGACTGTTCGTCGGCAATGGTGGCCCGAATCTGACCTCCAATTTTCATGTCATCGGTGAAATCTTCGACCGCGTGTACTTCGAAGGCGGCAGTCATTACCAGGAAAATGTTCAGACCACCATGGTGCCAGCGGGCGGATCAACGATTGTGGAATTCCATACTGAAGTTCCGGGAACCAGCATCATCGTTGATCATGCACTGTTTCGTGCCTTCAACAAGGGCGCGCTGGGCATGATCAAGACCGAAGGCCCGGACAATAAACTGGTCTACTCTGGCAAGGAAGTGGACAGTGTCTATCTTGGGGACAAGGCGGTCAGCTCGGCACCAGTGGCGGCAGCCGCATTAGCGAGTGCCAGCGGCGTGCTGACTCTGCAGCAACAGATCAATGCCGGCGCCGCGCTTTTCAACGGCACCTGCTCGGTATGCCATCAGGCAAACGGTGAAGGATTGCCAACGGTGTTTCCGCCGCTTGCCAAGTCAGATTTTCTCGCCGCCGATATCAATCGGGCGATCGGGATAGTCCTGAATGGTCGCTCGGGAGCGATCACCGTCAGCGGCAAGGATTTTAACTCAGTGATGCCACCGATGAGTCAGCTCAACGATGATGAGATCGCGCATATTCTTACCTATGTGCTCGGTAGCTGGGGTAATCCTGGTGGCAAGGTCAGCGCGGATCAGGTCGCCAAGGTTCGCCGCACCACGGTGCGCCCGAAGGGCGCAGCAAACTGAGTTATGCGCCTGATGCTCATGGCAATGAGTCTGTTAGCCGCCGTTGCCCACGCTGGCGGCGGCTACCAGCGGATTCCGGCGGGCGAGTATCGCTCGGTGCTGAAGTACGAAGATGTCAAGGGCAATCGTCGCGTAGCGGCCTTTGAGCTGATGCGTCAACCGGTCACAAACGGTGAATTCCTGGTGTTCGTGAAGCGACACCCGCAGTGGCAGCGCGGACGGGTGCCCGCTTTGTTTGCAGAACCTGACAACTATCTTGGTCACTGGCGGGCGGCCACGCAGCTCGGTGCGGCGGTGTCGCCGCGCCAGCCGGTGACGCAGGTAAGCTGGTTTGCGGCTTCGGCCTACTGCGAGTCAGAGCAGGCGCGACTACCAGCCTGGAGTGAGTGGGAGTATGTGGCTGCCGCCGATGAGACCCGAGCTGATGCGCGCCAGGACGCTGCCTGGCGCGAGCGGATTCTCGGCTGGTACGCGCACACTGCAGGTACCCAGCTTTCTGAAGTAGGCCAGAACGCTGCCAACTTCTATGGTGTGCAAGACCTGCACGGCCTGATCTGGGAATGGACCGAGGACTACGCCGCCATGCTGGTGTCGGGCGACAATCGCACTCAGTCCGATGCCGACCGGGTGAAATTCTGCGGTGCCGGTGCGTTATCAGTTGACGATCGTGAGAACTACCCGGTCATGATGCGCGTGGCGCTGCTGTCGTCCTTGCGGGGCGTCAATAGCACCAGCAGCCTTGGCTTTCGCTGCGCACGGAGCCTGCAGTGAAAAGTGCCACGCTGGCCTTCTGTATGGCGCTGCTGAGCTGCTCTGCACCGGCATGGCCCGATTCATCCCCGCCGGCAGCGGCGTCACTGCCGGGCGATTCCGTGCTGCAGCTGCCGGGGCTCTTTACCGACCAGTCATCGAGAAGCTTTCATCTCAGTGCACGCCGCGGCACGGCACAGTTGATCGGCATGTTCTACGGCAGCTGCCAGTCGATATGTCCGCTGCTGATTGAAAGCAGCGTTGCCATAACCCGTGCTCTGGAACCGGAGCCGCGCAGTCGCCTGCGCGTGCTGCTGGTCAGCCTTGATCCGGCAAGGGACACGCCCGCTGTGCTGGCGCACGTTGCACGCGAACACCGGCTCGACCTGTCGCACTGGACGCTGGCGCGAGCCGATGCCAGGGTGGTTCGACAGCTCGCAGCGGTACTCAACATCCGCTATCGACAGCTGGAGGGCGGTGAATTCAATCACACCAGTGCGCTGATTCTGCTCGACCGGGATGGTCGGGAGATTGCGCGCAATGAGAACCTGAGCCTGACCCCCGATCCACAGTTCATCGCCGCCATTCGCAGTGCGATGCAGGAGCCGTAAATGTATAGGCGTCAAAAAGCTCGAGGGGAGGGGGCGGCTGTCCGGTTCAGCACGCCCGCTGCAGCGCTGCTGCTGCTCATCGCACTGCCGTGCCTGGGCGCCGATGCCAGCCTGTCTGATGCATTGGTCGGCGGCCAGCCGCAGTGGAACCTGCGGCTGCGATATGAGAACGTGAGTGATGATGCACTGACGCGCGACGCGTCGGCGCCCACTTTTCGTGTGCGTTTCGGCTACGAGACGCTCAAATGGCGGCACGCCAGCCTGCTGCTGGAAGTCGATCAGCTGGGCGTCTGGGGAGCTGAGGACTACAACAGCACCCGCAATGGAAAAATCGATCGTCCAATTGTCTCAGACCCGCCCGCTACCGATCTGAACCAGGCGGCGCTGAAGCTTGCCTACGCGCAAGATGACCTCATCCTGGGTCGCCAGCGCCTGGTACTGGACAACCAGCGCTTTATCGGTGGTTCCGCGTGGCGACAGAATGAGCAGACCTTCGACGCTGCGCTCTGGCGGCTGCGGGCCAGCCCATCTGTCACCATCACCTATGCTTACCTGGACAACATCAATCGCGTGTTTGGACCGGATGCCGGCACGCCCCCTCCGGACCTGCGCGTCCGGGGCAATTTGCTCCATGCCGCGATAGACCTGAAAGCGGCGGGCAAGTTGGCCGTTTTTGGACATTGGTTGGATATTCGAACTACGCCAGCGCTCGGCCACGAGAACCTGGGCGTACTCTGGACCGGCAGCTACGCCATCAGCAGTGACTGGAAGCTGCCCTGGTCCGCTTCGTACGTGCAGCAGCATGATTTTGGCAGCAACCCGACGCCTTACCAGGCTGACTACTACCAGCTGGAGCTGGGACTCGCGCGCGAAGGTTTTTCGATACGTGTCGGCGAGGAGGATCTTGGCGGCGACGCCACCCGCACCGAGCGACGCTTTCAGACGCCGCTGGCAACGCTGCACGCCTTTCAGGGGTGGGCCGACAAGTTTCTGACAACGCCGCCGCAGGGCATTCGCGACAGCTACATCGCCGCGACCGCCCATTGCTGGGGTGTCGACAGCCAGCTTGCCTGGCATGATTTCCGGGCGGCAGCGGTGCACCGGCGCTATGGAAACGAGTGGGATGTATCGCTGAGCCGTAAGTTGTCGCCGCATACGGAATTGTTGCTCAAGGCCGCGCGTTACGACAGCAGCGGACTTGCAAGCGATCCGCGCGATACGCGCAAGTTCTGGCTGCAGTTTGTGGTGAATTACCCCTAAAATGCGCTGCGGGACCGGGCCTGCCGGATAGCAGTATTGCGAATTGCCCGCCGCAGCCACTGCTGAAGCGGCCATTGACGCGCCGCCGCCGTCTCTGCCAGCATGGCCGCAACCTATGTTCGCCTTCCTCAGACCCGCGCCCGACGCGGTGCCGCTGCCCGCAGAGCGCATTGATCCGGAATACCGGCGCCTGCGGATACAGGTATTCATCGGCATATTCATCGGCTATGCCGCCTATTACCTGGTGCGCAAGAATTTCTCGCTGGCCATGCCGGATATTCTTCACGACTACCCGCAGTACTCAAAAGCGCAGCTCGGTACCGCCATGACCGGGCTGTCCATCGCCTACGGGTTTTCCAAGTTCCTGATGGGCAGCGTATCGGATCGCAGCAATCCGCGTTATTTCCTGCCCCTCGGGCTGTTGCTGTCGTGCGCAATCCTGTTCGTGTTCGGCTACTTCAAAGCGGTGTACCTGTCATTGACGGCCATGATCGTGCTGCAGACGCTCAACGGCTGGTGCAATGGCATGGGCTGGGCGCCGTGCGGCAAGACCATGGTGCATTGGTTCAGTACCAAGGAACGCGGGCGCGCGGTTTCAATGTGGAATATTGCGCACAATGTCGGCGGCGCGCTGGTCGCCACCATTGCATTTGTCGGCGTAATGGTATTTCACGATTGGGGCGCAAAGTTTTACTTTAACGCCATGGTGGCGACCGTGGTCGCGGTGATCGCTTTTCTGCTGATCAGGGACACACCGCAAAGCTGCGGTTTGCCGCCCGTGGAAGCCTACAAGAATGATTATCCACCAAACTACAGTGCCAAACACGAGCGCATTTTTGGCTTTCGCGAAATCTTCATAGAACATGTGTTCAGCAACCGGCCGCTCTGGGCCATTGCCTTTGCTAATGCTTTTATCTATTTCGTCCGCTACGGCGTGGTCGACTGGATCCCGACCTACCTGCAGACTGCCAAGCACTTCAGCTTCCAGCAGTCCAGCACCGCGTGGGCGCTGTTTGAATGGTCGGCGGTGCCCGGCACGCTGTTGTGCGGCTGGATGTCAGACAAACTATTCAAATCGAAGCGTGCGCCGGCGACGATTCTTTTCATGATTCCAACGCTACTCGGGCTGGTCGTATACGGGCTTAATCGCAATGGGCCGCTGTGGATCGACATCGCCGCACTCATCACTATCGGTTTCTTTGTCTACGGTCCTATCATGCTGATCGGACTGCAGGCTCTCGACATGGTGCCGAAAAAGGCTGCCGGCACGGCAGCGGGTTTCACGGGATTTTTCGGCTATGTGTTTGGTTCGGCCCTGGCGGGTACTGGTGTGGGCTGGATCGCCGATCATTGGGGCTGGCATGGCGTCATTGTGACGATGTGTCTGTGCTGCGTGCTGGCGATGATTTTCAGTGCGATGACACTGGGGCATCGGGCCGAGAGTTCGTCCGCTGCGACGCGATAGATTAAGGGCGCTCGCGCAATGAAGTCCCGTGCAATGATTTCTGGTGCAATCAAATGGGGAATGCTGCTGACGCTCATCTGCGATCTTGCCCAGGCCTCCGCGGTCATCGTCATCGCTCACCGCGGCGCTTCCGGCTACCTGCCGGAGCATACGCTCGAGGCGAAAGCACTGGCTATCGGTATGGACGCAGACTACGTCGAGCAGGACGTGGTGCTCACCAGGGATGATGTCCCGATTGTTACGCACGACATTACCCTGGAGGATGTCAGCGACATTGCCAGTCATTTTCCGGGGCGGGCTCGCGCCGACGGGCATTACTACGCCATTGACTTCACGATCGCTGAGCTCAAGACGCTTTGGCGCCACGAACGCACCGATGCCGATCACAGCATGGTGTTTCCCGGCCGCTTTCCGGCTACCACGCCAGGCTCGGCAATCGTTACCCTGGCCGAAGAGATCGACTTGGTGCAGGGAATCAACCAGAGCACGGGGCGAAATATTGGTTTGTACACCGAGGTCAAGTACCCGGCCTGGCATCGCAGGCAGGGCAAGGATATTACCCGCATCGTGCTCGACTCGTTGCGCACTCACGGTTACAGCAAGCGTAGCGATAAAGTGTTCTTCCAGTGTTTTGATGCTGAAGAACTCAAGCGCGTGCACACACAGCTGAAGAGTGAACTGAAGCTGATTCAGCTGATCGGCGAGAATTCGTGGCACGAATCGTCCGTTGACTATGAGACGATGATGACTGAACGCGGCATCGCCGAGGTGGCCAGCTACGCGGACGGCATCGGGCCGGAGATTACCCAGTTGGTCGAGTGGCCGACGGCCGGCGGCAAAGTGCGCATCAAGCCCCTGGCGGCGTTGGCGAAGGCGCACGGCCTGCTCATGCATCCCTACACTTTACGTATTGACAGTCTGCCTCCCAATGCACCCAGTGCCGCTGCCGTGCTGGACGCGCTCTTCAACGGCGTGAAGCTCGATGGGTTATTTTCCGACTTTCCCGATGTCGTGGTCCGCTATCGAAACGGCCAGCCATGAATGCGGCGAGTGCTCGCCGTGGGTATCAGCTGCGCTCACTGGTAAAGGCCAGCGCCCAACTCGAGTTGTCGCTGCTCGAGATCGAGACGCCCAGCCCCAGGGATGATGAGGTGGTGGTGCGCATTGAAGCGGCGCCCATCAATCCTTCCGACATTGGCCTGTTGTTCGGTGCGGCCGATATGTCGACGGCCAGGGCAACCGGTACGGCCGCGAATCCGGTGATCACGGCCGATATACCCGCTCACCTGGTGAAGCACATGGCTGGCCGCATAGATCAGTCCATGGCGGTCGGCAACGAGGGTGCCGGCGTCGTGATCGCTGTGGGATCTTCCGCGGCCGCGCAGGCTCTGACGGGCAGGACAGTGGCGGTACTTGGTGGCGCCATGTATTCGCAGTACCGGTGCCTGAAAGTGGATCAATGTCTGGTACTGCCTGCCGGTACCACGGCGGCTGAAGGCGCCGCCTGTTTCGTCAATCCGCTCACGGCGCTCGGTATGGTGGATACCATGCGACGCGAGGGGCACAAGGCACTGGTGCACACCGCCGCCGCGTCCAATCTGGGTCAGATGCTCAACCGGATCTGCATCAAGGATCATATCGCTCTGGTGAATATCGTGCGCAAGGCCGAGCAGGAGCAGTTGCTGCGTGCCCTCGGCGCGACGCAGGTATGCAACACGGAATCGCCAACATTCATTCAGGATCTGACGCAGGCGCTGCTGGCCACTGGCGCCACGATCGCATTCGATGCCACGGGCGGCGGCAGGTTGGCGGGGCAGATCCTCAATGGTATGGAGGCGGCGCTGAGCCAGGGTGCCAAGGAATACAGCCGCTATGGCACGGCAATCCATAAGCAGGTGTACATCTACGGCGCCCTCGATACCGGCCCGACAGAGTTCAACCGCGGCTTTGGCATGAGCTGGAGCATGGGTGGCTGGCTGCTGTTTCAGTTCCTGCAGCGCATTGGCGCCCCGGCCGTGCAGGCGCTCAAGCAGCGCGTGGTGGACGAATTGAAGACCACCTTTGCCAGCCATTACAGCCGGGAAATATCGCTCGCCGAGGCGTTGCAGCTACCGCTCATCGCGGCCTATGGCAAGCGTGCGACCGGCGCCAAGTTTCTGATCAACCCTGGCCTGGGTGCAGTGGTGCGGTGATATTCGAGTCAGGCGCACCAGGTTGGCCATGAATCAGGCAACCTTCAGGTCACCGGATGGTGTGCTGGCCGAGGCGCAGTCGCTGGCAGCCCTGCCGATCGGCGAGATCGGATTGCGCCTGACGCTACTGCGTGCACACTATCGTGAGGCACCCTTGCACTTCACGCCGGAAGCGCTGCTGCTGCTGCGGCAGGCAGGGGAACGTGCCAACAGCCTGGCAGCAGACGAAAACGGCCGGCGCGCACTCGCTGCCCTGCAGGCGGTGTTTGGGTACCAGAGTTTCCGCGCCGGTCAGATGGAAATCATCCAGGCCGTGATGACGGGGCGCGACTGCCTCGCCGTGATGCCTACCGGCGCCGGAAAATCAGTGACCTATCAGATCCCGGCGCGACTCATGGGTGGTTTGACGCTGGTGATTTCGCCGCTGATCTCGCTCATGAAAGATCAGGTCGATGCCATGACTGAAGTCGGGATCCGCGCGACCTTTCTGAATTCCTCGCTGACCCCGGGCGAGCGCTCGCGGCGTGAGGCGCAGTTGCAGGCCGGCGAATTCGAGATGCTGTACGCCGCGCCGGAAGGCATCGACGCCTCGGTCGGGTGGTTGCTGGACCAGCTGGATCTGAAAATGATCGCCGTCGATGAAGCGCACTGCATCAGCGAGTGGGGCCACGATTTCAGGCCCGCCTATCGCAATCTCGCTGGTCTGAAGCAGCGCTTCAGGGGCATTCCGATACTGGCGCTTACCGCGACCGCCACGCCGCGCGTCACGACTGACATCACTACGCAGCTGGCATTGCGCAGTCCACTCGAGATTCGCGGCTCCTTCTTTCGCGCCAATCTTCGGCTGCACACCGTCAAAAAAGGGCAGGGCGCCGGCGTGCGCGAGCAGATCCTGCGTCTGGTGCGTGCGCGTCGCGGCGAGGCTGGCATCATCTATTGCCTGTCGCGCAAGGCCGCTGAGTCAACCGCCGCGTTTCTCGCCTCCAAGGGCATCGTTGCGGCCGCCTACCACGCTGGCATGACGCCCGCTGAGCGCGCCAGCGCCCAGGAGAAATTCAGTCGCGACGATCTCGACGTGGTGTGCGCCACCATTGCCTTCGGCATGGGTATCGACAAATCGAACGTGCGTTATATTCTTCATCGCGACATGCCGCGTTCCATCGAAGGCTATTATCAGGAGATCGGCCGCGCCGGGCGCGATGGCGCGAGTGCCGACTGCATCCTGTTCTATTCCTGGGCCGATGTGATGTCACTCGATCGGCTGCTGGCTGGCTCGGCCGTTCAGGATCCGCAAGTAGCCGAGCAGCAGCGGCGCGCGGTTCGGCGCATGTTCGAACTCGCTGACACCGCCACCTGCAACTGGCGGCCGCTGGTTGGATATTTTGCGGAAAGCATTCCTGAGTGTGGCGATTCGTGTGGGCATTGCCGCGGGCAGGATATCCTTGAGGAGTCACGCCCGGCGGCCAGAGCGCCCACCGCTACAGCGCGGAGTGTGCCCCGCAGCGAACACACGCATCAGCTCGAGTCGGACCCGGTGCTGTTCGAGCGCCTACGCGCGTTGCGAAAGAAGTTGGCGGATGAGCGCGGGGTTCCTGCCTACGTGGTTTTCAGTGACAAGGCCCTGCAGGACATGGCTGCCCGTCTGCCGCGGACGCGCGCTGAGTTTCTCGCCGTGCACGGGGTCGGGCAAAGGAAGCTCGAGGAATATGGGGCAGCGTTCCTCGCAGCGATTAACGGGAAAGACCAGGGGCTATTCACGGGGAATTAGCGGCGGAAAGCGCGCCATGGCCTCGAGATCGTTGAGCGGCTGATCGTTGCGAACGTATTGCCGGCTCGCATCGTGCAGCGGCTGAAAGTCCCAGGGCGTATAGCGGCCGGCGCGCAGCGCGCCGTACACCAGATGCCGGCGGCGCTGGCTGGCAAGCACCTGCGCATGCAACTGCGGCAGTGACCAGCGCCTGGCCACCTCGGCACGGAATGCCGCGAGCAGCGCAGCGTGTGCGGCGTGGCTCGCCAGATTGCACAGCTCATCGACATCGGCGCTTAGATCGAATAGCAGATCTGGATCCGTGGGTGAGTGAATAAATTTATAGCGCCCGCGACGAATCATCACTACGGGTGCAATCGCACCTTCGCCCAGATATTCACCGATCACCTCGCCAGGCGCGTCGCTGCCGTTCAGCTCCGGCAGCAGGCTCCGGCCATCAAGGGGCGTGTCAGACCCAGGAACGCAATCGCCACCAGCGAGACCAGTTATGGTGGGCAGCATATCGAGCAGCGAGGCCAGCGTCTGGGAGCGGCGCGGCGCAAAGCGTCCCGGCGCCCAGACGATGAGTGGAATGCGGCAGGCGGGCTCGAAGAAATTCATTTTGTACCACAGGCCGCGCTCGCCGAGCATGTCGCCATGATCGGCCAGCACCACGACGATGGTGTTCCTGTCGAAGCGGGTCTCGCTGAGCGTGTCGAGGAGCACGCCGATCTGATCGTCGACATAGGAGACGGCCCCGCAGTACGCACGCCGCGCGGCTTGAGTCTGCCCGGCTGTGGGCGTCTGCAGGCCCATGCCGATGACATGGCGGAGGCGGCGCGAGTGCGGATCATCGGGCGCCGCCTGCTGGGTGATGCGTGGCATGCCGACTTCGCTATCCTGATAGCGTTCCCAATAGCGCTGCGGCACGGTATACGGGTCGTGCGGATGCGTCATTGACGCCACCAGCAAGAACGGTCGGCGATCCTGGCCGCGTGCGATGTCAAAGAGTTTCTGACGGGCGGCGTAGACGACCTCATCATCAAAGTCGATCTGATTGGTGCGCGTGCACGGACCCGCCTGGGTCACCGAGTCCATGGTGTGATACCAGCTCGGGCGCACTTCGAAGTGTTGCCAGTCCGGTGTCCAGCCGAAATCGGCCGGGTAAATGTCGGTCGTCAGTCGATCCTCAAAGCCATGCAGCTGGTCGGGTCCGCAAAAATGCATCTTGCCGCTGAGGCTGGTCTGATAGCCGGCGCGACGCATGAAATGCGCCAGGGTCGGCGTGTCGGCCGCGAATTCCGCCGCGTTATCGTAGGCGCCAATTCTTGAGGGCAATTGGCCTGCCAGAAATGAAAATCGCGACGGCGCGCACAGCGGGCTATTGCAGTAGAAAGAGTCGAACACCACGCCCTGGCTCGCCAGGGCGTCCAGACGTGGCGTCCTGGCCGGGCCGCCGTAGGTCGCCAGCACGCTGGCCGTGAGCTGGTCGGCCATCAGCATGAGTATGTTTGGTCGCTCGGACATGTGCCCTCATTCTAGCCACATGCTTGGCCGGTCGCCTTTAGTATTGACAGGTACCAATGGCGTGACTTTAAGGGCGCGCAGACGCTGTTGTGCTGTCCTGTTCGGCGCTACACTTCTACGCCGCAAGCCAGAGGCTATTGCAAGCAATCACCCAGCCAACTATCAGGGAGCGGGAATGAGCAATGACAAGAGTCGTCCACGACGCGCCACGGGCGTGACGCTTTTCAGTGTTGTATTGGTCGGTCTCGCGGTCTTGGGCGTGAGCGCGCCATTTGTCTGGAGCGACCCGTCAGTGCAGTTGGTGCAACGGCACCTTGGTACGCATATGGGAGGGGATACCTTTGCCGCGATGGCCATGGTGTTCGGCCTCACGGCACTCGTCGCGAGCGTGCTGATCTGGCGAATGAACTCCTGGATGATACTGGCCTACGGTGTGTGGTCGGTGGCGGCGCTGGTCCTGGGGTTTGACGTTTGCCTCGCGGGCATGGGCATGATGATATTCAGCGCAATAGGGCTGTGCGCCCTCGTCGGATTCGTGTTGTATGGCGGTTCGGTGTACCTCAGAAGCGCTCTGGCCAAGGCCAATGGATCGGCGTCGAGTCGCCATTGATGAATGTCGTCGAGTCCGAGAGCGCGGTGGTCGTTGAACCTGTAACACCGGCAACTACCGCAGTGATCTGGCTGCACGGCCTGGGCGCAGACGGCTATGACTTTGTGCCAATCGTGCAGGAACTGCAGCTGCCGCCGACGGCGTCGACACGATTTGTGTTTCCGCACGCCGCGTCCCGGCCAGTCACGCTCAATGGCGGCATGCGGATGCGTGCCTGGTACGATATTCGGGGCCTGGACCGCAACGCAGTGCACGATGAGCCCGGAATCCGCGTCGCGGCCGCACTCATTGACGGATTGATCGACGCGCAGGTCACGGCCGGTGTGCCGCGCGGGCGCATCGTGCTCGCTGGCTTTTCACAGGGTGGCGCCATTGCGCTGCACGCCGGCTTGCGCCAGCGCGAGGGGCTCGCCGGTATCATGGCCCTGTCCACGTATTTGCCACTGGAGGCGACGGCCGCGCGCGAACTCACTGCAGCGGGTCGCGCCACCCCGGTTCTCATGTGCCACGGCAGACAAGATCCGGTACTGGCACTGGCGATGGGCACGCATAGCCGCGATCTGCTGCGCGCATTGGGTGTAAATGTGGACTGGCATGAATATCCGATGGCCCACGCGGTTTGCCCTGCAGAAATCAGGGATATTTCCGTTTGGCTGCGTTCGCGCCTGGCCTAGATTGCACGCTGGAGGGAATTGATATGACAGCTCAAACCGATGGGTTGAAGAGTCGCAGACTGGAGCTGAAGGTTCCACCGCCGCTGGTTGCGTTGGCGGTGGCGGGTATGATGTGGGAGCTTGCGAAGTTTACCCTGCAGATTGAGCTGCCGGGCTCGCGTCGCCACGCGCTGGCGGGCGTGCTGTTCCTGTCCGGTGTTCTGTTTACCGCTAGCGCCATGTTTACATTTCGGCGCTCGAAGACCACAGTGAATCCGCTCAAGCCGGAGACGGCCACGGCGCTGGTGAGTGGTGGACCGTTTCGGGTGTCACGCAATCCAATGTACCTGGGGCTGCTGCTGGTACTCGTCGGATGGGCGGTGCTGCTGGGGGCGCCGTGGACTCTGGCAGGACCAGTGGCGTTTGTTCTATTCATACAGCGATTCCAGATCATTCCGGAAGAACGGGTGCTGGCGATGAAGTTTGGCGTAGCCTATGCGCAGTATTGCGCCAGGGTGCGGCGCTGGCTTTGAGCTCGGCCGCTGACAAGCAGGCGCTCGTTACCGTGCTGGATGGCGGTACCGGCCGGGAACTCAAGCGCATGGGCGCGCCATTCCGCCAGCCGGAATGGTCGGCCCTGGCGCTGATGGAGGCGCCGGTTTTCGTCACGCGTGTGCATCAGGCGTTTATTGATGCCGGCGCCGATGTCATTACCACGAACAGTTATGCCCTGGTGCCGTTCCACATCGGTGCGGAGCGGTTTGCACGGGACGGGATGGCGCTGGCCCGTCTGGCGGGCCGTCTGGCCCGGGAGGCGGCTGATGGCGCCCAGCGTCGCGTTCTGGTGGCGGGCTCCCTGCCGCCGATCTGCGGCTCATATCGCGCCGAATGGTTCGATCCGGCCTTTGCCCGACCCATCCTCCGGGCACTGGTTGAGGGAATGCGGCCATACGTCGATCACTGGCTGGCAGAAACGTTGAGCAGCATCGAGGAAGCGGAGCTGGTGCGAGAGCTCATTGGTCACGACGGCAAGCCGCTGTGGTTGTCCTTCACGCTCAGGGACGACAACGCGGCCGGCTCCCTCGAGCCACGACTGCGGTCGGGTCAAAGTATCGTCGAGGCCGTGGCTGCGGCCGTGCGCCTTGGGGCACACTCACTGCTTTTCAACTGCAGTCAGCCGGAAGCCATGGGCGCGGCCGTCAGCGCCGCTGCCCAACAGCTACGCGGAATCGAGCATTCGCCAACCCTCGGAATCGGCGTGTATGCCAATGCCTTCGCTCCGTCCAGCATGGAGGTGAAAGCCAACGCCAACGTGGATCTGAATGACATTCGCAGTGACCTCGCGCCGGCTGACTATCTGGTCTGGGTGAATGACTGGATCAGCCGCGGCGCGCGCATCGTTGGCGGCTGTTGCGGAATCGGCCCTGAACATATCCGCGCGATTCGTGAATCGATCAGGAGGCGCGCGCCTCAGACTGGGTAGTTGAACCAAGGCCTGTGGCTGTTGCCAAGGGTGTTGCCAAGGGTTGACTGCCAAAGCGCATTCGGCCACTCTTCCCGCCCATTACACGCGGCGCAGGCAAGCTTTCATGAAATCAACCTGTACAGCCCTGCTGGTCGCGTCGCTCACAGCGTCAGCCTTCAGTTGCTTCGCGGAAGCCCCGAGCGAGC
>JANMWZ010000046.1:0-5732 GCA_031441585.1 Gammaproteobacteria bacterium
GTTCATGGCGTTCCCGAGAACAGCAACACCAACAACCGCCCGCGATGCCCGCCAATGCACAGTTCTTGCGTTCCTAAAGCGCGCCGCCAGCGAACTACACCTGACTGGGCCGCTCAATCACCCGGCACTCAATCTCGATGCCGGTCTGACCGCGCAGCACGTTCAGTTTCACCTTGCCGCCCGGTTTCTCGGTCGCCAGCTGCTTGAGCGCATCCTGCGCGGTGGCAATCTCGTGACCATTGACTGCCAGCAGAATGTCGCCTACGCGCAGGCCGGCGCTGAGAGCCGGGCTGTTCTTATAGAGATTGGTAATCACCACGCCACCGCGTGCCAGGCCGTTCTGCGCGGCCTGCTCGGCGGTGAAATCCTCGGGGACAATGCCGGTCCAGCCACGCACCACGCGGCCGTGGTCGAGGATGTCACGCATCACGCCACGCACCAGATTAACGGGGATCGCGAAGCCGATGCCCTCGACGCCGGTGGCGTCCATATTCTTGGCGATCACGGCGGTGTTGATGCCGACCAGTTCGCCGTTGGCGTCGACGAGCGCGCCGCCGGAATTGCCCTCGTTGATGGCAGCGTCGGTCTGGATGAAATTCTCGAAAGTTGTGATGTTCAACTGGCTGCGCCCGGTGGCGCTGACGATGCCATGAGTGACGGTCTGTTGCAGTCCGAGCGGATTGCCAATCGCCAGCACCTCATCGCCGACCTGCAGGCGATCGGAGCGTCCCAGCGTCATGACCGGCAGCTTGCCCAGCTTGATCACCAGCAGTGCCAGGTCGGTATCCGGGTCGCGCCCGACCACGTGCGCCTGGGCAACCCGGCCATCGGCCAGCTGCACGTTGATGACCGTAGCGTTGGCGATTACATGGTTGTTGGTGATGATATGGCCAAGCTCATCGACGATCACGCCAGAGCCCAGCGCTCCCTGCACCCGTTGCCGCACGCGCGGCCAGAAATCGCCGAAGAATTGATCCATGGATGAAGGTTGCACACGCTCGGTTACCACACGCTTGGTGTAGATATTGACGACCGCCGGGGCGGCGCGGCGTACGGCGGCGGCGAAGCTGTGCAGTGGCATGGCTGACGCGACGGGCGCCGGCTCGTCGGTCGTGGGCCCGGCGCTGCTCGCCCCGGTGGGCACGGCGGGTCCGGCCGCCGTCGCCGCCGCCTGGGGTTGGGGCTTGGCCGGCGCGCGAATCAGCAGCTCGGGCTTGAAAAACACCACAATAAAGGCCAGCGCCAGTCCGCCGACCGCAGCTCCAGCCAGGAATATCGCGCTACGCCCCAATCTACCCGGATTCATTCTTCCTCCCAAAGTATCGTGGGCGCGTCGGGCGCCTCAACAGGATGTGTATAATGCGACACTTCCCGGGACAATCGTGAGCCTCTGCAATGGCCGAACAAGAAGCGGTAGACCTCGATCGCCGTAAATTTCTGACTGTAGCAACCGGCGCGACCGCCGCAGTGGGTGCGGTCTTCGCCGCCACGCCCTTCGTCGCCAGCTGGAATCCTTCCGAGCGCGCCCAGGCGCTGGGGGCACCCATCACGGTGGATCTGTCCAAACTTGAATTGGGCATGATGCTCACCTACGTCTGGCGCAAGCAACCCATCTATATTTTCAGACGCTCGCCCGAGACCGTCGCCAGGCTGGCCACACACGACGCGCATCTCAAAGACCCGAAATCCACGGAGTCCGACCAGCCAGCCTACGCGGTGAATGAAATGCGCGCGCGCCGTGCTGATGTCGCGGTGCTGATCGCTACCTGTACACACCTGGGCTGCCTGCCCAAGCAGCGTTTCGAGCCGGGCGACGTGGGTTTAGGCGCCGACTGGCCGGGTGGTTTTCTCTGTCCCTGCCACGGTTCGCGCTTTGACCTGGCCGGGCGCGTGTTCAACGGTTCGCCGGCTTCGGTGAACCTGCGTATACCGCCCTACAGTTTTCAGGGTGACAACACCCTGATCATTGGCCAGGATGATTCGACTGCCCAGGGAGTGGCGTAATGGCGAGCAATGACGCGGTCTCCGGGGTGGCACAGCAGGCGGGATTTCGGGCCTGGCTGAACAAGCGGCTACCGGTCGATAAATTCGTCAGCGAGCAGCTGCTCGAGTACTACGCGCCGAAGAATTTCAACATCTGGTATTTCTTCGGCTCGCTGGCGCTGCTGGTGCTGGTCATGCAGCTGGTGTCAGGCATTTTCCTGACCATGTTCTACAAGGTTGGTGACACTACCGCCTTCGATTCGGTCGAATTCATCATGCGCGAGGTGCGCTTCGGCTGGCTGCTTCGTTACCTGCACACCATCGGTGCTTCGGCTTTTTTCATAGTCATTTACCTGCACATGTATCGCGCGCTCATGTATGGCTCCTACAAGGCGCCGCGCGAACTGCTGTGGCTGTTCGGCATGTTCATCTACCTGGCGCTGATGGCCGAGGCGTTCCTGGGCTACGTGCTGCCCTGGGGTAACATGTCCTACTGGGCCGCGCAGGTGATCATCAACCTTTTCAGCACCATTCCGGCGATCGGCCCGGGCCTGGTGGAATGGATCCGCGGCGATTACGGCGTCGCCGATGCCACCCTCAATCGTTTCTTCTCGCTGCACGTCGTGGCTATTCCGCTGGTGCTGTTGCTGCTGGTGGTTCTGCATCTGGTGGCACTGCGCCAGGTCGGTTCCAACAATCCCGATGGCATCGAGATCAAGGAAAACCCGGGGCCCGATGGCAAGCCCATCGATGGCATTCCCTTTCACCCCTACTACACGGTCAAAGACGTGGTCGGCGTCGGCTTTTTCCTGACGCTGTTTGCGGTGGTCGTGTTCTTTGTGCCGACCTTTGGCAACCTGTTCATGGAAGAGGCCAACTTCGAGCCGGCCAATCCGCTCTCGACGCCCGACCCGATTGCGCCCTCGTGGTATTTCACGCCTTATTACGCCATTTTGCGCGCGGTGCCCAATCAGCGTGTTGGTGCCTTGCTGCTGCTGCTCGCGGTGCTGGCGTTTTTCTTTCTGCCCTGGCTCGATCGCTCGCCGGTCAAGTCGGTGCGTTATCGCGGCTGGTGGTTCCGGGGTTTTCTCGCGCTCCTGACCGTATCGTTTTGCGCGCTGATGTATCTGGGTCTGAAACCTGCGACCGGCCTTTACGTCGTTGCGGCGCGCGTCTTCACCGTTGGTTATTTCTCATTCTTTGTGCTCATGCCCTGGTACACGCGCTGGGATCGGGTCAAGCAGGTGCCCAAGCGAGTGACTTTCCATGATTAAGATTTTCGCATTGGCCCTGAGCCTGTTCTGTGCGCCGCTGCTGCTGGCGGGGGAGTCTGCACCTGAGCCGGCGAGCACAGCGGCCAACTGGCAGGATCTGCACGCCGGCAACGAGGTCGGCAATATTTCCTCGCTGCAGCGCGGCGCCCGCAATTTCTCGAACTACTGCCTGGGCTGCCATTCGTTGAAATACCTGCGCTGGTCACGTCTGGGCGCAGACCTGAAAATACCCACGCTGCTGCTGATCGCCAATCTGATTCCGGCCGGTGCCAAGCCGGCTGATTACATTCAATCGAGCCTGCGCGCTGAAGACGGCGTTGCCTGGTTCGGCAAAGAGCCGCCCGATCTGTCGCTGATGGCGCGGGCCCGCGGCGTCGACTATCTCTATCGTTTCCTGGAGACTTTCTACGTCGATCCGACTCGCGCCACACGCACCAACAATCTGGCGCTGGAAAATCCGGCGATGCCGGCGGTGCTGTCCGAGCTGGAGGGCGTCAAGGCGGCGGTCTACCGGAATGTCGACGTGGTGGTAGATGGCAAGCCTACCGTGCAAAAAGTTTTCGATCATTTCACCAGCGTAGCGCCCGGCCAGCTGAACCAGGCGCAGTACGACGCCTTCGTGCGCGACACGGTCAATTTTCTCGACTATGCGGGCGAGCCGGCCCAGGTCGAGCGGCGCAATCTCGGCGTCTGGGTGGTGCTGTTTCTGCTGGTCTTCACCGGGATCGCCTGGCTCATGAAGAAGGAATACTGGAAGGACGTGCACTGACGCGGCTGCCGCGCCGCACCGCCATGGGAGAAGCGCATCATGGCTAGCAGACGGTCTGTCATGACGTTATTTTCCGCGCCGGAAGAGCTGCAGAGTCACCGTGTGCGCATCGTGCTTGCGGAGAAGGCCAGCGAGATCGAAATTATCAGTGTGGTACCGGGGCGCTACCCGGAAGATCTCCTTGATCTCAACCCCTACCGCAGCCTGCCGACGCTGGTGGATCGCGATCTGGTGCTCTACGATGCCCGCGTCATCATCGATTATCTCGATGAGCGCTTCCCGCACCCGCCCTTGATGCCGGTCGACCCGGTGCTGCGCGCCCAGTTTCGCCTCGCCATGTACCGCTTTGAGCGCGACTGGTACAGCCTCGCCGCCCAGATCGAGCGCGAAACCGATCGCAAGCAGCAACAGCGACTCAAGAAAGAACTGCGCGATACGATTTTGCAGACCTCGGATGTCTTCAAGGTCAAACCGTTTTTCCTGAGTGATGAATTTTCGGTGGTCGACGCTACCATCGCTCCCATCCTCTGGCGCCTGCGGCGCTATGAAATCGATCTGCCCCCCGAGGCGCAACCCCTGGCGCGCTATGCTGCCGCCATACTCGCGCGCCCCGCCTTCCGCGCCAGCCTCTCAGAAGCGGAACTCGAGATGGGCGTGGCCTGATGAGTTCGAACGACGATTCCAGCGGCGGCAAAAGCGGTGGCGGTAGCGGTGCTGGCGCTGGCTCCGCGGGTAGCGGCCTCTCGCGCCGGCCGTATCTGCTGCGCGCCATGCACGAATGGATGGGCGACGCTGGTTTCACTCCCCACGTCATCGTCGACGCTGGCCGCACTGGTGTGCAGGTGCCCAGCGCCTACATCAAGGATGGCAAGATCGTACTTAATGTGTCGCTCAACGCGACCCAGCGTCTGAGCCTGGACAATGAGCGCATCGAGTTCGACGCCCGCTTCAGCGGCATCGTGCATCACGTGCGCGTGCCGATGGTCGCGGTACTGGGTATCTATGCGCGTGAAACGGGTGAGGGCATGGTGTTCAATGAAGGCGAGCCCGATGGGCCGCCGCCCGGTGAAGCAGTTGCGCCGGCAACCAGGGTGACGACGGCCAAGCCTGATAGCCGGCGGGCGAAGCTTACGGTTGTTAAGTAGTGGCGTCATGCGCGCACAGATTTGCAATCGTCAGCGGCGTGAATGGCGGAGGTGGGGCGTGACAGGTATCACTATTGATGAGTTCCGGGCCATGGCATTGGCGTTGCCGGGTACGGTTGAAGGCGTGCATCAGGGGCACCCTGATTTTCGCGTGCGCGGCAAGGTCTTTGCGACGCTGGGATATCCTGACGATGGTCATGGAATGGTGAAGTTGACCGCCGATGATCAGGCGAAGCGCGTGCGGCAGTCGCCGGGCGTGTTTTCAGCAGCGAAAGGCGAGTGGGGCAAGCAGGGCAGTACGCTGGTGAGCTTGCCGGCGGCGACCGAGGCGATCGTGCGGCCGGCAATACACGCGGCCTGGCAGCGCCTGGTGATGGACGAGAGCGGCGATACGAAGAGCGCAGTGCAGCCCCGCGGACCCAACAGAAAGCGCTACGTTTAAGCAAACCACAGGGTTGTTCTTTCGTGCCGAAGATTTTCTGCCCGCCGCGCCCGCCGCGCCCGCCGCGCTAAGGGTACGCGCGCCTGAGGGTCAGGGCGTGATAGTCCCCGGCCCAAAGC
>JANMWZ010000047.1:0-61290 GCA_031441585.1 Gammaproteobacteria bacterium
GTCCCAAACAACCGAAGCCGGCGTCCACGTCTTCGCCTTCACAGGCAAAAAGCGCTAGCTGTTATCGCGTTGAGCCGCTCTCCTTCAGCGCCCGGCGCAGGATCTTTCCAACGTTGGTTTTCGGCAATTCAGTTCTGAAATAGATGTGCCGCGGCAGTTTGTAGCCTGTCAGATACTTGTGGCAATGCGCGAGTATCGCGTCCGCCGTTAGTGCAGGATCTTTCTTAACCACATACAGCGCAACCACTTCGCCCGCGCGCTCGTCGGGCTGGGCAACTGCGGCGACTTCAGCGATCCCTGGCATCTGCGCGACCACATCCTCCACTTCATTTGGGAACACCTTGAAACCCGAGACATTGATCATGTCCTTCTTGCGATCTTCAATGAACACATAGCCGCGCTCATCAACGCGGCCGACATCGCCGGTGCGTAGCCAGCCGTCGGGGAGCATCACCTTGGCGGTCTCATCGGGGCGTTGCCAGTAGCCGCGCATCACCTGGGGGCCGCGCAGGCAGAGTTCGCCCGAATCATTGATGCCAAGCTCGAGGCCGTTGTCATCGCGGACGCTGACCTCGGTCGAAGGCAGGGGCAGGCCAACGGCGCCGGTAAATGTCACACCCACCAGTGGGTTGACGCAGGCAGCGGGCGAGGTTTCGGTAAGGCCCCAGCCCTGCGTGAGCGTGCAGCCGGTAACCTGCTCCCAGCGTTCGGCGACGGCGCGTTGCACGGCCATGCCGCCGCCGACGGTGGCTACGAGTTTTGAGAAATCCAGCGTGCTGAAGCCGGGAGTGTTCATCAGTGCATTGAAGAGCGTGTTGACGCCTATGAAAAACATTGGTGGGTTGTGGGCTAGCTCCTTGACGAAGCCCGGGAAGTCGCGGGGGTTGGTGATCAACAATCCCTTGCCGCCGAGAGACGTAAACAGCAGGCAATTCGCAGTCAATGAGAAGATGTGATACAGCGGCAGGGCGCAAACGAAAGTTGTATTCTCGAGTCGCACCTGTTGAAACCAGGCCCGGCACTGCAGGATATTGGCGACCATATTGCCGTGCGTAAGCATCGCGCCCTTGGCCACGCCAGTTGTGCCACCGGTGTATTGCAGGAAGGCAATATCTTCGTGACTGAGCTCTACCGGCTCAGGTTTGTCGGGGGCGGTCTTTAGCAGCGAGGCGAGTGCAAAGGCGCCGGGAATATGCCAGGCGGGCACCTTGCGTTGTACGTAGCGCAGCACAAAATTTACCAGCGTGCCTTTGGGAAAGCTCAGCAGGTCGCCGACGCCGGTGACGATGATGTGCCGCACCGAGGTGCCAGGGAGGGCCAGCTGCGCGACTGCGGCGAAATTCTCAAGTACCACCAGCGCCGCGGCACCGGAGTCGCGCAACTGGTGTTCAAGTTCAGTAGCGGTATAGAGCGGGTTGGTGCTGACCACCGTGAGGCCAGCGCGCAGCGCGCCGAACAGGACGACCGGGTACTGTAGAATATTGGGCAGCATGATGGCGATGCGATCGCCCTTGCGCAGGCCGCGCCGTTGCAACCAGGCGGCGAAGCGCGCGGAGAGCTGATCAAGCTCGGCGTAGCTGAGTCGTTGCCCCATCTGCAGGTAGGCAGTGCGCGATGAAAATTGCTCGCAACTGGTTTCGATAAGCGCTTTGAGCGATGGGTATTCGCTGCTATCGATCTCGGTCGGTGTGCCAGGCGGATATTGTTTGATCCAGATCTTTTCCATCCCGCTACCCTCCCTTGGCCCGCAGCAGCGGTTGCAGGCCAGTCCAGACATTATCCAGCAGGAGCGGTTGTCCCTGCTCATTTGGATGCAAACCGTCGGGCTGAATAAGCCGCGGATTGCCGGCGACGCCCTCGAGGAAGAACGGCAGCAGCGTCACGCACTGGTGGCGCGCAGCGTTCGCAAAAGCGGCCGCATACCCTGTGGTGTAGCGATCGCCATAGTTGGGCGGCATGCGCATGCCCAGCAGCAATAAACGCCGCGGCGATCGCGCGGCGATCGCCACCATGGCCTCGAGATTGCCGCTCGTGGCGCTCAGGGGCAAGCCGCGCAGACCATCATTGGCGCCGAGTTCGAGTATCACAATGGCTGGATGGTGCCTGTCGAGGGCGCGCTGCAGGCGCGCGAGCCCACCGGTCGTGGTCTCGCCGCTCACGCTGGCGTTCACTACCTGGAAACCGTAACCTTGCGTGCGCAGCCGGTTGGCGAGCAGGTTGACCCAACCTAGCTCCACAGGCAGGCCGTAACCGGCGCTGAGGCTGTCGCCAAACACCAGGATGACTTTGGCAGCGGAGGGCGCGGCCGCGCTATTGGCGCCACGAACTGGCGTGGCTACTGGCGCCGGCGCCGCGCGTGACAGGTGGGGCGCGAGCAGCAAACACAACAGGACGCTTATGACGCGCGACATGGTTCTCCAGGCTGATCGATTGACACGGCAGGTTAGCAGTCCAGAGGGGCCGTTGACCATCGTACGTGAGGTCACATTCGAAATTCGCGCGCGCGCGAGCGTGGCGATTGTGGGCCCGTCGGGTGCTGGCAAGTCAACCTTGCTGGCACTGCTGGCCGGGCTTGATACGCCCAGTTCCGGAAAAGTCTGGTTGGCGGGCGAAGACCTCACGGTACTCGATGAGGATGGGCGCGCCACCTTGCGGGCTGCGCGCGTGGGCTTCGTGTTTCAATCATTTCATCTGGTGCCCTCACTCACGGCGCTGGAAAACGTGATGTTGCCGCTCGAGCTCAACCGGCGGCGGGATGCGGAGGCTGCAGCCCAGATGATGCTGGCGCGCGTGGGTCTGGCAGCACGAGCGGGTCACTATCCAAAACAACTCTCCGGCGGCGAACAGCAGCGCGTGGCGATGGCGCGTGCCTCGGTAGGCGCACCCGTGGTGCTGTTTGCCGATGAACCTACGGGCAATCTCGATGCCGTCACGGGCGAGCGCATCATCCAGTTGCTGTTTGATCTGAATAAGGATGCCGACACCACGCTGGTGTTGGTGACGCATGATCGTGCGCTCGCCAGCCGCTGCCAGCGCGTGCTGACGATGGACAGTGGCGCGTTGGTGGATAGCGGCGCACCGGGCTGATCATGCACGTGCTGCTCATGGCCTTGCGGGCATTGCGTCGCGAGTGGCGCTCGGGCGAGCTGGCCGTGTTGCTGGTGTCATTGAGTGTGGCCGTGGCGGCGCTCACGGGCGTTGGTTTTCTGGTTGATCGCATCGGGCGCGCGGTGCAGGCGCAGGCCAGCGAGGTTCTGGGGGCCGATGCACGAGTGGAATCGCCAGCAGCGCTTGCGCCGCAACTGCCACAGCAGGCACAAGCGCTGGGACTGCAGAGCGCGCAACTGACGACACTGCTATCGGTGGTGTTTCGTGGTGACGCCAGTCAGCTCGCCAATATTCGCGCAGCTAGCGCCGGCTACCCGTTGCGCGGCGCGCTGAAGGTGGCGTCGCAGCCCTTCGCCAGTGGTGCGATTACCCATGATATTCCGGCCAGTGGTGAGTGCTGGCCAGATTCGCGCCTGGCCGCTGCACTCGGCGCCACTGTGGGTACTGTGCTCAATGTCGGCGCGCAGGCGTTGCGCGTGAGTCGAATTCTGATTTCGCGCCCCGATCAGGGGTCTACGTTCGTAGAATTTGCGCCCGCGTTGCTCATCAATATTGTGGATCTTGCCGCTACCAGACTGCTGCAACCTGCCAGTAGGGTGGAATTCGCGCTGCTGCTCGCGGGCGAGCGGACGGCGCTGGCTGCTTTTCGCAGCACCTTTGAATTGCAGCAACACCCTGGTGAACGCTGGGCCGAAGTGAGCGATGCGAGCCCACAGATTGGCGATGCTGCGGGGCGTGCGGGGCGTTTCCTCTCGCTTGCCAGTCTGGTTGCGGTGCTGCTGTGCGCGGTGACTGTGGCCATGAGCGCGCGCAGTTACCTGGCACGCCATCTTGATGTGGTGGCGCTGATGAAAACACTGGGTGCGCGCCGGCGCCTGGTGCTGGCTGTGACAGTGGTGCAGCTGTTGTTGCTGGCGCTGGTGGCCACGCTGATCGGCGCAGCGCTCGGTTGGCTGACACAACTGTGGTTGCTGCGTGCGCTGGCCGGTTTTCTGCGCACCGATCTGCCACCCGCAGGTTGGGCGCCGGTGTTCATCGGCCTGGTCGTGGCCGTGGCGATGTTGGCCGGTTTCGCCTTGCCCTCGCTGCTGCAGCTGACCCGCGTGCCGGCGCTGCGCGTGCTGCGCCGAGACCTCGGTCCACCACCGGCCGCTTTCTGGCTCGCGCTGTTGCCGGCTTTGGCGGCGCTCATCGCCGTTGTTTACGGCACGCTTGGTGATTGGACCTTGAGCCTGTGGTTCGTGGCGGCGGTGGCGGCCATGATTCTGTTTCTGGGCCTGGGCGGTGCCCTGCTGGTGCAGCTTGCCGGGCGCGCGCGGCGCAGCGCCAACCTGACGCTGCGCCACGGGCTTGCGAATCTCGCCCGCCGCCGCAGTGCCAGCATCGCGCAGATTATCGCCTTCGGGCTGGGGGTTATGCTGTTGTTGGTGCTGACCATTCTGCGGCGCGATCTGGTGACTGACTGGCGCACCAGCCTGCCACAGGGCGCGCCGAATTATTTCTTCGTCAATATTCCTGCCGATCAGCACCAGCAGTTTCGCAGCGCATTGATTGCGCAGGGCGCTAGACCCGAGCGCATGTTGCCCATGGTGCGCGGGCGCCTGCTCGCCATCAATGGCGAGGCCGTGCCCGCCGCTGCACCGACAGCCAGTCGATCGCCACAGCGCAGTTCACCTCCGGGCGGCAGCACCCGCTTTGGCGGGCGTGGCGCCAACCTCGCCGATCGCGAGCAAAATCTCACCTGGTCGAACGAACTGGGCGATGACAATCAGATCATCGCCGGGCGCTGGTGGGGCGCTGCGGATACCGGCCAGCCACTGGTCTCGCTGGCCAGCGAGTTTCAGGAATCACTGGGACTCAAGCTGGGCGATCGACTGCGCTTTGATGTCGCCGGTGAATCCATCGAAGTGAGTGTGGCCAGCTTTCGCAAGGTGAAGTGGGATAGCTTCCGTCCCAATTTCTTTATCGTCTTTCCACCCGGCCTACTGGATGGCGCGGCGGGCAGCTACATGACCAGTGCGCGCTATGAGCCGCGCACGGCGGGCGAGCTGGCTGCGCTCGTGCAGCGCTTCCCCAGTGTCTCGATTTTCAATATTGGCGATCTGCTGACACAGGTACGCTCGGTAATCGACAAGGCGGTGACGGCGGTGCAGAGCGTATTTGTATTTACGCTGCTGGCTGGTCTCACGGTGTTGCTCGCCGCCGTGCAGGCCAGTCGCGATGAGCGTCGTTACGAGACCGCCATCATGCGGGTGCTGGGCGCCGGTCGCGCCATGCTGATGCGCAGTGCCGTGAGCGAATTTGCCGCTATCGGCCTACTCGCCGGTTTGCTCGCGGCCAGCGGCGCCGCGCTCGGCGGTTATCTTCTGGCACGACAACTTGATCTTCACTACCGATTCAATGTACTCATCTGGCTGGCTGGCGTGCTGGGCACGCTGGCAGTCGTGAGCGTTAGCGGTTACCTCGCGACACGGCCGGTGCTTGGTCAATCGCCACGCTCAGTGCTGAACTGATCTTAGTGAACAATCCCCACCGTAGTCCACGCCTGCGCTATCGCGTCGCCGTGTAAGGTCATGCCCTCGATCGCCAGCTGATAACTGCCCGGGCCGAAGGCCGTGCTATTGAGTGCCAGGCGCAGATCGCCATTGGAATCGCGCAGCATGTTGTGCAGTACCGCAACGCGGCCCTGATCCAGGCGATCGATGGTGACGCGAAAGGCGGTAAATTTCGACCACGATACGTCAATCTTCAGATCGTTCATCTGCGCGCTGCCGCCCAGCACGACGCTGTTGTGGCGCGAAGGCGCGGTGCGGCTCGGGATCAGCCGCAGGTTGCGGGTGCTGGTAGCCGGGTCGAGAGGTTGCTCGGCGACGCGCTTCTGCAGGCTGACGATCGTGGCGTCACGGGCGCCCAGGCGCGTGGACACGGTCAGGGCGGTGATCAGGGCGCCGATCGCCAGGAGCGCGACCGCGATCAAAACGGGCAATTTTTCCCACCACTGGCGCGGCTTCTCTTCCCAGGGCAACGCGTGACCGCCGGCTTCGAGCAGCTGCAGGCCGGCGTGAACGCGGGCGGGCATGCCCAGTTCGTCCATGAGTTCAGGGTGCTGGTGGCAGTAGCGTTCGAAATCCTGCGCGCCCTTGAGCGGCAGGCGCCCGGAAATGTAGCGTTCGGCGATTTGATTGCGGAGAATGAATTCGCGATCCATCGGCAGGGCCGGTGGTGCACCGGGCAGGGTCCCTACGGGCCCTGGCGGCACAACGGCGCCAGGCTTGCTTGGGGGCGGTGGAATCAGCGGTGCGGTACGCATGTAGCGGAGTATGCCAATCGGCCGGTACTCAGGGTATCGTGCACCCAGGGGGCATTGCGCGCATGGGTGCTGGCTCACAATTTCAGCCTGGCGGCTATGGAGCGCGAACCAGTTCGCACTTTTTCACACAGGAATTGCAGCATGCAACCAGGGAATGAGTCGTACTTCACGGCAGTTTTTGCTGCGCTCGGCAGCCTGCTGATGTCCGCGCTCCCGACGGCGGCCGTGGGAGCGGGGCAGGATGATGAAACCGCCTTGACCATTTACAGCTCGCAGCAACCGGGTGCGATCACCGCCGACTTCTATCGGCCAGTGCCCGGTGGCTCAGTGCCCTCAGCGGCGTCGGTGCCTGGTTACGCCATGGTCAGGCAGGATCGCAATGTCACCTTAAGCGCCGGTCGTTCAACGCTGCGATTCAGCGAGGTCGCGGGGCTGATTGATCCGACCACGGTTACCTTCACGGTGCCGGCGAACCCTTTGGTGCGCGTACTGGAGCAGAATTTCCAGTTTGATCTGGTGAGCACCGCCAAGCTCATGCTGCGCTATATCGACAAGCCCATCACGGTGGAGCGCAGTGTGGGCAATGAAACCTCGAGCGTTACCGGCACGCTGTTGTCCGCCAGTGACGGACTCATACTGCGCGGCAGCGATGGCAGCGTGCATGCACTCAACGGCTATTCAGCGGTGAAGTTCCCGGAGCTGCCGGGCGGCCTGATCACGCAGCCGACACTGGTCTGGGATCTGAATTCGCCGGTCAGTGGCACGCAGCGTGCGCGCGTGACCTACCAGACCGGCGGCATCACCTGGTGGGCTGATTACAATGTGGTGTTCAACGAGGGGCGCAATGCCAATAGCGGGCTGCTCGATCTCTCGGCCTGGGTGAGCGTCATCAACCAATCGGGTGCGAGCTATCACGACGCGCGCCTCAAGCTGGTGGCCGGCGATGTGAATCGGGTGCAGGCGCCGCAACCACGCGCGGCGTATGCGCCGATGCTGAAAGCTTCGAGGGTCGAGGCGGACGCGGGCTTTGCCGAGAAAGCCTTCGATGAATTTCACCTCTATACGCTGGGTCGCACCACTACGCTGCCCAATAATTCCACCAAACAGATCGAACTGTTCGACCAGGCTAAACAGATTCCAGCCAGGCGCCTGCTGATTTACAACGCACTGGGTTCACCGGGCTTTGGCGCGCCGTACACCGAGCGTGACCCCGGCATCAATACCAGCAGCAAAGTAGAAAGCTACGTGGAGTTTCGCAATGACACCGCCTCGGGCCTGGGTGTGCCGCTGCCGGCCGGGCGCGTGCGGGTCTCACGCCTCGACACGGGCGAGGGCAGTCTGGAATTTATCGGTGAGGATGCCATCGGCCACACTCCGAAGGATGAAACCCTGCGCCTTAAACTAGGCAGCGCTTTCGATGTCGTGGGCGAGCGCCGGCAGGTCGATTACCAGGTTGATACACACGCGCGCTGGGTCGAGGAAGAAATTGAAGTCAAGATTCGCAATCACAAATCGCAGCCCGTCGAGGTGATAATCAGGGAACCGATGTACCGCTGGAGCAACTGGAAAATCCTGAGTCATTCGCAGGACTTCCAGAAAGACAGCGCGCAACTCATACACTTCACCGTTACCGTGCCCAGGGATGGTGAGAGCATCGTGCGCTATCGGACGCATTACAGCTGGTAAAGGCATGGGCACCAAAGACGACAAGCCGGAACCAGGCCTGGGCGGCGTGCAGCACGATGCACGCGGTAACGCGGTATGGCAGTGGGCGGTGGACACAGGCAAACACGCCCTCGATTCCACTTCGCGCCTGCTCAAGCGGCTGGAGGTGCCGGGGCTCAAGCTGGAAGGCGATACCAGCGAGCGCAAAGGCCCAGGCGCAGCGCCGGCGAAGACGCCGGCCGGGCCCTCAAAGCCTGATCGGCAGCCGGGTTACAACCCCTACGGCGGCGCGGCGGGCGGGCGGTCTGCCAGCGCTGGCGCACGGCCTGGCGCTGTCACGAAACCTGTTCCGGCTACGAAACCTGCCGCAGGAACGGCGACTCGCCCTTCATTTTGGCAGCGCCTGTTTCGAAGGAATTGAGCGGGTCGATGTAGTCGATGCCGGCGTTCGTGAGCCAGTTTTTTGCGGTGACGGTCGCGACGCGCTTGGCGACGCAGTGTATGCCCAGCACCCGCGCGATCTGTACGCAGGCCGACAGTATGGCGCGCGGGTAACGATGCTCCATCGCTTCGCTGGTGAGTTCAGCATTCAGTTTGAGCATGCGCACCGCCTTGCTGCGCAGCAGGTCGAGCGAGGTCTCGTTAAGCACAAAATCATCGAGCACGACATGACAGCGCACGCGCTCGCAGGCTGCGAGCAACAGCTTCACGCGCTCAGGTTGCATCTGCCAGGCCGCCGCCGGCACCAATATCATCACCAGGCCCTCGTCGATTTCATTGCGGGTCAGGCACTGCTCCAGTCGCGCGGCAAACTGCGCATCAGCGGCGGCCGTAGCCGAGATGGCGATGGTAAAGGTCGAGGGCTTGGCGACGTAGCGCTGGCGATGCTGGGCCAGCCACTCGACCACCCGTTCGATGACACTGGCATCGTGGTTGCTGTTAGCCGGTGTCACCGAGATTTCGTAGCGGCGCGTGCCGCCGCCCTGTTGAAGTCGCGTATAGCAACGCGCATGAATGGGCGCGCCATCGGGCAGGGCATTGGCTTCGGCAGACTCACCGATGGGCGCCGGCGTTGCATTGCGCTTGTCCACCGGCGGCGCCAACAGCATGCTCAGGCGTTGTAACAGCGCGCGCAGCGGCGGCGAAATCAGGCGTCGCTCGTCGACCACGGCGCCTTCAATGACGGCGAACACCAGACCGCTGCAGCCACCAAGCGGGTCGCGCGCGGCGAGAAACAGGCCACGCCGACCATCTTCGAGCTTGCGGTGTATGCAGACGCGCTGCGGCTCGAGGGCAAAGACGTCAAGTGCCGCCAGCACCACGCTGTGTTCGTCCGGACCGAACGATCCTTCACTTAACCACAGCGTTTCGCCGGCAGAATCGTGCAGTGACAGCGCGGGTATGCGCCAGGCGTTCAGGGCCTGCGCAAACAGTTGGCCCAGTTCAGCAGCGACGTCGCGTCGCGGCGGATTTGAGTCTGTGTTCACCGACAGCTGGGACATGGTGCCTATAATGAATAGTTGTGGTGTCGGTCGCCGTGACGGCATTCCCGTTCCACGGCCAAAGCCGGATTTCAGTAGACTTGTCATATTGTAACGGGGTAGCTGCCCAAGGTTTCCAAAGATGTATCGTGCGCCCATTGCCGACCAGCGCTTCGTGCTCGATTTTCTCTTGAATGCCGGGCAGTTAGCGCAATTGCCGCTATTTCCGGATTTTTCTACCGAGCTGTGCGAGGCCGTGCTCAACGAGGCCGGGCGCTTTGCCAGCGAAGTGCTGGCACCGATCAACCGCAGCGGCGATCGCGATGGCGCCAGGTGGAGCGAGGCCGGCGTGGCGACGCCCGCGGGGTTCAGGCAAGCCTACCGACAATATGTTGAAGGCGGCTGGCCGCAGCTGGCCATCGACAGAAATCACGGTGGCCAGGGTGCGCCCGCGGTGCTGGGGACGGCGGTCGAGGAAATCTGGTGCGGTGCGAATGTCGCCTTCATGCTCTGCCCGCTGCTCTCGCACGGCGCGATCGAAGCCCTGGTGATGACCGGCACGCCGGCACTGCAGGCCCGGTACCTGCCCAGGATGGTCAGCGGCGAGTGGACCGGCACGATGAATCTTACAGAATCGCAGGCCGGTTCAGATCTGGCCGCGATTCGCACCCGCGCCGCAGCCGCGGACGGCGAGTATCGGCTCTCGGGCCAAAAGATATTCATCACTTACGGCGATCACGATATGGCGGAGAACATCGTGCACCTGGTGCTGGCGCGCATCGATGGTGCGCCCTCTGGCGTCAAGGGCCTGTCGCTGTTTGTGGTGCCAAAATTCATTCCGAACAGCGATGGCACGCCGGGCAGGCGCAACGACGTGCGCTGCGTATCGATCGAACACAAACTGGGGATCCACGCCAGTCCAACCTGCGTACTGGCCTATGGCGATAACGGCGGCGCGAGTGCCTGGCTGGTGGGCGAGGCGAATCGCGGTCTCGAGTATATGTTCGTCATGATGAACGCGGCGCGACTCTCGGTCGGTGTGCAGGGCATCGGCCTGGCCGAGAGCGCCTTTCAACAGGCGCTAGACTGGGCGCGCACGCGTGTGCAGGGTCGAGCGGTGGGCGTGAAGAGTGAAGGTTCGGTTACCATCATTCACCACGCTGACGTGCGCCGTATGCTCCTGACGATGCGCTCCGGGGTTGAAGCGATGCGTGCCCTGTCGTTGTACACCGCACTGCAGCTTGATCTGGCGCGGGCACTGCCCGATGCGGTGGGTCGTACTGCCGCACTGGCGCGCGGTGAGTTGCTGATACCGATCGTCAAGGGCTGGGGCACCGAATACGGCGCCGAGCTGGTCTCGCTCAGTGTGCAGGTGCACGGTGGCATGGGGTTCATCGAGGAGACTGGGATTGCACAGTTGTATCGCGACGTGCGCATCACCTCGATTTACGAAGGCACGACGGCGATCCAGGCCAACGATCTGCTCGGCCGCAAAGTGAAGCTGGATGGTGGCGCGGCGCTGCGCACGTTGCTCGATGAGGCGGAACAGGAACTGGCCGGCTACGCTGCGGGCACCGCGCCGAATGCCGCACCGCACGCTGCGGCGCTCGCCGAGACCCTCGCCAACGCCCGCGAAGCACTGACCGGGCTACGCGTCGCCAGCGAGGCGCTGAGCTTGCAGCTGCGCAGTGCACCCGATGCTGCCTACGGTGTGAGCGTGCCGTATCTGCGTCTTTGCGGCGTAGTGCTGGGTGGCTGGCTCATGGCGCGCGCGGCGTACATCGCGGCCACGCAACTGGCGGGCAGCGCGAACGATCGGAATTTCCTGTTGGGCAAATTGCAGAGCGCGCGTTTCTACGCGGCGCAGATCCTGCCGCAGGCGCTGGCTTTGGTGCGCACCATCCAGAGTGGCGGCGAGAGTGTGGCGGCAGCGAATGTGGAGCTGATATGAATAGGGCACAATACACCCGTACCGCCGTCAGCCTGCACTGGTTGATCACCGGCCTGATCGGCGTGGCTCTGGTCATGGGTTGGGTGATGACCGACATGGGCATCACACCGTTGAAGCTCAAGGTCTACAACTGGCACAAGTGGGTGGGCATCACCATACTGTGGCTCGCGGCGCTGCGCATCCTGTGGCGCGTGACTCACACGCCGCCGGCCATGGTGACGATGCCGGCCTGGCAGCGCATTGCGGCCCACAGCCTGCATGGGGTGCTTTATGTGTTAATGCTGGCTTTACCGCTCTCGGGTTGGGTATACAGCAATGCTGCCGGTGTCCCGATTGTCTATCTGCGCCTGCTGCCCTTGCCGGATCTGGTGATGAAAAACAAAGCGCTCGCCGACAGCTGGCGTGACGTGCATGAGACGCTGGGCTGGCTGCTGGTGGCGGTGCTGGTCGTGCACCTGCTCGCGGCGCTCAAACATCACTTCATAGACAAGGACGATACGCTGCGTCGTATGCTGCCCTCGCTGCCGGCCAGGAAAAATTAAGGTTCTCTATGCGACGGAATAATTCTGGAACGCGCCGGCTGCACGGCCCGGGTCTTGCCATTACCTGCCTGGCGACTGCCCTGGCCCTGGCGGCTGACGCCGGCCTTGATGTCGCCAAAAGCACCATCGTCGCCACCTTCAGGCAGGAAAGCGTACCCGTTGAGGCCCCGTTCCGGAAATTCAGCGGGCAGATCGTGTACGACGCCAGCAAACCCGTCGCTGCGAGCGCCAATCTCGATGTGGAACCCGGCAGTCTGGATATCGGCGATCCGGCCTACAATGCCGAGATACGCAAGCAGGCCTGGTTTGACAGCGTCAGGTTTCCGCTGGCGACGTTTCGTTCCACGGCGGTCAAGGCGATTTCCGCGACACAATTTGAGGCCACCGGCGCCTTGACTATCAAAGGCAGGGTGTTGA
The DNA here is from genome assembly GCA_031441585.1 of Gammaproteobacteria bacterium. GTDB lineage: Bacteria > Pseudomonadota > Gammaproteobacteria > Steroidobacterales > Steroidobacteraceae > FEN-1191. Next base: position 12,475 of record JANMWZ010000047.1, read on the forward strand.
CCATCACCGTGCCGGTTGCGGTGAGCGCGGGTGCGACCGGCACGGCCTTTGATGGCACAATGCTCGTGTCGCGCCAGGCTTTTGGCATCGGCGATGCGTCCTGGAACGATGTCATCGAAGATCAGGTGCGGGTGCGCTTTCACCTGGTTAACGCCAGCCACTAGTATTCAGACAACCTCATTCAGCAGCCATTTTGGAGGCACTATTCCCATGAAGACAACTCTGTTCACTCTATTGGCACTTGCCGGTGGCGCCGCGCTGGCGGCACCCGTTTCATACAAGATCGATTCAAGTCACACCTATCCAAGTTTTGAAGCCGATCACATGGGTGGTCTGTCGGTGTGGCGCGGCAAGTTCAGAAACACTACCGGCACGGTACAGCTTGATGCCGCGGCGCGTAGCGGCGCGATCGACATCACGGTCGACACCACTTCGATTGACTTCGGTTACGACAAGTTGAATGTGCACGTCAAGAGTGCCGATATGTTCGACGTGGTGAAATTTCCGACCGCCACCTACAAGGGCACTTTCTCCCGATTCAAAGGCCAGGCGCCTACGGAAGTTAGCGGCGAACTCACGCTCCATGGCGTCACCAAGCCGGTGAAGCTGGTTATCAGGAGCTTCATGTGCAAGCCCAATCCGATGACCAAGATCGAAACCTGCGGTGCCGATGCCACCGCGGTGCTTGATCGCGCTGACTTCGGCATCGACTATGGCAAGGGTTATGGCTTCAGCATGAAGGTGAACCTCGCCATCCAGGTGGAAGCCGCGAAGACAGGCTGAATCAGTTGCTGACCGAAGCGCGGGCGCTTGGTTTAGCTACGCCTGGGCACCAGCCCCTGGGCGCGCAGACGTTGCAATACGACTTGCTCGGCCCGCAAGTGGGCCTGCAGTTGCGCGTGCATGGCGACAAACCGCGAGTCCTTGCGCAGCGCTGCAAGCGCTGGCTCCAGCTCGAATGTATACCAGACGCCCTGACTGCCACCTTTCTCGATGGACTTTTTCTGTAGCACCGCAATCGCTTCATCGTTGCGGCCGAGCAACGCCAGTGCTATCGGTCGCATCAGGAAGTACCAGATTTCGCCGCGTTGGTATTCACGCTCGTCACGATCCATCGCGGCCAGGCTGGCTTCCAGCAATTGCCGGGCGCGTGCCGTTTCGCCCATCTGCAACAGCATATCAGCCAGGCCGACAGCATTGATTTGCAGGCTGGTCACATCTCCCTGGATCAGCTTGCCCGACTCATCCCACTTGATATCGCCGCGCTGCGTGAAGAATGCGGCGGCTCGCGCAAGCTGCCCATTGGTGCGCGCTGCAATGCGAATCGCGCCTGCACTAAGCGGTTCGGTGACGCCCGCAAGGGTGTTGCTCGCAGCCGCAGCGTAGGTCAGCGCGGCTGCGTGCTGAAAGTCGCGCGCGTACAGGCTCATGACAATCCGCGAACTGGCATCGCTGTTGGCAGTCACACCAGCCAGGCTTCGGGCTGCTGCCGGATCGTTCATGTCAAGGTAATTGAGCTGCAGAATCCGGCGCGCTTGATCAGCTTGCGGATCGCGCGAAAGTACCTGTTCGCCAAGGTTGGCGGCCTCTGCATGGTGACCTGTTTCCCAGCGTAACTCCTGCAATCGCGCTAATGCCGGTTCATACAGTGGATTGCGATTCAGTGCCGCTATCAATAATTCCGCAGCGCCAGCGCTGTCACCGTAACCGTAAAAGATCATCGTTGCCTTGATCACATCCAGTCGCGGCTCCAGTGGATTGAGCTTGCGTGCCTGATCGATGGCGCGCACCGCGGCGGCGCGCTGCGCGGGCTGATCAGCCAGTATGACAGCCAGACCTTCGTAGGCCTCGGCATCGTTCGGGTTGAGTTCGAGTCCGCGGCGATAGTCTTTTTCGGCCGCCATGGTGTCGCTAAAAGCGGTGAGGTAAGCGCGTTCGACATAGGCGCGGCTATCGCGAGGGTTGAGCGCCAGCGCCTTTTGTAGCAGCTGCTGGCCTTGCTGCAAAGCAGCGGCCATGCGCTGCGGACGGTCGGCGGTAACATCAAACTCGGCCGAGCGCACCGTGGCCTTGGCTAACAACACATAGGCGGCAGCGAAGCTGGGATCGCGCGCAACGGCTTTGGCCGCGCGCTGAATCGCCGCCTGCATATCCGCCAGTCGCCAGGTCGCCAGCAACGAGCTGGCTTGCAGGTATTCGAGGTAGGCGTCGAAAATGGCGGTATTGCTGGCGGCGAGTTGTTCGGTGGCGCCGGCATCGAGACTGACCTGCAGCGCCCGAGCCACGCGCAGCGCAATCTCATCCTGCAAGGCGAAGACGTCGTCCGGAGTCTTGTCAAACTGCATCGACCAGACGTGACCACCGCTGCCAGCGTCGACCAGCTGTGCCGTGACTCGCAGCCGGCCGCGATCTGTCTGCACGCTGCCTTCCAATAAGTAGCGCGCGTTCAGCCGTTGGCCGATTGCGCGCACGTCAACCTTGCTGTCGCGGAACGCGAAGGATGAGGTGCGCGCAATGACCTGAAGGTTATTGAGCGTAGCGAGCTGATGCAACACGGCTTCCGGGATACCCAGCGCCAATAGATCGCTATTATCGGTCTTGCCCAAATTGACAAACGGCAGCACGGCAATCGAGCGCTCAGGCAGCTGTGCTGCACCTGCTGCACCTGCTGCACTCGTTGCAGCCGCGACAGTAGCCGCGCGCTCGGTGGTCGGCCGATTCAGTAGCACGACGGTCGCGGCGAGCGCCACCAACACGCTACTGCCCACGACAACCATTCGCCAATGCGGGTGACGCGCACCGTCGACGGCGGGCACAATAATGGGCTGCGAAAGCTGCGAAAGCTGCGAACGCAGCGACTGTAGTGGCTGCGCCGGCGCATGCAAATCGCTGACTATGGCGATCAACCGATAGCCACGGCCACGTACGCCCGCAATATAACGCGGCGTCTTCGAATCATCGCCCAATGCGGCGCGCAGCAGTTTGACGCGCTGACTGACCGTGTCCGGAGCCACGACCAGACCTGGCCAGACCTGATTCATGAGATCGTCAAGCGTCAGCAGGTTGGGCGCCGCACGCGCCAGCGCCACCAGCAGGTCAAAGGACAGTTTGGGTAAGGGAACTTCCAGCTCGCCGCGCTGAACCAGGGCACGTCCGATGTCGACACTTAGATCATCGATTCGAAATCCGCCCGAGTGCGCCGCCACTACTGGGGTCGCGTCGGATTCAGCGTGCCGCGAATCAGATTCCCGGGTGACCACTCGCAACACATGAGTTGTCACCAGCCGAATTTCGTCTGGCGACGATGTCATCAACCGCGCGGACTAAATTGCCAGCCTTGCGATTCAACGGGTGAATCACGCAAGTGCTCGCCAGGGCAGTCACAGCTGGCGGCGCAGTCGGTGTGATATCCGCCAACACGACGTCAGCAGGGTTCCCTTGCAGGGTACCCACCAACTCCGTTTCACTGTGCACGACGCTGACTCGGTGTCCGGCGCGTTCCAGGGCCCTTACCAGGCGGTTCTGCACATCGCCGGCGTCGGTCGTCGCACCGGAATCCATGAACACCACCACCCGACCGGTAACGTGGTGTGCCATCACGCGTTCAAACGGTACGCCACTACCCAAGGCGGCAACTTTATCGCCACAGGCACGTGCTGGTGAAACCACCATAGTCGCCAGGCCGAGCGCCAGGCCGAGCGCCAGCATTCCGATTCGCATTGAGTTTGTCATAGGCACTGCCTTCCGAGTGTCCCGAGTATACGCCCCTCCCCCAAAAGCCAGCCATAAGGCCGCCGAAGAGCACTCTGCGGCACTGGATTCATCGAATCTTCAGCCACCCTTCCCGCAAGCTTCATGCATGCGTTGCTCAGTGCGCCCAGATTCCTGATCGCTTGATCACTAATAACTGGAGTTACACATGAAAACCATAGCAGCAGCAGGGGTGCTCATCACCGCCCTGCTGGTCCCCTTTAAGGCGGCCCATGCCGATGTCATCACCGATTGGAATGAGATAGGCGCAAGTACCTTCGTTGCGGCGCTCCCGGCCGAGCGCGGTTCGGTTGGCCCATATCTGAGCGTCGTCCACATCGCGATGTACGACGCGGTCAACGCCATTCAACCGCGTTATCGCACGTACATCGCTCAGCTCAGCACCAACCCCACCGGCGCCTCACCCGAAGCGGCCGCCGCCACAGCGGCTTATGCGGCATTGCGGTATTACTTTCCCAGTCGGGCGGCAGCACTGGACGCCGCCTACGCCGCGTCACTCGCGGCGATTGCCACTGGCAGCGCCAGGACGATCGGCGTCAGGGTCGGCAACGAGGCCGCCCAGGCCGTCATAAACTGGCGAATGAACGATGGAAGCAATGCCGTCGTGCCCTATACCTTCGGCAGCGGACCCGGCGCCTATCAGCTCACGCCACCCGGACCGCCGAGTCCTGTGGGCACCCAGAACCCAGGGGTGCGTCCGCTGGCGCTGCAGGATCTTGGGCAGTTTCGTGCCTATGGGCCGCCCGGCCTGCGCAGCGAAACCTATACCCGGGACTACAACGAGACCATGCTCATGGGTGCCAGCAACAGCACCGCAAGAACCGCGGCGCAAACTGAAATTGGCCTATTTCACACCGAAAGCCCCAACACTTTCTGGGCGCGCAATCTGCGTAACTTCACGGCCGGTCTGGGGCTCGACCTGCTCGATCACGCCCGGCTCATGGCGATGTTGTTCGTGGCGCTTGGCGATGGCGGCAATGCCTGCTTCGATTCCAAGTACACCTATAACTTCTGGCGGCCGGTGACCGCGATCCGCAATGGGGACACCGACGGCAACAGCAAAACTGTGCAGGACGCGGCCTGGTTCCCGCTCGCGAACACCCCGCCGCATCCGGAGTATCCGGCCGCCCATGGCTGCGTCGCCGGCGCCGTGGCCGAGGTGATTCGCCGTGAGGTGGGCGAGGAAGTTCCCATCACGTTCAACAGCACGGTCGCTAACACGATCCCGCACCAGTTCGCAGGCCCGGATGGGCTGGTCAGCGAAATCATCAATGCACGCGTTTACGGCGGCATGCATTTCCGCAATTCCGTGGAGCATGGCGTGCGCCTGGGCCGCAAAGTAGGCGCCTGGGTGGACGAGCATTACTTCCAGCCGCTACATCCGCACGGGTAGCGGACTGTTTGCAGTCCGGGTTGGGTATAGACTCCGGCGGGGCGGTTCCAGGATCGCCCCGCCTGGATTCGCGAACACCAACGTACAAAATAATGGTGAAGGCATGCGATTCATGACGCGGTGGTTGATGCCAGCTGTGCTGGCCAGCTCATTCAGTACGATGGCCGACGCTCAGGCCTGGTTACCCCGACAGGGCACCACCGGAGTCGAAGTTGCATTCAACGACGCGTTTAATCGCGATCACTACCTGCCCAATGGAAATACGATTGACGCCGGCCATACGCGCACGCAAGCCGTGTCGCTCGCGGCGAGTTATGCCTTGACCGACTGCGTATTGTTGGCGGCTAGCATTCCCTATACGCGCGCCAGGTACAGCGGAACCCATCCGCACCCGGGTACCACTATCGACAACGGCCAATACCATGGCTACTTCACGGATTGGCGACTCGAGGCGCATTACCAAGTCAGTGAGTGGCCGATCGCCTTTGCGCCCTATGTGGCGCTGGTGATCCCCAGCCATGCCTATCCCACTTTTGGTCACTCGGCACCAGGTCGAGATCTCCAGGAACGATGGCTTGGGTTTTTTGCCGCCAAAAGCCTGGATCCGTGGCTACCGCGCAGTTATGTGCAGCTGCGTTACAACTTTGCCTTTGTCGAGACGGTGGCGGGTGTCGGCCATGATCGCAGCAATGCGGACCTGGAGTTCGGACACTTTCTAACACCTGCCTGGAGCCTGCGCGCCGTGGCTTCGTGGCAGCAGACTCATGGCGGCATACCTGTGCCCGTGCCACCGACGCACCCGTTATTTGCGCATCATGACCAGCTCGCCGCAGAACGCTATGTACAATTGGGCGCCGGCGCGGCCTGGAATTTCACCGCCCGCAGCAGCGTCTTTGTGTTGTATAAGGGCGCCGTCAGCGGCGCCAACGGTCACAGGCTCAATAGCGGGCTGACTTTGGGTTGGACCACAGCATTCGTGCCGAAGGACAACTAGTCCCTTCAGCCGTTGCGCGCTTAGGCCTTGCCGAGCACCGGCACCATATTGGCGCTGAAGAATCCGATGAGCGCCTTGACGGCGCCAAGGCCAGCGCGGCGCAGGTCGGTGACAGCATAGAGCTCGAGCAGGTCGGCGACCTGCCAGTCGGGTAATACGCGTGTCAGTTTTGCCATCGCCAGGCCCTGGCGGCAGAGGAATTCGGGCAGCACACCAATGCCGGCGCCGGCAGCCATGGCGGCATGGACCACCGACGGGTCGGTCACGATCAGACGCGGCGTGAGCGGCACCTGGGCCTGCTGGCGGCCGCGATGGAGGCGCAGCTGGGTGACCGACTGGCCGGGCACCAGCACCGCGTGCTGCGTGAGCTCGGCGGGCTGCTCGGGCGCGGGATGCGCCTTCAGGTAGGCGGGCGTTGCGCACAGAATCACGGGCGGCCGACCGAGGGCCGTGCCCACCAATTGCTCGCGTCGCGGCGGTCCATTCTGGATCAGCACATCCCACTGCTCGCCGGGCTCATCGGGCAGCACGCCGACCATCTCGACTTCCAGCGGGATATCCGGGTAGCTCTCGAGGAAGCGCGGCAGGAGCGGCGAGAGCAACAGTCGGCCATAGGCCGGATCTGCCAGCACCCGGAGTCCCGCGCGATGCTCGGTCAGCGGCGTGACCAGCCGGCGGGCATTATCGGCGGCCTGGGCGATGCGCTGAGCGCAGGGGAGCAGGGCGCGGCCCGCATCGGTGAGCGCCACACGGCGCGTGGTACGCGTCAGCAGCCTGGTACCGACGCGGGCTTCCAGGCTTTGCACTGCGCGGCTGATTGCCACCTTGGGAACACCCAGGCTTCGCGCAGCGGCGGTAAAAGAACCCAGTTCAACCACCTGGGCAAAGGCTGCGAGCTCAGAGGGTAGCCACATGGCTGTAACATATACGAATCAATAACCGCTAATCAAGCGGTTATTGCTGCGGTAGTGCGCCGCGCAAGCCTTCGAGAGACATCTGCACGGCCACCGCCACCAGCAACAAACCCATCAGTCGTTCGAGCGCCAGCAGGCCGCGCGGCCCGAGAAATTTGCTGAGCTTGCCGCCGAGCACCAGGATCATCGCACTCAAAGCCCAGGCGCACGTGAGTGCCAATAACCACTCGGGCCAACGCTGCGGCTCGCGGCTCATCAGCAGCAGGAGCGTCGCCAACGCGGAGGGGCCGGCGACGTAGGGAATGGCCAGCGGCACCAGGAAGGGCTCGCCTTCGACGTGTTCGGCGAGCGAGTTATCGGCTGACGGAAACACCATGCGCAGCGCAATCAGGAACAACACCAGCCCGCCGGCGATGGTCAGCGCCGGGCCGGAAATGCTCAGGGCCTTGAGCAGGTGCTCGCCCGTGAACAGGAACACGACCATCACGGCGTAGGCAATGAGCAGCTCACGCACCACCACCCGTGCGCGGCGCGCCGCCGGCACGCCCTTGAGCGCGGCGACAAACAGCAGGATGTTCCCCAGTGGGTCCATCACCAGGAACAGCAGAATGGCCGCTGAGACCAAAGTCATGTGCTGGTTGCTCCTTATCAGCGAAGTAATGCGGGGCGGGCTGCGGTGCGCGCGCTCAGGCGTTGACGTTCACAACGACGCGGCCGCGTACCAGGCCCTTGAGTATCTGCGGCGCAAATTGCGGCACCTCGGCGAGCTTGATCTCAACGCTCATGGCCGCAAGGCTCACGGCTGGCAGATCGCTGCAGATGCGCTGCCAGGCTTCGATGCGCCGTGGCCTGGGGCACATGACTGAATCGATACCCAGCAGATTCACGCCGCGTAGCAGAAATGGAATGACGGTGTGCTCGAGCTTTGCGCCACCGGCCAACCCCACTGCCGCCGCGGAGCCGCCGTATTTCATCTGCGCAAGCACGCGCGCCAGGGTGTTGCCGCCAACCGAATCCACACAGCCCGCCCAGCGTTCGGTTTCGAGCGGCCGGCCCGGCGGCTGCGCAAACGGCGTGCGATCGATGACGGCACTGGCGCCCAGGCTCTTGAGATACTCCTGCGTTTCTGCACGTCCGGTCGAGGCCACCACCTGGTAGCCTCGCCGGGCAAGTATCGCGATGGCGACCGAGCCCACACCGCCGGCAGCACCGGTCACCAGCACCTCGCCACCATCTGGTTTGAGCCCATGGGCTTCGAGGGCCATGACCGCGAGCATTGCGGTAAATCCGGCGGTGCCGACCGCCATGGCCTGGCGAGTACTGAGGCCTGATGGCAGGGGCACCAGCCAGTCGCCGTTGACGCGCGCCTTCTGGGCAAGCCCACCCCACTGCACCTCGCCTACACGCCAGCCCGTGAGCACCACCGCGTCGCCGGGTTTGCAGGCCGGGTGCTGGCTATCCAGCACGGTGCCCGCAAAATCGATGCCCGGCACATGCGGGTAGCGCTTCACCAGGCCGCCCGCGCCGGTGATCACCAGGCCGTCTTTGTAATTGATGGTGGAGTAATCGACCGCGACCGTGACGTTGCCGGCCGGCAGGCTGGTTTCGTCCAGCTCCTGGACGCTGGCATTGACTTTGCCGTCGCCGTGATCCAGCACCAATGCCCTGAACATAGCCTTTGCTCCCTGGTAGTTGAGTGATTGCCGGCCCGCCTAACGGGCAGCGATGGCGTGCTTGCGGCGCGCGACGTAGTCGGCCAACTCCTCGGCGATGGCCGGATCGAGCGGCGGCTGCTGGTATTCGCCCAGCATGTTTTTCCAGATGCGGTTAGCACGCCGCGTGGCATCCTCGGAGCCGGCTTCCTGCCAGGTCTCGAAGTTCTGGCGCGTCGAGAGCATGGGCGTATAGAAGGCGGTCTCGTAGCGCTCGAGTGTGTGGGCGGTGCCGAAATGGTGGCCGCCAGGCTCGACCTCGGCAATCGCGTCGAGCGCCAGCTCACCGTCGTTCACCTCTATAGGCCGCAGGAACTCGGCCATCATCTGCAGCATTTCGGCGTCGACGATCAGCTTTTCGAAGGAGGCGGTCAGGCCGCTCTCGATCCAGCCGGCGGCGTGATACACGAGGTTAGCATGCCCCATGATCGCGCCCCACAGCGACATGCCGCTCTCGTAGGCTGCCTGCACGTCCACGCAGTTCGATGAGTTGGCGTTGCTCGAGCGCAGCGGCAGCTTGAGTCGGCGCGCAATCTGGCCACTGGCGAGCGCCGCCTTGGTGTACTCCGGTGTGCCAAGCGCCGGTGCACCGCTGCGCATATCGACGTTGGAGGAGAAGGAGCCGTAGACGATACGCGCGCCAGCCCGCACGGTTTGCGCCAGGGTGGCCACGGCCAGCACTTCGGCCGTCTGCTGCGCCAGCGTGCCGGCCAGCGTCACCGGACTCATGGAACCTGCCAGGGTGAAGGGCGTGATGACACAGGCCTGGCCTGAGGAGGCCAACTCGATGACGGCCTCGGTCATGGGAATATCGAGCTGCATCGGCGAGTTGGTGTTGACGATGGCCATGACCGCCGGGTCGCGCGCCAACGCGTCGCGATCCACGCCCAATGCGATGCAGTTCATGTCAATGCAGTCGGCAGTGCGCTCAGCTCCGAGGGCGTTGGCCTGGCAGTTCTTGTCGAGCAGTGTCAGCTGCGCCAGATACAGGTCGAGATGCCGTGTCTCTGGCGGCAGATCCATCGCCTCGAAGGGGCCGCCCGATTCCTGGTGCAGGATATTCAGGCTCTGCACCAGTCGCAGGAAATCGCAGACCTCGGCGTGCGTCCCCGGCCGCCGGCCACGATCGAGGTCGCTGCAGAAAGCGGGCCCGCCAACGCAGCAGAACACCACGCTGTTGCCGCCCACGTGCAGATCATGGGCGGGATTGCGGGCGCGCAGGCGAAACTCGGCCGGCGCCAGCGCCAGCTTTTCCAGCACCAGGCCGCGGTCGAAACGCACCATCATGGTAGCCTCGTCGCAATCAGCGCCGGCCGCGCTCAGTAATTTCCGGCTGCTGGCCTCGAGAAAGCGCATGCCGCGGGTTTCAAGGATGGTGAGTGCGGCGCCGATAATCGCCTCCACCTGGTCGGCGCTCAATATCTCGATCGGTGCGTAGGGGTTGACGAGGTGACGGAACGGCAGCTGCTGCACTGCCGAGACCACGCGCCGCGCCCTGCCGCCCGGACGCGTCACTGGCTGCCTGGCGCGCGCGCACCGCCGAACTGACGAAAATTAACTGTGGTCAGGCTCATCGGTTGCACTGTAAACCATTTACATAGCCACGCATATTAGGCCGCACAGGCAACCCGCGGCAGTTTGTGTTGATCGTCATATCAGCGACAATGCCGTCGTGGAAATTTACGCAGCGGGGAAATATTTTGGCAGCAATATCGGCAAACGGCCCGGATGAATGCGTGAGTAGGATAGGTGTTGGAGCCCTGATCGTTACCGGCATCATGGCGTCGCTGGCGCCGCTGTGCCAGGCGCGCGCCGATGAATCGCTCCCGGCAGGCATGGCGCCGCCGGCGGCTGCACAACCCGGTGGTGGCGCGCAATGTCAGCGGCCGCTCGTGGGTATGGTGAGTTACCTGCCGGCGACGCCGATCGACGTCGTCGCGCTGATCGCACCACCGCCCGCAGCCGGCAGCGCGCTCGAGCGCGCGGATCTTGCCGCCGTGCTCGAGGTGCAGCGCGCGGCGCGCGCCTCGGGCCGCACAGTGGGGGCCGTCGCCGACGCCCAGATCTCCTGCGCACGCGTCGCGGCGGCTGCCGGAGAATTTCATGACCCGGTTGCCGCAGCATCCGCTCTGGAATTCCTCACTCGCTCCGCCAGCGAGGCGGCGCAACTGGCCAGGATAGCCAAAAGCTATTGGCATAGGGCGCGGCCCTACCTGATCAGCGCCAAAGTCGAACGGCTGGGAGATGTGGCGCCGGGCGCCGATTTACCGGAAAACCCGGTGGCGAGTGCCAGTTATCGCGAGCTTCGCGACCATGCTTCCTATCCCAGCGGTCATGGCGCCTTCGGCATGACCTGTGGGCTGATATTGGCGCGCATGGTTCCGGAGCGGCGTGCTGAGCTGTATGCACGCGGCAGCAGCTTTGCCGATTCGCGCGTGATTATTGGTGCGCACTATCCCACCGACGTGGCTGCCGGCCGCCTGATCGCCACCGCAGCGATGGCATTGATGATGGCGAACCCATGCTTCGAGGAGGATTTCGCCGTCGCGCAGACCGCGCTACGCGGCTCGCTCGGGCTCAGCGTGGCTCATTGAGCAACCTGCGCCAGCGTTGCGAGCACCGGAGCGGTTGCGGGTCGCACACCGCGCCATAACAGAAAAGACTCAGCGGCCTGTTCGACCAGCATGCCCAGTCCGTTCACAGCGCGCTCGGCCCCAGCGCTGCGAGCCCAACGGATAAAGGCGCTGTCGGTATCGCCATAGGACAGGTCGTAACACAGCGTGTGCGGCGACACCGTGGATGCTGCCAACGCCGGCGGCGCGCCCTGAACATTGGCCGGCGTGCTGTTGATGATCAGATCGAAAGCTGCAGCGGCGTTGTCAGTGCCGCTCGATTCGGGCTCGCCGCCGGCGGCACGCACCGGCCCGAGATCTGCAAACTGCGCCGCCAGCTGTTGCGCGCGCGCGGCAGTGCGATTACTGATCAGCAGTGATTTTGGACCTGCGCCCAGCAGCGGTGCCAGCACGCCATGCGCGGCGCCGCCGGCGCCGATCAGCAACAGGCGCGCGCCAGTCAGCCTGAATTTGAGATTGATGGTCAGATCGCGCAGCAGCCCGGCGCCGTCGGTGTTGTCGCCCAGCACCGAGCCGTCCGCCTGCACTGCCAGGGTATTGAGTGCGCCGGCGCGCTGCGCGCGCGGCGTGAGTGCGTCGGCCAGCGACATGGCGGCCAGCTTGTGCGGCACCGTGACGTTCAGGCCGCGCCCGCCGCCGGCCAGAAAATCGCCTATCGCCGCGGCCAGTGCGCTGGGCGCGACGTCGATTAATCCATAGCTCATCGCCTGCGCCGTCTGCTGGGCAAACAGCGCATGAATCTGCGGCGAGCGGCTGTAACCGATGTGCTCGCCGATGACGGCGTAGCGATCAATGCTCATGCACGAGCCAGTTTAACGCCGCGCCGCTGTGCTGGCGCGCGTCGCTGCCGCCATCGACTGCAAAGGCGATGCCGAGGGCTGCTGCCAGCTCCGGCAACCAGCGCTGCAGCTGCAGATCGAACTGGAAGGGCGGATTGATCAGCAGCAGACCCGAGCCATTGAGTGCGACGCGCGAATCGCAGGGATGCAGCCACAGCTGTGCATTGAGCGTGGGCGTATTGCCGGCGAGCGCATGGGCACTGGGCGCCGCCAGCTGCGTGGCGACTCGTGCCAGCCAGGGCGCCAGATCGCGTGCATCCTTGATCGGGTACCACAGCGCAATAACGGCGTTGGGCAGGCGCGCCAGAATTGCCGTGACAGCACTCAAGCCGCGTTCCAGCTCGGCGGACGGTTCTTCATAGGGTGGGTCAATCAACACCAGGGCGCGCCGTTCGGCCGGTGGCAGATGCGCACTCAGCGTGGCATAGCCCTCTGCGCACAGGCAGCGTACCCGCGGGTAGCCCTGCAAGGCGCGTTCGAGCGCACGACATTCGGGCGGCAGGATCTCGCAGCACACCGCGCGATCCTGCTCGCGCAGTGCCTGCGCTGCCAGCAACGGCGAGCCAGGATAGAGCTGGGCACCGCTCCCGGCGGCACGCACGATGGCGTCGAGATAGGCGTTGATTTCCGGGCTGGCGTGGGCCACTGCACGCAGCGCCTTGATACCGTGACGCGCCTCGGCACTCTGCTGGGACTCGGCGCCGCCCAGATCGTAGAGGCCGCGGCCGGCGTGGGTTTCGAAATACAGGAAGCCCTTGTCTTTACGCTGCAGCGCGCCGATCAGCGCCAGCAGGGTGACGTGTTTGTGCACATCGGCGAAATTGCCAGCATGAAAACTGTGACGATATTTCACCTGCAGGCCCGGGACAGTGACTGACTATCAGGCCGCTGGTAGTTTCGCGGTGCTCTTTTTGGCCGCGGGCCTGGCTGCGGACTTGGCCGCAGCTTTTTTGGATGGCTTGGCGCTAGCGGCGCTAGCGGCGCTTGCGGCGGCAGCGGACTTGGCGGCCTTCTTAGGCGCGCGAGCGCGTGCCGCTTTGGGCGCCGCCGCCTTATCGGTGCTGGCGACGCTGGCGGCGCCCGTAGCAGCCGCGCCCTTCGCGCCCTTGCCGGCATTTTTAGCCGGGAAACGCCGCCCGAAGCGGCCACGCGTGCCCTTGAGCGGTGCGGCGGCAAGCAACGCCTGGCACTCCTCGAGCGTCAGTGATTTCGGGTCGCGGCCTTTAGGCACACGCGCATTCTTGGCGGTGTCGGTGATGTAGGGGCCATAGCGCCCATTGAGCACCTGAATTTTTTCCGCGGCGAAATCCTGGATCAGGCGGTTGGCATCGGCCACCTGTTTGGCGAGGATGACTTCGAGTGCCCGCTCGAGCGTGACGGTGTACGGATCGTCCTCTTTCAAAGAAACATATTTGGCGCCGAACTTGATATACGGGCCAAAGCGGCCGATGGCCGTGAGCACGGTATCGCCGGCGGCATCAACGCCCAGCGTGCGCGGTAACTTGAAGAGCTCGAAGGCCTCGGCGAGCTGGATGGTGTCCATCTTCTGACCGGGACGCAGACCGGCGAAGCGCGGTTTGTCGACATCGTCCTTGGTGCCAATCTGCACGAAGGGCCCGAAGCGCCCCATGCGCACCGTGACCGGCTTGCCACTGACCGGGTCTTTCCCCAGTTCGCGCGCCTGCGCCACCTGTTCGCGGGTGACGTTTTTCTCGATGCTTTCGACCTGGTCGATAAACGGTTTCCAGAACTTCTCGAGCGGTGCGGTCCAGGGTTCTTCACCGCGCGAGACGGCATCAAGCTCGTCTTCCATGTCGGCAGTGAAACTGTATTCCACATATTTGTGAAAATGATCGGTGAGAAAGCGGCAGACGATCTTGCCGATATCGGTGGCGGTGAAGCGGCGATTGTCGATCTCGACATATTCGCGATCACGCAGCGTGGAAATGATGCTGGCATAGGTGGAAGGCCGGCCGATGCCGTGCTCTTCGAGCGCTTTGACCAGCGAGGCTTCGGTGTAGCGCGGCGGCGGCTCGGTGAAATGCTGCTCGGCGTGCAGCGCGGTGAGCATCACGACATCGCCCTGCTGCATGGCCGGCAATACGTGATCGCCGTCTTCATCGACGTTGTCGTCGCGCCCTTCCTGATAGACGGCGATGTAGCCGGGTTTGACCAGTGTCGAGCCGTTGGCACGCAGCACATGGCGCGCCGGGCCGTCCTGGCCTGCGAGCAGTTCGACGGCCACGGTGTCGAACAGCGCGTGCGCCATCTGGCAGGCGACCGCGCGTTTCCAGATCAGCGCGTAGAGCTTGTATTGATCGGCGTCGAGGTAGCGCTCGATTTCGGCCGGCACTACGGCGGCGGAGGTCGGGCGCACGGCTTCGTGCGCTTCCTGCGCGTTCTTCGACTTGGTCTTGTAGACGCGGATCTCTTCGGCTACCGATTCCTTGCCATAGAGCCGCTCGATCGTGGCCCGGATCTCGGTCACGGCTTCAGCGGCCAGGGTGACGGAATCGGTACGCATGTAGCTGATGAGACCAACGCTGCCCTCGCCGATATCCACGCCTTCATAAAGCTGCTGTGCGATGCGCATGGTGCGCTGGGCGGAAAAGCCGAGCTTGCGCGAAGCTTCCTGCTGCAGCGTCGAGGTGGTAAAGGGCGGCGAGGGATTGCGACGGCGCTGCTTGCGATCGATCTCCAGCACCTTGAGCCGGGCCGGCTCGCCGGCTGCGGCCCGCAACGCGGACTCGGCCGCGCGCGCTGCGGTTTCATTGCTGAAGCTGAACTGCTCTACCCTGGCGCCGGTGAATTCCACCAGCTTGAGGGGAAAACCCTGGCTGCTGTGCTCGCCCGAGGCGTCGATAGTCCAGTATTCCTGCGCTATGAACGCGGCAATTTCATTTTCGCGCTCGCAGATCATGCGCAGCGCCGGGCTCTGCACGCGTCCGGCCGACAGGCCGCGGCGCACCTTCTTCCATAGTAATGGCGAAAGATTGAAGCCCACCAGATAGTCGAGTGCGCGGCGCGCCTGCTGCGCATTCACCAGATCGAGTGACAGTTCACGCGGGCTGGCCACCGCTTCGCGGATCGCATTCTTGGTGATCTCGTGGAACACCACGCGTTGCGTGGTCTTGCCCCTGAGCTCGCCGCGCTCCTTGAGGATTTCGTGCAGGTGCCAGGCGATTGCCTCGCCCTCGCGATCAGGGTCGGTCGCCAGAATCAGCGCCGATGACTTCTTCAGCGCCTTGGAGATCGCCTCGACGTGCTTTTCATTGCGCTCGATGAGCCGGTATTGCATGGCGAAATTGTTGTCGGGATCGACCGCGCCTTCCTTGGGCACCAGATCGCGCACGTGCCCGTAGGAAGCCAGCACCTCGTAGTCTTTGCCCAGATACTTCTTGATCGTGCGCGCCTTGGCTGGCGATTCGACGATGACGAGATTTTCAGCCATGCGCGTGCGCCGGCTGCTGTGAAGTGCGCGTGCTCAATGCGGAATCAGGCCAGGTAATTCATAAACCAGTTCTTCCATGCGCTCGCAGGCGGCCTCTTCACCGGGTTGGCAGGAGAGCACCATCAGCACCACCCATTTGACCTGTTCCAGATTCAGCTCGTCGGTATCGAGGGCCAGCAACCGTTCAATGACGATCTCGCGCTGCGTGGGTGAAAGTATGCCGCCACGTTCGAGCGCCAGCAGCAGGCCGCGGCAGGCGCTATCAAGGCGGCCGCTTTCTTCTTCGGCATAGAGACGGAAGGCGCGCTCATTGACATCAAGGCCCGGGCGCTCACGCTCGTTGGCCAGATCCGCCAGCCAGTCGAGCGCCCGTTCGACATTGGCGCCGCCGAAACCCGCGGTCTCGAGGTCACGCGCAATATCTTCGCGCTCGGCGCTGACCGGCAATTCTTCGAGCATGTAGTGATCGAAGACGTAGACCAGGATGTCGAAAACTGTACTTTCCATTGCCCCTATTGCAGCCCTATTGCACTCTCGTAAACCGGCCCCCGGCGTGCAGCCCAACCCGACCCTCGAGCTCGAGAATCAGCAGCATGGACGCCAGGTTAGAACTCGGCAGACCGGTGCGCTCGACCAGAGAATCGATGCTCGCCGGCTCGAATCCGAGCGCATCTAACAGGATTTCATAGTCCTTGTCCAACTCCGGGCTTTTGATGTCCTCCGCTTGGGGGCCACTCGCTGCCTCCGTAACCTCTTGTTTTGTATATGGTATTTTCAGTTCAGAGAGAATGTCGGCCGCAGTTTCGACCAGCTTGGCGCCCTGGCGGAGCAACTCGTGGCAGCCTCTGGCCAGCGGATTGTGGATGCTGCCTGGAATGGCGAACACCTCGCGGCCCTGTGCCGCTGCCAGGCGCGCTGTGATCAATGAGCCGCTGTGGCGTGCGGCCTCGACCACCAGGGTGCCCAGCGACAGGCCGCTGATCAGCCGGTTGCGGCGCGGAAAATTATCGCGGCGCGGCGGTGTGCCAGGGGGAAACTCGCTCACCAATGCGCCGCCCTGCGCCACGATGCCCTGCGCCAGTGCGGCATGTTCGGGTGGGTAGATCTGATCGAGCCCGCAGCCGAGCACGCCGATCGTGCGGCCGGGCGCCGCCAGCGCGCCCTCGTGTGCGGCCGCGTCGATACCCACTGCCAGGCCGCTGGTGATGGTGAGGCCGGAGCGCGCCAGAAACAGCGCGAAATCGCGCGCCGTGCGCCGCCCGCTGCTGGTGGGGTTACGGCTGCCGACCACTGCGAGTTGCGCGGACAGCAGGGCAGTGGCATCGCCGCGCACGTACAGTGCCACGGGCGCCGCCGGAATCTCGCTCAGCAGCGGTGGAAAGCGCTCGCTGGTGCAGAGGATGAGCGTGGCACCCACGGCCTGCAGCCATTGCCTGTCGGTCGCGAGCTGTTGCAGATCGGGCGCCGCCAGCCAGGCTGCGACGGCAGGGGGCAGGCCGCGGGCCCGGAGCATGGCCGCGCTGCCGCCCGGCAGACGCAGCGGATCATCCAGCGCTGCGGCGGTGCGCAAATGATCGACATGCAGTCCTGGTGCGCGTGCCAGCGCCAATGCGCGATCGAAGTCATCCATGTACGGCCAGCTTAAAACAAAAAGGCCGGCATCACGGCCGGCCCTTTGTAGTCAATATGTGCAGATACTACCGTGTGACGACGTGATCACCCACATGCAGCGGGTTGCGTTCACTCATGACCAGCGCATAGCTCATGTCGTCGAAGCTTCGGAATACCAACAGCGTACCGGCTGATTCCACCGGCAGCTGCTCCTTATGAGTGTGCGTGCAGCTGCCGATGCCCTCGATACGCGCGCAGTGATCAACCACGTTCTTGCCAGCTTCGTTGACACTCAGCACGTGGCCGGGTTCGAGGCCCTGATTGCTGCCACCGCTGATCGCCACGATCTGGTATTCGCCGGCCAGCAGCACGGCATTCACCACGGCGAGAATGCGAGATTTGACCGCACGCGTAGCCGCGTGTGGGAATAGATCCCCGGCAGCGTTGGCGGTCTCCGGCACCAGCACGTCGCCCGTGAGGGTTTCGCGTGTCGATTCACTTAAGGTCACCCGGGCCGGATCGCCGGCGCGCGTCACCTGGCCGACACCGGTGAAATCTGTCAGGAAGCCCAGCACCTTGCCGCTATCCGGATCCTTGAGCTTCTTGCCGACGTGCATGATCTTGAAGCGCTCGCCTGCTACCGCGGTCAGTTTCTTGACATACACATCGTTGCCAGCGCCGGCAATCATATGGTCGTCACGCAGTGCCACAATGTAGGGGGCCGCATCGACCTGCTGCTTCGAAATGATACCCGGGCGTGACAGGAACGCCGCGATCGAGCTGTAGGGAATGTTGGCGATGGGGCCATCGAGCGCACTACTGCGCAGCAAGGGCTGCAGGCGTGTGCCACCGCCCATGCGGGCTGTGCCGGGCGTGCCTGGCAAGAGTTGCACCTGGGTCTTGCCATCGCTCCCATTGGCCAGGCGCAGCGTGTCACCAGGATAAATGCGATGCGGATTGCTGACTTCCGGGTTCACGTACCAGATCTCGGGCCATAGCCACGGATCCTTGAGAAACATTCCGGCCAGGCCCCAGAGTGTGTCGCCACGCTGCACGATGTAACTCTTGGGTGCGGTGGACACCAGCACCGGCGCGGCATCGGCAATGATGGTCGCAGCGGGCGCCTCACCCGGCTGGGCATCGTTGTCAACGTCGGGTAGATTTGAGGTGACGGTCTGCGGCTCGCTCGTGTCGGCGACCCCGGCGGCAGGCGCAGGCGATCGCGGTTTGGCCGCTGCGGGCGGGGCGGTGTCGCCATGCCCGAAGCCGAGACGGATCGTCGAACAGCCGCCGGCCGCCAGCAAGGTCGCCAGCAGTGCCCATGCGGAAATGGCCGGCAATGCCCGGCGATGGCTAAAAGTCTGATTCAGAGGCATCCCTCACTCCTAAGTGGGGCGGGTGGGGTGGATAACCCAAGCTGTTATAAACTCAATGACCGCAAAACGCACACGCTCCCATGCAGAGTTTGTGCGCTGGTTCACACAGGTGCAAGTAACAGATGGCCCGGCTGACGATTCTTGAATTCCCAGACCCGCGATTGCGTACCCGCGCCGCGCCCGTCGTGGCCTTCGATGCGGCCCTGGGGCGGCTTATCGATGACATGTTTTCGACCATGTACGCAGCGCCCGGGATTGGCCTCGCGGCCACGCAGGTCGACGTGCACCAGCGCCTGATCGTGATCGACACCAGCGAGCTGAAGAATGAGCCGCAGGTGTTCATCAACCCGGAAATCATGGCCCGCGAGGGTGTCGAGGTCACTGAAGAAGGGTGCCTGTCGGTGCCGCAGGTCTACGAGGAAGTGCAGCGCGCGGCGCGCGTGCGCGTGCGTGCCCAGGACCTTCACGGTCAGAGTTTCGAGCGTGAACTCGATGGGCTGCTGGCCGTATGCCTGCAACATGAGATGGATCATCTGGAGGGAAAATTGTTCGTCGACTATCTTTCCAGTCTCAAGCGCGATCGCATCCGCCGCCGGCTCGAGAAGGAGCAGCGCGAGCGTGCTGGTGCACCGCGCGAGCGCCGCGCGCCGCGCGCTGGCGCGAAAGTCATCTAGCGCCCCCATGCTGCGCATTGTCTTTGCCGGTACGCCGGCCTTCGCCTTGCCGGCGCTCGAGGCCCTGGTGAGCTCAGCGCACCAGGTGGTGGGCGTGCTCACGCAGCCTGATCGTCCCGCCGGGCGGGGCCGCACGCTGCACGCCAGCCCGATCAAGGAGCGCGCCTTGCAGTTGGGATTGCCCCTTGCTCAGCCGCTGCGCCTGGCGAGCGAAGAGCAACTCGCCAGTTTGCGCGAGTGGGCGCCGGAGCTGGTGGTGGTGGTGGCCTATGGGCTCATTCTGCCCCCCACCGTGCTGGCGCTGCCGCGCCTGGGGAGCCTCAATATTCACGCCTCGCTGCTGCCGCGCTGGCGCGGCGCGGCGCCGGTACAGCGTGCGATTCTGGCCGGTGACGCCCAAAGCGGCGTGAGCATCATGCAACTCGATGCCGGTCTGGATACCGGGCCGGTATACGCGCAGCGCGAACTGGCCGTGGGTGATGGCGTTACCAGCGCTGAACTGCACGATGCCCTGGCGCCCCTGGGGGCAGCGCTGCTGATGAAAGTCATTGCTGATCTGGAGCTGGGGCACGCGCACGCCAGAGCGCAGCCGGCGACCGGCGTCACCTATGCCGCCAAGCTCGACAAGGGGGAGGCGCTGATCGATTGGAACCAGTCAGCGGCACACATTGCCGCTCAGGTATGCGCCTGCAATCCCTGGCCGGTCGCCGAAACCACATTGAATGCCACACAGCTGCGCCTGTGGCGGGCCCGGGCATCGGCGCCGGCGGCCGCGCCTACGCCGGCCAGCTCCGGTGCGGCGCCCGGTACGGTGCCCGGCACGGTGCTGGGTCTCCGCCGCGAGGTCCTGCGCGTCGCCTGCGGCAGCGGCGTGCTGGAAGTTGCCGAACTGCAGAGCGCGGGGCGCCGCCGCCTCAGTGCCCGCGACTTCGCGCACGGCCACGCCAGCGCCGGGCTGCGCTTCGGGTGAGGGCGCGCCCGCCGGCCGCTGCGGCACAGGTATTGGCGGGGGCAGCGCGCGCAGTACTCGCCGTGCTGAACGACGGGCGTAGTGCTGATGAGGCGTTGGCTGCGCAGGCGGCGCAGCCGCAGCGCGCCGCGATTCGCGCCGTGGCGCTGGGGAGCCTGCGCTGGTATTTGCGCCTGGCGCCGGCGGTACTGCCACTGGCCAGCAAACCGGGTGCCGAGCTCGACCTGCGGCTGCGTGCCCTGCTGGTGTGCGCCGTACACCAGATCGAATATTCCGCGCACTCGCCGGCCAGCACCGTGGCCGCCGCCGTCGATGCCATCCGCCTGCTTGATCTGGAGCGCGCTGCGGGCCTGACCAACGCCGTGCTGCGCCGTTACCTGCGCGAGCGGGCCGGGCTGCTGGCCAGGGTTGATCGTGATCTGGCGTCGCGCCACGCACATCCGGCCTGGTTGGTGCGCGCGCTCGAGGCGGCCTGGCCAGCACAAGTCGAGCAGATTCTGGCCGCCAACAATCGGCATCCGCCGCTGTGCCTGCGGGTCGATATCACACGCGCCAGCGCTGCAGCCTATCTGCAGGAGCTCGCACACGAGGGCATCGACGCCGTACTCGTGCCGGGCGTCGACACGGCCGTGAGTCTGGCCACGCCGCTGGCGGTGGCGAATATCCCAGGGTTTGCCGCCGGGAGGGTCTCGGTGCAGGACGCCAGCGCCCAGCTGGCCGCCCTGCTGCTGGCACCGCGCCCCGGCGAGCGCGTGCTCGATGCCTGCGCAGCGCCCGGCGGCAAAACCGGTGCGCTGCTCGAGTGCGCGCGCGGTGCCATTGAGCTGGTGGCGCTTGATATCGATGCCAGGCGCCTCGAACGGGTGGCGGATAATCTCGCCCGCCTGCAGCGCAGCGCGGCGCTGGTGACCGCCGATCTGTGCCGCGAACCGGCCTGGTGGGATGGCCGGCCCTTCGACGCCATTTTGCTCGACGCGCCCTGTTCCGCCACCGGCGTCATCCGTCGTCACCCGGATATCAAGCTGCTGCGCCGCGCGGCTGACCTGCCGGGGCTGGCCGAAACACAGTACGACTTGCTGCGCAATTGCTGGCGATTGCTGCGTCCGGGCGGCCGGTTGCTGTACTGCACCTGCAGCGTGCTGCCGGCTGAGAATACGGCGGTGATCGAGCGCTTTCTGGCAGCGGAACCGGGCGCCCGGCTCGATGCCCTGCCGGCAGCGTGGAGTCATACCCCGCCGCTGCAAGCACAGAGTTCAGGCTGGCAGATATTGCCGGAGGAAAAGGCAGGCGGCGACGGCTTCTATTATGCTTGCCTGCGGCGCGACGCGGCGCCAGGCACAGCATGAATAACACTCCAACAGCGCGGCGTTCAATTCTGGTACCTGGCCTGCTGCTGGGCCTGCTGCTGGGCATGGCTCCGCTCCGCGCTGATGATGCGCTCGACGGTGAGCTGGAAATTCGCTCGGCCTACGCGGTGCCCAGTCACGGCACGGTGCTGCTCAGCGCACACGTCATCTATCCGCAGAGTGAACGCATCAGTGCGGCCCTCAAGGACGGCGTTACGCTCAGCTTCGATCTGGAAGTGATCGTCAGCCGGCACCGCCATCTGTGGTTCGATGCCGATGCCCTCGATCTCACGCGCCGGCGTGAGCTTTCCTATCACGTGATCAGCGAGCGCTTCCTGCTGCGCGATATCGAGGGCAATAGCCAGGAATCTTTTCCGACGCTGAGCGCGGCGCTGGCGCGTGTTGGGCAGGTGGAGGAATGGCCGATCGCGGTCGACGCGCAGTTGCGCAGCGATGAAGAATGGCAGATCCGCCTGCGGGCCGGCGTACGCCGCGGCAACATGCCCGATGCGCTGCGGGCGTTGATGTTCTGGAATGACGGTTGGCATCGCACCAGCGACTGGTATTCATGGACACTCGTGCGTTAAAGCGCTGGAGATTGCGTGCCCTGGTACTGCTCGGGCTCGGTGCCGGCATCTGGGCGCTATTGCTGCTGGCGCGCAGCGTGGAGAATTCCGCCGACTTCAATCGCCGTCAGCCGTGGATATTGCTGCTCAACGGCTGTGGTGTGCTGACCCTGGGTGTGCTGCTGGCCCGCAAGTTGTGGCGCCTGTATCACGATTTTCGCGATCATGTTCCCGGTTCGCGTCTGACGGCACGTACGGTGGGCATGTTTGGCACGCTGGTGGTCGTGCCGTTGCTGATTCTCTATCTTTTTTCACTGGAGTTTCTCAACTACGGCATCGATAGCTGGTTTCGGGTCGAAATCAAACAGGGCCTGAACGACGCGCTGGTGCTGTCGCGCTCGGCACTCGATCTGCGTTTGCGTGAGCAGGCCGGGCGCACCGAGAACATCGCCCGTGTCATTGCGACGCAGAGCGGACCGGAATTGCTGGTGCGCCTCGATCTCGAGCGCCGCGATGCCCAGGCCACGGCCATCACCGTGTACGCCGCCAACGGCCGGCCGATCGTGACCAGCAGTGGTGCCGCCGCAGTATTTCCCGGCATGCCCCCGGCCGAGGTGCTGTTGCAGCTGGCCGCAGGCCACAGCTACGTGAGTCTGCAACCGCTGGCGGGCGGGCGTTATACCATCGTCACCGCGGCGATCCTGCCGCGTGCCATGGGCGCAGCGCCGGGCCGCTACCTGCTCATCGACTACGCCGTGCCCACCGAACTGGCCGCCCTGGCCGAAGCGGTGCAGCAGGCCTATAACAATTACGGCGACATGTCGGTGACGCGTCAACCGCTGA
Source organism: Gammaproteobacteria bacterium (assembly GCA_031441585.1). Taxonomy (GTDB): domain Bacteria; phylum Pseudomonadota; class Gammaproteobacteria; order Steroidobacterales; family Steroidobacteraceae; genus FEN-1191. Next base: position 35,568 of record JANMWZ010000047.1, read on the forward strand.
AGGCGAATTTCCAGCTCACCCTGACCCTGGTGTTGCTGCTGACCATGCTGGCGGCGGTCTATGGCGCGGTCTGGTCGGCACAGCGCCTGGCGCGTCCGGTGCAGGATCTGATCGCCGGCACGCGCGCGGTCGGCAAAGGCGATTTCGCCATGCGCCTGCCGCTCCCGTCACGGGATGAGATGGGGTTTCTGGTGCACTCCTTCAACGACATGACCAAGCGACTGCGGCGCACCAGTGAAGAGGCCACGCTCAGCCGCCAGGCGGTGGAGCGAGAACGCGAGCGACTCGCGGTCATCCTCTCGCGCCTCTCCAGCGGTGTGCTGGTCATCGACGCGCAGTTGAATCTGCGCAGCGCCAATGATTCTGCCGGTGTGATCCTGGGTGTCGATCTCAGTGCGGCCACCGGCCAGGCGCTGGGTGCCGGTACGGCGCCAGGCGCGGGCACGGCGGGTACTGCGTTGCTGGCAGGCTTTGTCAGCGCCCTGCGCGCGCGCCTCGCGGCCGGTGAGCGCGAATGGCGTGAACAACTGACGCTGAATGCTGACACCGGCGCGCGCGTGCTGCTGTGGGCGGGCACGCCGTTGCCCGATGAGAGTGAGCGCGGCGGCCTAGTCGTCGTCTTCGAGGACATCACCGCGCTGCTCACGGCGCAGCGCAACGCCGCCTGGGGCGAGGTGGCACGCCGCCTGGCGCACGAAATCAAGAACCCGCTGACGCCGATTCAGCTCTCCGCCGAGCAGCTGCGGCGCAAGCTTTTGCCCGGGCTCGACACCGAACATGCCCGCCTGCTGGAGCGCGCCACGCGCACCATTGTCCAGCAGGTCGATGCCATGAAGCAGATGGTCAATGCCTTCAGCGACTATGCGCGCACCCCGGAAATGCAGCTGGCTGCCCTGAGCCTCAACCAGCTGGTCGCGGAAGTCGCCGAGCTTTACCGGGTGCAGGATCCGGCCGTGCTGATCGGTCTCGAACTCGACTCGCAGCTGCCGGAGATCGAAGCCGACCGCAGCCGTCTGCGCCAGGTACTGGCCAATCTGCTCAGCAACAGCATAGAGGCGCTGCATGGGGTCGTGGGTGCGCAGATCACCGTGCGCACGCGCTGGCTTGGCACCGGCAAGCCGGCCCAGGCGGAACTCACTATCAGTGACAACGGTCCCGGCTTCCGCGAGGATATCCTCAGCAAGGCTTTCGAACCTTATGTCACCAGCAAGGTACGTGGAACAGGTCTGGGCCTGGCGATCGTGCAGCGTATAGTCGACGAACATGGCGGCCGCATCAGCGCCGAAAACCTGGCCGCAGGTGGCGCGCGCGTCCGCGTGCTGCTGCCGACGGCGGCGGACAAGCGCAGCGAATTGCGCAGGGAGCGAGCATGAGCACAAACCGCATTCTGGTCGTCGACGACGAGGTCGACATCCGCCGGCTGCTGCAGGAGATCCTCACCGAGGAGGGTCACGACGTCGAAGTCGCGGCCGACGCCGCGCAGGCGCGCGCCGCGCGCGCCCGCAGCGCGCCCGATCTCGTGCTGCTCGACATCTGGATGCCCGATACCGACGGCATCACGCTGCTGCGCGAATGGTCGACCGACGCGCGCAATGACTGTCCGGTGGTGATGATGTCGGGTCACGGCACGGTGGAAACGGCGGTCGAGGCCACGCGCCTGGGCGCCTTTGACTTCATCGAGAAACCACTCTCGCTCGCCAAGCTGTTGCCGACCGTCAACCGCGCGCTCGATGCGCGCCGCTCGCGCCAGGCCGGCGCCTTTGCCGCGGCGCGTGGCAGTACGCCGCTGTTGGGACGCAGTCGCGTCGCGCAGCAATTGCGCACCGAATTGCTGCGGCTCGCAGGCTTTCCAGCGCCGCTGCTGCTGATCGCCGAATCGGGCTGCGAAACTGAAGCGCTGGCGCGCCATGTGCACGAGTCGGGTCCACGCGCTGCCGGCCCCTATGTGGTCTGCGATCCGCGCTCGCTGCAGGATGAACAATCGCTAGCCGCCATGCTGGGCGACGCCACACACCCAGGTCTGCTCGAACAGGCGCGCGGCGGCACCCTGTACCTGGGTGATGTCGAGGAACTACCAGACACGGCGCGCCGTCTGCTCGGTGCGGCGCTGGCGAGCAGCTGCTTTCAGCGCGGTGGCGCTGGCGAAGCGCTGGCGCTCGAAGCGCGTGTGATCGCCACGGCTACCCCGGGCATCGAAGCGCGCGCCGGAACGTCGAGTATCAGTCGCGATCTGTACGCGCAATTGTCAGTGCTGCCGCTGCGCGTACCGCCACTGCGTGACTACACCGAGGATGTACCCGATCTGCTGCGGCTGTGCATTGACCAGCTCACCGAGGGCGAGCAGTTGCGCTTCCGCCGCTGCAGCGTCGCGGCCCAGAACCGCCTGCGCAATTATCCCTGGCCCGACAACCTGCGCGAACTGCGTGGTTTGTTGCGCCGCCTGTTACTGCGTGGGGGCGCCGAGGAAATTTCGCTGGAAGAAGTCGAGCGTGAACTGAGCGCGCAGACGCCGATCGATGCGCCGCTGGTCAAGCAGGATCTGCTGGCGCTGCCGATGCGCGAAGCGCGCGAGCATTTCGAGCGCGCCTATCTGCAGCAGCAATTGCAGCTGTGCGGCGGCAAGGTGGGGCTGCTGGCCAAGCGGGTCGGCATGGAGCGCACGCACCTGTATCGCAAGCTGCGCTCGCTGGGCATCGAGATCAGCCATGGCGCGGAGGATTAGCCGGCGCTTACGCCGCCTTACAACTTTATTTCGCTGGCCGGCACCCTGACAATTCTGCCCGCACGCCAGACTATGATCGGCTGGCCTTCAGCTTTGTGAGCCTTGATTGCCTGCCGGACTGCGCGCCGGGCGGCCGCTACGACACGCCTATGCGAACCCGCCGCAGGCTGCACAGATGTCTTCTTAGCCATTCTTCGGCTAGATCTGGTCGAAGCGGTCTTCTTCATATCGTTCTCGCAGATTGTTCCAGGGACCCGACTTTACAACTTGCAGCGGCCCACCCAGGTTGCGCCAGGCTATCGGCCTGGGCGCCATGTCGCTTGAATTGTCCAACATGAGCCACGAGTCTGCAATCGGCCGGTATAGGTTGAAGAAGTTGGCCAGGCCGCGCTCATAGCGTCGCTCAATGACATCCTGTGGCACAGAATGCCCGCCACGCTTTACCCGTATGGCCACGCGATCAATTGCCATGGCAGCGTTTGGCAGCCACAAGAATATCAGGTGCAGTTCGTAGCCTGACTGCTGCATGCCCCGCAATAGTGGTTTGAATGATCGGGTTGCCAACGTAGTCTCGAACGCAAAGCTGACACGTTCTGAAGCGAGAGTGCGCATTCGCCGCAACATGATTCTGCCAGCCGCAAGCGCGACATGTTCGGGCGCGAACGCTGACAGCCCACGAGCAATAGTGTCGGCGTTGATGAATTCGTCGACAGCAAATGCCTGCTGAACAATGGCAGGTGCGGTTGTTGACTTACCAGCACCATTGGGGCCTGCGATGACGACTACTTTTGGCTTCTCGCTCACTACCTTTGAGCATACGGCGACATATTCGCAGTAGCCATAGGAAAGTTAGCCGCCGGAAGACCTTCGGCCACTATGCGCCTTGTTCGAGGTGGCAAATCGCACCTTGAAGTTTCGGCTTTTGCGCTTGTCAGTTGAAACATGAAATCCTCTGGGAATCGCTGGCCATTGTGTATGACTTGTTCATTGAGACGCTTGATGGTGACGCGGCAAATTGCTGCGAGTGCCCGGTCAAGCAGGACTCGGCGGCCACCTCGGTCACCATCGAAGTCGACGATTGAAGTTCCGCGCCCGCCACGCAGGAATTATTCAGATCACCCGGCCCGGATTGAGAATCCGCTTCGGGTCCAGGGTGGCCTTGAGCTGGCGCATCAGCGCCACCTCGGCAGGCGTGCGCGAGTGGCCGAGATAGTCACGCTTCTGCGTGCCGATGCCATGCTCGGCCGCCACGGACCCGAAACCCTGCAGTGCGCCGTAGACAATGTCGTTGAGCTGCCTGGTTACAGCTAGGTTGCGGGGGCTGATGAGCAGATGGATATTGCCGTCGCCCAGGTGTCCGAACAGCAGCGCCGGCATGTCACCCTTGAGCGGCGCGATGGCTGTCTGCAGCTGCGCGAGGTAACCCTCGATCGCCTGCAGCGGCAGCGAGATATCATAGGAGAGTACATGGGGAACATGCACCATGAGCTCGCCGGCGGCATCGCGCACCCGCCATAGACGATTGCTCTCCTCCAGAGAGCGAGCCACCACGCCATCTTTGACTACGCCGCGCTCCATCAGCCCGGCAAGACCCGCCTCGAGCCGGCTGCCATCCCTGCCCGGTTCGAATGATTCCAGTTCGATGAGCGCGTAAAGGGCGTAGCGATCCGCGAACGGCCTTGCGCCGCTCAATACGTGGGACGCTGCAAACTCGTAGTAGTCCGACCACATGACCTCGAAGGAACTAAGCTGGCCGCCAACCATCCGGCGACACTCGCCCAGCAGTGCCACGAGATCGGCGAACGAGCTGAGCGCGACAAAAGCGGTGTGGCGCTCGCAGGGCGCCGGCTGCAGCCGCAACACGGCGCGCGTGACAACGCCGAGCGTGCCCTCGGTGCCGATGAATAGCTGCTTGAGATCGTAGCCCGCATTGTTCTTCAGCATGGAATTCAGCGAACTCAGCACCGTGCCGTCGGCCAGCACCACCTCCAGGCCCAGCACCTGTTCGCGTGCCATGCCATAGCGGATGACGCGGACGCCACCAGCATTGGTGGCGATGTTGCCGCCAATGGTGCAGGAGCCGCGCGCTCCAAGATCGAGCGCAAACTGCAGGCCCTGCGCAGCCGCGGCCTCGTGGATCGCCGCCAGCGGCGTGCCGGCGCAGGCGATCAGCGTCGCACCGGCGGCGTCCAGGGACTCGATGCCCTTGAGCCGCTCGAGCGAGAGCGCCAGCTCTCCCGGTCGCGGTGTGGCACCGCCAGCGAGTCCCGTGAGTCCTCCCTGGACGACGATCGGCTGCGCGAATTCGTTGCACAGCTTCAGGCAGCGGGACACCTCTTCAGTGGTGCGCGGCCGCACCAAAGCCACGGGCGCACAGGGATCATGACCGGACCAGTCCGCGTGGTAGCGGGCGCTGATGTCGGCGCCGGTTTCGAGCGCGCCAGCGCCGAGTTGCGAACGCAGCGCGCCCAGGAGTTCGTTGCTCAATCCCTGCATGGTTGCTCCTGCCCGAGGCGCTCACTCCGTAACGCGGACCACCAGTGAGTCCATATCCGCGGCCCGCAGCTGCTGGCGCAGGCGGTTGAGCTGGTTCAGATCCTTGAGCGGACCGACGCGGGTGCGAAACCAGACGTCGGCGTCGAGCTGCACGCGCTGCACGCTGGCACTGATGTCCTGGCGCGCGAGCTGCGCGCGCACGCGCTCTGCCTCAGTCTCACTGTGGTAGGAGCCGACCTGCAGGAAATAGGTACCAGGCTGCTCGACGCGCGCCGCCGCATCGACGCGCGTGCCGCGCTCTTTCTCCGGTACCACGACTTCAAACTTCGGCAGCATGTCGTAAAAGGCGTAGTTGGTATCGGCATCGGTACTGCCGGCGCCCGGCTCACGCTCGCCAGTACGGCCGGCCGCGCCCGTGGTGCGGTTGGCGGCGACGTTGCCTGCTGCTGAGCGCGCCGCGTTGCCGCTGACGGGATGGCGCGCCGTCGGATCGGTCTCGATCGTGGCCTCGCCGGCGCGATGATCACTGACATAAACGATGAGCGCGACCAGCAGTCCCAACCCCAGGCCGATGCCCAGTTCGCGCCAGCGCTGCCAGTCGAAACCGCCGCGCTGCACGCTCTTGTAATCGCGCGCGCTCAGGCGGCGCTGGCTCACATGCTCTCCGGTGCGCCCACGCCCAGCAGCGTAAGCCCGTTGCGCAGCACCTGCTGCGCGCCCACAGCCAGGCCCAGTCGCGCATTGCGCGTGGTGGCGTCTTCAACTATGAAAGTGGCGGCGTTGTACCAGGTGTGAAAAGTCTGCGCCAGTTCGCGCAGGTAATGGACCAGCGTGTGCGGGGTGCGATTTGCTGCCGCTTGCGCGATCACTTCCGGGTAGCGGGCGATGGCGGTGAGCACGGCCGCTTCGTGCGGACCATCGAGGCGCTCGAGCGCACCCAGGGCGCGCTCACGATCAAATTCCAGTCCGCGCGCGGCCAGCTGCTTCATTACGCTGGCGACCCGCGCGTGCGCGTACTGAATGTAATACACCGGGTTGTCGTTGCTGCGCGATTTAGCCAGCTCCAGATCGAAATCAAGCGGCTGATCGTGACTGCGCATCAGGTAAAACAGGCGGCAGGCATCGTTGCCTACTTCCTCGCGCAGCTGGCGCAGCGTGACAAAATTGCCATCGCGTTTGCCCATCGCCACTTTCTCGCCGCCGCGAAACAGGCTGACGAACTGGATCAGGCACACTTCCAGGCACTCGCCGGGCTCACCGAGCGCCACCAGTGCGCCGCGCATGCGCGGAATGTAGCCGTGATGATCGGCGCCCCAGACGTCGATGAGCCGTGCAAAGCCGCGCTCGCGCTTGTCGAGGTGATAGGCGAGATCGGGTGCGAAATAGGTCTGCGCACCGTTGGCACGCACCAGCACCCGATCTTCGCTGTCGCCGAAAGCGCTGGTGCGCAGCCATAGCGCGCCGTCCTTCAGATAGGTCTGATCCTGTGCGGCAAGTCTGGCCAGCGCCCGCTCCACGGCGCCTGAGCGCGCCAGCGCCCGTTCCGAAAACCAGCGCTCAAACTCGACCCCGAATTGTGCCAGGTCCGCGCGGATATCGGCCAGCATCGCCTCGAGCGCCAGTTCGAGCACCGACTCAAAGCCAGCGGGCCCGAGCAGCGCGCGCATGCGTGCGATCAGCGCATCGATGTATTGTTCCTTGTCGCCGAGCGGTGCGTCGGCGGGCAGCCCGGTTTGAACGCTGGCCGCCGGATGCTGCAGCGTCGCGCCATGTCGCTCGTGTAACTGCACGGCGATGGCCTGCACGTATTCGGCGCGGTAACCATTGTCGGGAAACGGCAGCACGGCGCCCGCGGTCTGCAGATAACGCATCCAGACGCTGACGGTCAGGATATCGACCTGACGGCCGGCATCGTTGATGTAGTACTCGCGGTGCACGCGATGACCGGTGGCGCGCAGCAGATTGGCGAGCGTCGCGCCATAGGCCGCCTGGCGACCGTGGCCGACGTGCAGGGGTCCGGTGGGATTGGCGGAGACGAACTCAACCATTACTGCGAGGCCCGCGCCGACGTCGCTGGTGCCATAGCGCTCTGCTTGTGCGTATACCCGCCGCAGGGCGTTGCTCTGCGCATCGCTGGCCAGAAACAGATTGATGAAGCCTGCGCCCGCAACCTCGGCGCGCGCGAGCAGTGGACTCGCGGGGAGCGCTGCCACGATGGCCTCGGCCAGTTCGCGCGGCTTGCGGCCAGCCAGTTTGGCCAGGCGCAAGGCGATGTTGCAGGCGTAGTCGCCGTGCTGCGCGTCGCGGGTGCGCTCGACGCTGATCCAGGAGCGCTCAACCGGCGCGGCGAGCACGCCGTCCGGCAAACCAGCCAACGCCTGTGCCAGCAATTCTTCCAGCTCGATTTTCAAGGGCGATCCGAATACGGGGAATGGTCGCGCAGTCTACCGAAAAAGCTGCGCACGCTGGCAAGCCACACTACTGAATGTTCAGCGGATCGACATCCAGCGCCCAGCGCACCCGCCGCGCCGTTGGCAAGCGCTCAACCTCGGGCAACCAGCGCTCCAGAAAGCGATGCAGGCCGCCGCGCCCGGCGTGTTCGATCAACAGCTGCGCGTGATGGCGCCCGGCGCGGCGCGCCATGCTGGCACTCACGGGCCCCAGCAAGCGTGCCTCCGGCTGCAACCCGGCGCACTCGCGCGCGGCATTCAAAAAATCGAGCGCCTGTGCGGCACAGAGTGCTGAAGCGCGCAGCAGCGCCAGTCGACTGAAGGGCGGCCAGCGCGCGCTGGCGCGTTCGAGCAACGCGTCGGCCGCGAAACTTTCATAGCCGCCGCTGAGCAGGCTCTGCAGCAGCGGGTGATCAGGATAGGCCGTCTGGATCAGCACTTCACCGGCGCGCTCACCGCGCCCGGCGCGCCCGGCCACCTGCACGATGGTCTGGGCCAGGCGCTCGGCGGCGCGAAAATCGGTGCTGAACAAGCCCTGATCGGCGTTGAGCACGGCCACCAGCGTCACGCCCGGAAAATGATGGCCCTTAGTCACCATCTGCGTGCCCACCAGAATGCGTGCGCGGCCCTCGAGCAGTGAGCGCATCACCGCATCGATGTCGGCGGCGCTGCGTACCGTGTCGCGATCGAGGCGCACCTGTGGGGCGGCGGGAAACAACTCCGCCAGTGTTTCGGCCACGCGCTCGGTGCCCTGGCCCACCGGGCGCACGGCGAATCCGCAGCGCGCGCAGCGTTGCGGCAGCGGCTGCGCGGCGCCGCAGTAGTGGCAGCGCAGTTGCGCGGCGCCCTGGTGCACGGTCAGGCGCGCATCGCACTCGGTGCACGGCGCGATCCAGCCGCAGCTGGTGCACAGCAACGTGGGCGCGTAGCCGCGCCGGTTCAGATACACCAGCACCTGGCCATCACCCGCCAGATGTCGCCCGATCGCCTGAATCACCGGGCCCGCAAGACCTGCGTGCACGGCATGCGCGCGCAGATCGATGAGCGCCACGCTCGGCGCCGCCGCCTGGTCGGCGCGGCGCGGCAGCGGCAGTTGACGATAACGTCCCTGCTGCACATTTTGCAGCGTCTCGAGACTGGGCGTGGCCGAACCCAGCACCACCGGCACCGCCGCCTGCTGGGCGCGGCGCACGGCCACGTCGCGCGCCGAGTAGCGGCAGCCGCCTTCGTGCTGTTTGTAGGAGCTGTCGTGCTCTTCGTCGATGACGATCAGCCCCAGATTCCGGAGCGGTGCGAACACGGCTGAGCGTGTACCGATGACGACCCGGGCCTCACCGGCGCGGGCCGCGCGCCAGGCGGCCAGACGCTCACCATCCTTGAGCGCGGAATGCATCACCGCCATCGGTACCGGCAGACGCTCACGAAACCGCGCCAGCAGTTGCGGCGTCAGCCCGATCTCCGGGACCAGCACCAGTGCGCTTTGACCACGTTCGAACGCGCGCACCACCAGGCGCAGATACACCTCGGTCTTGCCACTGCCGGTCGCGCCTTGCAATACGAAAGCGCTGTAGTGACCGGCCTCGGCGTCGATGTCGTTCACGGCACGTGCCTGCTCGGGGCTGAGCTCAGGGCCGCGCGGCCAGGCGGAAGCTGCCAACGGTGGCGTCACCGTCATGCTGCGCTCCTCAATGGCAATCCAGCCGCGACGTTGCAGTGCCCGCGCGCTCTCGCGCCAGCCGGCAGCTTCAGCGTCGAGCTGCCCGGTGCGCAGTCCCGCGGGATCTGCCGCCAGGCGTTGCAGAAGTTCACGTTGTCGTGGCGCGCGCCTGGGCTCGCCGGCCGAGACCGCCTCGCGACCAGCGCCCGTCAGCTGCAGCCAGCTGTGTTGCGCCCGCGCTGTCGCACCACTGCGTATCGCTGCGGGGAGCGCTGCACAGATCACCTCCCCGGGCGGGTGGTGGTAATAACTCGCCGTCCACAGCAGCAGATCCAGCAGGCCAGGCTCCAGTAGCGGCTCGTCGTCGAGCGCTTCGATAACGGCTCGCAGCCTGCCGCTCGCCAGCTGCGACTGCGCCGCTTGCCCGATCACCACGCCGATGGCCTCACGCCGCCCCATAGGCACTCTCACCCGCACGCCTGGCGGAAGCTCGGCCGCCGCGCGGCCCTTGGGAGGGAGGTAGTCCAGGAGCGTGCGCAGCGGGCAATCCACAGCGATTTTCAGCACTTCCGGGGACGTGGAAGAATCGGGGTTCATTGTGGATAAGTCTGTGGATGGACTGGGTTTTTCAGCCAAACACTGGGCCGTAGATTAACCGATTCAGAGCGACGACCGGATGTAGGAAGTTCAGAAAAATACATAATTATCAATACTATACAAAGTTTCATGCGGCATCGAGATCACCCTTTGCAGCCTCACTTTCAGCGTTTTCCCCAAGATCTGCGCTAAGTGGATGATTTTTGCTCGTTCGCTGCCCACCAGCGGCGGTCAACCAAAGTGAACCCAATGCGTTGCTCCATAAAGGACCATGAACACCTTTGCCAAATTGCTGACAGAATCTGCGAGCTTCGCCTCGCCAGAGGTCACCGCATTGCAGGATTCGACGTTGCAGGAGTCACGGCAGCTCGCCGATTTCCTGGCCGCCACAGAACGCCGGGCATTCAGGATCGCACAGATTGCGTTGCGCCACGACCAGGACGCGCTCGACGCCGTGCAGGATGCCATGCTGCGCCTGGTGCGCCGCTACGCGCGTCGACCGGCCGCCGAGTGGCCGCCACTTTTTTACCGCATTCTTGAAAATGGCATCCGCGATATGCAGCGCCGCCGCCGTACGCGCAGTGGCGTGCTCGCGTGGCTGCCGTGGCGTGGTGCCGATGATGAGCACGACGAGCTCGATCCCGTGGCGCAGGCGCCCGATCCGGCGCCAACGCCCGCGGCCCAGGTGCAGACGGCGGAAACACTGCAGGCCCTGGAGCGCGCGGTGGCCGCACTCCCGGCCCGCCAGCGCCAGGCGTTCCTGCTGCGTAGCATCGAAGGCATGGATGTCGCGGCCACGGCGCAGGTCATGGGCTGCTCTGAAGGCAGTGTAAAAACGCATTATTTTCGTGCCCTGCAGTTTCTGCGCGGACAACTTGGGGAGTATTGGACATGAACGTGGACGAGCAACGGCGTCTGGAAGAGTTCGCGCAGCACGCGCGCGCACTGTTGCAGGACAGCGTGGCCAATCTGGACGGCGCGACACGCTCGCGCCTGACGCAGGCACGTCATGCGGCCCTCGCCCGCCGCGCTCAGCCGTTGCGGCAGTGGCGGCGCTGGTTGCCAGCCGGCGCGGTAGCCGGCGCCGTACTGGCAGTGCTGATCGTCGTGGGTCAGCGGACCCCAGGTCCGGAGTTGCAGACCAGTGCCCGCGGCGCAGGGGATGACATGGAGCTGCTCGCCGACACCGATGGCCTGGCACTGGCGCAGGAATCCGAGCTCGACTACGACTTTTACGAATGGGCTGTGAGTGCCGCACACCAGGCCGACAGCAGCGAGGTTGGCTGATGAACTGGCGATCGGGCGCTCTGCTGGCGCTGCCATGTGGATTGGCGCTGGCCGGTGCGCCTGTGCCTCCGGCTGGCCGTACCGCGCCGCCGATCAGCGCCGCGGTGGATGCCGAACTGCTGGAGTTTCTCGGCTCCATCGATTCATCCGAACCGGGTTGGCGCGATTACCTCAAAGAGACTGATCTTGAAAAAGCGATGACAGCGCCCGAAAAAATAGCGCCGCCGCCTGCGGACCAGGGGAACAGCACATGAAGACTTTGCGCGTGAAAATATTTACCTGGGCCGTGCTGGCGCTGACCTCGGCGTGCGCACTGGCTGCTGCTGCGCCCGCAGCGCCCGCAGCGCCCGCAGCGCCGCTGTCGGATGCGCCTGCCAGCGCGCCGAGCCCGTCCCTGAACTGGTCAACGCTGAGCGCCGGACAACAAAAACTGCTGCAGGGCCACGCCCGCGATTGGGCTTCACTGCCGCCGGCGCGTCGACAGGCGCTGGCGCGGGGCGCAGATCGCTGGCTCGCCATGCCGCAGCAGGAGCGCGCCAGGGCGCGCGAACGCTTTCAGACCTGGCGCGAGCTGCCTGAGGAGCGGCGCGAACTGATCCGCCGGCGCTGGCAGCGTTTCCAGGCACTGGAACCACACGAGCGGGCACTGGTGCGCGAGCACTACCGCGACTTCGCCCGGCTGCCGCCCGAGCAGCGCCGTCTATTGCGCCAGCGCTGGCTTGGGGCCACCCCCGCAGAACGAGCGCAGATGCGTGAGCGATTGCGCGAGCACCGCGCCGAGCATCACCGGAAACAGTAACGGGTGACTTGCGCCGGGCGAGTTGAGGCATGATAGCGCCTTCACTCAACCGGAGTTTCTCATGGGCTTACTCGATGGTTTGATTGGCGGCGTGTTGGGTTCAGCAATGGGTGGCGGCGCGCAGCAGGGCAATAATCCGCTGGGTTCTCTACTAAGCAGTCTCACCCGTGACATGGGCGGCGCTCAAACCGCGGGCCAGAACGCGGGCCCTGGTACTTCCCAGACCGGTGGTCTGGGTGGTCCCGCAGCAGGTGCTTTGCTGGCCGCAGCCATGGCCCTGGTGCAGCAGCGGGGTGGACTCTCGGGTCTGCTCGATAAATTCCGCCAGAGTGGTCTCGGCCAGCACGCCGATTCCTGGGTAGGCACTGGCCCAAACATGACAGTCACGGGTGATCAGGTGCACCAGGTGATGGGCGGCGACGCGCTCAGCGGGATCGCGGCCAGGCTGGGTATTCCGGTGCAGCAGGCGGGTACTTCGATGGCGCAGCTGCTGCCCGAACTGATCAACCAGCTGACACCGGGCGGTCAGGTGCCCGGCAATCACAACAGCCTCATTGCCGATGGAATGAAGATGTTGCAGAGCCTGGGGCACTGACGCCCGTACCGCGGGGTCGGCGGGCCTTAGCCCGCGACCTTCACGTCCAGCGAGTGCGCCGCGGCCGCCTGCAAAGTCTGCACAGCGCGTGAGCCGTGGTTCGTGCCGGCACCAGCCAGAGCGGGCAACAGTGCCATGCTGCTGGTGATGAGGATGCTGAGCAGTGCGGCGCGCAGCGCAAAGGGATGCAATTTATTTGAGTGGTTCATGGCGGTTTCTCCTGCACCTGAATTTCAGGTATTTCGTTAGTGGGTGCTGCAGAGCTTTAGTCTCTGCGGCGCTAACGGTAATACTCGCCAGCAGCCCATTGGTTGCAGGAATTTGCGGCAGGAGTGGCCGCTGGGGCTAGACTGCCTTGACCGCCTGAATGAGTTCAGCGGCCGCCTTCTGGCCGTCGCCATAGAGCATGCGGGTGTTATCCAGATAAAACAGTGCGTTTTCGACGCCGGAAAATCCGGTGCCCTGGCCGCGCTTGATCACGATCACATTCTTCGCCTTGTCGGCATTGAGAATCGGCATGCCGTAGATCGGGCTCGAATTGTCAGTGCGCGCCGTCGGGTTCACGACATCATTGGCGCCGATGATCAGCGCCACATCGGCGGTTTCAAATTCCGCATTGATTTCATCAAGATCGGCGATCAGATCGTAGGGCACGCCGGCTTCGGCCAGCAGCACGTTCATGTGGCCGGGCATGCGGCCGGCGACCGGATGAATGGCGAAGCGCACCATCACGCCGCGATCGATCAGCAGCTGGCACAGTTCCCATACCTTGTGCTGGGCCTGTGCCACCGCCATGCCGTAGCCTGGTACCACGATCACCTTTTGCGCAAAGGCCATCATCACGCCGACGTCGGCGGCTTCAATCGACTTCATGCTGCCCTTGATATCGCCACCGCCGGTAGCAGCGCCGCCGGTGTCGCCGAAGCCTGAGAACAGCACATTGCCGAGCGAGCGGTTCATGGCGCGCGCCATCAGCTGCGTGAGCAGCGTGCCGGCCGAGCCGACCACCGTGCCGGCGATGATCATTGCGGCGTTACCGAGGACGAAGCCTTCGAAGGCGACCGCGAGGCCGGTGAGTGCGTTGTAGAGCGAGATCACCACCGGCATGTCGGCGCCGCCGATCGGCAGCGTCATGGTCAGGCCCAGCAGCAAGGACAGTGCGAATACGCCGGTGACTGTAGTGGCGCTAATGTTGTAGCCGCCCGCCACCATGGCGCCCAGCGCCAGTGCCGCGATGAGTATCAGCACATTGAGAATCTGCTGACCACTGAAGCGGATCGAGCGATTGATGAGGCCCTGCAGCTTGGCGAAGGCAATCAGACTGCCGCTGAATGAGACCGCGCCGATCATGCCGCCAATGACCGCCAGCGTGGCGATCGACAGCGACAGCGGCTCACCCTTGTAGAGCTCGACCGCAGCAATGGCGGCGGCCGCGCCGCCACCCATGCCGTTGTAGAGCGCGATCATCTGCGGCATGTCGGTCATAGCCACGCGTCGACCGCTGATCCAGGCAATGGCAGAGCCGATGGCGATGGCGATGAGGATCAGCCCGTAGTTGCTCATGCCCGGGTAAAGGAAGGTGATCAGCGTCGCCACGCCCATGCCGGCGCCGGCCCAGACGATGCCGCTGCGCGCCGTCACCGGCGAGCTCATGCGCTTGAGCCCCATGATGAACAGGAACGCGGTGAGCAGATAGCTCGCCTGGATCAGTGCAGTGGCGCTGAAATAAGAGTCCAGCATATCCATCAGTGGCCCCCGCGCTTAGGCTGGCCGGATTTCGCGCCGCTCGATTTGAACATCTCGAGCATGCGCTCAGTGACGGCGTAGCCGCCGACCGCATTGCCGGCAGCGAGCAGCACGCCGACAAAGCCGATGGTTTTTTCCAGTGTGGTATGCGCCTGGCCCAGTGCCACCATCGCACCCACCAGCACGATGCCGTGCACGAAATTCGAGCCGGACATCAGCGGCGTGTGCAGAATCACCGGCACCTTGGCGATGATCTCGTAGCCGGTGAAGGCTGCGAGCATAAAAATATACAGTGCAACGATGCCGGTCATGTTCCCTCCACACTCTTGCGCGTGGCTTCGTGTTTGATGGCGCCCTCGTGCGTCAGGCACGACTGCGCGAAGACTTCATCCTGCCAGTCGATCGCCAGTGCGCCACTCTTGTCGATGGCGGGCTTCAGGAAATTAAGCAGGTTGCGGGCGTACATTTCACTGGCGTGATAGGCCAGCTGCGCCGGCAGATTGATGGGCCCGACAATTTTCACGCCGTTGTGTAGCACGGTTTCGCCGGCGCGCGTGAGTTCGCAGTTGCCACCCGATTCCGCGGCCAGATCAATGATGACCGCGCCGGCCTTCATGCGCTCGACTGCGGCGCGCGAGATCAGGCGCGGCGCGCGCCGTCCCGGCACCGAGGCGGTGGTGATCACGGCATCGGCGAGCGCAATGCGCGCATCGAGCACTTCCTGCTGCTGGGCTTTTTCTTCAGCGGTGAGCTCGCGGGCATAGCCGCCCTGACCCTCGGCCGAGACGCCGGTCTCGATGAACTTGGCACCCAGCGATTTCACCTGTTCCCTGGTGGCGCTGCGCACGTCATAGGCCTCGACCACCGCGCCGAGCCGCCGGGCGGTGGCAATGGCCTGCAGGCCGGCCACGCCGACGCCGACAATCAGCACCTGCGCCGGGCGGATGGTGCCGGCCGCCGTGGTCAGCATGGGCAGGAAGCGATCCAGGGTATTGGCCGCGAGCAGCACCGCCTTGTAACCGGCAATGGCGGCCTGCGAGGAGAGGGCATCCATCGACTGCGCCCGCGAGATGCGCGGGATGAATTCCATGGCAAAGCTGGTCACGCGCCGCTCGCACAGCGCCCTGACCTCAGCGGCGCGCGCATGCGCCTGCTGGTAGCCCACGACCACCTGGCCGGCGTGCAGCGCGCCAATTTGCGTCATATTCAGGGGTTGCACGCTCAGCAGCACATCGGCCTGCGCGAGCACGCTGGCGGCCGAATCGGCCCATTCCACGTCCTTATAAAGGGCGTCGGGGAACTGTGCACTGACGCCCGCGCCTCGCTCCATGAGCACCCGTGCACCGGCCGCCCTGAGCTTGGTGACCACTTCGGGCACCAGGCTGACGCGGGTTTCGCCGGGCACGCTCTCGCGTAGCGCACCTATGGTCACGGGCATGCTGGACTCCTGTGGGTGATGGGTTTAGCCGGGTTTTTCACAATCCCGGACCCCATACGTTGAATTCTCTCACAAGGCTGCCTACTCTTGCACGGATGAGTGCCCAGGCCACAGCCCACAGCCGCCCTGCGGACGAGGATACCCGCCTCGTGCTGCATACGGCTGCGCACGGTCTGACACAGATGGTCCTGCGTACCGATATCGCCGGCATGCCGCTCGAGTGGATCGACTATCGCGAGGCGGCGCGCCTGTATCACCAAGAGCAGATCGCCTATACCTGCGGTTCGCTTATCTATTCCTTATATGGTGGCGTCAGTGCGCGCACCGGCCTGCGCACCGTGGTTGAGGTCAGCTCGATCGTCGCTACCGTCGGCCATACCGGCAATCCTGGCAACACGCGCCACGACTACGTGCCGCCACTGAATAACGAAACGCTGTTCCGGCGCGATGCCCACCTGTGCCTGTACTGCGGCGGGCGCTTCCCCTCGCGCGAACTCTCTCGCGATCACATTCGCCCCTTCAGCCAGGGCGGGCGCGATGTCTGGACCAACGTGGTCGCCGCCTGCCGGCGTTGCAACAACGTCAAGGCCTGGCGAACGCCCGAGCAGGCCAAGATGCAGCTGCTGGCGGTGCCGTTCACGCCCACCTATGCCGAATATATTTTCCTCAAAGGCCGGCGCGTGCTCACCGACCAGATGGCCTACCTGCGGGCGCACTTCCCGCGCAGCAGCCCGCTGCACGATCGCATCCAGCGCTGGCTGAGCTGAGGGCGAGCACCAACCCGATTGCGACTGGTGGGTCAGTTAGCTTCAGGCACCCGATCGAGACCCAAGACAGTCTCGAGCAGCACATTCGCGCCGTTTTCAATGTCGCCAGGGCGAGAGAATTCCCTGGGCGAATGGCTTATCCCGCCGACACTCGGTATGAAGATCATGCCGATCGGTCCAAGATTGGCCATTTCCTGTGCGTCGTGCCCGGCCCCGCTCGGCAGGTGCTGTGTCGACAATCCCAGGCCTTGCGCGCTTTGCTCGATCAGCGTCTGCAGGTGCTTATCGGTGAGCGCCGGCGCGCTCAGGTCGTGAGGGCTGAAGTGGAAGCTGGTGCCGTTCAAGCGGCCGATTTCGTCCGCCGCTGTGCGGATCTGTTCGAACAGATCCTCGATCCTGCGCGCATCCAGATCGCGCAGTTCCATACCGAGAGTCACCTTGCCCGGAATGACGTTGTAAGCCCCCGGCTGCGCTTTGATCCAACCCACCGTGCCCACCTGTCTACCGGGAACGCTGGTGACTATCTGGTTGAGCTTGTCCACAAATCGGGCAGCAGCCAGCAGCGCGTCATGACGCTGATTCATGGGCGTGGTGCCGGCGTGATTGGCAAAGCCTTCCACGCTCACCTCGCAGTCCAGGATGCCGACGATTCCTTCCACGACACCGATCTGCACATGCTGTTGCTCCAGCACTGCCCCCTGCTCAATGTGTAACTCGATATAGGCGGCGATGCTGCCCGGCAAGCGTTTCGCTTCTGTGAGCCGATCAGGATCCCCACCGAGGAACCTGATGCCGTCACGCACGATCCTGCCACTCTGCGAAACCTGATTGAGTCGCGCCGCATCGGCTCCGCGCGTGATGGCGGTACTGCCCAGCATTACGCCTTCTTCGTTCTCGAAAATGATCACCTGCAGGGCACGACGTAATGACACGTGGTGCTCGTCAAGTAGGTGTGCGACCTCGATCGCGCCGAGCGAACCCACGTCGCCGTCGTAGTTGCCGCCCTCGGGGACCGAGTCGATATGCGAGCCGATGACGATAGGCTTGAGGGCGGGGTCAGTTCCGGCGCGCGCACCGACCAGGTTTCCGGCCGTATCGATGCTGACATTGAGTCCCGCCGCGCGCATCAAACCCATGACATATTGGCGGCCGGCACGATCGGCATCTGTATAGGCGACCCGGCTGACGCCACCCTGTGGGTTCTTCCCATATTCGGAAAGTGCCTCCAGGTGTCGGACGAGCCGCTGGCCATTCACGCGGAGCGGGGTTTGCGCCGCCTGGGCTGCCCCGCATTCAAACCATAGAAGCAGGAGGAATACGCCGAACGCTTTCATTAACGAACACCTCACCTTTGCGGTCTGGTCGGGGCGTATCCTAGCCGCTCGCGGCCCACGCACGAAGGCGATTCGGAAGCTGCGACTCAGGATTCTTCCCTTTGTCTTTGTGCTTTTCGTTGTTGCCCTGCTCGATCGCGTCAACATTGCGTTTGCGGCGTTGACGATGAACAAGGAGCTGGCCATCAGCAGCCAGCAGTTCGGACTGGTCTTCGGACTCTTTTTCTTCGGCTACTTCCTGCTGGAAATTCCCAGCAATCTGCTGCTGCACAGGATCGGGGCACGGATCTGGATTGCCCGGATACTGATCAGCTGGGGAATTGTGGCAATGCTGACTGGCTTCGTGCACAGCGTTCATCAGCTGTACATCGTGCGCTTTCTTCTGGGCCTGGCTGAAGCAGGTTTTTTCCCCGGCATGTCCTTGTACCTGACCTACTGGTTTCCCGAACGCGAACAGGCGCGGGCGCTGGCTGCTGATCCTGGAGGGAGCGCCGGCTATAGTCTGTTGTGTGGCGTCTTGCCTTCATCTATTTTGGGCTGATGATCGGCAGCTATGCGCTGCAGTCCTGGACGCCGCAGCTGGTGAAATCACTTTCCAGTCTCTATTCCAATAGCATCATCGGACTGCTGGTGACGATTCCCATTCGTGACGCTCCTGTCCCTCGCGGCGGCCGGTATTTGCAGCTTGCTTGGACCCTTCTGGACACTACCCGGCGAGTTTCTGACCGGATTCTCTGCTGCAGTCGGCATCGCCCTGATTAATTCCGTCGGCAACCTCGGCGGGTTTGCCGAGCCGTTCATGATCGGGACGATCGCTATGAAAACCGGAAACCTCTACGCTGGCCTGGCAACTGCCGGGTTAGCGCTGTTCATATCAGCCGTGCTCGTGTTGCTGTTGCCAGGGAAGGCGCTGGCGCTGGCCCCCGCGTTGGGCTAATCAGTCGTGGGCAGTCGAAGCGTGCAGGCGTCGTCGGCTGCGCGGAGCTCGTGGCTAATGATGAGGCGGCATCGCGCTATCTGTCGAGCTTCAATGCGGACTGTCGGAGCGCATATGTCGGCCACTTCAGCCTGCATTCAGGGAAAAATCGGCTTGAATGTATCTTTGCATCGCCCGCATAGAGTACGCCCTGAAGGCGCAGCATCAGGCCGATAGGGCGCGCCAGCAGCAAGGGTTCCACCAACGCGACGGCGAAAATTATGTGCAGCAGGAATCGCGGCGGTGGCTTGTCCATAGAGCCGCCGACGCGCCGCTGTGCATAATCGTTCACTGTGCATAATGGCCGACAACCGCCTGATTGTGCTCCCAATTCCGGTCGTTTGAGTTTCCTGGCCACTGTCGACCGTCCAATGGGTCAAGTTGACCCACTGCTGCCGTTGGCGAATGGCAGGTTTCTGGACGCCCCGCGCGACTTTGCCGCCATTCCGCCGGGTGCCGTTCTCTAGCTCCCCAGCCACTTGACGACAAAGGAGCGCCACTTCGTTGAATTGTCGCGGATCGGTTTGAGAGCGGTGAATTCGGGCGATTAGTCAAACGCGAGCGCATCCTCGACACTGGGAAACTGGAGGATCCCTATCCACTTTGGCGGTTCGCCTGACAACGAAACGCCTTTCGCATGGCGAGCGAGGAAGATGCGCGGGCTGTGTATTTTTGCATCACCTTGAATGAATTTCTCAAATCCAGCATCGTTTGTTATTTCGTACTCAACCACCATATATGCAGGCGGTTTAGCCTTTGCCCACGCGAGTCCGACGCCAAACGCCCCAATCACCACACCACCGAGCGCCGCAAGCAGCAATTTCGTCTTCGAGTTCATGCGCATCCCTTGGTTTTACAATTCGATTGGGGGACTGTATATGCGTCGCACGTTGTTCCTCAAGTCAGCGCACCCCCGCGACCGCATTCGGGTAGTCCTACAGGTACTCCCAGCGACCGTTCCTGGCCGAACTGCGACCCTCGAAGGTATTCGCAGCTCATGCCGGCTTGCGCATGGCATCCAGCGCCGCACGAGCTAGAAATCCAGATCGAGTCTCACCCTGTTTGCGGGCGTGGGCGTCGACCGCACGTAGGATGCGCTGCGGCAGCGTGATGTTGATTCTTGCGGCCTTGTCTCCAAGCTCGCTGGCATCGACATCAACGACAGCCCAAGTCCACCCGCGATAACTACGCTTCTTTTGCAGCTGTTCAATCGATGTTGCTGCAGGGAACGGTTTGCCGTCGTCCAGCAGTCCTTCGAGGTGAAGCAAAATGGCTTCACGCGAATTGGTCAGTGCATCGTCAAGTGTATCGCCCGCAGAGAAGCAGCCAGGCAGATCCGGGACAACTACGCCGAACGCATGCTTGGCATCGCCTGTTTCAATGGCAATTGGATATCGCATAAATCTACAGCCTCACTTCAAACCAGCCTGCTTGCGAATAACCTGCACCAAGCCTGTCCCCAAATCCTTCTTGGGATGCGGCACCGTAACCGTGCCAGGCCTGGTCGGGTGCACAAATTGATGGTGGCTACCGCGCGTACGCTGGAGCCGCCAACCATCGGCCTGCAATAGCTTGATAAGCTCGCGGCTTTGAATCGTGTGTATTATACATACCGGCCAGGCTTTTGACCGATGGCAGCTATGTTGCTACCGGAGTTGGGCATCGACCGACCGCCGTTGGCCGTCTGCTGCCTGATTCTTCTCCGTGAAGCGGCCGCTCCGCTCAAATTGCCAGATTTAACACCTCCAGGTTTGGAAGTGTCCGCGAACCGGTGGTCATGACCCAAAGGCCCCGGTCACGAATGTCCGCTCCGAGGTAACTCCGCCAAGAACAAGAACGCAGCGCCAGAATGCCGCGCGCTCAGTGCGAAGCGCCGAATCCGTGCCGGCGGCCAGCCTCTCGATTGATGGCCTTATTTGCAAGGACCGACTCCGAATTGATGTCGGACGTTGGTCGCGACAAACTGGGTAAGGCGCAATCGACGCCCTCTTGGCGTCAGATCCCCGCGTACCACGCGTATCCAGTTTCAGGCGACGCCGAACCCAAGCCCTTGCCGAACTTCCTCAGATCGTCCGTAACCGCAAGACGGGTAATGAACTTAACGCTCTTGTACCCAAGTTGCCGCGGAACCCGCATGCGTAACGGCCCGCCGTTCCCAACGGGAAGGTCTCCACCATTCATTCCATAGGCCAGATACGTCTGCGGGTGCAATGCGTCACCCATATCGATGCTGTCCCACCAGTCGGGATCAATCGAGAAGTAGACGACGTACCTGGCTCGCGGCTTAATTCCGGCCACCTCAAGTACATGCGAGAGAGGCACACCGGTCCACTCGGCTACATACGACCAGCCCTCTTCGCATGCCAACTGAGTGATCTGGCTCCGCGACGGATAGCTCTTCAGCTGCTCCAACGAGAACATTCCGGGCCGATCTACCATCCCATCGACGGTGAGCCGCCAATCCGCGAAACCTCCCGCCTGGAGTTTCTTGAACGCGTCATTCAGCGGCGAAATACCGTTTGCGAATGGCGTCGTCGAAATCTCACTTCGCGCAAATTCACGCGCCATCGAGTGATTAGTCAGCAGCCGGTAGGAAGCATAATTCAGCGTTTCACCGACGCCCCAGATTCCACCGGCGTCTGGCGGGATCAACCCGTAGCGCCTCGCCAAGCCCGTGGCCGCACCCAAGCCGGCAATGCCCGTCGCAGCGGCGAGTCCGGTCTTGATCAGTTTGCGTCGCGAGAGATCGGTCATGCGCCCTCCAGAGGTCCATCAATCCGGCCCGTGATCATGGTGCGCATGCGGCTGCGGAATCCAGCAAACCAAACCATCCCAACATGGATCAGGAGAAACAACAGCAGCGACACGGCAACGAAAAAATGAATGGTGCGCGCTGATTGTCGCCCGCCCAGCAAGGTGACGCTTGCCGGAAGCGCCGAAGTAAATGCCGGAGACATCGCCAGCCCCGTCCAGATGACCAAGGGAAACAATGCAAAGATCACGAACAGGTAACTAAGCCGTTGCAGCAGGTTGTAGGACCAGGCCTCTGCCGCACTCGGTCGCTCGAAGCGCAAATGACTGGCAATCGTCCTCCAGAGCGCCTGCCATGAAACGTCTTCTTCACGCGGCAGCAGGTTCTTGCGAAAATGTCCTGAGACTAAGCCCGCAACTACGTAGACCAAGCCGGCCAACACCGCAAACCAAGCAGATTGAAAATGCAGATACCGGCTCCATCCGTTCTGATCTGGCAACACATACCCGTAGCCGGTCGGCACCAACGACCTCGACGACGGAATCGGCAGCTTGAACAACACCGGCGTCAACACATTTCCGTTCTCGCCCCAATAAAAGCGCGGATGGGAGATCAAAATCTCAACCCCGCTGACAAGCAGAGCTAGAAAAGACAGGGCGATGATCCAATGCGTGGCGCGAACCAGAGCGGAGTGACGCGAAGGCTGCACAGTGGACGGAGAGTGGGGGGTGGGCCCCGGCACCAGTTCTGCGGGCACTGACTGCATCGCTCCCATCCGAATAAGCCTCCCGGCAGGCTTCAAAGCGCTGCTCGAATATCGCCGGATGTTAACACGCCTTTGCCTGGCTACGCCGCCGCTCCCAAGACTCCAACAAAGCGAAGTCGAGTACCCGTGGCAGGTGCGGTGATGAGACGCTCACTGCTCCAGATAGCTATTTTTTCGTGCATTGACTCCATCGTGCTCGAGAGGATGTCCGGTCTGGTCATCTGCAACATCGTGGTCTCCCCGCACTCCTCGTCAAACGTCAGCTTCCATGAATCCCTTTTGCGACGGACCTGGCGTGCGCTCAGGAAACGGATTTGTTGTGCACGTTAGTGGCACGCATCGGAATGGCTGCTTTCTGTCGGTAAATTTCGCATCTCGAGTGCCCGGTGTGGGCCGTTATGGAGAGCTCTACATAACGGGCCAGGACCGGCCGTACGCGAGGCGAACTTGCCTGCCGGATAGCAGACGTTCGTGGCGCGCGATCGGCCTACGAAGGTTGCCCGGGCCTGATTCCACGGCCATTCGGAATCAATGGGAAACGAGCGAACGGTTGTCACCTGCTGTATATTACAGTAATATACATTGATGATTGGCCTATCGAAAGTCCTGAGCTTCCAATGGGATGAGGGCAACGCTAGGAAGAATGAGCAGCATGGCGTCTCGATGGCTGAGGCGGAGCAGGTTTTTTTCAATTCGCCGTTGCTTGTTCTGCCCGATGCGAGGCACAGCGACGCTGAGCCGCGCTTTCATGCCCTGGCCAAGTCCAATGAAGGGCGGCGACTGCATATTACAATTACGCTGAGAGACGCCGACCAGTTCATCCGGGTGATATCGGCCAGAGGCATGCACCGGAAGGAGCGCGTGATTTATGAACAAGCGTCTTAAGCCTACCCCAAAATTTGCGAGTGAGGCCGCGGAAAGAGCGTTCTGGGAAAAGAACGACTCGACGGGCTACATGGATTGGAAAAAAGCTCAGGTCACTGTGCTTCCTAATCTTAAGCCGTCTACCCAGACGATCTCATTGCGGCTTCCGCAGCATCTTCTTGATTCTATAAAGACTGCCGCCAACGCCCGAGATGTGCCTTATCAATCTCTGATCAAAGTGTGGTTGCAAGAGAAGCTGCAGGGTTCCTGATCGGCGAGAAACAACTCCGAGCTGCTGTAAGCCGTAACCGGCCCGCAGCGGAAGTTCAACTCGCCGAAATGCTTTCCTAAGAGCCGCCATTCGAATATCGTTGTGCCGGCATTCCAAAGAATCATAGCGGTGGCGTCATGTGGACGCGCGAAGGTTTGCCGCACATGCATCCGTGACTCTGGTGCGTTTGCTTCAAAACTGCCGGATGAAATATATGACACTCGAAGAAGCATTTTATCTCGCGCAAATTATTGCTTCAGTCGGCGTCATTGTGTCTCTGGGTTTTATTGCAGTACAGATCAGAGCGAATACGGCCGCACTGCAGCGCAGCGAGCACAACTCCACCATGGAGCAATGGACGGTGATCCGAATGGCGATCGCCCAACACCGCGACATCGCCGAGTAAATGACCACTGGCCTTCACGGCGATGTTGCCATCGATTCTGCCGTTCAGCTGAGGCTGGAGCAGTTTTAGAGTGCCTGTCGTGGACGCTCATGCGTCATCACCCGTCCCCATTGCCGGCCATCCGCTAAATTGCGAGTGTTAAATTCAGCGAAACGGCCGGTTCGAAGCGGAGAATCAGGCAGCAGACGGCCTAGAACCGACATACAGGGGGTAACTTGACTTGACACAATGCAGACACGGAGGGCGACTGCGCCCGAGCCGCAATTTGGGTACGCCGCATACGGCAAGGTGGTCCGTGTCACTACGCCGGTGCCAACAATCCCAGCTTGAAACGGCGACTCTTTGGTGCTACATTGTTATTACTATGAAACGCGTACACGTAACCATACGGCCAATCGGCAATTCGCAGGGAATCGTTATTCCCAAACCGCTTCTTGCTCAATTAGGGCTCGACAGTCACGCTGACATGAGTGTTGAACGAGGTGCTCTGGTATTGCGGCGGCCCACCAAAGTCCCGCGGGCCGGGTGGGCCGCGGCGGCAAAGAAAGTTGCTGATGTTGGTGATGACGAGCTGGTGATGGGCGAATTTGGCAATGAGGGTGATAAGGATCTAGCTTGGTAGTGCGTGGAGAAATTTGGCTAGTGACGCTTGATCCCACCGTCGGCAGTGAAATTAGGAAATCACGGCCATGCGTGATTGTGTCACCGCCCGAAATGCATGACTATCTGCGCACAGTAATTGTTGCACCGATGACCACAAAGAGCCGGCCTGCGCCGTTTCGGGTTCCATTGATGCACGGTGGCCAAAAAGGCTTGATTCTTCTTGATCAGGTTCGCGCCGTAGATAAGCTTCGGCTCTCGAGGAAATTGGGGTCGATTTCGGCCAAGACGCTTGCTCTGACTCTGGAGTCGCTCCAGGAAGTGTTTGCCAATTGAAGGTTCCACACGCGTAGTCGACTTTCGGGGTCGGCTCCCTCGTAGCGAATGCAGCTTTTGAAATTCGTTATGCCGCGATTCGAAATCGCTATGGCGGTAGAGCGACGTGGACAGGCCAAGACGTACCGGGCGTGAATTGTCGATTTTTGTGCGTCTTGCTCCGAACTTTGTTGGTTAAAGCTTGTGCCACTCGAACACCTATTTTACCTCGCGCAAATTGTGACTGCAGTGGGCGTCATCCTGTCTCTTGGCTTTATCGGTGTACAGATCAAAGCGAATACGGCCGCACTGCAGCGCGGCGAACACAATTCCACGATGGCGCAGTGGACGATGATCCGCATGGCGACTGTCGAGCGTCATCGACAAGTTGTCTTCATTTCCTGAACGGGGCGCTGTTCCGCCGGAGCTGCGGCCGGTGGGCACGATTGAGTTCCGCCAACTTTATTTCCAGCCCTACCGCGTTATCTATCGAATCGACAAAAACCAGGTGATCATCTACCAGGTTGCAGACGGGCGGCAGTACATGCAGGCTCTGCTGTCGCGACGGTTGCTCGCCGGTTAGCTGCGGCATGGTTGCAGGAGTTGGGGGGGGATTACTGACTGTCTCATAAATAATGCAATAATATACACCTGTCCCACGAAGGAGTACGGGTGTGGCGCGACCAACCGGATCTGCAGAGCTGATCGAAGCGCGGCGCCGCCAGGGGCTGCGCTTGCTGGATGAGGGTTACTCGCTGGCTGAAGTCGGTCGCATGACCGACGCTGCGGCCAGCTCCGTGATGCGCTGGCGCGATGCACGAGCGCGCGGTGGTAGCCAGGCTTTGAAGGTTCGGCCGACGCCGGGCCGACCACCAGCACTGAGCC
>JANMWZ010000048.1:0-9659 GCA_031441585.1 Gammaproteobacteria bacterium
GGCAGCGGCGCCCGCCAGCGCACCGGAGGCTACCGGCAGCAATCCGAGCGCCAACGTGCACACCGAACGGTAGCTCACCAGCAGCAGCGTGGCGATTAACAGTGTACTGAGCAGCGACAGACGAATCGCCTCGCGGGTAATGGTAGCCCGGGCACGAACCGCAAATACGCCGGGGCCGCTCAATTTAATCCCGATCATCGCCGCTGCCGCTGCCGCTGGCGCCGGCGCCATGTTCGCCGCCGGTATGATCGAGGCGCGCAGCCGCGCAAACTCAAGGTCAATGACCTCGAGCGCGTGTGCCTGTGCATCCGTATCGCCGCCGGCGGCACGGGTCTGTGCGACCAACAGCGCCTCGCTGCCATCGGCTGACACCCAAACACCGCCCAGCGAGCGCGGCCCCGTATCCGGACTGAGCTGCCCGAGCACCTGCAGCGTCTCACCGGTCGGGTCTGCGAGCAGCAGATCTTTCGCCAGAAAACCGGCGGGCGATGCCAGTGAGTCGATGCTCTCCTCAATAGCACTACGCAGGCCGGCACTCGTGAAGTGATCCGCGCTGACCTGCTCGCTCAACAGGTAGCGGTGTGCGAATACGATGTTCTGGTCGTGTTCCGACGCGCCGTTGCGACCATTGTTCACGGCGCTGAAGGCCGGATCCACGCGCAGCCTGGTTGCCAGGCGTTGTGACCATTGCGCGCGCTGTGCCGGATCGCCGCCATCGATGGCGATGAGAATCAGGCGTGAAGCCACACCCTCGCGTAGCTCCTCGACCAGCGCGCGCTGCGCAGGTGTTGGCCGCGCGGGCAGGAACGCCGACAGATCAGCCGTGTAGTGGGCGCGCGCGACCAGCCAGATCGCTGCCCCCAGCAGCAGCACCCAGACGAACAGGCTGACGATGCGTCGGCGCACTATGGATCCAACGAAGCGCCCAGCGTCATCACTGAGTGGTCGCCGTTCACCCATTGCACGCTGACAGTTTTGATCTCTATGGACGATCCCTCGATGCGGATGGCAGTTACTTCGGCGGCAAGGTGCGCATCCAATGGCGTCAGTGCGAGGATCCAGTCAGCGCCCGACTCACTGAAGGCGATGTGAAATACCCGCTCAAGTGCTGGCCGATCGCCGGCCAGCGTGGCGCGGATGCTGTCAATGTAGGGAGCTGCCCTGGGGTAGTCCGCCAGTGCCACGTGATAAACCTTGTTGCGACGTTCGAAGTTCAGTTGCCCGTTTTCGAGCACCAGCCGTTCGGATCTCGGCCTGGTGGTGCGCTTTTCCAGTCGATCCGGCGCATCGTAGAAGAGCTCACCGGAGGATTCGATCGGGCGATCAAGGAGGCTGGTGACGTAGCGTTCGGTGAAAGGCACGTGTCCGTGCTGACGCTGCCTGAGCAGTGCCATAAGTTGATCGAGAGGATCGGTAAGTGGCACAGCGATCACGCCATTGCCGATCAGGCAGGCACACAGAAACGAGGCGATATTGCGCCTTACTCGGCCACCGGAGGCAAGCAGCATGGGTTGTCTATTCCTTCATGGTAGCGGGCAGCACCGCGGACGGGTGAATCTGCCAGAAGTCCAGGAAGTTAAACCAGTTGTAGGGGAACGCGCGACAGTGGCGTTCGAGGATCGTCGCATACTGATGGACTGCGGCGCTCACCGAAATGACGCGGTCGCCGGGAGCGAGCGTGGAAAAGTCAGCAATCTGTTCGAAAACAATGTGGTAGCGATTGCCACCGAGGTAGAGGCCCGTCATGAAGTAGACCGGGCGACGCAGCATGGCCGCCGCCCGCATCGGTCCGAGCGGAAACGACGCCTGCGCACCGAGAAACTTGACTCGCTCGATCGGTTCATCCCCCAAGGTACGATCGCCCAGCATGCCAACGAATGAGCCGGCGTCGAGCCGTGCGCGGATAGCCAACATAGCTGACATGTGGCCCAGTTCGATGATATCCAGCTTGCCTTGTGGGCTGATCGCCGCCAGGACAGCATTTATTTTGCGCGCGTTGTCCGCATACATCGCCATGGCAATGTTGAGCCCCGCCTGGCGCTGGCCAAGCGCACGCGTGACCTCGAAGCTGCCCAGGTGGGCGCCGACGAGCAGCGCACCATTGCCCTGGGCGGCTTCTGCGCGCAGCAACGCTTCGCCGTCAACGGAAATATCAAATTCCTCAAAGCGCTGATTCAACAGATACACGCGATCGTGAATCGTCGATGCGAACGCGAGGATCTGCCGGAATCGATCGATCGGCGTTGCCGGGCGCCCGAGCACCCGTTGCAGATACTCACGCGCGTGGCGCCGCGCCCGTGGGGCGAACAGGAAGAAATAGCAGGTGATGCCGTAAAGTACGGTGCGGCTTAAACGGCGGCCGAGCCGCAGCGAAATCCAGCTCATCATCCGCAGCAACAGGAGCGATCCGCGTTCGGCATGAGTTGCCCAGGTCGACGCTGCGGCGCTAGCGTTCATGCGAATTCTTCGCGCTTGCTGGCCAGTTGAATATGCCGCTGGCAACGAGCCGGTCCGACGCACGAATCGCAAAGCTCATCCGCTGCGGATTCTCCGGCTCGAAGACCAGCTGCAGGAGCTCGCCAGGATGCACGGCACTAAGGAACTTGGCGGCGCTAATCGTGCAACCCTCGTAGGCGAGTCCGCAAACAGCGGCAATCGAGTACAGCGCTGCGTCGAGCAGTAGCACGCCCGGCACGATTGGGTTACCCGGAAAATGCCCGGAGAATGCGGCGTGGTCTGCGGGAATTTGCAGCGGGAGATGCGTGCTCATGGCGCAGTGAGTGGTGCGGATAGCCAATCAGTCGTCCGGCAGAAGCGACTGCAACGCGTGGAGAGGCAATTTTCCGGTTGCATTGCGCTGAATTTCCGGAACCAGCAGTAGCGGTCGCGGCAGGAACGCCGGATCTACTCGCTCGCGCAGTTGCCTGGTAATCTTTTTTGCATCAAGGCTCGGTGCCACCACCAACGCACCCAGGCGCATGATGCCGATCTCGGCGGATGGCGTGCCATGACGCAGGAAAAACGCACCGTCGAGTACCCCCGGGATGCTGGTCAACTGATGGTTAAGATAGCTGAGTGAACTACGTTTGCCCGCGATATTGACCTGATCCGCCGTTCGACCCTGCAGCAGAAAGCGATCGATACCGGTCACCTCCAATATGTCCCCCATCGGCGTTGCCGCTTCAACGTGTCCACCCTCAATCCACGCCTGGCCTTCGCGTAAGCGAATGGTAACGCCGGGCCAGAGCTGCCACTCGGCGGTCTGCGTGGTTCGCCGGCTGGCGATCTGGCCGGTTTCGGTGGAGCCATAAACCTCGAGCAACGGCGCGCCATAGCGGGCCTCGACTTCACGCGCCAGCGATTCATCCAGTGGCGCGGTGGCCGATAGAATCAGTATCGTCGGGGGCAGGGCGATATGGGCCGCGATCAGTGCCCGCAAGTGGATCGGTGTCGAGACCAGCACCCGTGGAGCGGGTGCCGCGGCCAGTGCACTGGCAATGTCGGCTGGGTAGAAGGGGCGTTCAGCGCACAACGCATTGCCGCTCTGCAGCGCAACCAACACGCTCGATTCAAACCCGTACATGTGCTGCGCAGGTACGGTGGCAACAATCGTATACGGACCGCCAGCGGTTAGCGCCATGCGCTCCGCTTCGACCCTCACGCAGCACACGAGGCGGCCCCAGGACTTGGGGTGAGGCACCGGAACACCGGTGGAACCAGAAGTAAAGACCAGGGCGACCAGCTGGTCGGCGGCGATGGACGGGACCGGCCAAACACGCTCATCTGAGGCCGCCCCATCCGGAAAATGGAACAGAGGTAATGCAAGGTCGCACGCCGAATCGTCGGTAAGGCAAATTGCGTCGGGTGCGAATTCCTTAAGGTGACGTATGACTTCGGGCGTGTGGGTCGAGGGCAGCAGGCTGATACGATTTGAACAGATGGCGGCTGCGAGTCCCACGGCGAAACGGTAGCGGTCCCGGCAGGCGTTGAGGACGTGCCTGGTCGCGGGCCAGGTTGCGGCGAGGTGGGTCACTTCGGCGATGAAGCGTGCAGCGCAGATCGGCTGGCCTCCGCGGTAGGCGACGACGCTGTCCGGCGCACTGTGGGTAATCAGGGGAACAAAGCGCATGGGGATCAGGCATGTGGGACGGTGGCTGATTCAGCGGCGGCATGGGTGGACAGCGCCCGAATGGTGTCGAGAATGCTGGCGTGCCGCATGTCGGGCAATGCACGTTGGCGTATCAGGTGCTCGCCGATGAACATCAACGCCACGAGCGGCGCCGTGCAGAAGTTGGCGAATACCGACCATACGGCAAGCGACGCAGTCAGGTAAAGGCTCAGAAGTGTGATGCTCATGGCGACAAAAAACAGTGTCCAGGCAATGGTGACGCTGCGGGTGTAGCGCCTGACGGGACCTGTGAGCGGGCCATGTACCAGCGTGGCAAGGCGTGTGCACAGCGGCACTCGCTGCCGACCCAGAGAGCGACCAAAGGATATGGCCAACAATCCGTAAGCACCCACCTGTTGGATCAGATAGAGCCAAACGAAATGGCGCGTGAGCTTGTCCCAACACGCATAAGCGAGCAGCGCTCCGAGAACACAGGCTAGCAGGCCGGTCCACTGATAGGCCGAGCGCCAGGCCAAAGCAACCGCCGCCAACCATAACGGCGCCAGGGCAAGCACAGCGCCCAGATTTTCATTTCCTGGAATCGAATTGGTGATGTGAGCGAGTACCGCGTAACTGATCACCGCGGCGGCGATGACAATGGCGCGCACACGCCCGGTCGTAACTGGCATCACTTTGTGCGCCGCGCCGCAATAAAATCGGCCAACGCAGTGAGTGAGCTGAAGACCTTGTGGTTTTCTTCACTGTCGGCCTTCAGTTCGATGCCGTATTTTTTGGCAACAATCAGCGCGATCTCCAGAATATCGATCGAGTCGAGCCCAAGCCCTTCGCGGTAGAGAGGCGCCGCCGGGTCAATGTTGGACGCGACAACATCCAAATTGAGGCCCTGCACGATCAGGTCGGCGATTTCGCTTGCCAATTCAGGGGTCGCTGTGGCTGCCGCGGGATGCATCAGAACCTTCGCGTGGTTACACGTGAACCAAATTTCTTGTCTACGAACGACGCCTGAAAGGGCGCTTCGATGCGGTGCGGGCGTGGGCACGTTGCCCAAAAGCCGGCGCGGTAAACATTATATCGGCCGGTCGTTTGAACGCAACCCGTCAAGTGCCAATAAACCTTATAAATCACAGGGATAGATTCACGCCCAGGACGCGCGCAGCACTCGCACCGTCGCTGCACTGTGCTATGGTCAATTTGCTCCCCGCACACCTTGCAATCGCGTGAGATCTTTGATGAATCCGCCACATCCGCCACATCCGCCACATCCACCGCTGCCAACGTACTATGCGGGCGAGCAGGCGCGCAGCGGCTGGGTGCGCGATATATTCAGCCGGACTGCCGCGGACTATGACCGCGTCGAACGCGCGATGTCATTCGGGAGCGGCTCCTGGTACCGTCATCGGGCGCTACGGCAGGCCGGGCTCAGTGCAGGAATGTCGGTCGTGGACGTCGGCGTTGGCACCGGTCTGGTGGCGCGGGAAGCCGCTGTGATCGTGGGTGATCCCGCCTGCGTCATCGGCGTGGATCCCAGTCCCGGCATGGTTGCCAACGCGAAAGTTCCGGACGGTGTGCGTCTGATGCACGGCAGTGCCGAGCATCTGCCCGTGGCGGCTGCCAGCGCCGACTTCATCAGCATGGGATTCGCGCTGCGCCACGTGGCGGATCTGGGCGCAGCGTTTGGCGAGTTTTATCGGGTGCTCAAGCCGGGCGGACGCCTGTGCGTGCTCGAAATCACCCGGCCACAGGCGGGTTGGGCGCGCGCCTCGTTGAAGTTTTACCTGCGCCGCGTCGTTCCCTGGATTGCGGCGCGCGTATCCGCGCACCGGGATACACCGCAACTCATGCGCTACTACTGGGACACTATTGAAACGTGCGTGACGCCGGAGGCCGTCATGGCGGCGCTGCGTTTGGCAGGATTCGTGGGCGTAGTACGTCATGTCGAATTGGGCATTTTCTCCGCGTACGGTGCGCAGAAACCAGCAGGGTGATTGCCGCTCAGCGGCCCGCTCCACGGCGCCAGACCAGTCGCGGCAGACGGATCATGAATCCGGCCAGCAATCGCAAATGCATCCAGGTCAACAGGGCATTGTCCCGGCCGTAGCGAAAATGTGAGACGCCGCCCTCGCTGACGTGAAAATAGCGGACTGCGGCCGGCAGGTTTATCGGGCGTACGCCGCGCCAGCACAGCCTGACGACCGCCTCGACATCAAAGTCAAAGCGACGCATCCAGATTTGGCGGCGCATGACGCGTTCCAGCGGCGCGGCCGGATAAACCCGGAATCCAAACAGCGAATCATGCACGCCGACCCAGAGCGTCTCGAGATTTGCCCACCAGTTTGAGATCCGCCGGCCGCGCACCCGTAGCAGCGGTGCGCTCGCGTCGAACACCGGTTCGCCGAGTATCATCGCGGCGGGGGCCGCCATTGACGCGGCCATGAACACCGGAATTTCCTCGGCCGGATGCTGGCCGTCCGAATCCATCGTCAATAGGTGTGTGAAACCGTCACGTAACGCCGCGCGTACCCCGTGCAGAACCGCAGCGCCCTTGCCGCGGTTGCGTGGCAGCCGTATTACCCTCAGGCTTGCGTCCTGCTCCGCGAGCCGGGTCAGGGCCTCGCCCGTGCCGTCATCACTGCCATCGACCACGACCCATACCGGCGCCCAGTGCTCGCGGGCGGCGGCCACCGCTGCGAATACCTTTGCTCCTGGGTTGTAGCTTGGAATCAGCACGAGATGGGTGGTCGATGACTGGGACATGGAAAATTTCAACCCGGTGTGCGGGGTTGGCGTTCGTTGAGCCAGACATTCTGGAGCGCAGCGGCCAGCTCGGTGCGGAAATAGGCTTCCAGGAGCGCATCAAAAGCCCGGACATCCTCAGGTGGGTCAAAGCAACGCCCGAGACGAATCCGGCAAGTGATCGGCAACACCGGACGGCGAAACGGTGACCAACCCTTGCTCAGGAACGGCGAATCAGTTTCCACAATGAGGGTCTGCACCGCAACGTGGGCACGTTTGGCAATGAGCCCGGCGCTGGTGGTGAAGGAATTGACCGGTGCCGATATCGTGCGGGTGCCTTCCGGAAACAACAGCAGGGATTGACCACGCTGCAGTTCTGCGACCGCATCCAGCACCATGCGGCGCGGCGGATGGTTACTGATATAGCGGGCGAGTCGCGCTCCGGATCCGAGTATGACGTTATTCTTCAACACAGATTTCATCACGCAGACCATGCGCGGATGAGCGCTCAGGATCAGCACCGCGTCGATCATTGACGGATGGTTCGGTGCCAGGATCACGGCCGGCCCACGGCGCAGCGCATCCATGGCGCTCAGATCCAGCCGGTAGGCACCAATATGTGCCAGCCACGACACGTATAACCAGGTCAGCCGGTTGAAGCCCAGGCGACCGATCCTGGTACCCAACTGACGCGGCAATAGCATGTACGCGGGGATCGCCACTACCGACCAGGTCAGGCCGAACGCCGCAAACAGCAGCAGCGATGCCCACAGTTTCGCCTGGTCGCCGACTGCTCGAATCGCGTGGCTCATGCTGGTAGTCACTTCAGGTGTCGCCGGGGACTAATTGCTGCGACTTGCCAATCAGCCACGCGACGCCGAAGCCACCGGCCCAGTAGCTGTGGGATCGCACCAGCGGACTGGGCAGAAACGTGGCACCGGTAAGCGTGTCGTAGCGCACGAAAGCTCCGAACCAACGATTGCGAAAGCGCTTCGCGGTAGACACCAGCAACTCGGTTCCCGAGTAGCCGCCCACCGCCTGATATGCCGGGCGCCCAGGCTCGGCAAAAGTCGCCGCTACTGAATAGAAATAGTCGTGGTACTGGCGGTCGGCGAACAGCGGGGCAATGAACATGCCCACGTTCCATCCGCAGTGACCAGCAATGTCGCGTAGGTCAAGATTGAGTCGTGGCGCGACAAACCAGCCCGTGGCGTGTGGCTGCCGTTCAATTGTGAAGGCTTTGCGCGCTGCTATCCGCAGATCAAGGCGCAGCCGTTCATTGTTCGAACGCCACACGTGAACATCCAGCGACGGACCGATCGCTACGATGGACTTCAGGTCGGGCATGCCGGCGCGCGCGTCGCTATTGCGGCTGTTCACGGGTGTCGTCGCATCGACGCTGACATTGAGCTCCACCATGGGAGTATTGAACACCATACCGCGCACGCCATCGCGATCGGCCCGGAATATTTTCCCGTGGTAGACGAAGTACGGAACCGGCAGCGGATAGACGCGCGTGCTGTCGGCACCGCGGTAATCCGCGAACGCGATCGCGCCGGCCCCCAGGCCAAACTCCCAGAGCGGCCGATCAACAGCTCTGCAGACCGGGATGCCGCACGTCGCCAACACCAGAATCAGTGCCAAGGTTACGCGCCCATTGCCGCTGCAGGTTGCCATGGATTGATTTACCTGTTAACCCGAGTTGCTATCGGGAGCCGGTCTGCTCACCGCCTCGATCTCCACCAGCAGATCGCGGCGACAAATGTCTGCATGCAGATAGGTGATTGGGCAACTGGTCGGCAATTGCAGCGCGAGTTCGCGGCGAATCTCGCCCAGTGCTGAAGCGTGGCGCAGGTACACTTTGTACTGCAGCGTTTCGATGTTATAGCGGTTGGTACCGCTCAACTGGTTAGCCTCAGCAGCGAGGGCTGCAATATTGGCGATCGACTCGCGGGTCTGCGCGGCGACGTTGCCAACGTGGACGGTGCCGTGGCCCAGAATACTGGCCGTGCCGGAAATGAACAGACAGTTCCCATTTAGCCCATTGGCAATGGCGGCGCGCGAAAACGTCGGACTGTCGGGCCCATACTCCGCGGGATACCGGAAAGCGCTCACTTGCCGCGGATTCTCCAGCGAGTGGGCAGCGCTGGCACTGGCGAGAAAGTAGATTACCAATGGCGAGCCAGCCTCCGAGCCCAATGCGGAAGCCGCTGGAACCTGGCCCTCAATGGTGCGCCCGGCTCGCAGGAAGGCTTGGCGACGAGCACTGTTAAATTCGTGGTAGCGCTCACCTTGCGGTGAGGTGGCGTTGATCTGGGCAAGATAGTTCCAGACTCTCAGGAGATTGGGGTGCCCCAGGCTATCGAGCGTTGCGAATAGCTGTGCGTACGCCTGTATCGTTATTTGTTGGAGCGTGGTGGAACCGTTGCGATCACCGGTTGCAGAAGCTGGCTCGCGCATCACCAGGCGCCCGAACAACACCTGTGCGCCGGCACGGTAGTGTAGCTCGCCGCTGTGACCAGACTGCAGTGGCCCGAGCGCGCGCCACACTTCGCAGGTGGAGCTGGTTGTGCCAAGCTCTTTGAGCGGGACCGGCGCGATGGGAATGTCCCGGTCCGTCGGGAACGGTTGGCTCCGATCGAACGGCACCACGCCCAGAACGGTTTGCCACCAGCTGTCCGGACGAGCCAGCAACTGTTCGCGTGGCAGATAGTCGACGCGCAGGGCTGCGGAGCTGTTCATCTGCGCCCCATCATTCGCCAGGCACGCCGGGTCGCACATCGGTAGCGCGCTGGCG
>JANMWZ010000049.1:0-8187 GCA_031441585.1 Gammaproteobacteria bacterium
CGGCGACATTGGGCAGTACCCAGTGACCGGACATGCTGATGATTACGTATCCGACAGCCACTTGGCAGGCGGCCGAGATACCGCTCAGGGTCCCGAGGAACTCGGGCTTGATCAGACCGCAACCAGCACGGGCCCCGCTAACAGCACGTTCCATTCATCGTTCGGTGGCATGCGAACTTCCTTTGCAGGTTTGCCTACTAATTTACGGCTGCCGTTTTCGCGCCTGGAAATAGTACCGGCGAGCGCGCTCGCGGGCGAAGGGTTTATTGTGCGCGAACCAGGCTCAGGTACCCGAGCGGCTCTCGATGGGGCGTATCTGTGCTGTGCCCGTCACTTTCCGATCTGCGTGACCCGGCGCGCGTGCTCTGGCGGCCGGTGAATTGATCGGCTTTTTTCTCGCCACACGCAGCCGGATGCAGGGAGAGCGATCACCCAGAAGCCGGCTCCATAGTTCAAACATTTACGTTCTATTTCGAGTCCAACCCAGAGTCACAGCACCGCGATCGCGCCTGGTGAGCTGAGGATGTTGCCGAGGCAGTGAACGACGGCGGGATTTGGAGGTCCCGCCGTCGGTGACGAAGTCAACGGGCCTTGCGGCCAGCTGTTCAGAGCTGCGAGTTGGCGCTGTGCTGCGCCGAAGCGTCGGCAGTGGTGCTCAGGCCGCGGGGCGGCGCCTGTGTACCCTGGTCTGGCGCTGTCATCGGCGCCGTCGTCGGCTCGTCGCTACGGGCGGCTTGGCGGGTGTTGTTGCCCGAATGGGTCGCTGCGTTCGCAGCCCCGCTGGTTTCCGACGTGGCATTGCCGACGCTGGTCAGCGTATTCGCCTGTGTTGCCGCTGCGACGGATTGC
The DNA here is from genome assembly GCA_031441585.1 of Gammaproteobacteria bacterium. Classification (GTDB taxonomy): domain Bacteria; phylum Pseudomonadota; class Gammaproteobacteria; order Steroidobacterales; family Steroidobacteraceae; genus FEN-1191. The sequence goes on from JANMWZ010000049.1 coordinate 850, forward strand.
GCGGCCGGCTTGGCTACTTGCGCCTTCTCTTCACTGCTTGCAGCGGCTGAGGCCGTGGAGCGGCTGGCTTGCTGGGCGTCTCGAGTAGTGCGGCTAACGATGGCGGAGTCGGTGTCGAATGAGCCGCCCAGGCTGCCCTGCGCCACACCAGTCAATGGACCCGAGATGGAGCCACCCAAAGAGCCCAGCGCACTGCCGCCCAGAATCTGTGTATAGGCGGGAGCCGCAAACGCCACCACGGTGGCAGCCGCCGCACGAATGACTAATTGCTTGGTGTTCATGATCTAGCTTCCTCAGTTGAGTCGCAGACAATTTGCGACCTTCTGTAGGGGAGTACGAACGTGTGCGCTGCTTTATTCCCGCAGGTCAAAAAAAATGTGGCGATGGCTGATTTGACTTATGGCGCCTTCACGTCGGCGGGCTTGGCCAGCAACGCTGCGATCGGCCGGACACGCAGTGCTTCACCAACCAATCCATACCCCGTGACGGCATCGAAACCCGGTGCGCCAAGGTCAACCGCTTGCTTCGCCAATGAGTCGAGCGCTGCAGCAGCGGCCGATGTGCCCGGTTGCTCAATGCTCCTCACCAACAAGCCCGCGACGATGGGCGCCGCAAAGGAAGTGCCACGCACACTTACGAACAGTCCGGACAGCGCGGCGGCCACCATGTCCGCGCCCGGCGCCGTGAAGCGCAGCTGGGGATTACGGCTGGCTTCGAGCAGGACCCGGCGCTTTACATCGACCCCGGTTACCGCGATGACGCCCGGATAGGCGGCAGGATATAGAGGTGGCGCCGCTGGCCCGTCATTGCCCACCGCGGCCACGACGAGGTAGCCGCGTGCAACGACGACTTTCACCACAAATTCCAGCGCGCGATTGGGCGGTCCGACAAGACTTAGGTTGATGACCGGTGCCTGGGCACGCGTGACCCACGCCAAGGCATCGATAATCTGTTCCACTGTTCCGCCGATGGCGAGGCCACAGTAGACATCGGCAGCGTAAAGCTCGGCAGTAGGCACAGCGCCACTGAACAGCGCCGAGTTGCCCACCAACAGCGAAGCGACCGCGGTGCCATGGGCGCTGGCTACGGGTCTTCCATCGCAGCCATAGGTGTGGACATGCGCGGTCTGAAACACCGGGTGCGCGAGGTCGATGCCGCCATCGATCAGTCCAACTCGGATGGCGTGCTCATTCGCAGTAGCCGATGCGGTCAGCGGCACAGTCGTTGCGGGCGGATTGCTGCTGGCGCTCGCCGCTTCACTACCACTATCCCAATAAAGATGATCGAAATCGTAGGTGCCGAGTGGATCCAGCGCGCGCAGTTGCCTCAACGCACGGCGCGTAGTCCAGCGCTCGGGGGCGTGTAGGATGAGCAGGCGTGCATCGAGCCCCTCCAGTTGCTGCTCGCGCACCACGGTGAAACCCAGGCCGCGCGCGGCTGCCAAGGCCTCGGCTGAAGGCGACAGGGCGACAATCTGCGCGCGCAGGATGGCGTTGCCGTTGGGGTCACGTTCCAGCAGCGCGCTCTGGGTGCGCAGCAGTTCACGCACGCGCAATTGCCGCACTTCAGCGCGCAGCACCTGCTCAAGATCGTGGCCAATGTCGTTGACGGTGCTGACGGGCGGCAGGCCTATACGCGGAAGTTCGGGCAGCTGCACCGGCCCCAACTGTGCCCAGGTCGCGTGAACCAGCAGGCAAGTCGAGAGAAGCGACAGACCTATGCGTCGTGATCGAGTCATGCTGGTGCCTGCCATGTCGCCCATTAGCGCACATTAGTGGATTGCATTGCCTGCCGCGAGGGGGCGGAAGAAAATCACCTCGCCGATCGTATACAGTGTGATGCATGGATCAATCGCGTGTGAGGTTTCAGGATCAGCTGGTCGCGCTACTGCCGCGCTTGCGCCGCTTTGCGCGTACGCTCACGCGCCATGTGCCTGACGCGGATGATTTGTTGCAGGTCGCGGTAGAGCGCGCGCTGCTGCGCTTTGGACAATGGCGCGCGGGTACCCGACTGGACAGCTGGATGTTTGGAATTATTCACAATGCCTGGATTGACGAGGTGCGCGCGCGGCACCGGCGTGATCGCATCATGGCTCCCGAAGAGTTCGGCGAGCACGTGGCGGACCTGGCCAGCGAGGCGCCGCTGCAGCGCATGTCGCTCGAGGCGGCTTTCGAGCAGCTGCCTGACGAGCAACGTGCCGCTGTGGCACTGGTGTTGGTCGATGGACTTGCTTACAAGGAGGCTGCAGCGGTGCTGAATGTACCTATCGGCACGCTGACCAGCCGCATAGCCCGCGGCCGCGAAACACTGCAGGCTCTGTTGGGTGGCCAGGAAGCAGGGCAATGATGGGCATATCGGACGACATGCTGATGGCCTATGCCGATGGCGAATTCGATTTGCCGGATTTCTGGGCTGAGCGCGCTGCCGTCGAAACCGCAATCAAAACGGACCCGGCGCTGGCTCGACGCATCGACCAGCATCGGGCGCTGCGGCAGCAACTGGGAGGTCTCTATAGTGATGTACTGCAAATGCCTGTCCCCGATCTTCTGGTAGCCACCATTCGCGCAGCGCCGTCGACACAGGGCGCAGCCGTGGTAACGGATCTCAATGCGGTGCGTGCCAACCGGCGCACTACGCCAGCGGCGAGGATGCGTGCGCGGCTGAGTCTCAATGTCGGGCGCGCCATGGCGGCCAGTCTGGTGGTGGGCGTGACGGCAGGTTATCTCGCGTTCGGGTTTCGCGAGTCGGGACCCATGTCGATGTCGGGCGGGCAGCTCATTGCGCAGGCGTCTCTAGATCAGGCACTGAGCAATCAAATGGCCAGCGGCACAGCGCAACCGGCAGCAGTACGCATTGGCCTGAGTTTCAAGGCGAAATCCGGCGCTTATTGCCGCACGTTTATGTTGCAGCGGCGCGAAGCACTCAGCGGACTCGCGTGTCGTCAGGGTGAAGTGTGGCGCGTCCAGATGTTGGCTCAGGTGCCAGCGGACATAGGTAGCGCCGGCGGCTATCAGCAAGCCGGCTCTGGGTTGCCGGCAACGCTGCGCGCCGCCGTCGAGGAGCAAATGGCGGGCGAACCGCTCGATGCCAACGCCGAAACGCAGGCCAGGCAACACCACTGGAAATAGTCGGCGGCGAAAAAAAGGGCGATAATAGTGGGAAGAAACGCCGACGCTGAAACGTAGTGTGTTTAAGAGTCGGTGAACCTGAACGGCGTACAGCTGACCTGCGACTATTGCGACGCTGGTAGCAAATTTGTAGGATTCTAAGGCTCAAACTGCGCCGCGGTGGTGTTAACCGGAGTTGAGGTTCGACCAGCACCCGGCGTCCAAAGCTGACCATGTGAGAACGCAGCAATCTCAGGATTATCCTCGAGAACGCACTCTTGAAGCCTGCTTAACTTTCGGCGCCTGTTAGGTCAAAATCATGGTCAGACTTCAACGCCGGTTACAACCCCAGGGGCTACACAAAGCCGACGTTCGTACCGAGCGGACTGCCGGCATAGTTGCCGACGTTGGGAACGACAATTGCCAGGTCGGAGCTCGCAACCCCGAACCAGCTCGCGAGCGTCGCCGCGTACTGATCGACGGACAGCGTGGGAATGAGCCGACCCTGGCCAATGTCATCGGGCCCACCGTTGGCGAGCGTCGGATTGATGCCGTAGTAGCGGCCGCCCCTGACGGCGCCGCCGAGCACGAAGTGCATGCTGCCCCAGCCGTGGTCGGTGCCGTCATTGTTGGCCGTTAGCGCGCGGCCGAAATCGGATCCAGTGAAGGTGCTCACCTGGGATGCCACACCGAGTTCCACGGTGGTGTCGTAAAAGGCGCGCAGCGCGTCGGCGAGGTTCGTGAGCAGCGTCGGGTGCAGGGTCACCAGACCATCGTGCGTGTCGTAACGGCTGGTGGAGACGAAGAACACCTGGCGCTTCGCGCCGAGCTGACTGCTTACGGAGATCAACTTCGCCACCATCTGCAGCTGCGCACCAAGCGAGCTCTGCGGATCGGCGGCCGCCGGGAACACAGTCGTCGTTACCGGCGCCTGGTCAAGCGCCGCGGACACCTGGGCGTACAGGCTCAGTGCACGTGTGCCGATGCTGCCAAGTGCCGTCTCGAATTCGTGGATGCCGCCGCCGCTGATCAGCGATTGCAGCAGGGTGGCCGCCGCGGTCGATCCCTGCAGGCTGTTACGCGCGTTGAGCGCGATCGGCCCGGCAGGCGTGACCGAATACTGGACAGCCGCCTGTCCGGTGAGGAATACGGCGTTGCCAGCGACGTTCATGCAGGTGAGCGTGGCCGTGCCGTTGCCCGATTGCAGCAGATCACCAATGCGCCCGCCCCAGCCGGAGGCGGCGCCCTCGGGCGATGAGGCCTGCCAGTAGCTCTGTTGATCGTTGTGCGACAGCAGTTTCGGCGGCAACCGCACACTCTGCGCCTGGTACTGCGCCTTGGTCGTCGGCTGCACCAGTGTGCCGGCGTTCAGCAGCACCGCCAGGTTACCGGCGCTGAACAGCGGCAGGAGCTTCCCGAGTTCCGGCGCGAGCGCGTACTGAGCGCCGTTCGGCAGCGGGAGCGACGGCATGAGTGCGGTGGCGGTCAGCACTGACTGCGCATAAGCGAGGCCCGGGCGCTGCGCCTGATAGACGCCGTACTGATCGTTGTCGTACGGCACGAGCGTATTGGCGTAGTCGTTGCCGCCGTAGAGGAAGACGCAGACCAGCGCCTTGTAGTCCGTCGCCGTGGCCGCAGCGGCCTCGCCAATGGCGGCAAGGTTCATGACGAAGGGCGTGGCGGCGCCGGCCATGGAGAGCGCCGAGGCGCGCTTGAGAAAGTCGCGGCGGGATAGCTCGGAGGGCATGCGCGTGCTCCTCATCGCAGCACCAGGTACTCGGGCGTCGCCATGACCAGTACCAGCGCGGCATAGATGCAATTGTTCAGGCCCGCGCTGGTGGTGACCGAGATGGTGTCGAGCGCGGTTTTCAACTGCGCGAGTGTCGCTGCGCCGATCTGCCCGGCAGCCAGTACCAGATTGAGTTCGTTAAGCAGCGCCTGGCTGTCCGCGCCAATGGCGGTCAGCGAGGAATAGTCTGCCCTGGCCTCGCCAGCACCATTGACGATCACCGACTGCAGGTAGTTGATGTAGGCGATCATCGACGGCTCGTTGGTGATCTGGAACTCCGGCGCGACGTGGCCGTTGCTCGCGATCGTCGTGCCCGGGGGCGCATAACCCGGCCGGAACCAGTTGAAGACGCTCGGCGCATGGCCCGGGCTCTCGCCGATGCGGTTGGCGCTCGAGGAGACGTTGCCGAACGGCCACAGGTTCGTCGGCGAGGTGACGTTGAATGCCCGCGCCCAGTGGACCAGTCGCGCGACTGGCTCGCGCAGCTTGCCGAAGCTCGCGCTCGTCACTTGGTTGTCGTCACGCGCCTCGCGGTCGGTTAGGATCGCGCGGATCACGGATTTCAAGTCGCCACGTACGCCGCTGCCATTGTTCACGAATACCGCCGCGACGCGCCCGACGTACGCGGGTGAGGGATTGCTGGTTACGAGGTGCTGGATCAGCTGCCTGCTGACGAATGGCGGGACGTTGGGATGATTGAACAGGCCGTCGAGTGCCAGGGCGCGTGCGCCAGCACCGCTCGTGCCGGCGGGAATGCTGATGCCGAGGAAGCTGGTCGCGCCGGTTTCATGCTGCGCGGCGTTGATCGCCGTCGGCAGCTTCATCCGGTCGGGCGTGGTGTTGTCGGCGTTGGCGAAGGTGTAGCCGGTCCACACCCGCGCGCCCTGCGAGACATCCTCCTGGGCGTAGGTGGGCACGGGATTGCCACCGGAGAGGACCTGCGTGCCATCCATGTTCAGCTGGTACAGGCCGATGGTGAACAGCTGCATCAGCTCGCGCGCGTAGTTCTCATCTGGAATCGAGCCCGTCGCCGCATTGGCCTTCACGCTGCCGAGGAAGGTCAGGTACAGGCCCATTGCGACGCTCGTGGAAGCGCCCTCCATGAGATCGCGATAATTGCCGAGGGCGTTGTCCCACAGCACGTCGAGGTAGGCGGCCATGACGAACGTGCGCCAGCCGCTAGCGAACCCGTCGATGCTCACCACCCACTGGTCGAGCAGCGCCAATCCCACGCGCTGGCGCAGGAGGTCGTTGCTGCCCATGAGCTGCGACCAGATCATCGGCTCGAAGCCGTTGTGTGTGTTGACATTGCTCGAGGCGGCATAGCCGTTGGCGACCAGAAAATCCCAGAACTTCTGCGGTCTCGCCAGCGCGAGCTGCGCGCTCAGCCAAGCATCGATGCCAGAGGTCGAGACCGTCGTGATCTCGGCATGGCTGTAGCCGATGGCGGACTGCGCCAGGAACCGGGAGGCCTGGGTGCCGGACAGCACCGGCGGCGGCGGGCCACCGCCCCCGGAGCCGCCCCCGCTGGTGCCGCCGCCGCCCCCGCAGGCATCCAGGGCGAGCGCGCCGCCGGCCACCAGGGCCAGTTTGGCGAACCCGGCATCGGCATCCGGATCCGGCGCCGCCGGCCCGCGGTCGATATCTGCTTGCAGCGGCGCGCGCGCCGCAACCGTTTGTTGGCTCGTGATCACATGGCGACTCCCATCCTATTCCCCTTCAACGCGCGACATAGCGACCGGTTGACACCCCCGTCGAAGCGCACTGGGACCTCCGTATCTATCGTTTAGGCGTCCGCGCAAGCGCCGGGCCAACTGAGAACGATCTCTTATTTTGAGTCCCACCTTGGGACTACGCTGCACGCGTGCGGGTAATTGCGCTCTCAACCCTCAAGTCGTTTGGTGACCAAAACGCTCGGGAAGACGCCAGGGAACCCGTGCTGGCCTGGTACCGCCATGCCCTCAGGGCGCACTGGGCCGCGCCAGCGGACGTGAAGGCTGACTATTGAAGCGCCAGCACCCGGCGTGACGGTCGCGTTGCCTTTTATATCGCTGGCAATAAAAATCGGCTGGGCGTCTGGATTGATTACCCCTGCCGGGTTATTTACGTCCGCATTATCGGTGCGCACGCACAATACGATCGCATCGACGCTCAGACGATTTAACGGAGAGAGCCGTAAGTTGATCGGTGCGAGCGTGACGGTGCCTGCCGTCACGCTCGCACCGTGTCCGTTAACGGACGGCGACTCCGGTTGCCGTCGCCGGCGCACCCAGGGCACTGCCCAGCTGCCGCAGACTACCGTCCTCATTCACCTGGAATCCCACGATCTGACCGATCGATGGAGAAAGCACAAACAAGGTGCGCCCGTCCGCGCTCGCGCCAGCGTCCGTCGGCCCACCGCCCGTGACGCCCGATACGCCATCGGCGCTCAAGCGCGTCAGC
>JANMWZ010000050.1:0-1693 GCA_031441585.1 Gammaproteobacteria bacterium
ACGACGAAAACTCACATCCTTGTCGTAGAGTTCAACGACCTCGTCGAAGCCCAGTTGGCGGAACGCCTGGGCCACCGCTTTGGCATCCTCAATCGCACCGGGAATTTTCGGGGCCAGGAGATAGTTCTCCACCCCGATGACAATGGCCCACGACTTGTAATACAGCCCTTCCGGCTTCCCCAGTTGGGCAGACGCCGATGACGGACAGATCATCGCCACCAGCGAGTATGCGAGCAGCGCGAGAAAGAAGGACCGCGGTTGTCGGTGGACGATCGGCAACATAAATTGGACCGGCCTCAGTGTGTGACGCGTATAAATTCAACGTACTCTCGCCTCTGCGCAGCTGTCAAGAGACGGCAGACCGAAGGCTAGCCGCAATATTCATGAGCGCTTCTGCCTGCCCGCGGCCGCAGGCGGACTGCAATCGCGAGCTTTCAGGCGAGAGGCGCGGGGCTAGCGGCTAGGGGTGATCAGAAGGAATGTCTTCCCTCTCGCCTCGTGCCCCTCGCCCCTTGCCAGGCTCATTACTCATAGGTCAGTAAGTTAGACAACACATCATGATTGTGCGATACTCCGTTCCGCTATGAAGCGAGACGGGCGGACACTGGATCACGCGACACTGGAGACCATTCGCACGATGGCGGTCGAGCGCGTGCGTGAGGGCGAGCGCCCGAGCAAGGTGATCGCCAGCTATGGCTTTCACCGATGCACGATCTATGGCTGGCTCAAGGCAGCGCGCGGCCGCGGCAACGGCCTCAGGGCGCTGGCGTCGCGCCCAGCGACAGGTCGGCCACGTACCGTGACGGCCACGCAAGAGCGGCAGGTGTTTCGCTGGATCAACGGCAAGAACCCCTCGCAGTACGGGTTCGATTTCGGGTTGTGGACGCGGCACATCGTGCGTGCGTTGCTGCATCAGCGGTTTGGGGTGCGCTTGAGCCTGGCCTCGATCGGCACGCTGCTTGCCCGACAAGGGCTGACACCGCAGAAGCCACTGCAGCGCGCCGACCAGCGCGATCCTGACGCGATTGCCCGCTGGCAGCGCGAAACCTACCCCGCGATCGCACGCAAAGCCAGGCGGGACAAGGGCGAGATCTACTTCTGGGATGAGTCGGGTTTCCGCGCCGATGCGGTGCACGGCAAGACGTGGGGCGCCAAGGGACAGACGCCGGTCGTGGCGGTTCCCGGCCAGCGCCAGAGCATCAGCGCCGCGTCGGCCGTCAGTGCCAAAGGTGCCTTCTGGTTCGCCACCTATGCGGGTGCCTTGACCGGCCCGCTGTTCGTGGACCTGCTGCGCCGGATGCTGCGCGGACGTCGCAACCCCCTGCATCTGATCCTCGACGGACTGCCGGCCCACAAGGCGCTCGCGCTCAAGCACTACGTGGCGGAGCTTGATGGCAAGCTGACCGTGCATTACCTCCCCGGCTACGCCCCGGATCTCAACCCCGATGAGTTGGTCTGGAGCCATGCTAAGCGCACCGGCAACGCCCGTCGGCCGTTGCAGAAGGGCGAACGGCTGGCCGAGCGCATCACCGCGCAACTCGCCGAGATGGCGCGCCGCCCCGCGCTCGTCCGCTCGTTCTTCAGACATCCAAGTGTTGCCTATATTTCTGTCTGCTGAGTAATCCGTTTGAATCACAGCACCGAGATCTCTTGGAGCCTGCTCCCCATGTGCAGCTGCAGATGTTTGACGATG
>JANMWZ010000051.1:0-3888 GCA_031441585.1 Gammaproteobacteria bacterium
CCAGCCCACGCCGCAACAAGGTCTTCGCGACCATCAGCTGCAGCGCCATGGCTGAGAATCTGCTGGAGAGTGAATTATTCGGCCACGCCGCCGGCGCCTTCGCCGGCGCCACCAAGGATCACGCCGGTCTGTTTCAGAGTGCCGAAGGCGGCACCCTGCTGCTCGATGAGATCGGCGACATGCCGATGCGCCTGCAGGTGAAGCTGCTGCGCATGCTGCAGGAAAACATGATCCGCCCGGTGGGCAGCAGTGTAGGCATCGCCAGCAACGTGCGCCTGATCTCGGCCACCAACCGCGACCTGCAATCGCTCCTGGCCGGCGGCCAGTTTCGCGAAGACCTGTACTACCGCTTGAACGTCGTGCACATCGAACTGCCTTCTTTAAGCCGTCGACGCGAAGACATCCCGCTGCTGGTCGCGCATTTCCTGGCCGCAATCGCCAAAGAGACCGGCAACCGCATGATCTACGCCCCCGAAGCCGTCGAGCTGCTGGCCACCAGCGACTGGCCGGGCAACGTGCGTCAATTGCAGAACGTGGTGCGGCAGAACTGCGCCATGGCGCAGACGCCGATCATTCCAGTCGAGCTGGTGCAGCAGACACTGGGCGGCGCGCACACCAAGCTGCCCTCCTTCGATGAGGCGCGAGATGAGTTTACGCGCAGTTATCTGTCGCAGATTTTGCAGATTACCGGTGGGAATGTGAGCCAGGCGGCGCGGCTGGCGAAGCGCAATCGCACGGATTTCTACAAGTTGCTGGGGCGGCACCAGTTGGTGCCGGATGATTTCAAGGGGCGGTAAGAGGCGGGCCAGGTTGTTATGGCAAGTGTTCACCGCGACCGGAAATTAGTACGTATATTACTGAATATGCGTATAATATGAATTCAGTCGGCTTCTGGAGGACCTATTTATGGCCCGAGTACCCGCTAGCGAATTTCAGCGAGAATTTGGCCGCCTTAGGGGAGTCGCACATCGTGAAGTGGTGATCGTGACCAACCACGGTCGCGACGATGTCGTGCTGCTTTCGTCCGAGGAATATCAGCGCCTGAGAAATCTGGATCGTCGCGCTATGCACGTATCCGAGCTCAGTGACGAAGACCTTGCCGCACTGGATGCAGTGGAAATCCCCGCAGAAGCTGCTCGCTACAACCATGAAATGACTTGATCGCCAACGGATGGCGCAACCCCTCCCTCAATCTGGTCAGGTAGTCCGGTACGCCTATTTGTGCTGGAACGAATCGCGAGTCGGCCATGAGCATGGCGCAAAAGACCGTCCATGTGGCGTCGTACTCACACGCGTTACCAAGGCTGGTGACACCGTAGCGTATATCCTTCCGATTACACACAGTCCACCGCTCGAAGGTGAAGATGGCATAGAAATCCCGCCAGCTACCAAGCGACGTCTCGGGCTAGATGCAGAGCGGTCCTGGATAATTACAACAGAACTCAATCGGTTCTCCTGGCCCGGTCCTGACATCAGGCCCACAGCCTCCGGCGAGTACCTCTACGGTTATCTACCTGAAAAGCTAATGCGCCTCGTGCTAAATCAAGTCGGGAAGCACGCCCGCGATAAGCAGTTGAAGACTGTGATCAGGACCGAGTGAGCGAATGACCCTGAAGTCGACATGCATCACTCGCGGGTACTGACTTGGCTAAGTTAATCTCTGCATGGCTCCCTTGAACCCTCGGCAGCGTTGGGCTCGCCACCTGGTATGGGGCTATGTCGCGCTGATCGCCCTGATCGCCGCGCTGATCCAATTTACGGGCGATCGCTGGTGGTTAGGCACGCTTCTCATGTTTGGGCCCCGGTGGATCTGGGGGCTACCACTGGCGCCACTGTTGCTGTTAGCGCTGCTGCCCTTAAGGCTTGCCAAGCTGCGCGCCACGTTGCCGCCCCTGCTCGGCGCGGCAGTGCTGCTGGCCGTACCCCTCATGGGTTGGAACCTGCATGTCGGTTCGAACCCACATCAGAATAACTCCGATATACGGCTGCTGACCTACAACATCGGCACCGACCTGGTGTCCGGGTACAGCACGGTGAAACTCTCGAGCCTTCGTTGGCTGGTCGAGTTTGTCCACGCCGACATCGCCCTGTTCCAGGAATGCAATGTCAGCGAGGAAGACCTGAAGGTCGCGTTTCCCGAATACGACGTCAGCAGCGCCTTCGACGCCTGCATGGTGACCCGCTACGTGGTCTCCAGCACCGACCTTCGGGATCGGGCAGACATCCAGGCACTCCACGGGAGTGGTGTTATCGACCGCTTCGAACTGCTGACGCCACAGGGGCCTGTGAGTCTGCTGAACCTGCACCTCGAAACCGTGCGCAAGGGCCTGGAACAAATCCTGAACAATCCTCTGGGCCTGCCGGCTGCACTGGCCAGCAACATCAGACTGCGGCGCGTTGAATCCAGCGCGGCGCGCCGCTGGAGCGCGCGCGCCAGTGCACCGCAAATCATTGCGGGTGATTTCAACATGCCGCAGGAGAGCCGCATCTACCGCAACTACTGGGGTGGCTATGGCAACGCCTTTGCGAACTGTGGCCGGGGCTTTGGCTACACAAAAGTCTCGGGCAAATCCGGTATCCGCATCGATCATGTGCTGTACGATTCCAGGATGGAGTGCACCGGTGCCTATGTGTTGAGCTCGCTGGGGGGCGATCATCGCCCGCTGTTTGCGACCCTGCGTTTGCGTTAACGCCCAACGGGAGCGAAGCGATGCGATTCCTGATGATCGATCGAATCTGTGAGCTGGTGCCCGGTGTATCGATCCGCGCCGAGAAGACGCTGCACGCGGACGAAGAGTTGTTTCGCGACCATTTCCCCGGCTTTCCGGTCGTGCCCGGCGTCTTGTTGACCGAGATGATGGCGCAGGCCATGGGCAAGTGTCTGGATGCCGAACCCAAGCCGCGCGGCAAAGCCATGTTGCTCGAGATTCGCAACGCCCGCTTTCGCGGCTGGGTGCGGCCTGAAGAGACGGCCATTATTTTCGCCACCATCAGCTCGGCGCTCGAACAGATCGCCACCGCCCAGTGCTACATCGAGGTGGGCGGCGCGCGCAAATGCACGGCCGAGATCCGCGCCAGCTTCGTGCCACGCGAGCAACTGGGCGCTGACTACCGAGACATCGTGCTCGAGGAATTTCTCAAGCACCAGGGAGGCGCCGCACCATGAACACCGCTCGCAATGTACTGGTGATCGGGGGCACTCGCGGCCTGGGCCGCGCCAGCAGCCTGCGCCTGGCACGCAGTGGCGCGCGCGTGCTCGCCAATTTCGTGCGCGATCGCGTCGCCGCCGAGGGGCTCGAAGCCGAAGCGAAGGCCAGCAATCTGGATATCGTTACGCTACGCGCCGACGTCTCGATTGCCAGCGGCCTCGAGACGCTTTGTGGGCGTATCGAGGCCGATTACACGCCACTACATGCAATGGTCTTTGCAGCTGCCACCGGCGTGCATAAGCTGCTCTCGGAAGCGACCGCCCGGCATTTCGACTTCACCTTTCAGCTCAACGTCAAAGCCTACTTCGAGCTGGTACAGAGGCTCGGCCCGCACTTTGCCACCGGTGCAGGTGGTGAGGGTGCCAGCATCGTGGCCTTCTCCTCGGCCGGCGCCAGGCGCGCCAGCCCCACCTACGGCCTGGTCGGCGCCTCGAAAGCGGCGCTCGAGTCCCTGACCCGGCACCTGGCACTGGAACTGGGGCCTAAGGGCATTCGCGCCAACATCATCGCGCCAGGGATTGTGGCCACCGATGTCTGGAAGGTGCTGCCCAACGCGCAAGTCCGGCTGCAGGCGGCGCGTGAGCGCAGCGCTGCGGGACGGCTGGTCACTACCGAGGAGGTTGCCGAAGTGGTGCACTTCCTGTGTTCAGAGGCCTCCTCGGGTATCAATGGGGCCACC
>JANMWZ010000052.1:0-27154 GCA_031441585.1 Gammaproteobacteria bacterium
TGACCTACCAGATCGTTCCGGATGGCATGGTCTACGGCACGTGGTCCACCGGTTTCCGGCCGGGCGGCAACAACCGCAAGCCGATCGTGCAAAGCTGGAAGGCCGATACGCTGACCAACTATGAACTGGGTTGGAAGATGAACCTGCTCAATCGCCGCCTGCGCTTCAATGGCGCGGTGTTCCTCGAGAGATGGAACGACGCGCAGGCCTCGATCCAGGGCCTGAACGGCATCACTTCAATTGTGAACGCTGATAAAGCTGAAAGCAGGGGCTTCGAAACTGAGATCACCTGGCTGGCGCTGGAGAATCTGACGCTGTCACTGTCGGGAACCTACGCTAATGCCAAGACGACTGAAAATTGGTGTGGGCCGGACCGCAACGGCGTGGTGATCAAGCCTCAGGTGAATTGCAACATCACGGGTCTTTCTGCGAAGTCAGGCTCGCAGTTGCCGTCGGTACCCAAGGTGAAAGGGAACGCAACGGCGCGTTACCATTTCAATGTGGGTGATTACGACAGCTTCGTACAGGGTGTGGTGCTTTACCAGGGGTCGTCAACCTATAGCCTCCAGGCCGCAGCGAATGCATTTGTCGGCGATACGCCGTCTTTCACCTCTTTTGACCTTTCGGCCGGGACTGGCAAGAAGAGCTGGACCCTGGAAGCGTATATTCAGAACGTGACCGATGAGCGTGGCGAACTGGGCCGCGTGTCGGAATGTGCTGACCCCAACGGGTACTGTTATTCGAACCATAAAGTGATCCCGGTCAAGCCGATGAATTTCGGCATCAAGTATGGGGTGAAATTCTAGCGTTTGAGGTCAGCGTGGGGCGCGGTGCCATTCGGGCGCCGCGCCCTGCATCGTTCTTGCGTGTGTTCATGATTCACGCTCTAAAGTTGATGATCGCGAAACAGTTCGCGCAGCCTGGTCTTGAGAATCTTGCCCGTGGCGGTATGGGGAATCTCCGCCACCACCACCACGTCATCGGGCAGCCACCAGCGGGCGACTTTATCGCTCAGAAACTGCAGCATGTCCTCGCGGGTCACGCTGCGACCTTCCTTGAGCACGAGTATCAGTAGCGGCCGCTCGGTCCACTTCTCATGTGCGATGCCGATCACCGCGGCCTCGGCGATTGCCGGGTGCCCGATCGCCGCGTTCTCAAGATCGATGGACGAGATCCACTCGCCGCCTGACTTGATGAGGTCTTTGGAACGATCCGTAATGCGCATAAAGCCGTCGGGGTCTATGGTGCTGACGTCCCCGGTGGCGAACCAGCCCTCAGCGTCGAGTGCCGACTGTGCAGCTTTGAAATAGCGCTCCGCCACCCAGCCACCGCGCACCAACAGGTTTCCGAACGCGACCCCGTCGTGGGCCAGTTCGGTGCCGTCCTCGGCCACAATCCTGAGATCGATGCCAAATACCGGTCGCCCCTGTGAGGCTCTCACCGGGTCGAGCTGCGCGGGCTCGAGGTGTTGATGTTTGCTCTTGAGCGCCGCCGTGGTACCCAGCGGGCTGGTTTCTGTCATGCCCCACAACTGCCTGACTTCAACGCCGTGACGTTCGCGGTATTCCCGCGCAAGGGAAGTGGGCACCGCAGCACCGCCTATCACCAGGCGTTTTAACGTGGACAGCCGTCGCCCGGTCTTCTCGAGGTACTGGGCGAGTCCCAGCCAGACCGTCGGCACACCGCAACTCAGCGTTACGCCTTCAGATTCGATCAGATTGCAGAGGTTCTCGCCATCGAGCTGCGACCCGGGAAGCACCAGCCTGGCGCCCGTCAGGGTTGCCATGTAGGGCGCCGCCCAGCCATTGGCGTGGTACATCGATGAGGCGGGCAGCAGAGTATCGCTGGCCGAGACGCCAAACGCATCCGGCAACGCAATCGCATAGGCGTGCAATACCGTGGAGCGATGCGAATACAGCACGCCCGTCGGATCACCCGTGGTGCCCGAGGTGTAACACAATGAAGCGGCGGTCTGTCCGGGAACGGCGGCCAGTGGAATTGGGCGCTGGCCGCTGCGATCAGGCTTTCATAGGCCAGCACTGCCGGGAGCTGCTGGGCTGCGGCGAGTTCCCGCTCGCCACCCAGCACAATCCAATGACGGATAGCAGGACAATCACCTGCCAGTTTGACTGCGATGTCGATGAAGCTGGCATCGAAAAACATCGCCTGGTCATTGCCGTGATTCGCGATGTAGGCGATCTGTTCGTAGAACAGGCGCGGATTGATCGTATGACAGACCATGCCAGAGCCCGACACAGCGTAATAGAGTTCCAGATGCCGGTGCGTGTTCCAGGCCAGGGTGCCAATACTCGCACCGGCCGGCAGGCCAAGCGTAGCCAGTGCATGGGCCGGTTGCCGGGAGCGCTGAGCGATGGCCCGGTAGTCAAACTGCAGCACTGAGCCATCGCTCTGGCGCGAAACCACCGGCGTATCAGCGTGCCAGCGGGCCGCGTACTCGATCAGGTCCGAGATCAGCAGTGGCCACTCTTGCATGAGCCCATTCATGGTCGCTCTCCGTGGTGAAACATTAGTCTATACGGTCGTGCTCTAGCCGACTGATGCTGACGATCGGCCGATCCTGGCCAGATAGTCGAGCAGTTCCGGAGCGGCACAATGAGCGACGTTGAACCGCCAATAGGGTGTCGCCCGGCCATCGGGGCGAAACAGTTCGCCGGGCGCGAGCAGAATGCCGCGGGCTGCCGCCTCGCGCCATAGTTTGCTTACCGGCTGGCTGGTGGGCAGGCGTGCCCACAGAAACATGCCGGCTGCGGGGCGGAAGGCGAGGTTGACACCACGTGCTTCCAGTAACGCTTGCACTTCCAGCTGCGCACTGGCGAGCCGACGGCGCAGCGTGTCGAGATGGCGCCGGAAGTGTCCGCGCGCGAGCACATGCATCACGATTTCCTCAGCCAGTTCGCTCGAGGCGAGTGCGGTGGCGGTTTTGGCGCGCGCCAGCCTGGCGACGATGGGCGCTGCGGCCACCAGATACCCGACGCGCAGATCGGGCGCGATCGTCTTGGATACGCTCGAGATCAGAATCACCCGCTGGCACTGATCGAGTGCTGCGAGACTTGCTTCCGGCCGCGGCGCCAGCTCAGCGAAAATATCATCCTCGACGATGCGCAGATCGGCTCGATCGGCGAGCTCGAGCAGGCGGTGGGCCACGGGCAGTGAGGTGCTGGTGCCGGTCGGATTATGCAGGCTTGAGTTGGTGAACAGCAGCCGTGGTCGCCGCCGACGCAGGAGTCGAGCCAGTTGCTCCGTATCAGGGCCATCACTGTTGCGGGTGATCGCCAGCAATTTCACGCCGCGCATGCGCAGCATGTTGAGCAACGGCGGGTAGCAGGGATCTTCGACCACCGCGAGATCGCCGGGTTTGAGCAGTTCGCGGATCAGCAGATCGAGTCCCTGGGTGGCGCCCTGCGTGGTCAGAATCTGCTCTTCCTGCGCGCCTACCCCACGCGAGCGCAGCATGGTCGCAAACTGGGTGCGCAGGCCGAGCAGGCCGTAAGGGTTGCCATAGCTCAGATTGAGCAGCGTGCTGCGCGCCCGCGCCCGCAGTGCGGCGCGCACCGCCCGATCGTGCAACCACGCCGCCGGCAACCAGCCGCATCCGGCATCGACCCGGATGAGTCCGGGCTCGGTCTCATGGCGGCGCTCCCAGACCGAGTCAGCGCGAAATTCGGGCGGCTTGCGGCGCCCGCGTGGCGGTGTGACCCCGGCCACATAGTGCCCCGCGCCGCGCCGCGCCTCGACCGCACCAGCGGCAACCAGCAGGTCGTAGACTGCGGCCGCCGTAAAATTCGATACCCGGCGGGTGCGCGCCAGGTCGCGCACCGAGGGCAGGGCGCTGCCCGGCAACAGGCGCCGACTGGCGATGTCCAGGCGCAGTTCCGCCGCCAGGCGTTCGTGGACCGGGAGGCGCGGCGCCGCGCGCGCCATGGTCTGTACAGGTGTTATCACCACTACAGTGTAGCGCAACTTTGCCGCTGCCGTGACTGGTGCCGGGCCGCTGGTGCGCGCAGTGTGGCAGGCTATGAAAACCGCAACCCTGCTGCACCCCGACGCCACCCCGCCCGAGCTACGCTCCTGGTGGATGCCCTTTACGCATAATCGCTATTTCAAGGAACACCCGCGCCTGATCACCGGCGCCAAGGGCTGCTACTACACGCTCGCCGATGGCCGGAAGCTCTTCGATTGCCTCTCGGGCCTGTGGTGCTCGCCACTGGGTCATAGCCACCCGACGATCGTCGCCGCGGTCCAGCGCCAGGTCGAGACCCTCGATTTCAGCCCCAGTTTCCAGATGGGCCATCCGGCGGCTTTCTCGCTGGCCAGCCGCATTGCCACGCTCGCGGGGCGCCCGCAGGATCGCGTGTTCTTTGTGAACTCGGGTTCGGAAGCGGTCGACACCGCGCTCAAGATCGCCGTCGCCTATCACCGTGTCCGCGGTGAGGCTTCACGCACGCGCATCATCGGCCGCGAACGCGCCTACCACGGTGTAGGCATGGGTGGCATTTCCGTGGGTGGCATTGCCGCCAATCGCAAGATGTTCGCGCCGCTGATGATTCCAGGCGTTGATCATCTGCCACATACCTACAGCCCGGAACACATGCGCTACAGCCGTGGACAACCCAGCTGGGGCGCACACCTGGCCGAGGAGCTGGAGCGCATCGTCACGCTGCATGATGCCTCGAACATCGCGGCGGTGATCGTCGAGCCCATGCAGGGCTCGACCGGCGTGATCGTGCCGCCGCACGGTTACCTGGAGCGGTTGCGCGAGATCTGCAGCAAGCACGGCATCCTGCTTATTTTCGATGAGGTCATTACCGGTTTCGGTCGCCTGGGCAAACCCTTTGGCGCCGACTATTTTGGCGTCCAGCCCGATCTCACCACTTTTGCCAAGGCGGTCAACAATGCCACCGTCCCCCTGGGCGGAGTCATCGCCCGCGATGAGATCTATCAGGCCTTCATGAGCGGACCGGACTACGCGATCGAATTCTTCCATGGTTACACCTACTCCGGTCATCCACTGGCCGTTGCCGCTGCCCATGCCACGCTCGATGTGATGGCTGCCGAGGGGCTGGTCGCACGCGCCGCCACGCTTGCGCCGGTACTGGAAGAAGCCATGCATTCGCTCAAGGGCGAACCGCACGTCATCGATATTCGAAACCTTGGTCTGGCCGCAGCCATCGAACTGGCGCCACTCTCCGGCCAACCGGGTCTGAAGGCGATTCGGGTTTTCGAACGGGCACTCGCCGAGGGTCTGCTGGTGCGCTTCAGTGGCGACATACTGGCGGTCGCACCGCCCTTCGTTGCCACGAAGGAGCAGATTCTCGATATGGTTGAAGGCCTGCGCCGCGCGTTGCGCGCTGTGCCAATCGGCTAAATCACCATGAATGCTGCAACGCCTATCGCTCCTGCCGCTGATACTGCCGCGTTGGTCGGCCATTGGATCAATGGTCGCACCGTGCACTCGGCGAGTCCACGCGCTGCCATCTTTAACCCGAGCCTGGGTCGCCAGGTGCGTGAGGTGGCGTTGGCCAGCGCGAGCGATGTCGATCAGGCCGTTCGCGCCGCGCACGCGGCTGCGCCGGCCTGGGCCCGGCTGCCGGCACTGCGCCGGGCACGCGTGCTGTTCCGGTTCAAGGCACTGCTCGATCAGAACACCACGAGGTTGGCCCGGCTGATTTCTGCCGAGCACGGCAAGACACTTTCAGACGCCCAAGGCGAGGTGACGCGTGGCATCGAAGTGGTCGAGTTTGCCTGCGGCGCGCCCAGCCTGTTAAAGGGCGCCTACAGCGACAGCATCGGCACCGGTGTCGACAGCTTCAACCTGCGCCAGCCATTGGGCGTGTGCGTTGGCATTACGCCGTTCAACTTTCCGGCCATGGTGCCGATGTGGATGTTTCCGGTGGCGCTCGCCTGTGGCAACACTTTTGTCCTGAAGCCCTCCGAGCGTGACCCTTCCACATCGATGTTGCTGGCAGCACTGCTGAAGGAGGCCGGGCTGCCCGACGGTGTCTTCAATGTCGTGCAGGGCGACAAGGTGGCCGTCGATGCGCTGCTCGAGCACCCCCTGGTCGCGGCGGTCAGCTTTGTGGGCTCTACACCGGTCGCGCGCTACATCCATGCGCAGGGCACGGCGCACGGCAAGCGGGTGCAGGCGCTGGGCGGCGCAAAAAATCACATGGTGATCATGCCGGATGCGGATCTTGACTCCGCCACCGAGGCACTGGTGGGCGCCGCCTACGGCTCCGCAGGCGAGCGCTGCATGGCGATCTCGGTCGCCGTGGCGGTGGGTGAGGCCACGGCCGATGAGCTTGTTGAGCGCCTGAAGACGCGGCTGCGGACCCTGAAGGTCGGCCCCGCCGACGGCGCTGAGGTCGAGATGGGCCCGCTCGTCACCCAGACGCATCTCGATAAGGTGCGCGGCTACATCGACACCGGGATCAAGGAGGGTGCACAGCTCGCAATCGATGGGCGCGCGCTGAAGGTCGCCGGGCACGAACAGGGTTATTTCCTCGGTCCCACGCTGTTTGATCACGTGCGCCCCGAGATGCGTATCTATCGCGAGGAAATCTTCGGGCCCGTGCTGGTGGTGGTGCGCGTGCCGGACTACGAGAGCGCCGTGCGTCTCATCAACGCGCATGAATATGCCAATGGCACGGCGGTGTTTACCCGCAGTGGCGCGATTGCCCGCAGCTTCGCGCATGAGATCGAGGTCGGCATGGTCGGTATCAACGTGCCGATTCCGGTGCCGATGGCCTTTCACAGTTTTGGCGGCTGGCGCAATTCACTGTTCGGCGATCACCATGCCTACGGTGAGGAGGGGGTGCGCTTCTACACCCGCCTGAAGACCGTGACGCAGCGCTGGCCGGGGCCGGAGACGGCGCGCGCCGAATTTGTCATGCCGACCATGAAGTGAGGCGCTTAGTTGGCGCCCAGCACCGGTAAGGGTCGGGGGGCTTTAGGCTCGGCGGTACGGTAGTCTGAGCCCAGCAGCGCGGCAATGGTTGCGGCGATCTGTGCCTGTTTGAACTGCAGCGGATCGTGGCGCTCGCCCAGCGGCGCCGTATCCGGTCCGATCACACCGATCCAGATGTTTTCGGAGCCCGGATACTCAGGGGTACCGTGTTCCTTCCAATCGACCAGGCCGCTGCCGCGGCCGTGATCGGTCGTGATGATGAATGTGGTCTGGTCGTGGTACTCCGGCATGGCCTGCATCGTCTCCCAGAGCTCGCGCACGAAGTCATCGGAGTGCTGGGCGCTCTCGAGCACCATATCGTAGCGTCCGCTATGCGCCCAGTCGTCCGTCTCACCAAAGCCGACGAACAGCACGCGCGGATGGGCAGCATGCAGGTAATCGAGCAGTGATTCCTGGACCAGGGCATCGAGCACGTCGCCATCCTCGTGGGGCAGCGTGGTCCGGAACAGGTGCTTGAGCAGTGCCTGCCTGGGGGTGGGCGGGGCATCGGTCGGCGGCAGTGATGCGCCGGCCTGAATGTAGAGGTGACTGCGCGGCGTATTGAAGACCTGCTGGTACAGCCGCCAGCTGCCAAAAATAGCCACTTTGCCGGCCAGATCAGCGCGCGTGTTGAGCCATTCAAAGACATTGAGGTGGGGATTGAAAATCGGCTCGTTATTCTTGACCGGGAGATCGCCATGGCCCGTCGACATCTCGTTGTAGCCGGGATAAGACGTCGCGAAAGGATTACTCACCTGGCCGATGTTGCCCAGTTTCTGGTTGCCAAGAACCTGGCCCTGTTTGGCCACGACATTCCAGAGGAACGGGAGCAACAGTTCGCGACGGCGCAGCGGATCGGCGCTCCAGAAGCGCTGTTTGAGGTCGGCTTCGGTCTCCCAGATGCCACCATATTTTTCATTGAGCAGGCTCTCATCGGCGCCGGTGAAGGTCTCCTGCCAACGCACGCCATCGAGCACGATGAGTACCACATTTTTCGTCTTGTTCGCGGCCGAGGCGGGAATGCTGGCCAGGGCGGCGAGTGCGGCGAGGCCGAGCACCCGCCAGGCAGTGGCGCGTGCGGTGGTGCGTGCAGCTTGAAAGGATGGCATCGTGAGGTCACTCCCGGTTGAGGCTCGGCTCGGCGGCAAGCCGCGCAAGGGCGGCCGCCACGGTAGCACCTTTGAAGGTCTCTACCAGCGTCGGGCCGGAACGCAGCGCCGAACGGTGCCTCGCCGCGAGCGCGCGGTCAACAGCGGTCACTTCGTCGCGGCGCTCCCGGAGCCGGCGCAGATACTCGCTCATGCTCTGCTGTTGGATGGGGTCTGTATTTAAGTTGTCTGGGATCGCAGTTCGCTCCTCGCCTGAGTGGACATCGATCACATAGTCGACATCCGCCCACAGTGAGGGATGCAGAGCGCGAATCGTGATCTCACCGTCGCTGACACGACCGGAAGGGTCGTAGAGGAAACAGCGTTCAAGCCGATCGAGCGCAGTCGCCGGCTCCTTGAAGCGATGCGCGGTGGCCTGCGGCGGTCCGCCTGGCACCGCCAGATGGGTGATGGCGTGACTGTTGACGGCTTCGAGCACCTCGGCGGCGCCGCCAGCAAGGAACAGCTCCTTGCGTGCCGGCCAGAAATCCATCGGCCCATAGTTGCCAAAGCGTCCGCCGACGTGAAAGGCGTAAATCTCGGGGTAGAGGGGTTGGGCGCGCCGCTCGCGCCCGGCACAATCGTAGTAGGCGGTCACCGCGAGCTCGATCAGCAGGCTTGCGCCCAGCGCCCCAAGCGGGGAGGTTACGACGATGCCGAAGCGCTCATGCGCCTGTCCTGCAAACAGCGCCTCGCGGTTTACCTGGCGCCCCTCGATTTCGATCGAGAAGTTTTCAACTGCCAATGATTGGGCAGTGTGCACCTACTCAGCCGACTGGTGCGCCACCCGCAGCGGCAGAATTACGGTAAGGGGCGATGGGCGCACCGGCAGGTCCATGCAGCCGCTCGGACTTCCGTCCTTCCTCCAGGATTCCGACCGGCACCGGGCGTAGTTGCCACACCAACCCGAGCCACGACAGCAGTTTCAAGCCGTAGTAGGTGATGTCGTATTCGTACCAGTAAAACCCCTGACGCGTGGAGCTGGAAAAGCGGTGATGGTTGTTGTGCCA
The DNA here is from genome assembly GCA_031441585.1 of Gammaproteobacteria bacterium. Classification (GTDB taxonomy): domain Bacteria; phylum Pseudomonadota; class Gammaproteobacteria; order Steroidobacterales; family Steroidobacteraceae; genus FEN-1191. The sequence continues at coordinate 9,123 of JANMWZ010000052.1, forward strand.
GCCCTCACCGAGCGTGACCAAGGCCAGCAATCCATTGTTGCGGCTGTCATCGGAAGTCGCATAGCGGCGCTTGCCGAAGACATGCGAGAGCGAATTGATCGTGAACGTGCCGTGCCACAGCAGTACGGTGCTGGCAAAAAAACCGAAGAACAGGCCGGACGCACCCAGGGTGAAAAACACCAGCGCGCCCAGCAGAATGGGCGGCAGCAGGTAATATTTATCCAGAAAACGCAGCTCCGGGTAGCGGGTGAGATCCGGTATGCGGCTGTAATCGGTGTGCGAGTTGGCAGGATTGAAAATCCACAGCACGTGCGAATACCAGAAGCCGTCCTGAATGGGCGAATGCACGTCCTGGGGCTGATCGGAATTGAGGTGATGCTTGCGGTGATGCGCCGCCCACCACAGGGCGCCGCGCTGCGCGCTGGTTTGCGCAACGCAGGCCAGCAGCAACTGGAACACGCGGCTGGTCTTGTAGGTGCGGTGCGAAAAGTAGCGATGGTACCCGCCGGTGACCGCGAACATCCTGATGAAGTACAAAGCCACGCAGCAGATGGCCGCGGCCGGCGTGATGCCAGTCCAGATAGCGCCAAAGGCCAGCAGGTGAATGAGCACGAAGGGTCCGGCGCCCATCCAGTCAATTCGCCGCATCGGTTTCGCTGTAGTACTCATGCGCAAGGGCTCCGTCCTTAAGGCGCCAAACGGCGCTGCAGGAATGATGCGCGCAGGTGGCTAACCCCGGAGTCGTGGTTTGGTCGGCAAATGTAATACTTGTGTCAAGACCTGCCCTGGCTCACGTCTTGGCGGCCCCGTCGGGTACGAACTTGTACCCGGCACCACGGTGGGCGCGAAAATACACCGGCTTCTCCGGCTGGGCTTCAAAGTACTTGCGCAGGCGCACGATGAAGTTGTCGACACTGCGCGTGTTGGACACATTGTGCAGCTTCCAGACCTGTGCCAGCAATTCCTCGCGGGTCAGTACGCGACGCGGGTGCTGGGAAAAATAATAAAGCAGATCCAGCTCGAGCTGTGTCAGCCTGATCGGCTTGTCGAAAGCGCTCACTTCATGGCTATCAAAATTGATGCGCGCCGCGCCGAAACTGACTGAACCACGGGTCCCCTCGGTGGGTGCGCTGCGCTGCTGCCAGTCGCGCCGGCGCAGCGAGGAGCGCACCCGCGCCAGCAGCTCGGGCAGGGCGAAGGGCTTGGGCATATAGTCATCCGCGCCAGAATCCAGCCCGCGAACCCGTTCCTCGGCGGCACTGCGCGCGGTGAGCATGATGACCGGCACGAAATGGCCGGCTTCACGCAGTTGCCTGCAAAAACTGTAGCCGTCGCCGTCGGGCAGTGAGACGTCCAGCAGAATCAGATCGATGGCTGTGGCCTGTACCAGCTGCGCGGTGGCAGCGCGGACGGTGCGCGCAATGATCACGCGATAGCCGTCGAGTTCAAGATTGAGTTTCAGGCCGGCAGCCAGATGCGCCTCGTCTTCGACGACCAGCACAGTAGCGACCGAGGCCGCTGCGGTGGCCACGGCATTTTCTCCCGCAGTCATGATCCGCTCGCCTCTGCGGTGGCGACGCCCATCGGCAGACGCACGAACAGGGTAGTGCCGAGATCAGCACCGGCCGATTCAGCCCGAATGCTGCCACCCAGACTGCGCAACAGCTGCGCCACCACATAGAGACCCAGGCCGGTGCCGCTGCGTTCATTCACGGCCGGGCTGGGTACGCGATGGAAGCGCTTGAAGATGCGCTTCAATTGGCTGCGCTCGACGCCAATACCCTGATCACGCACGCAGATCTCAATCTGCCCGGACTTCGCCGGACGCAGCGTCACCTCCACCGGCGGTGGCGGTGAGGGTGAGTACTTCACGGCATTGTCGAGGATATTCTTGATGATGGTCTCCAGGGCGGTCGCATCGGTAGTGATCTCCAGCTGCTCGGGCGCGATCAGACGGAATGCTCCCGGATCCAGGCTGTAGCGGCGGCAGATGCTGTCGATCGCGTCTTTCAGCAGTTGTGTGACCTCGACTACCGTCCAGCTCTGCGCGCGCCGACCATGCGCGATGCGGCTGGCTTCGAGGATGTCATCGACAAACACTGACAGGCGTTCGACGTCGGTGCGCATCATATGGCGCAGCTCAAGGCGCTGGGCCGCTGACAAACCCTCGCGATCCAGCGTATCGAGGCACAGCCTGATCGAGGCCAGCGGGCTCTTGAGCTCGTGCGTGACCGAATCGATGAAGGTCTGCTGACGCCGGCCCTCGAGGATCTCCCGGACCAGCGACACGCTGAACAGAATAACGACACTCATCACTACGGCCAGGGAGATGATGCCGCCGGCCAGTAGCCACAGATTGCTCCACAGTGCGCGCGTCAGCGACTGATTTTCGTGGATCACGAAAATCCAGCCGATCAACATCGTAACCGTAAGCAATACCGCAATCGTGCTGAGCACGATTGGTCCGGATATTGAACGATTCAACCGTCTTGGCATGTGCGCTAGCCCTGTGGATCAGTGCCTGGTCTGCATGCGCATGGTACACGCCGCCGCGCACTCAGTCGCCGCGCGTGCCGATGCGCAGGGCGTCCCAGCTCCCATCCGCGCTCCAGCCGCCATCCACAGGCAGGCTGACCCCGTTTACGAAGCCGTTGCGTTCGCTGTCGGCCAGAAACGCAATCGTCGCCGCCACATCCTCGGGCCGCGCAAAGCGCGCCATCGGAATGCGGTTGATGATATCGGCATCCGCGTACGCGCCGCTCTGCTGATCGCGCTGGTCCATCTCGGTCTTGATCCAGCCCGGGCACACGGCATTGACGCGCACGCCGCGGCCACCCCATTCTGCGGCCAGCGTCCGTGTCAGTCCGATCAGGCCGTGCTTCGAGGCGTTGTAGGCACTGCGATGGATGATGCCCGCGAGACCAGCGATAGAGGCCACATTGACGATGCTGCCGGAGCCGCGACGGAGCATCGAGGCGCCAAAATATTTGCACATCAGGAACGGACCCTGCAGGTTGACACGCATCACCTGCTGCCACTGCTCCAGGCTGGTCGTCTCCGCGGCACAGATCAGGCTGATCCCGGCATTGTTGACCAGCACGTCGAGCGCTCCGTGGGCCGCAAAGCTCGCGGCGGCGCAATCCCTGACGAAGGCCTCCGAGGAGACATCGCCCGACCACCCGACGGCCTCACAGCCCAGTGATCGCAAGCGTGCGATCGTCCCCTCGAGCGATTGCAGGTCCATCAGCAGCACTCGGTACCCCTGCTGACCCAGCAGTGCCGCCGTGGCGAAGCCGACGCCTTGAGCCGCGCCCGTCACCAAAGCTGTTTTCCCGGTATTCATTCAGAGTGCTCCCTTGAACCCTGCCGCCGGCGATGCGCCAAGGCTGCAGTATGATGCGCCAGGCGATCAGGCAGGTGCCACACGGAGTATTGCATGGGCAATTGCGAATTTGCCTATCTCACGTCGGCCTCAAACCCGGGCGCCCTGAACGCACCACCGCTCGCGGTCAGGCCAACGGCTGCGAGCGCGATGGCCCATAATTTCCAGCTGTTGTTCAGAGTCGAACAGGAGTTCAGTCATGAAAAGTAACAAGCGAATTATCCTGGCTATCGCCGCCATGCTGCTGGCGGCCGGACCGGCTCTGGCCGACAAGTACGGCGACACGCTCAGCCTGTTCAAAAATGCGGGTCAAAGCGCCTCGTTCTTCAGCAAGTGCTACGGCTACGCCCTGTTTCCAACCATTGGCAAGGGCGGCCTCGGGATTGGCGGCGCCCACGGCGAAGGTCGCGTCTACGAGCGGGCCAGGTACGTTGGTGATACCAGGATGACGCAGCTGAGCATTGGTTTTCAGGCCGGTGGCCAGGCTTTCAGCCAGATTATTTTCTTTGCTGACAAACGCGCCTTTGACGAATTCACGTCCGGCAACTTTGAGTTTGGTGCGAGCGTGGGCGCAGTGGTGATCACCGCCGCCGCCTCAGGGACCGCCAGCACTTCGGGCGCAAGCGCGGCTGCAAGCCGTGGCAAGAAGGATGCGGCGACGGTCGGCGAGTACCACAAGGGCGTAGCGGTATTCGTCATCGCGAAGGCGGGCCTCATGTACGAAGCCTCTGTCTCCGGTCAGAAGTTCTCGTACAAGGCGCTGAAGTAAGCGCGAGGCCGGTAGGTTTGGACTTGGCAGTGGCGTTGCTCAGACGTTGGGCGTAGGACGCAGCGACCCACAGCAGCCAGAGCGTGCAGCGAAGGCGGCGCGCAGCTGCTGGCGCTGCTCGGGCGTCATGTGCTCCCAGCGTGCCCGCAGGCGCTGACGCCAGTGCCCGTGACGGCGAAAGCTGCCGAAGAGAATGCGCGCGAGTACGAGCAGCCCCAGGGCCTGCACAAAGGCGATGGTGTGCAGGCTGGTGATCGCGGGGAGCAGGGCGTTCCACAGTGACATCACTACAAAGCCCAGGGCGCCAAGCGCGACCGCGGCTAACGTCAGCACTTTGAGCCCTTTGAGCATCCAGAGTCGTTTCATAATCGCTTCCTTAGTGGTCCAGTTCCGAGTGAATATCCTGAAGGCGTTGGCGAAGATGGCGAACCGCGGCGTGTTTTCGGCCAAGCAGCGTGTTGAGGCCAAGGCCTGTTTCGGCTGCGAGCGCCTTGAAACTGCGCCCCTCCAGTTGGTGTGCGATGAACACCGCACGCTGCTCTGCCGGGAGCTCCGCTAGCGCGGCCATGAGTTCTTCCGCGAGCACCTCACGCCCGTAACTGGCTTCAGGACTTAAGGCGGCAGGCGCCAGACAGGTGTTCAGTGTGTCCGTGGCGTCGGCGGCGGCATCATCAATCAGTGAAGGCTCGTGGGTGCGGCGTCGAAAGCGATCGATGATGCGGTTGCGGGCGACTTGCTTTAACCATGCGGCGACATGCTGAACGGGCTCCATCAACCGGTACGTCGCGACGAGCTGGACAAAAGTGTCCTGGACGAGGTCCTCGACCTCAGCCAGATCCGCTACCTGGCGGCGTACCAAGGCACGCAGTCGTGAACCCTGGGCGGCGACGTCCGCGGAGGTTGCGGCAGAACAGTGTGATGGTGGCGGTCGGCTTAAAAATCAAGGGGTTGAAGCCTGACTACTGCTACGCGGCGAGGACTTAAGGTCCCGGATCCCAGGGCTTTGTTGGCGCTTTTGATTGCCTTTCCTTCCAACCGGGACCGTGCTATAGCAGTGCGCGACAGTGGCCTCCAACGTCGACTTGTGGCGGGTCCATATTGAACGGCCAGATTGAACGACAATAGAGGCGCAGCCATGCAATTGTCACAGGCGAAACACGCACTCCACAGCCTGGTCAGGCGTTGGCGCGGTCTGCCTGCCCAAGACCGGGAGCGCGTGCAGGCCGAACTCGGCGAAATCCTGGTCTATCTGATCCGCGCGGCAAATCGGATCGGTATCGAACTGGAGTCGGACCAGGCGCCGAGCATTCTGATCGTTGAGGACGAGCGGATTGTCGCGGCCGACCTGCAGGAAGTGCTGAACGGATTGGGCTACGATGCCTACGCAATCGCAGCGTCGGGCGCTGAGGCTCTGGCAATTGCCCGCAAAAAACGCCCTGACATCGTCCTGATGGATGTTCGCATCGACGGTGACGTCGATGGTATCGAGGTTGCGACGCAGCTGCGTCGAGAGTTCGATACGGCGGTCATTTTTGTTACCGCCCTTGGCGACACGGTAACTGCCCAACGGGCGAAGAGCGCTGATCCTTACGCGTATCTGATCAAGCCGGTAACCGTTCCTGCACTCAGGACGAGCATCGAACTCACGGTTCGCCGGCAGCGAACGGGCGTGTAATGCTGTCAGACTGATGGGGAAACAGTGAATTCTCTGCCCAACGAGGCGACCCGCACGCGTCGCACCACTGCAACCAGCGATTGGGCTACCGCCGTCGACGCCATCGTGCGCCGTACTCCGGCATCAGCTTCTCAGCCCAATGACCTGCGTGCGCAGGTTCGATTGCTTGCTTTACTGAGTTCCGCTGCGCCCCTCAATGTACTGCTCGACGGACTCGCGACCTATGTCGAAACCTGGGAGGAGGGGCTGCATTGTACGGTATTGCTCGTCGACCCCACGGGGCGGCTGCTGCTGCCCGGGGCAGCTCCGAGCCTGCCCGCGGCGTACGCACACGCCATCGGTCCGGTGCCGATTGACGACGGGCACGGATCCTGCGGCACCGCCGCAGCCCGCCGCGAGATGGTCGTCGTCGAGGACATTGAGCAGTCCAGGCTTTGGACCCAATATGCGCCGATTGCCTTGTCGCACGGCCTCAGGGCCTGCTGGTCGGTGCCGATTCTGGACGATGCGCGCGCTCTGCTCGGCACGCTGGCTCTCTATTACCGCGAGCGGCGCGCGCCGTCGGTCCAGGAAACCGAACTCATTCAGTTTGCCTCCTCCCTGGCGGCATTCGTCATGCAACGACATCGCGACGCTGAACGGCTTCGAACCAACGAAGCCCGGCTCGAAGCCGTCGCCTGGGGTACGGACATTGGGCTGTGGGAGTCCACGGCGAACGACAACGTCCGCTGGCTCAATCGGTGGTGCGAGCGCTTCAACATCGACCCATGTATCGGCTACGACGGGCTCGAGCGCTGGGTTGAGCGCATCCATCCGGACAGCATCGATGCCTACCTGGGAGTCGGTCAACCTAACTGGTATGAGACCGCGGACTGCTACACGGTCGAGTATCAAATCCGCGATCGGCACGGGGGCTGGCGCTGGATTCATGAGCGCGGCAAAGTGACGGCCCGTGACAGCGACGGTACCCCACTATTATTTGCCGGAGTATGCATTGACATCGACATACAGAAGCAGACGCAGTTCGCGCTGCGCAGGGCGGAGGATCGCTACGAGCTTGCAATCAACGCGGCCCGGCTGCCTATGTGGGAATACGACGCGGCCAGCGACACCGTTACCGGTAATCTTTACTGGCACCAGACCCTGGGGTACGAACTGGCCGCCGAAGACGGTCGGCAGCGCACCGAAACGTGGCTGAGTGACATCCATCCGGACGATCTTCCGGCACAACAGCACTTCATTATTGGCGAAGGTACTGACAGCACCGACTTCTACGAGTCAGAGTTTCGCATCCGGGTGGCCACGGGTGAGTACAAATGGCTCCTCGATCGTGGCCGCGTGACCGAGCGAGCTGCCGATGGGACGCCGCGCAAAGCGGTAGGCATCTCGCTCGATATCGATGCCCGAAAGCGGATGGAATCGGACCTGCGGGGCTCATTGCGTGAAAAGGAAGTACTGCTGCAGGAGGTTCATCATCGGGTCAAGAACAACCTGCAGATCATCTCGAGTCTCATCAACATCCAGCTCCGGCGCCTGAAAGATTCCTCTACCCGGGAAACCCTGGAGCAGTGCCAGCACCGCGTGCAGGCCATCGCTCTCATCCACGAGAAGTTATACCAATCCAAGAACCTGGCGAGCGTGCCACTGGTTGAATACGTCCATAGCCTCGCGAGCGAGGTATTCCAGGCTGCCAACGTGCCAGCGGCAACCGTGTCGCTCGAGATTGCGATTGCGGATATTGCACTGCCCATCGACACGGCGATTCCTTGTGGACTTATCATCAATGAGCTGGTTACCAATGCGCTGAAACACGCCTTTCCCAATAGCAGACGGGGGTCGATTCGCATCAGTGTCGAGCGGCTCAGCGCCAGTAGCTTAAGACTCGCTGTTGCCGATAACGGCGTCGGATTGCCGGCCGACTTTGACATCAGGCATTGTCAATCGATGGGGCTACAGTTGGTCAACATGCTCGCCGCACAACTCACCGCGCAACTTGAGGTGGATGTTCACGGTGGCGCGTCCTTTCAGCTGACGTTTCCGATTGAGCGCTGAGACGCTACTGATTCAATTCTAAAACCTGAGTAAAAAACTGCGGTCCAGCTGGTACCACAGCGCAGCCATCAAGCCGGCACACGGAATAGTCAAAACCCACGCCCAGACGATATTCGATGCCAGGCCCCAGCGCCCGGGTGAGGGCGGTGGGAACGGGGCGAAGTCAGAGCGAGTACGAGTTAGAGATGGTTGCGCCACCGTGTCCGGTCCAGTTGGTGTGAAAAAACTCGCCGCGGGGCCGGTCGACGCGTTCATAGGTGTGCGCGCCGAAGTAGTCGCGCTGCGCCTGCAGCAGGTTTGCCGGCAGGCGCGCCGAGCGGTAGCCGTCGTAGTAGGCGAGTGCTGAGCTCAGGCACGGTACCGGGATGCCAAGGTTCACGGCGCCGACGATTACGCGCCGCCAGGCAGTCTCGCGCTGTCGCACTGCGTCCCGGAAAAACGGGTCGAGCAACAGGTTGACCAGAGTGGGCGCGCGCTCGAACGCTTTCTTGATCTCGCCGAGAAACGCTGAGCGGATGATGCAGCCGCCGCGCCAGGTCAGGGCAATGCCGCCGAAGTTCAGGTTCCAGCTGTTGCTGAGTGCCGCAGCGCGCAGCAGCTGGTAGCCCTGCGCGTAGCTGATGATCTTGGCCGCGTACAGGGCCTGGCGCAGATCGTCGACGAACGCCCCAGCGTCGCCACTGAACGGTGCAACCGCGCTCGCGAGCAGCGGGGCGGCGGCGAGCCGCTCCGCTTTTGCCGCCGACAGGCAGCGCGAGAACACCGCTTCGCCGATCAGCGTCAGCGGCATGCCCTCGTCCAGCGCCGCGGTGACCGTCCATTTGCCAGTGCCCTTCTGGCCGGCGACGTCGAGGATACTGTCAATGACCGCGCTGCCGTCTTCGGCCCGGAACCCGAGAATGTCGCGCGTGATTTCGATCAGGTAACTGTCGAGCTCACCGGCGTTCCAGTCGGCGAAGGCCCGGTGCATCGCCTCATTGCCAAGGCCCAGCCCGCGCTTCATCAGATCGTAGGTTTCGCAGATCAGCTGCATGTCGCCATATTCGATGCCGTTGTGAACCATCTTGACGAAGTGGCCCGCGCCGTTCTCTCCCATCCAGTCGCAGCACGGCTCGCCCTCCGGGGTTCGCGCGCAGATCGCCTGGAAGATGGGCTTGATGTGTGGCCACGCCGCAGGGCTGCCCCCGGGCATCAGGGACGGGCCGCGCAGGGCGCCCTCTTCACCACCCGACACACCGGTACCGACGTACAGCAGACCGAGACTCTCGGCGCGCTTGGTCCGGCGAATCGTATCGGTGTACAGGCTGTTGCCGCCGTCGATCAGAATGTCGCCGCGCTCGAGCAGCGGCGCGAGCCCTTCGATCAGCTCGTCGACTGGGGCCCCCGCCTTGACGAGCAGGATGATCTTGCGGGGCCGCTTCAGGCTCGCGACCAGGCTGGCGAGATCCGTAGCACCGACAAAGCGCCTGCCAGCCCCTCGGGCGTGCAGGAAGTCCGCGACGCGGCTTAGCGTGCGGTTGTAAACCGCCACGGTGAAACCTTTGCTCTCTATGTTGAGCGCGAGATTCTCGCCCATGACGGCGAGTCCGATGAGACCGATGTCAGCCGAAGGTGTGTTCATGGGCCCCTGATCACTTGCTTGGGTCATCTGAATAGATCCTCGCCGGGCGGGCGCAGTAGCGTGCTCGCGGGTAGCGGGTTGGCGATGGGTGCAATTCCACACAGGTCGAGGAGCGAGGGCAAACCGGCGACCGAAGCTATCATTGATGGCGACCACGACATCCTACTCTGTTCGTAAGGCACACAGCGAAGTTGCGCACTGCGGATCTGCCTGCTGCGCCATTCGCAGAGGCTTACTATCGTCTGCAGATGCCGCCATGCTAGGCTGTCAGTGCTCTGCCGAAATTGACAGCAGGAGTGTGGGGTAGGGCACGCTGACCCAGAGCGTGAGGGTGCGGAGTCCAACAGCCTGGATTCCTTGTCAGGAGAAGCAGACATGTCAACCGAATCCAGGCTCGCTGATGGCGTGGACCAGGCAGGGCGTCCTCGCAGCGCTGGTTGCGATGTTCGCAGTCCTGGTGCCGAGCGCTGGCCTAGGGTAGAGGCTAGTGGCTAGGCCGTGCCCGTGATACTGCGCTCCGTCATCACCTGTCCCGAATGCGGCGTTACCGCCGAGGAACAGATGCCCACCGATGCGTGTCTGTACTACTACGAGTGCAAGGGGTGTCGACAACTGCTCAAGCCGTTGGCGGGGGATTGCTGCGTGTTCTGTTCCTTCGGAAGCGTGAAGTGTCCACCGGTGCAGCTTGACAGGGGTTGCTGCACGTAGTGTGCGTTGCTGATTGTGCCGGGTCTGGCCGTCGCTCACCTGCTACGTAGTAATTACCTGGCGCGGCGGCTACAGTGCTGGCATATCGCATTCTGGAGCGCGCACTTGCCTAAAATACTGGTGTTGATGCTTGCGCCCTTCGTCATGCCGACGCTCATGGCTGCCCCCGTGCCTGACTCCGGCTGGTCTGCCTATGGCGGTGACGCGGGTGGTACTCGTTACTCGCCACTTAGCGAAATTACTCCGGCCAACGTCGGCCAACTGAGAGTAGCGTGGACCTTCCGCAGCGGTGAACTGGGTCAGGGCGTCAAGGACTGGAGCCGTTCGGCATTTGAAGCCACGCCCATTCTCTACGACGACACGCTCTATCTCACTACCAGCAGCACCGACGTGATCGCCGTGAATGCGGTAACCGGCAGACTGCGCTGGCGCCACGACAGCGCAAGCCGCAAAGACCTTCATTACTCCGATGGCGTGTCGCGCGGCGTGTCGCTGTGGGTGGACGAGGCGAGCGCACGCGAGGCAGTGTGTCACGCTCGTATCTATGCTCCCACGCTGGACGGGCGGTTACTGGCCTTGGATGCCAGCACGGGCAAGTCGTGCGCCGACTTTGGCGAGCACGGCGCAGTGAACCTGCTCGCGGACGTGCGCTCGCAGTTTCAGAAGGGCGATGAGTGGCGGGACTATCTGGTCACTTCGCCGCCCGCCATGCTGGATGGCAAGGTCATCGTCGGATCCTCCATTGGCGACAACCGCGCGGTGCTGGAAGAACTCGGCAGCGTGCGGGCTTTCGATGCCCGGAGCGGCAAACTGGTATGGAGCTGGGATCCGATCCCGCGCGATGCCTCCAATCCGGTTTACAAAGAGTGGACGCCGGAAAGCCTCAGGACTGCCAGCGCTGCCAACGCCTGGGCGCCACTCTCGGTCGATGCGGCGCGCCACCTGGTGTTCGTGCCGACGGGCTCGGCCAGCCCCGATTTCTTCGGCGGCGAGCGACCCGGCGATAACCGCTGGGCCAATTCCGTGGTGGCCCTGGACGGCGACACCGGCCAGCTTAAATGGGGTCAACAACTGGTGCACCATGACCTCTGGGACTACGACGTAGCCTCTCAGCCCACGCTGGCCGATCTTGTGCACGAGGGCCGACATGTTGCAGCCGTCATCCAGGCCACCAAGACGGGCTTCCTGTACACGTTTGACCGCGAGAGCGGCGCACCTGTTTTCCCCATCGTCGAGCGACCGGTTCCGCAGGATGCCGTGGCAGGCGAACACCCATCGCCCACGCAACCGTATCCCGTGGCGCCACCGGCGTTGTCACGACAGACACCGATTACAGCGGATGACGCCTGGGGCGTCGCGTGGTTCGACACTCGCGCGTGCCGCGAACGCATCGAAAGCTACCGCTCGGAGGGCATCTTTCAGCCACCGTCACTCAAGGACTCGCTGATGCAGCCAGGCAACGCTGGTGGCTCCAATTGGGGTGGCATCGCCTTCGATCCCGTGAGACAGCTCGCAGTGGCCAATACCATGAACCTGCCATTTGTCGTCGCGCTCATTCCGCGCGCCGAAATGCATGAGCAAGCCACGGCAGGCAAATATCCCGATTTCGAATTCGCGCGCCAGAACGGCACGCCCTACGGCATGCGGCGCGAGGCATTTAAGTCCGGGCTCGGCATTCCCTGCGTGAAGCCACCCTGGGGCTTGTTAACGGCAGTGGATATGGTTCGCGGCACGATAAAGTGGCAGATTCCACTCGGTGACACGCCCTACATCCATCTGCATCTCGGCATGCCGGGCCTGGGTGGTCCCATTGTCTCGGCCAGCGGCCTGGTGTTCATCGCCGCCAGCCTCGACGATCGGCTGCGCGCCTTTGCAACCGACAATGGCAAGCTCCTGTGGGAGGTAAAACTTCCGGCGGGCGGCCAGGCCACCCCCATGACCTATGCCGTGCATGGCCGGCAGTACCTCGTGATTGCCGCCGGCGGGTACAAGGGCGATAGCACCCGCGGTGATTATCTCATCGCGTATGCGCTGCCGTGATGCGCCGGGCAATCAGGAGGTGATGATATGTGCTGGACAAAATTCGGAATAGGCCGGACATGGCTGGTGTGTGCGGCGTGCCTGTGGGGCGCTACCGCTGAGGCAGCCGTGCTCGAGCCGGCTCCCGAGGTCGCCTGGCGGGGTTTCGTCCGGCAATTCGCGCTCGATCACTTCAAGCAGCCTGCCTGGGGGTATTCCCATTCGCAGCGCGACTACCTGCTGGCGCGTGAGCTGGCTGCGGCTGACAGTGTATCCCTTGATGACGATGTGTTGTACGCCGCCGCCTACCTTCACGATATGGCGGCGTTCCCACCCTGGGAAAAGCCTGATGCCGATCACGCCGACGTCGCGGCAGGCAGCGTCGATTCAGTACTGAAGGGCAGCGGTTTTCCAATGGCCAGGATCGACGCGGTGCGCGGCGCCATCCGGACCCACATGTTTGACCGTGATCCGGTGGGTCCCGAAGCTCTGTACCTGCACGACGCCGACGCGCTCGATTGGCTGGGCGCAATCGGTGTAGCGCGAATCCTTGCGCTGGCCGATCCGAAGGGTGGAAAACCTACCGTTCCGCAAGTTGTGCCAATGCTTCAGGACAACCTCGACAAAGTACCGCTCCGGGTGCTCTCGCCGGCGGGACAGGCGCGTGTCGGCGAGCGAGTGCAGGAGCTGGAAAAGTTCCTCAGTGCCTTGAAGCGCGAATCCGCTGAGTTTCAAGCGCTCTGATCCGGAGCTGGCGGCGTACAATCCGGCGTGAGCAAGTCGGCGGTAAATTCAACGAAGCCTGATGGAGACGAGGGACATGAAGATCACCATTCTGGGCGGCGCGGGGATGATGGGGCAGGGCATCATCCGCGATCTGCTGTCGGACCGGGCGATCATCAGGATTGAGGAGCTGCGGGTGCCTGATTCGTCGGCACAGCGTCTCGAGGAACTGCAGCGCGAATTCGGTGCCGATCCACGGCTCCGGCTCACCCGGCTCGACGTCACCCATGCCGCCGCCCTGCGAGGCAGCCTCGTGGGCGCGGATCTTTGCATTAACGCGGTGCCGACACTTGCCGGGCACCAGATGTTGATTTTCGAGGCGGCGCTGAACGGCCGCGTGCACTACGTCGACCTCGGGGGCCTCGGCATCTACACGGTCAAGCAGCTTGAGTGGCGCGAACGATTCCGTGAGGCCGGCGTCTGCGCCGTGCTCGGGGTGGGCGGCGACCCCGGCATGTCGAACGTGATCTGCCGCGCGGTTGCCGACGAGCTGGACGAGATTGACCGCATCAACCTCTACTGGGCGGCCGAGTTCCTCGGCCTCGAGAACCCCGTCCTCGTGCCCCCATACAGCGTCTCGACAGTACTGGCCGAGTACGCGCGCCCGAGTACGCAGTTCCTCGAGGGACGGCACGTGTCGTGCGTGCCGCTGAGCGGCCGCGAGACGCTCGAGCTGCCGGAGCCCTGGGGCAGCTGCGAGTTCATGTATTCGCCCCATTCGGAGCCGCTGACCGTGCCGCTCGCCAGCGGCATCCGCGAGAAGGGCATCAAGGAATTCACGTGGAAGCTGCACCTGCCGCATCGCGAGCACGAGACCTGGATCGGTCTCATCAAGGCCGGCTTCGGCGACTTCGATGAGCCTGTGACGGTCGGCGGCGCCACGGTGAAACCGCTCGACGTGCTCAATGCCGTGATCTTCAGGAACATTGCCAGGAACAAGGAGCGAATCCCTGCGCAGGAGGGGCATGACATCCACTTCGCCATCGGGCGCGGTCGCAAACAAGGTGTTCCGACGACTGCCCGCTGCGAGGTGATCGTGCGCCCCAACGCGCTCTACGAGGGCTACCTCGATGCGGCGACGTCGATGAACGCATCGATTGCGGCCCAGCTGCTGCTCGCGGGAGACCGCCCGCCGGGAGTGTTCGCGCCAGAGGAGTTTTTCAATATCCCCACCTACTTCCGCGAGCTTGAGAAGCGCCGCTTCATCGTCAACTGCCACGTCACGAGTGGGTGATCCGGGTGTAAATAGCCGGTTGCGCGGGCCGTGCGATTCCGGCAATCTTTCACGCAATTGGCGGAGCGTCTGGTCGATGCGCGGCGCCCAGAGAGTGCCACCGGCACAAGGAGCGTCCGCCCTGCTGCCACCACGTTCTATAGTCCGTGCCTGCGTAGGCGCGGTTCTGGCTTGCGTGTCCGTGGCCCATGCCGACGAGGTGCCGTGGCTCAACGAGCGCATTGAGGTCACGGCGACCCGCGTGCCGGAGCCGGTGGGCAACGTCCCGGCCTCGATCAGCGTGGTCACGGGCGAGGAGTTGCGTGCGCGCGGCGCAATCGACCTGCGCACGGCGCTCGCGCTATTCGCCGGCGTCGAGGGCTCGTCGGGCGGCGATGGCGGACCGGCCGGCACGGTGCCCTCGCTATGGGGCCTGCGCGAGGCCGACGCATTGCTGCTGGTGGTCGATAACGTACCCTGGGGCGGTGCGTTCAATCCAGCGACGCCGTCGTTGGACCTGACCGGTGTCGAGAAGATCGAGGTGCTGCGTGGCGCGGCGCCGGTGATGTTCGGGGCGACCTCGTTCGTCGGCGTAATCCATGTGATCCACTATGCGGCCGGTAAGGCGCCGAGCACGGTTGGCGTCAGCGGGGGCATGCACGGTAGCGGCGGTGTCTCGCTGACGACCCGCCTGCCAACGGTCGGCGACTACGCCCAGTCCCTGACGCTGAACCTCGAGAAGCGCGGCTTCGGCGAGGAGCGGACCGGGTTCCGCCGCGCCCACGCGCTGTATCGGGGCGAGACCCACTTCGGCGAGGCGCGCTTGCGCGTCGATGCTGATCTGTCGATCCTGCCGCAGGATCCGACCGGCAGCTATCTGCTCCGCGACGGCGACACGGTGCACAACGAACTGCCAGCGAATGCGAACTACAATCCGGCTGGCGCCAAGCTGAAGCAGAGGCGCTATCACCTTGCGGTCGGACTCGACGGCAAGAACGCGCTCGGAGACTGGGCGGCAACACTCGCATTTACCCGCACGCAGGACGACATACGGCGTGGCTTCCTGCGCGGCAACGCATTCCTCGCTCCGCCCGACGCTGGCGTCGGTGATGGCTTCCAGGCCGACGGGTTCACACAGACGCGCTCGCTGACCGACATCTATTTCGATGCGCACCTGACAACCTCTCTCGCCTCGAACGTCAATCTGACCTACGGCATCGATCACCTGCATGGCGAGGGGCGCGAGGATGCGACCAACTTCGGGTACTGCGTCGACGCGACCGGCATTGAACAGGTCTGCGATGGGGCGCACCATGCGGACGAGATCGTCCACTCGAACGACAAGCGGGACTTCAGCGGCGCGTATGCGCAGGCCGACATCAAGGCGGCGCCGACGCTCGACGTGCTGCTCGGGGTACGCCTTAACCACACGCGGGAAAGCGCGAGCGGTCTGGCAATCGACAACACGGGCCCCGCACCGGTCGTGGCGTTCGAAGGCTCGGACGCTCGCACGACGACACGCGTCAGTGGGCTCGCCGGTGTCAGCTGGCACGCCTGGGCGGCGGGCAAGAACAACCTCACGCTGTACGCCGATTGGCGCAACAGCTTCAAGCCGCTGGCGATCGACTTCGGGCCCGAAGCCGAGGTGCAGGCGCTGAAGCCGGAGACCGCGAACAGCTACGAGCTCGGGCTCAAGACCCAGCTCATGGACGGGGCGCTGGACCTCGATGCGAGCGTCTTCCAGATGGACTTCAAGAACGGCCTCACCTATGCGCCGGATGGTGCTGGTAACTACGTTCGCGCGAACGCCGGCGAGTCCAGGTTCAAGGGCTTCGAGGTCGAGACGACTTACGAACTGCTGCAGGATCTGCGCCTGAGTGCCCACTACGCCAACCATGACGCGCGATTTACCGCCTACACGCTCGCCGATGGGACCGATGTCTCAGCGAAGCACATCGAGATGTCGCCGACCCAGACCGGGGGTGTTGGTCTATTATTTGGTAAGCCATCGGGCATGACGGCGTCGCTGGTCGCGACCTTCGTCGGAGAGCGATACCTCGACAAGGCGAACGCCGTGCGGGTCGGGGCGTACGCGACGCTCGATGCAACGGTCGGGTTCCGGCTGGGCAAGTATGGCGCCCACCTAAGCGGCTACAACTTGACCGAGCGTCGCGATGCGACTTCGCTGAGCGACCTGCACCATTCGGTTACGGTGACCCGAACAGAGGGGTACTACCGCTTGTCGGGCAGGACGGCGCTCGCGACGGTGACGCTCGACTTCTAAGACTTTGGATCCTCGTACGATCAAATTTCACCATGAAAATGTCTAGCGCCGCGCTGGTAACGTGCGTGTGTGTGAGTGTTGGAGTCGCCGCGCCGGTGAGGGGCCAGGCTCGGTGACTCGCATAGTGCTTGTGCTTCTTATATAGTGTATTTACTATAAGTAGCAGGCAAACCCCATGCAGCCACCCGACGACGACGCCATTCAAGCCTTGCGCCGCGATCTGGCCCTGAAGATTGCCCGCTTCGTTGAACGCAGCGGCAGCAGTCAGGTCGCGGCAGCCCGGTCTCTGGGCATCCCGCAGCCCACGCTGAGCAAGATAGCCAACGCACAGGTTTCCGAGCTCTCGTTGGAGCTGCTGATCCGTGTCGCCGTGCGTGCGCAGCTGCCGCTGGTCATGCAAACGGGTAAGGATCCGAGCGAAGCCGGCGTGTTCGTGGCGGGTGCGGCACTGCACGAACGAGCGCAACGGTCCCGGCTGCTCGAACGTACCCGCCAGGAGTCGGACGCGAGTTCACAGAGCCTGACACCCGAGCAGCGCCTTGATGCCCAGCTAAGGCACAGTGAACTGCTGGCGGAACTACACCAGGCGGGGGAGGATTCCCGCCGCGAATTGGCAATTCCTCATATTAGGCGAAGCCGATGAAAGCGCGCGGCCCCGGCCAGTCTGCGCTGCTGCTACTGGATGTCGCACGGGTGCTGGTGAAGGAAAAGGTGGACTTTGCCGTCGTCGGAGCGATGGCGGCCGCCGTTCATGGTGTCATACGTGCCACGACAGATGCGGATGCACTATTGTCGGCAGCGTTGTCCAGGCTCGGTCCCCTTGAGAAGGTATTCAGAAGAGCGGGTTTCGAATCGGAGCCGCGCCGCGGCGATGCGGAGGATCCCATCCGAGCACTGCTGGTGTTGAGCGATCACCACGGCAATCGCGTCGCTCTGTTGGCGGGGCTCAGGGGGCTCGACCCCGAGGCATTCTCGCGCATGATTTCCGTACGTTTCCAGGGCGGCACAATACCGGTGATCAGTCGCGAAGATTTTATTGCCATGAAGTGTTTTGCCGAGGGGCCGCAGGATATTGCCGACGCTCGAATCGCATTGAGGCCGCGCGACTATTGCGAAACCACAGGCAATGCCGTGCGGCAGACCCTATTGCGGGGGTCAAAGTTCGACGCCTGTTCACAGATCAGATCTCTAAATAACATCAGGTTGCATCTATCACATATTGATAAATATCATGTTTGTGCGAGTGGTTCTCGCTTAGGCTGCAAACCTTACCCCCTCACGTACTCCCGAAACCGCTGCGCTGGGATGGCACGGGCTGCCGGAGCGGAAGCGGAGTTGATTTGCAACTCAGTATCGCATGCACTCTACGAATGAGGGTCCTGTATGCAGCGCTTCAATCCTTTTCATCGGCGTAGATGATGATCGAGAGCATCCGAATAGGAACCTTCTCGAGCCGCTCGGGTCCATGCGCCACGTCACCGCGGAACGTCAGCGTGTCGCCAGGTTTAAGCACGTAGGTATGGCGC
>JANMWZ010000053.1:0-4460 GCA_031441585.1 Gammaproteobacteria bacterium
ACACTGTTGAGATCGCTGCCACTTTGAGCGAATAGAGATAGGAGCTGACGTACAGCGCATCGGTGGCCAGAAAATGATAGTTCGTAAGGTGCACGCGCAGCGCCAACACCCGATGGTCGACCCACTCCCACAACGGTGCGAAGGGCGGAATCGACAGCTGCGCCTGTGAAAACGAGATACCAAATACAATGATGAATGGCACCATGAAAAACAGCAGCAACCACACCATCGGCACAGCCATCACCAGACGCCGCCCGAGGTTGCGCGCGCGCATGCCCTAGCCCATGCCCACGACTGGACTGGCAGCATCCCAACTCAGATACACCGCCTCGTCCCATTTGAACTGCTCTTCAGGCTTGCGGGTGCGATTGGCCTGCGTGATTCGCACCTCGCGCCCGCCGTCGAGTCGCACCAGATACACCGACATGTCGCCAAGATAGGCGACCTCCTGCACCACGCCATGCGCCCAGTTGTCAGCGGTGCCGGGCGCCGCGCGACTCAACTCGATCTTCTCCGGGCGGATCGCGACCCAGCAATCGGCCGCAGGCGGCGCGCTCATGCCATGATCGATGTACACCGGCGCCGGCAGCTGCGCGCAGCTGATACGCACGTACTCGGGTTCGTCTTCACTCAGGCAACCTTCGAACAGATTGACCGAACCGATGAAGTCAGCGACGAAACGCGTGGCCGGAAATTCGTAGATATCGCGCGGCGTACCCACCTGGATGATTTCGCCGCGATTCATCACCCCGATGCGCGTCGCCAGGGTCATCGCCTCTTCCTGATCGTGGGTCACCACCACGAAGGTGACACCGAGCCGCTCCTGAATGCTGATCAGCTCGAACTGCGTGTGCTCGCGCAGCTTGCGATCAAGTGCGCCGAGTGGCTCGTCCAGCAGCAGCAGCTTGGGCCGCTTGACCAGTGCGCGCGCCAGCGCGACCCGCTGTCGCTGGCCACCCGAGAGCTGGTGCGGCTTGCGTTTGGCGTAGTCGCCGAGTTTGACCATCTCGAGTATCTCGGCCACGCGCCGATCGATCTCAGCGCGTGCCAGACGCTCCTGCTCCAGGCCAAAACCGATATTCGCCGCCACACTCATGTGCGGGAACAGCGCATAGGACTGAAACATCATGTTGACCGGGCGCTCATAGGGCGGAATGTCAGCCAGGTTCTCGCCATCGATATACAGAGCCCCGGAACTGGGCGATTCAAATCCGGCCAGCATGCGCAGCAGAGTGGTCTTGCCGCAGCCCGAGCCACCGAGCAGGCAGAAAATTTCACCCTGGTTGATATCGAGCGATACATTGTTGACGGCCAGCGCATCGCCATAGCGCTTGCTGACCCGATCGATTCGCACATAGGGATTGGCCATGCTCATAGTCCTGATTTGAATCGCGTCCACAGGCGATTGACGTTGCGCGTATAGGCCTGCGTGTGTCCGCGATTGCCGTGCAGGCGCGAACGCAGCGCGCGTGGCGGATAGAAATTCGGATCGGCGAACTGCAGCGGATCGATGAGCGCATAGGCCGCCGCGTTGCTGGTAGCCGAGTGCATGGTGCCGGCATTACGCGCCGCTATCGCCGGGCGCAGCAGGTAGTCGATGAACAGGTGCGCATTCTTCGGATGCCTGGCATCGTAGGGAATCGCCAGCATATCGAAGAACATGATCGTGCCCTCGATCGGAATGCTGAAGGCGACTTCAACCTGCGCGCCGGCCTCATGGGCGCGGGCGCGCGCCAGCCCGACGTCGCCACTCCAGCCGAGCACCAGGCAGATCTCGCCGTTGGCCAGATCATCGATATAGCGGGAGGAGTGGATATAGCGCAGGTAGGGGCGTATCCCGCTCAAGAGTTTTTCCGCAGCCGCCAGATCGTCCAGCCGTTCGCTGTTGGGATCGCGCCGCAGATACACCAGCGCCGTGCTGACCACGTCTTCCGGTGCATCGAGTACCGTGACGCCGCAATTTTTGAATCTGCTTACCATTGCGGGGTCGAACAGCAGGCGGAAACTGTTCACCGGCACATCGCCCAGCACGGCCCGCACCTGCCTGACGTTGTAGCCGATGCCGGTGGTGCCCCACAGGTAGTTGACTGAATAGAGATTGCCGGGATCATTGATCGCAAAGCGCGCCGCCATGTCGGCATCGACATTGCCGAGATTGGTCAGCAGCGCTTTATTGAGCCGCTGGTAGACGCCGGCCTTGATCTGCCGCTCCAGGAACGAAGATGAGGGCACCGCGATGTCGTAGCCGGTGGCGCCGGCCAGCATTTTGGTTTCGAGCACCTCGTTGGAGTCGAAGACATCGTAGTGAACCTTGATGCCGTATTCCTGCTCGAATTCCTCGATGACACCCGGCGCCGTGTAGTCGGACCAGTTGTAGACATTGAGAACGCGCTCAGGATCCCGGTCGCCCGGATGCGCGCCCACCGTGGTGGCCAGCGCGGCACGCTGGCCGCAGCCCGCCAGCAGCATGCCGGCTGCCACCAGCAGACCCGCCGCCAGCAGCTGTGCGCCGGGTGCAGCCAGCCTCGCCCTCACGCGCTGAGCGCCCGCTCAGACATTGAGCAACAGGTGCTCACGTTCCCAGGAACTGATCACCTGCAAAAATACCTCGAGTTCGGCCTGCTTGACGACGGTGTAGGCGGAGACAAACGGCTGGCCCAGCAGGCGCAGCAGCGGCTCACAGTCTTTGAGCCGCTTGAGGGCATCGTCCAGTGATCGCGGCAGATCCCAGGGCAGATCGTGTGCGCTACCGGCGATCGGCTCGCTGGGCTGCAGATTCTGCACCATGCCCAGATAGCCGCAGGCCAGCGAAGCGGCCATGGCAATGTAGGGGTTGGCATCGGCCCCACCGAGGCGATTCTCGACGCGGCGGGCCTCCGGATCGGACACCGGCACCCTAAGGCCCGCGGTGCGATTGTCGTAACCCCATTGCACATTGATCGGCGCCAATGAGGCGCGGGTGATGCGCCGGTAGGAATTGACGTTGGGGGCGAACAGACTCATGGCCGCCGGCAGATAACGCTGCAGGCCGGCGATATGCGAAAAGAACAGCGCCGAGGGCGCACCATCGACGTTCGAAAATACGTTCGACCGCGTGGTCAGGTCGATGACGCTCTGGTGGATATGCATGGCACTGCCCGGCTCCTTGCTGTGTGGCTTGGCCATGAAGGTTGCATACATCTTGTGGCGCAGCGCGGCCTCGCGGGCCGTGCGCTTGAACAGAAAAGCCTGGTCGGCCAGATTGAGCGCATTGCCGTGCAGCAGATTGATTTCCATCTGTGCCGGACCGTCTTCATGGATCAGCGTATCGATCTCGATATCCTGCGCCTCGCAAAAGGCGTAGAGGTCGTCGAACATCGGATCAAACTCATTGACAGCAGCAATGCTGTAAGACTGCCGGCCCGGTTCCGAGCGACCCGAACGCCCCACCGGCGGCTTGAGCTGGTAGTCGGCGTCGATGTTGGGCTCGACCAGATAGAATTCGAGCTCCGGCGCTACCACCGGTTCCCAGCCACGCTCCGCGTAGAGTTCCAGGACGTGCTGCAGCAACTGGCGCGGCGCCATCGTCACCCGCCGCCCATCCGAGTAGAAACAATCGTGAATCACCTGCGCGGTGGGCTCCGCCGCCCATGGCACCACGCGCACGGTCTTCGGATCGGCCTTGAGCACGATGTCGATCTCGGCCGGACTCATTGCCGAACTGGTGTCGCTCGGATAGTCACCGGTCACGGTCTGCAGAAAAATGCTCTCCGGCAGGCGCATGCCGGCATCCTCCGCAAATTTCTCGGCCGGCATGAGTTTGCCGCGCGCGATGCCCGCCATGTCGGGAATGATGGCTTCGACTTCCGAAATGCCATGGTCGCGGAAGAACTGTTGTATCTCATTAGCCATACATCACCAACTTGTTTGAGAACCGCTGCGGTCCCCTTTAAATTCGCTCCCGACAGGCGGCGCCAAAATCGGCGAACAGGGCCTTCGAGAATTCATTGTCCATGACCCGCCACTCCGGGTGCCACTGCACTGCCAGCGCAAACTGTTTTGCTGCCGTGACCCGGAAGGCTTCGATCACACCGTCGCTGGCGCGCGCCTCGACGCAGAGGCCCTGGCCCAGTTCGCGCACTCCCTGGCTGTGCAGTGAGTTCACACGCACCGAAGCCGCGCCGCCCGCGAGTCGCTGCAGCACTCCGCCCGGCGCCAGAGTGATCTCGTGTACCGGCGCGTATTGAGTTTCAAGGGACTGATCCGGTGCTTCGCGGTGATCGAGAAACCCCGGCTGTTCCTGCAGCTTTTGCCACAGGGTACCGCCAAAGGCGACGTTCATTTCCTGAAAGCCGCGGCACACACCGAGTACCGGAACGCCAGCGGCCACGGCCCGTGCCACCAGGGGTAAGGTCGTGGCATCGCGCTCCGGATCGTGGAGCGTGCCAGGTTCGCTGTGCTGCCCACCATAGTTCGCAGGG
>JANMWZ010000054.1:0-1555 GCA_031441585.1 Gammaproteobacteria bacterium
TGCGCGCTGTTCGTGGTCGCCTTGAACCGGCGTTTGCCACGGGCACGCAGGCCGCAGGCCTTCATCATCCTGCGCACACGCTCCTTGCCCGCCCGGATGCCGCGTGCGGCAAGCTCACGCCAAACCCTGGGCCAGCCATAAGCCCCTTTCATCTCGGCGAAGACAGCCTTGATGTGCACAGCCTAGGCGCCTAACCGCTGAAATATGGGAAAAAGTGCAATAGAATCAGTAAGTGCAATTCTGGAATTGCTCGCGAGATCGGGTGCCGATGATGGCTATCTGGTCCCCCTGAATTCGCAGAATTCCGGGACTCTCGCCACCAGTTCTGGTATTGAAAATGGCCATATGGTCCCCATCCGAAAAAAGCCCGGTCGGCGGGCCTTCCTTGACGGCAATTTCGTCCGCCGAAAACTGCGCCCTTTGCCGCACGAATACTGCATATGGGACACCGATCTACCCGGGTTTGGGCTTCGCGTGCGGCCAACCGGGCGGACCTACTGGTGCGTCCGGCTCCGCCATCGTGGCAAGCACCGCCGCGTTTCCCTTGGATGCACAGATGAGGTCGAATCGACAATTGCGCGCGCGCAGGCACGGCGACTTCTGGCAGAGGTCGCTTTGGACGGGTTGCCCTAGCGGGCAGTCGTCAAAGCAACGCCGACGATGAGCGATTTCGTTGCAACCTATTGGGACGACATCGCGCGGACGTGGAAACCCTCAACCGCCAAGCGCAATGCGCAAGCTTGGCGCAACAATCTCGCACCGTCGTTCGGCGAATTGCGCGTCGCCGATGTAACGCGAGCGGACATCGTGTTCTGACGCGATGGCAGTGCCGGATTGCGCGAAGCATCGTACAATCGCGCAATCCCCGTGATGGCGTCGCTGCTCAAATACGCCGAGCAGCTTCACCTTCGCCGCCGAGGCTCGAACCCTTGCCGGGGCATGCCGCGCTACAAGCGCGAGCCGATGGAGCGGTTTCTGTCGCCGCTCGAATATCGGCGCATCGCCGCCGCATTACGGGACGAGGAAGCCAGTTTTCCAGTTCACGTCGCGATCGTCCGTTTGCTAATATTCACCGGCGCACGGCTTAGTGAAATCCGCGACCTGCAATGGGAATGGGTCAAGCCGCCGCGATTGACGCTGCCCGATAGCAAGACCGGAGGCAAGATCGTCTGGCTAAACAGCCAGGCACTCGCGATCATCGATGCGCAACCGCGCATTGAGAGTTGCCCCTTCGTGTTTCCGCATGGGAAACGCTACGTGCCCCAATCGCTGGAACCTTGGTGGCCAGTGTTCCGCCGCAAATGCGCACTTCCCGACGTGCGCATTCACGACCTGCGCCACAGCTTCGCATCGGCGGCGATCATAGACAATGTGCCGCTGGCCACGATCGGCAAGCTGCTCGGGCATCAGTTGGCTGAAACCACCGCCAGATACGCGCACTTGTCGGACGATGTGATCGCCGACGCGGCGAAGCGCATCTCAGGTTCGCTGGCGGGCGCGATCGGCTTGCGGCCATGAGCGCCGTCGGCCTGAAACGGATTGTCGAGCAAGCGCT
>JANMWZ010000055.1:0-1964 GCA_031441585.1 Gammaproteobacteria bacterium
GGGTTTTCTTGCGCCACTCAGAGGGTGTCGTCGCCGTCACGCTGTCGGGAGCACGTTGCAGCATTTCGCGGTCGAGGGTAATGAGTGCGCCATCCTCCTGTGCCGCCAATGCTACGTAGACTGCATCGGCGCCGCGCAGGCGCTGTTGTGCCGCGATCGAAGCCGCCACGGTCGCCAGCGCGTCGTTCAACGGCGCGAGTTGAATCCATGGTTGCTCACGCAGAAAGACAACCGCTTTTTCCGCGACAGCGGGGTTGCCGGTTTGGCGGGCAATGGCTCCCGCGACTTCGGATAGCGCCAGTAGCGGAGCAGAAACCGCGGTTCCGTCCGCCACGAGTTTGTTCAGAAATTCGGTGGCATCCGGGTGATGGGCATCGTGGGCGAGAAAAGCAGCCACCCAGACCGATGCGTCGATGACCATCAGCCGCGCCTCTGTTCACGCACGGCGCCTGCTGCATCCAGCTTGGTTTTCCAGCTTTCGCTGACTTCTCCGGCAATCGCTTCCAGCTCCCGGCTGAATTTAGCCGCCGCCTTCTTGCGAGCGCCGGCTGAGGCGGCAGGAGGCGCACCGATTTCGCGTTGCAGGAGTTGGGTGATGAGATCCTTCATGCTCTGCCCGCGCAGGGCGGCAACGGCCTTGGCCTTGCGGAAAAGATCATCCGGCATTTCGATGGTGGTTTTCACGGCGACTCCCATAAATATGGAAACCCGTGAATCTTACCAGCCAAGACTTGACGGACTCAAGTGCTATTTCTTACGCGCGCTCCGACACCCTTTCACCCATCAACCCCGAGGGCCGAAACACCAGCACGGTGATCAACACAAAGAAGGCGAACACATCCTGGTAGTTGGAGCCGAACACGCCGCCGGTGAGGTCGCCGATGTAGCCCGCGCCCAGCGCTTCGATCACGCCAAGCAGCACGCCGCCCAGCATGGCACCGCCGAGGTTGCCGATGCCGCCCAGTACGGCGGCGGTGAAGGCCTTCATGCCGAGCAGGGAACCCATGCTGTAGTGGGCCACGCCATAGTTGGCGCTGACCAGGAAACCCGCCAGTGCCGCCAGCGCCGAACCGATGACAAAGGTGAGCGAGATGATGCGGTTGGCATCGACGCCCATCAGGGCAGCGATCTGCTGGTTTTCGGAAGTGGCACGCATGGCGCGGCCGAGTCGGGTCTTGTTCACCAGCAGCATCAGACCGGCCATGGTCAGCGCCGCGGTGACCATGATCAGGATTTGCAGGTCGTTGATCTGCGCGCCGAGAATTTCATGCGTGGCGCTGGGCAGCAGCTCGGGCACCGGATGGTAGTTGCGGCCCCAAATAATCATCGCCAGTTGTTGCAGCACGATGGAGACACCAATGGCGGTGATCAGCGGCGCCAGGCGCGGCGCGTTGCGCAACGGCCGATAGGCAACGCGCTCGATGATGAAGCCCAGCGCCATGCACACCCGCGCGGCCACCACCAAGCCGATCAGTGCCAGCAGCGGTCCCGGCAGTACACCGACCAGCGGTTTGACCACGGCCAGCGCGGTCAGCGCGCCGATCATCACCACTTCGCCATGGGCGAAATTGATCAGCCCGAGGATGCCATAGACCATGGTGTAACCGAGCGCCACCAGCGCATAGATGCTGCCGAGGGTGAGGCCGTTAATCAGTTGCTGGATGAAGGTTTCCATGAGCGCCACACCAGACAACGGCACCTTGAGGTGCCGTCTGTTGCAAAAGAAATCTTCAATAGGGTGCGCTGGGTTTCGCCGGGTCGGCCGCAGCAGCGGCAACGCCAGCGATGGTCTCCACCGCCACCTTGGCGCCGCCGGTGTACTGATAGATGGTCACCGCGCCATCCTTGATGTCGCCGTTGGCGTCGAAGGCCAGCGCCGACGAGGTCACGCCGGCGTAACTGGTCTTCGGTAGTTCGGCGACAATCTTGGCCGGGTCGGCCGAGTTGGCGCGCTTGATCGCTTC
>JANMWZ010000056.1:0-5051 GCA_031441585.1 Gammaproteobacteria bacterium
CGCGCCGCCCGCGCCGCCCGCGCCGCTCGCGCCGCTCGCGCTCCCGCGCTCTGCGCCCTGGCATGCGCTCGACGATGACGGCCGCAGTGTGGTTCTGGCACATTCCCCCAATCGCCTTGTCAGCCTGTCGCCGGGGGCCACGGCGATGATTTTCGCTGCTGGCGGAGGCGCGCGCCTGGTCGGTACCGTGCAATTCTCGATCGAGCCTGCGGCGGCGCGCCGCATCGCGCGCATCGGCGATGCCCACGGTTACGACCTCGAGCGCATCCTGGCATTGCATCCCGACGTTATCGTGGCCTGGAGTGGCGGCGCTTCTGCGGCGCAACTGGCACCTCTGGAGCGCGCTGGCCTGGTGATCTACCGGCATCACGTCGTGCGTCTGAATGATCTGGCGCCGTCGATCGAGCGACTCGGCGTGCTGCTGGGCACGCCAGGCGTCGCCCACGACGCAGCGGCCAGCCTGCGTGGCCGCATCGACCAGTTGCGATCACAGTATCGCAACCCGCAGCCGCCCCGGGTGTTGATACAGGTGTGGGATCGACCGGTGTACACCGTTGGTGGCGCACAGCTGATTTCCGATGCCGTCGAAGCCTGCGGCTATCGCAATCTGTTTGCTGATCTCGCCGATGCCGCGCCAGCTGTAGCGCTCGAGGCGATTGCCTCACGCGATCCGGAGGTCATTCTGGCGCTGGCGGCCGACGCGCCCAGTGCACGCGCCTGGTTGCTGCGCTGGCAGGCGCTACCGGCGCTGCGCGCAGTGCGTACTGGTGCGTTGTTGCCATTCGTTGACGCGCGGCTTAGCCGCCTGGGTCCGGAGGTGGTCGATGCCACCGAGGAGCTGTGTCGTGTGCTGGCGGCGCGCCGCCCAGACGCCCGGCCCCGAAAGGCAAATGGAGCACTAACCTTCGGCGGGCCGGCGCCGGAAAACCATGCGCACCGGCGCCTGCAAGAGGGTCGGGAATCGACTATTGACGCCCCCGGCCGTCACTAGCCATACTCGTCCGGTATGTACACCTACGCCCAGTCCGCCGCGATCTGCTGGTGGCCCTGCTCCTGAAGACGGAGTGGGCCCTGGGCGCTGTTTTACCGAACCCGATTCTAACGCTGACCAGACCCCTCTCCGGGAAACCATCCGGAGCGGGTCTATTTGCCTATGAAACCACCTTTTGACATTGCCGGGGATCTCGATACGCCAGTTTCGGCGTACGCCCGGCTGCGCGATCTCAAGCCGCGCTTTCTGCTCGAGAGCGTCGAGGGCGGTGAACGGCTGGGACGCTATTCCTTCATAGGCTTCGGCGACGCGCTGGAAGTGCGGCTGGACGAGCGCAGTTTTCAGATCGGCGCCCAGACCCTGCCGGTGCCGCGCGATGAGCGCGAACTGTTGTCCGGCCTGCGCCTGGCGCTACAACAGGCACCACGTCCACTGCCGGAGATCAGCTCAGTGCCGCTGGCAGGCGGCCTGGTAGGCTATACGGCTTACGACGTGGTGCGCTATTTCGAGCGTCTGCCCGAGCGTGCCGCGCGCCTGCCGCATGCACCACCGCTGTTGCACTACGTGGCGCCGCGCTCGCTGCTGGTGTTCGATCATCTGACGCGCGCCATCGCGCTGCTGCACGCCGGCAGCGATGCAGAACGCAGCGCGTTGCGGCGTGCAGTCATTGCTGCGCTGCGTGGCCCGATGCCGCCGCGGCCAGATCACGCGGGCGGTTACGCCGCGCCGACGGCCGCGCTCAGTCGCGGGCAATACCTCGAGCGCGTGCGCCGCGCGCAGGAGTACATCGCGGCCGGAGACGTCTATCAACTGGTGCTCTCGAGTCGTTATTCGGGGCGTCACGATCTCGATCCATTTCAGGCCTATCGTGCACTGCGACTCGTGAACCCGTCGCCGTACATGTTTTTTTGTGAATTGGGTGACTTGACGGTCGTGGGTTCATCGCCCGAGGCGCTGGTCAAACTCAACAACGGCGCTGCAGAACTTCGACCGATTGCCGGCACGCGGCCGCGTGCAGCTACACCCGAGCAGGATCAGGTCAACGCCGCTGAACTGCTGGTGGATCCCAAAGAAAACGCCGAGCATGTGATGCTGGTCGATCTGGCGCGCAATGATCTGGGGCGAGTGGCTGAAGCAGGCAGTGTGTACGTCGAGCCCTATCGCGCCATCGAGCGCTATAGTCATGTCATGCACATCGTCAGTGGCGTACAGGGGCGACTGGCTGCGGGTCGCGATGCTTTCGATCTGTTCGCGGCGACTTTTCCGGCAGGCACACTGGTGGGTGCACCCAAGGTGCGGGCGATGGAAATCATCGAGGAGCTGGAGCCGGTGCGACGTGGCCTGTACGGTGGCACGGTAGGATATTTCGGTGCCCGTGGCGCCATGGATCAGGCCATCACCATCCGCTCGCTGGTGTTTCACGGTGATGAATACAGTTATCAGGCGGGCGCGGGCATCGTCGCCGACAGCCGACCCGAGGCGGAGCACGACGAAGTGCTGGCCAAGAGTGGCGCCGCAGTGCAGGCGCTGCAACTGGCGGAGGCCGGCCTATGAGCACGCGCCTGCTGCTGATCGACAACTACGATTCCTTCACCTATAACCTGGTGCAGGCCTTCATGGTGCTGGGCGCGGAAGTGCTGGTGTATCGCAACGATGCCCTCGAGGTTGCGCAGGCCGCGGCGCTCGCACCTACGCATCTGTGCATCTCACCAGGGCCCGGCACGCCGCAGCAGGCGGGTGTCTCGATCGCCATGATCAGACATTTTGCCGGGCGCATTCCGGTGTTCGGCGTGTGCCTCGGACATCAGGCGATCACCGAGGCTTTTGGCGGACGCGTGGTGCGCGCGCCACGACTGATGCACGGCAAGACTTCAACCATCAAACACGACGGCTGCGGCGTGTTCACCGGCATTGCCAACCCCTGCGAAGCCGGGCGCTATC
The DNA here is from genome assembly GCA_031441585.1 of Gammaproteobacteria bacterium. GTDB lineage: Bacteria > Pseudomonadota > Gammaproteobacteria > Steroidobacterales > Steroidobacteraceae > FEN-1191. The sequence goes on from JANMWZ010000056.1 coordinate 2,933, forward strand.
ACTCGTTGATTGCGGCGGAAGCATCGCTACCGCCGGAACTGGTAGTGACAGCGCGCACCGCTGAGGGCGAGATCATGGGCTTGCGTCATGTCGCGCTCAAGGTCGAGGGCGTGCAATTCCATCCGGAAAGTGTCCTGACACCGGCTGGCCCCGCAATGATGAAGAATTTTCTCGAGGTGCGCGCATGAGTGCCGCGCTTGTGGCAACACTCGATCGCCTGCTCGATGGGCAGAATCTCAGCCAGCGGGAAGCGGGTGAGCTGCTCATTGCGCTGACCACGCCAGAGTTGGCGCCGGCCCTGGCCGCTGGCCTGCTGGCTGCGCTGCGTGCCAAGGGCGTGACTGCCGCAGAGTTGCGCGGCTTCGCGCTCGCCATGCGATCGTTGGCACGGCGCCCGCAATTGCCCGCTGAGCTGCGGGCTGTCGACATTGTCGGCACCGGCGGCGATAAATCCGGCAGCTTCAATCTTTCCACTGGAGCGGCGCTGCTAACGGCGGCCTGCGGTGTGCCGGTGGTCAAGCATGGCAATCGATCAGTCTCCAGTCGCGCCGGCAGTGCCGATGTGCTCGAGGCTCTGGGTCTGGTATTGCCGCTCGACGAGCAGCGCGCAGCCGAGTGTCTGGCCGCTACCAGTTTCACCTTTCTGTTCGCGCCCTATTACCATCCGGCCATGAAGAACATCGCGCCAGTGCGCAGCGCGCTCGGTGTGCGCACGGTGTTCAATATCCTCGGTCCGTTGTGCAACCCCGCAGAGCCGTTGTTTCATGTGATCGGAGCCTTTGATATGGCCACGGCAGAGCTGATGGCCCAGGCGCTGGCTGGCATGAAAAACGGTCGTGCGCTGGTGATACACGGCGCTGAGGGTTGGGATGAGCCGACCCCCATCGGTCCTTTCGAAGTGTTTGACGTGCGCGCTGACGAAGTGCGGCGCGAGCAGCGCTCGCCGACCGACTATGGTCTGGCCACCTGCACGGCAGCGGATCTCGCCGGTGGCGATGCCGCTGCAAATGCCGCCAGCCTGCGCCGCGTATTGTGCGGCGAAGAGCATGGTGCTCATCGTGACGCATTATTGCTGGGCGCTGCGCTGGCGCTGGAAGTCACCGGCATCGAGGCGGCGCCACGTCTGGCGATCGCACGCGCCGCGCAGGCGATTGATTCCGGGGCGGCGACCGAGTTATTGGCGCAGCTTGCAGGTGCTGGAGCAAAACCATGAGCGAAACCGATTTTCTTGCCGGGATGGCCAGCTCCAGCCGTGCGCGCGTGAATGCCGCGCGAGCCGAATTGAGTGAAGTGGAGCTGCGTGCCCGCGCCGCCGATACGCCCCTGCCACCGCGCCTGCAACTGTCAGCGCGCCGCTTCGACCTGATCGCCGAAGTCAAATTTCGCTCGCCGGCCGCTGGACAGCTGCGCGAGGGCGATGAGGAGAGCGTGCGCGCGCGGGTTGCCGGCTATGCAGATGCGGGCGCCGCGGCGGTCTCGGTGCTCACCGAACCCAGTCGCTTCGATGGCTCGCTCAAACATCTGGAATTCGCTGTACAGGCGCTGGCCGGCCGCATTCCGGCGCTGCGCAAAGATTTTCTTGTTGACCCCTATCAGATCTGCGAGGCGCGGCTCGCCGGTGCCGGTGGCGTGCTGGTGATCATGCGTATGCTGAGCGACGCCGAGGTAAGCGCGCTGCTGGACTGCGCCGTGCAGCAGCGCTTGTTCGTGCTGCTTGAAGCCTTCGACTCCACCGATATCGAGCGCGCCAGCAAAGTGGTCAGGCAATATGCCCGCAGCACTGAACTGTTGGTAGGCCTGAATTCGCGCGATCTGAAGACCCTGCAGGTGGTGCCAGGCCGGCTGGAACAAATGGCGCGTTCGCTCCCGGACGATGTGCCTCGTGTTGCCGAAAGCGGCGTTGCCACGGCGGCGGATGCCGGGCGCATCGCGGTCGCGGGATATGATGTTGCGCTGGTGGGCAGCGCCTTGATGGAGGCGCTCGAACCCCTGCAACTCGTGCGTGCAATGATTTCGTCCGGACGGACCGAGCGGGCGCGCAGATCATGAATAGAAGTTCGGTGGTGGCGTCGGGCGCACGTCTGGATGAGCTTCCGGATGGGAACGCCATGAACCCATC
>JANMWZ010000057.1:0-1833 GCA_031441585.1 Gammaproteobacteria bacterium
CAACACCGCCACCGCCGGCACGATGGCGAGCGAGCGTGTCAACAACCGGCGCGCCAGCGGACTCATGCGCAAATGCACGAAACCCTCCATCACCACCTGCCCGGCGAGTGTGCCGGTGATGGTCGAGCTCTGCCCCGCCGCAAGCAGCGCAATCGCGAACGCGGTGGAGGCCAGGGTGGTGCCCAGCACGGGGGTCAACAGCTCGTGCGCCTGACTCAATTCGGTCACGACAATGCCGTTGCCAAAAAAGGCTGAGGCGGACAGCACCAAAATCGCCACATTGATAAAAAAAGCAATGTTCAGCGCCAGCGCCGTGTCCACCAGGTTATAGGAAATCGCTTCCCGCTGGCCCGCCTCGTGTGCCTCAATGCGCCGTGTCTGCACCAGAGAGGAATGCAGGTACAGGTTATGCGGCATCACGGTAGCACCGAGAATGCCGATGGCGACGAACAGGCTGGAAGCATCCAGCCGGGGCACCAGGCCTCCAAGCACCAAACGCCAGTCCGGCCGCGCCAGCAAGATATCCAGCAGCAGGCAGCCGCCGATGGTCAGGACCAGGGCGCCCACCACCGCTTCCAGTTTGCGAATGCCGTAATGCTGCAGTACCAGAATCAGCATCACATCGAATGCCGTTACCAGCACGCCCGCAACCAGCGGTATACCGAACAGCAGGTTCAAGGCAATCGCACTGCCCAGCAGTTCGGCCAGATCGCAGGCGATGATCGCGATCTCGCACAACAGCCACAGCGCCATTGCCACCGGCCGCGCGTAGTAGGCACGGCAGGCCTGTGCCAGGTCCAGGCGCCCGGCGACACCGAGCCGAACCGCAAGGGTCTGAAGCAGCATGGCGATCAAATTGGAGGCCAGCAGCACCCACAACAACTGGTACCCAAACCGTGCGCCGCCTTCGAGATCGGTGGCCCAGTTGCCGGGGTCCATGTAGCCTACGCTGACGATCACGGCCGGCCCGGAGAAACGCAGCAAACGCCAACGCCCAGGCAGGCGCATGTCAACACTTTGCTCAAGACTTGTCATAGCCCCGCCTTGCAAAATCCGTGATCAAAGCATCTTCGCCATGGCTTCGCGAAGCAGGATCGAAAGACCCGCCAGGTTGACAAGCAAACCCAGCAGGTGTCTGAAACGCCAGCGGTACGCTTTCACAACAGCACCGCTGGCCTGGCTCCACTCCGTCACTGCCGCCCTAAACGTTCTGCCCCGCCGCCGAGTGCCGGTCCAGCGGTTGGATCAACATGGTCGGGCTTCTTCGCTATCAGGGTCTGGGTGGTCAAAATCAGCCCAGCCACCGACGCGGCGTTACGCACCGCGCTGTAGCTCACCCGGACCGGGTCGATGATGCCGGCGGCGACCAGGTCGACGAAACGGCCACTGCGCGCATCGAGGCCGAAACCGGGCTTTGCATCCAGCGCTTTGCGCATCACCACCTTGGGGTCGAGCCCGCAGTTGGCCGCGATGTGGTGCGAGGGCTGATGCAGCGCGCGCTGCAGCAGCCTGACGCCCTGTTGCAGATGGCCCTCGGTGCGCGAAATCAGCGCGTCAAGCTCAGTTGCAACGCGCAACAGCGCCAACCCACCTCCCGGCACCACGCCTTCCGCGATGGCCGCGCGCGCCGCGTTGATGGCGTCCTCGATCAGGTGCAGTCTGCGCTTTTGCTCGACCGGCGTAGCCCCACCAGCAAGCAGGATCGCGGTGCCGCCCGAGAGTTTGGACAAACGCTCCTTGATTTTGTCGCGCTCGATATTCTCGGGCGCGAGTTCGTGCTGGCGCGCCACCTGCGTGCGGCGTGCCGCAACCATCGCCGGGTCGCCCGCGCCC
>JANMWZ010000058.1:0-2154 GCA_031441585.1 Gammaproteobacteria bacterium
CGTCAGCGTGTTCAACGCGGCACCGACCAATAATCTTGACAACAACACGGCCCAGGTCAATTCCGCCGTGAGTGATCGCTTCACACAGTTGCAGCAGTCCGGTATCGCGCCGACTATGTCGGTGTTGTTTATCCAGACGCCTGGCACCTGCACCGGCGCCGGTTGCATTCCGCCCCCACCAGGCCCACCGCGGCCCGTGTGTACCTATGCGCAGGAGGTTACCAACATGTGCGGCAACCTTGGCGACAAGTTCAGGACTTACTGGCGCGAAGGAGATGCGAATTGAAAGCCTCAAACAAAGGTGGGTGGCACGAGTTCGCACTATGTCGAGTCAGAACCAGCCCGGCGGGGTTTTCGCTGATCGAGTTGATGATCGTCGTAGCAATTGTGGCCATTCTTGCAACAATCGCTACAGGCTCTTATCGACGCTACGCGATGCGCGCCAACCGCACGGACGCCAAAAGTGCGCTGCTGCAGATCCAGGTGGCACAGGAAAAGTATTACCTGCAGTACAGTGCCTACGTGACGACGCTAGCCAACATTGCGGCCGCCCCGCCCACTGGACTGGGCGTTGCCATCGATGGCAGTACCGGCGCCACTGCCGCCGGGTACTACACCATCGCGCTTAACAATCCTACCGCGACCAGCTACACGCTCACGGCAACGGCGGTAAATGGGCAGGCTGCCGATACCGACTGTCCGACCCTGTCGGTCGATCAATCGGGGCAAAAACTACCGGGTCCGCCGTCACATTGCTGGTAACTGCGGGGGGAGTCGTCGCAGCCTGTCTGCGGGCGAATTGGGCATAATATTGGTCTGGTCACGGCGCCAAAGATCGCCATAACATCGGCAGTGCGTACCCCATCTGCCCACCACCGGTTCGGCCCCCGCGCCGACACGATCGCCTTAACTCTACTGGTGGCCTCGCTGGCAATAGGTACGCTGTCGGCCCCTGCAATCCGAACTTTTTCCGAGCCCACGCTCGCTCAAGCTGGCCACCTGGAATATGGAGTGCCTGCAGACGCTCGAGGGTTGCAACGCGCTGAAAGGAAGCTGCACCCCCGTCGGTGAGTCACATCGTAGCAGACAACGCAATCTGCTCTGTGACGTGGCGGCAAGTCTGGAGCGCAGCGCCATGGATGTGGCGGCCCGGGCGGGGGAATAGCGCCCCGGCCCCGGCGCTACATGACTGGGTGGCTGGCGAAGCCCAGACAGGAAATCCCTATGCTGTGCTGGGCGATTTCAATCGCGATCTGCAGGCGGAGAGTGACGCATTGTCAAACCACGCGCCGCCCGGCGGCCTGTGGGCGCAACTGCAGGAGGCCGGAGCGAGCCTGGTGTTCAACACCGCCCAGGGTAAGCCATTCCGCAACTGTCGCATCGGGCAGCCGCACACTGGGTACATCGACTACATCCTGTTGGGCAATGCACTCAAGAGCAGCCTGATCGCTGGTTCTTTCGAGCGGCTGACTTATTCTGCGAGTGACGCCTGGCGCCTTAAGCTTGCCGATCATTGCCCGGTGGCCATCAAACTAAACCTTGATTAAGTTGACTAGGGCTTGGCTTTCCTGGTGGTCTAGGCATAATTGGGCTGACCAGCTGCGCCTTCAAGACCAGCTCGCTCTAAGCTGGCGAGCGAACGAGGGGATCACCAGGATCATGGAACGTCGACTGCACACTCGCCATCGGGCCCGCACCACGGTCTACATCATGATGCCGGCGGGCAAGCGTCGTCTGTGTCGCGCCATCAATCTGAGCGCGAACGGCGTGTTCATTCGCACCGCCTCGCTGGGCCTGCACAAGGGCCAGCAGGTCGAACTCGCCTTCGCCATTGACCTCGGTCAGGTCACCAAGGTTCATCGCCGCACTGCGGTGGTCGCGCACATTTCCGGCGGCGGCACCGGCCTGATGATGGATGCCTACGCCGCTCGCTAGAACTGGTGCCGGCAGAGAGATTTGAACTCCCGACCAACGGTTTACAAAACCGCTGCTCTACCACTGAGCTATGCCGGCAAATCAGGTACTTATGCGAGACCGACTTTCCCCGTGTCTCCGCCTGTGTCAGCACTCTTGGTTCAGGCGGCGGCCTTCCAGCCCTCTTCGGTCTCCGTGAAGACCTGGCGGTCACTCAACGGAGAATCCGCCGAACGCAAC
>JANMWZ010000059.1:0-37017 GCA_031441585.1 Gammaproteobacteria bacterium
GAATGATCGGGGTCTGTGCCATGGCGCAGTTCTGGCGCACCACGTTCTGCAATTGGCGCACGTTGCCCGGCCAGTCGCTGGTGGCCAGCAGCTCCACCGCTTCCGGGGCGTAGATCATGCGGTTGCCGGTCTCCTTGGCGATGGCGGCCAGAAAATGCGCGACCAGCAGCGGGATGTCTTCGCGGCGCCGGCTTAAAGTGGGCAGTTCGATGTGCACGACGTTCAAGCGGTAGTACAGGTCTTCACGAAATTGCCCGCCGGCCAGGAGTGATTGCAGATCGCGGTTGGTGGCCGAGATCAGGCGCACGTTGCTGGCGATGCCGGCATTGCTGCCCACCGGGCGGATCATGTTTTCCTGCAGCATGCGCAGCAGCTTCACCTGCAGGCGCATCGGCATGTCGCCAATCTCATCGAGCAGCAGGGTGCCGCCTTCGGCACTCTGAAACAGACCGGCATGATCCTTGGTGGCGCCGGCGAAGGCGCCGGCGGCGTGGCCGAATAATTCACTCTCCAGCAGATTCTCAGCCATGGCGCTGCAGCTGATGGTCGCGAAGACCTTGTTGCGGCGTGGGCTGGCCTGATGAATGGCGCGTGCCAGCAGTTCCTTGCCGGTGCCGCTCTCGCCGCTGATCAACACGCGTGCATCGGTGCCGGCCACCATGTGGGCCTGGCTGAGTTTTTCTTCCATGAGGGCGCTGCGGGTGATAAAACCTGCGCGCCAGTCTTCCGTGGTGTCGGAAAAGCCAGAAATTCGCAGCGCCTTCTGCACCTGCGAGAGCAGCTCGGTCTTTTCGACCGGCTTGGTCAGAAAGCCGAAGGCGCCCATCTGGGTCGCCTGCACGGCGTCGGGAATCGTGCCGTGCGCGGTGAGCAGGATCACCTTGAGGCCGGGCCAGCGCACCTGGAGTTCTTTGAGCAGGCCGATGCCATCGAGCTGATCCATGCGCAGATCCGAGATCACGAGGTCCGGTCGAAAGCGGCTGGCAGCGGCCAGGGCCAGCACGCCATTTTCCATCGCTTCGACTTCGTAGTTTTCAGCGCGTAGACGGATGGTGAGCAGCCGCAGCAGGCCCGGATCGTCATCGACTACCAGTATGCGGGCCTTGCGTTTGACTGTATTCACTTTTTGACACCTTCGGGTTTGCTCTTGCGTTCAGAGATAGTGCGTTCAATGTTGGCGATGGCATCGAGCTTGGCCTGTGCCTCTTCCAGGGCACGGCGCAGGCGCGCGTTGTCTTCGAGCTCGGCCTGATATTTTCGATTGAGGGTGGCGAGGCGTTCCTGATCGGCGCGGTTGGCGGCCGACTGCAGGCGTTCGTTCTCGACTTTGAGGCCAATCTCACGATCGAGCTGCGCCAGTTCAAACAGCGTCAGGGCACGCTCGACGGGCGCCAGCGATTCGGGTTGTGCGGCCAGATCGCGCAGCAACTGGCGGGCCCGCTCGGCGTCACGCGCGGCATGTCCGGGAGTCGCCAGCGCCAGCGCGTAGCGCAGCTGGGCAGCGCCCGCCGGGGCGCGCTCGTAGCTCTGGCGCGCGGCGGCGACGATCTCGGCCTGCTCAGCGGGGCTACCCGCGGAGAGGCGCTGCAAAGTCTGAATGGTGCCCGCGAGCAGCACCGCCACCTGGGTATCGCGATCGATGGTGGGTGTGTTGGCGTGCGATTCTTCGTGAGCGCCACGCAGGCCGCCTAAGCCTGAGCAGGCGGCGCACAGCAGGAACAGCAGGGCGACAATGCTACGCGGCATGGGCTTTGCGTCGCGTCGCGGCGGTCGCCGTGATGAGGGCGGTGCCGGCGTTGGCGGCCGCGGCCTGAACGCGCAGCGGCATGCGAATGCGAAAATGCGCGCCCGGAAATTCACCGTCAACGATTTCAATGCTGCCACGATGCACGGCCACGAATTCATGCACCACCGAGAGACCGATGCCGGTGCCGCGTACATGGCCGCTGGGTGAGCGGCCGGTGTGAAAGGCTTCAAAGACATGGGCGCGATCGCTCGCCGGGATACCGGCGCCGCTGTCTGCCACTTCCAGCAGCAGCTCATCCTGCCCGACGCGCGCCCGGATGGTGATCGTGCCCCCGCGTGGTGAATATTTGATGGCATTGGAGAGCAGGTTTTCCAGAATGAGGCGCAGCTTACCCCGATCGGCCAGCAGCGCGACATCCACGATCTGCACTTCGAGGCGCACGCGTTGCGAGACCAGCGTGAGTTGCTGATTCTCCAGCACCTGTTTCACCAGCGGGCGTAGACGAAATTCCGAGAGCTCGAGACCCACGCTATTGCTCTGCCAGGCGCTGTAAGAGAGCAGATTCTCGATCATGCGCTGCAGTTTGATGCTGTTCTCCTGCATGATCGTCATGATCTCGCGCTGAGCACTGTCCAGCTCGCCGACCGCGCCATCCATCAACAGCTCGGTGCCTTCGCGAATATTGGCCAGCGGCGTCTTGAGCTCATGCGACATGTGGCGCAGGAAGCGGTTGCGATCCTGCGCCAGCTCGAGCAGGCGGCTGCGCAGCCATTCGAGCTGCTGGCCGAGGCGCCGCAGGTCGACGGGTCCTCGGACGGCAATGGGGCGCGCGAAATTCCCGCCGCCGAGCTCAGCGATGGCACGGTCGACCTGGCGTATGGGACGGCTGACGCCCAGGGCAAAACTTAAGGTGGCCGCCAATGCCAGAGGAATCAGCAGGCCGGACTCCCAGAACAGCTCGCTGCGGGCGTTCTCGGTCTGCGCGCGCAGCGAGCTGAGTTCGGCATCGATCTGGGTGTTGATGAGCGTGGCCACTTGCGCGGCCTGGGTGCCCAGGGGGCCGAAGTCGGGCAGCGCCGGGCGCACGCCATTGGCGAGGAGCGGCGGTGCGTGCAGGCTCTGGGCGATGCGGGCGCGCAGGGCGGCCATGGGCTCGAGCGCCGCGCGCGTGGCCTCGCTATGCAGCTGATTGCGCAGCTCGGCGATGGTGGTGGCGAGATTCGAGTCGTGATCGTCAAAGGCGCCGAGCAGCCTGGCCTCGCCGAGCACCTGGTAGAGACGCGCGGCGCGTTCCAGCGAACTGATCTGCTCGTACATATTTTGCGACAGGCGCGTGGTCTGCACGCTTTCGAGCACCAGGCGCTGGCTGACAGTGGTGAGCCGGCGCATCTGGATGGTGGCGTGCACGATCGCTGCCAGCAGTGGCACAGCGATTACACCGATCCCCAGCAGCAGGAAGCCGTTCAGTGATTTGGGCAGGGGCCAGCGCATCGGCCCATTCTAAGGCAGGCGGCCGTGGTACGGGTCACGCTCAGGCGTCGCCCGCTGGCGACCGCAGCGGGGCCTTACCAGGGCTGGGCGTGTAGCTTTTCTTCCCAGCGCAGGGCGGTGCGCACGATGGTGTCCAGATCATCCAGCCGCGGCTGCCAGCCGAGCACGGAGCGAATGCGCTCGGCCGCTGCCACCAGGCTCGGTGGGTCGCCTTCCCGGCGCGGCTCTTCGCGGATGCTCAGGGGCTTGCCCGCCACACGCTGCACGCTCTCGAGTACCTCGCGCACGCTATAGCCGTGGCCGTAGCCGCAATTGAGTACCGTGCTGGCCGCGCCGCGCCGCAGGTAATCGAGCGCGTCCAGGTGGGCACGTGCCAGATCGTCGACGTGGATATAGTCGCGTACGCCGGTGCCGTCCGGAGTGGGGTAGTCGGTGCCATAGATCGAGACGTGCGTGCGCTTGCCGACGATGGCCTCGCAGGCCACTTTGATCAGCAGCGTGGCATGGGCGGTGGCCTGGCCGATGCGGCATTCCGGATCAGACCCGGCGACGTTGAAATAACGCAGGCTCACATAGCGAAAATCGCTGACCGCCGCCAGATCGCGCAGGATCCACTCGGACATGAGTTTCGAGGTGCCATAGGGATTGATGGGTGCCAAGGGCATGTCCTCGCGGGCCACGCCTTTGGCCGGCATGCCGTACACCGCGGCGGTCGATGAAAACACCAGCCGGCGCACGCCCCCCTGCATGCAGGCCTCGAGCAGGTTGCGCGTGGCGGCGGTGTTGTTGCCGTAGTATTTCAGCGGGTCACGCACCGATTCGGGCACCACGGTGTTGGCCGCAAAGTGCATCACGGTGCCGACGCTGTATTCACCGATAGTGCGGGCCACGAGGGCGCGATCGGCCAGATTCCCGATCACCAGCGGGGTGTCGCCCACCGATTGGCGGAAGCCGGTGGTGAGATTGTCCAACACCACCACTTTTTCGCCGCGGGCACGCAGCTGCAGCACGACATGGCTACCGATATAACCGGCGCCGCCGGTGACCAGCACGGTATCCTTGAGGTTCATCAGCACTCCTTGCCACCAGCGTGAATGATACCCACGGCGATGCCCACCGATGTGACCGATCTCACGCCCTTTGCGGGCCTGACCCCCGACACCGTTCTGGCGGCCGCCGAGGCCGTGGGGCTCGAGCCCGATGGGCATCTGTTCGCGCTCAACAGCTATGAAAACCGTGTTTATCGCATCGGCTGCAACGACACGCCGCCGCTGGTGCTGAAGTTCTATCGCAGCAACCGCTGGAGCGATGTGCAGATCCTCGAGGAACACGCCTTTGCTACGGAACTGGCGGCAGCGGAAATTCCGGTGGTGGCGCCGATAAAGCTCGGCGATTCCACCTTGAGGCATTTCCAGGGTTTTCGGCTGGCGGCCTTTCCGCTCCGTCCGGGCGGCTCGCCCGACCTCGATCAGCCAGAAGCCCGGGAATTGCTGGGCCGCACGCTCGGGCGCATCCATGCGATTGGCGCGCTGCGAGCGTTTGTCGCCCGTCCCTCGCTGAGCGGGGAGCGCTTGGGGGCGAGCGCGCGCCGTACGGTACTGGCCTCGGTGCAGTTTCCACAGCACATGCACGAGCGTTACGAGCAGGTGAGTGCGCGCTTGATCGAGCAGGTGCGCGACGTATTTGAGGGTTCAGGAGGCTGGCGCTCGATCCGGCTGCATGGGGACTGCCATCTGGGCAACATTCTCTGGCAGCCGCAGGGTCCGGTTTTTGTCGATCTGGACGATTGCCTGAACGGGCCGGCCATACAGGATCTGTGGATGTTCCTGTCGGGCAACCCGGATGAGCGGCGCCACCAGTGGAGCGAGCTCATGGCCGGCTATGAGCGCTTCGCGACGCTGGATCATCGCCAGACCGAACTGATCGAGGTATTGCGCGCTGTGCGGATGCTCAATCACGCCGCCTGGATCGCGCAGCGGTGGCTCGACCCGGCCTTTCCCCGTGCCTTTCCCTGGTTTGGCGAGGCCCGCTTCTGGGAGCAGCATGTGCTCGATCTGGCCGAACAGTCGCAGACCCTCGATGAACCCGGCTCCATGGGGTTATAGTGGACGGAACATGGGTCGATTCAACAACTGGTGCCTGCTCGGCTTCACCTGGGCGAGCTTGAGCGTGCTGGTCTCAGGCTGCACCAGGAGTGATGACGCTGCCCGGGCGCAGCGCGAGGCGCGGGCCCAGGCGCGCGCCGGGGCGCTGCGGGCCACCCATCGACTGGAGGCTGCGGGGGCTGAGGCTGACGATCTGGTCGCCGCCGTGAGCAATGCCGACACGGCGACGCCCGTGAGCTTGCGCTTCAAGCTGCCCGAGCAGCCCCGCGTCGGTCAGCCGCTGCGCCTGCAGCTGGCGCTGGCGCAGGCGCCCGGCGTGGAAATCGACGCCATGCATGTCTCGTTTCAGCCGCGCGAAGGCCTGGACGTGCAGTCCGAGCGCAGTGTCGATTTTGTCAGCCCCGCCGTTGGCGCAACGCAACAAATGCTCGTGACGGTGCTGCCGAGGCAAGCCGGCGTACTGGCGCTGGCGGTAACCGTGCTGGTCGATGGCAACAGCAGCTCGATTGCGCGCAGCTTCATGATTCCCCTGATCGCGATCGACCCGAAGCTTTAAGCCTAATCCGCGATGCGCCTCACGCGCCATCGCCGCAGCTCTTCGTATCATCTGCGCTGATCGGCCTGGTCGCGGATTATGACAAGAGAAACCTCGAGCGCATCGCTTGTGCCCACGCTGCAGCCTGCTGCGCGCGTGCTCAGCAGTGCCGAGGTCGGCGCCGCAGATCTGCACGCACGATTGCGTGCCCAGCTCGAGACCCTGGGGCCTGGGGCCAGCCCCGTCGCCGTACTCAGCCACCTGCTGCCCCTCGTCAGCCGGCAATATGAAGCGATGGACGACGAGCGCCGCGGCGTCGTGCGTTCCATGCAGCTGCTGGCCGAGGAAGCACGCTCCTTTTCACAGGGCCTGATGAGCGCCGATGCCGGCCAGCTGCGCGCCATTCTCGATCACATCAAGGATGTGGTCATCACCGTCACGGCCGATGGCGCCATCTGTGTGTTCAATCCTACCGGCGAGCAGCTGTTTGGCTATTCGCAGGCGGAAGTGATTGGCGTCTCCATCGCCCGGCTGTTGCCCGATCTACCGATACAGGGATCGCTGATCCGCGGCCTGCAGTCATTCGCTGTGACCGCGGAGCGCGGCGAGCGCCAGCTGGAGCCGCGCGCCACCGAGGCGCGCCGCAAGAATGGCGAGCTCTTTCCGGTTGAAGCGAGCGCCAGTCTGGTGCGCATCGATCGACGCGACGTCTATGTATTCTGTCTGCGCGATATGAGTGAGCGCCAGCAGGCCGGGCAGGCGCTGCGTGACAGCGAGGCGCGCTATCGCACCCTGGTCGAGAGTGCGCCCGAAGTCATCGTGGTCATCGATACCCGTAGCGGTTGCTGCACCGATGCGAATGAAAATGCCCTGCGCTTCTTCGGCGTCACACGCGCGAGCTTAAGCAGCCTGCAGCTGCGCGATCTGCTGGCCGCCGCCGGCCAGGCGCCGCAGGTGTTTGAGTGGTTGTATCGCGCGCCGGACGCGCTCACGCTGGTGACCGAGGTGCGCCTGATGCCGTTGGCCGGCTCACCCAACCTGGTACGCGCCAGCATTACCGATATCACCGAGCGCAAGCGCGCACAGACCATCATGGCAGGTGAGCGCGATATATTCGGGCGCATCGCCGCTGACGCGCCGTTGCGTGAGGTGCTGGAAGCCACCGTCACCCTGGTCGAATCGATCAGCAGTGATTTCATCGTCACCATCAGCCGCCTTGGACAGGAAGGGCGCAATTTCGTCGAAGTGATTGGCGAGCGCCTGCCAGCGGCGTTGCGTGCCGCCGAGGAGCTGGCGCCGATCGATGTGCGCAATGGCTCGAGCGCCGCTGCGGTATACCTCGGTCGTGCGGTGTTGGTGGCGAACGTGCGTACCGACCCCTATTGGCAGCGGCGACGGGAACTGGCGCTGCAGGTGGGCGTGGTAGCGGCCTGGGCACTGCCGATCAAGGCTGCGGGCGGGCGGGTATTGGGCGCGCTGACCGTCTATCGCGCGCAGATCGGCAAGCCGCTGGAACCCGATCTGCAGTTCATCACCCATGCGGCACGCCTGGCCGGCATCGCCATGGAACGGCGCTATGCGGCCGAAGCGTTGCGCGCCAGTGAAGCGCGCTTCCGTGGCCTTTATGAGAGCGTGCTGGAAGGCGTGTACCAGGTATCGCCCGAAGGGCGCCTGACCGCCGTGAATCCGGCCTTCGTCAGGATGCTCGGGTACACCACTGCCGAAGAAATCTATGCGCTGCCCTCGGCCTCAGCGCTGTGGTGGAATCCGGCCGAGCGACCGGCCTTCATCGAGGAATTGACCAAAAACGGGGCCGTTCACAACGCCGAGACCCTGCTGCGCAAGCGCGATGGCTCGCAGGTCGTGGTACTGGAAAGTGCGCGGGTACTGCGTGATGAACGCGAGCGGGTGCTCTCCTGCGAGGGCACGATTGCCGATATCACCGAGCGCAAGCGCGCCGAGCAGGTGATTTTTGATGAAAAGGAGCGCGCCCAGGTCACCCTGCAATCCATCGGCGATGGTGTCATCACCACGGATCGCGAAGGGCGCATTGAATATCTGAACCCGGTCGCCGAGCAGCTCTCGGGTTGGCGCAGTGCCGAGGCGCGCGGCGCCACCATCATGAACGTGCTGCGGCTGCGCGATGAAGTGACCCGCAATGAGATTGAGAACCCGCTGCTGCGCTGCCTGCGCGAAGACAAAGTCATCAATTTTGGCGAGCACAGCGTGTTGATCAACCGTCTGGGCCAGGAAATCGCCATCCAGGATTCGGCGGCGCCGATCCGCGATCGCGAGGGCAAAACGGTCGGCGCGGTAGTGGTGTTTCGCGATGTCACCAAGGAGCGGCGGCTCAAGCGCGCGCTCTCATTCCAGGCCAGCCATGACGCGCTCACCGGCCTGATCAATCGGCGCGAATTTGACAACCGGTTGCAGCTGGCGCTGCAGAGCGCCCGCGACGGCGAGGGCTCGCACGCGCTGCTGTACGTGGATCTGGATCAGTTCAAGGTGGTCAATGATACCTGCGGCCACAGTGCCGGGGATCGTCTGCTGCGCGACGTCACCGCGCTCCTGCAACAGAAGGTGCGCTCCGCCGATGTCATCGCGCGCCTGGGTGGCGACGAATTTGGCATCCTCGCGCAGCATTGCTCCATCGAGCAGGCAACCCGGATCGCCGAAGCCATTCGCCAGGCAGTGCGCGATTACCGCTTCACCTGGGAGCAGAACGCGGCCAGCATCGGCGCCAGCGTCGGCGTGGTGGAAATCACCCAGGACAGTGAGAGCGTCGCTGCGCTGCTGAGCGCCGCCGATATTGCCTGCTATGCGGCCAAGGATGCCGGACGCAATCGCGTGCATGTCTACGATGCTGACGAAGTGTCGGGCCGGCACCGTGAAATGTACTGGGTGAGCCGGGTCACGCGCGCGGTCGATGAGAACCGGCTGGAGCTCGAGTATCAGGCCATCAAGCCGACCAGCGCCGCAGCGGCCGCGCTGCCGCCGTTCTACGAGCTGCTGGTGCGCCTGCGCGACGATGATGGCGAGGTGGTGATGCCGGCGGTATTTATTCCGGCCGCCGAGCGTTACAACATTATCGGCGCCATTGACCGCTGGGTGGTGGAGCGCGCGGTTGCCACCCTGAAGGAAATCATCGCCGCCGGCCGCGAAGCGCCGCTGCTGGCGTTGAATCTCTCCGGCAATTCGATCTGCGAGCGCAGCTTTCTTGATCTGCTGCTGACGCTGGTCGAAGACCCGCAGATCGCCCGCAGCCTGTGTTTCGAAATCACCGAGACGGCGGTCATCACCAGTCTGTCGCAGGCGCTGTTTTTCATGCAGGAACTGCGCAAGCGCGGTTGCCGCTTCGCGCTCGATGATTTTGGCAGCGGCCTGTCCTCGTTTCACTACTTGAAGACCCTGCCGGTCGATTTCCTGAAGATTGACGGTCAGCTCTTCGGTGGCGTCAGCAGTGATCCGATCGATCGCAGCATGGTCGAGGCCATCAGCAAGGTGGCCGCAGCGCTGGGTATCGCCACGATCGCCCAGCGGGTCGAGAATGCCGAGGCGCTGGAGCGGCTCACGCAGCTGGGCATCAACTTTGCGCAGGGGCACCATCTGGCGCGGCCGGAACCGCTGGCGGGGCTGCTGCCACGGCGTTGAGTGCCGGATCAGCGGCACGCGCGCTACGCCAGGCGATGGCCGCTTTGGCACCGTCGCGTTTCAGGAGGGTGTTGAATTCGCGTGATTCAGCGCTCTCGGAAGTTTCAATGGTGACATTCAGTTCGAGCGCCTGCAGCAACGCCTGGCGCATGCCGGCGATGTCGAGACTGCGGTTGATAGCCTGTTTGGTGAGCGTCACAGCCAGCAAATCGTTGCTGGCGATGCGCTGTGCGAGTGTCAGGGTCGCTGCCAGCAGTTGCGCGGCGGGCACCACACGATTGACCAGCCCCGCCGCCAGCGCCTGCTCTGCCGTGACCTGATCATCACCACTCAGCAACAGATACTTGGCGACCTTAGGCCCAGCGAGCCAGGGCAGCAGCATGGCCACGATGCCGCTGCCGAAGCGCACCTCGGGAGCACCGAAGCGGCAGTCTTCGGCGGCCAGCGTCAGATCGCAGGCCAGGGCGAGTTCCATGGCGCTGCCCAGGCAGTAGCCGTGCACGGCAGCCAGCGTGACTTTCGGGCTGTCCCAGAAGCGCATGATGAGCTGAAAATCCTGGTTCAGGGCGCGCCGCACGGCATCATTCGGTGGGGCGCCGTCGCCGCTGGTTTCCATATCCAGGTCGAAGCCGGCCGAAAAGGCCCGGCCGGCACCGCTCAGCACGATCACACGCACCGCCACATCCGCCTCGGCGACATCGAGCGCCAGGCCCAACTGCGCGATCATGGCGCTGTTGATGGCGTTGAGCTTGTCCGGCCGGTTGAGCGTCAACAGGGCGAGGGCGCCACGGCGCTCGTAGCGCACCCATTCGCTACCCGCGAACTGACAGGCCATGTCTGCCACCCGACGCGCGCCTCAGTAACTATGCGCGCGTCAGGCAAGCCGGAACCACGCCGACTTGGCCTGCGTATAGCTCTTGAAGCTGTCCATGCATTTGTCGCGCGTATTGCCCGATTGCTTGAAGCCGCCGAAGGGTTGGGTCATGTCGCCCTCGTCGAAGCAGTTGATCCAGATGACGCCGGCCTCGATGCCGCGTACCAGGCGGAAGGCACTGTTGAGATCGCGCGTCCAGACTCCGGCGGCCAGGCCGTAGATGGTATCGTTGGCAATGGCGATGGCTTCCTCGACGCCATCGAAGGGAATCACTGCCGCCACCGGCCCGAAAATCTCCTGGCGTGCGATCGACATGTCGTTGCGCACGCCGGTGAAGAGCGTCGGGCAGACGTAGGCGCCCGCATCCATGCCCTCTGGCGCCGTGCCGCCAAACTGCAGCTTGGCACCTTCGCGTTGCCCGGCCTCGATCATGCGCAGCACCCGTTGCTGCGCGCCGCGCGTCACCAGCGGGCCCATGGTGGTCGCCGGATCCAGCGGATCGCCAGGCTGGAAGGCATCCTTGCCAAGTTCAACGAAGCGCTGCACGAATTTCTCGACCAGGGAGCGATCGACCAGCAGGCGCGAGCCGGCATTGCACACTTCACCCATGTTCGCATAGATGCCGCGGTAGGCTGCCGTGACGGCGCGATCCAGGTCGGCAACGTCGGCCAGGAAGACCTGCGGTGATTTACCGCCGCATTCGAGCCCGACGTGCTTCATGTTCGACTGACCCGCATATTGCAGGATCAGCTTGCCGACCTCGGTGGATCCGGTGAAGCTGATCTTGGCGACGTCGGCGTGCAGTGCCAGTGCGCGACCGGCAACTTCGCCGAGTCCATTGACGACATTGAACACACCCGCCGGCCCGCCGGCTTCGACAAATAACTGCGCGAGTAACAGGCAGCTCATCGGCGCCTGTTCGGCGGGTTTCAGGACCACGCAGTTGCCAGCCGCCAGCGCCGGCGCGATTTTCCACACTGCCATCAACAGGGGATAATTCCAGGGCGAGATGGCGCCGACCACGCCCAGCGGTTCGCGCAGCACCAGGTGCATGACGTCGGCTTCGGTGTTGGTGACCGAGCCGTCGATCTTGTCGATGCACTCGGCCATGAAGCGGATGGTGTCGATCACGGCGGGCAGATCAGCGCTGATGACATCGGCGATGGGCTTGCCCATGTCCAGGGTTTCCAGCACCGCCAGCTGCTGGGCATGTTGATCCACGAGGGTCGCAAAGCGAAACAGGATGTCCATGCGTGCGCGCGGTGCGAGGCGCGACCAGACGCCGCTCTTGAAGGCACGCCTGGCAGCGGCCACCGCCCGATCGATGTCATCGGCGGTGCCCGCTGACATCTCTGCCAGCGCTTCACCGTTGGCAGGGTTGACCGTCGTGAAGCGACCGCCTTTGGCGGCCTCGACGAATTTGCCATCGATGAACAGGCGCGTCTCGATGCGCTTAGCCGCGCTCTGCGCCGCTGCCTGCCAATAGTTCTTATCCTGTCCGGTCAGTGTCTTAAGACTCATAAGGTTTGCCTCCTGGCAATAATCAGGGCATCGACGATCGTGCAGCCATCGGCATGCACGATCACGGGGTTCAGATCCATCTCGCTCAAGCTGTCGCCAAGCTCGGCGACCAGCGCCGAGAAGCGTGCCGCCACGCGGCAGAATTCGTCCAGCGCGAGCGGGCGCTTGTGGCGCGGGCTGCGCAGCAGGGCGGCGTTCTTCAGGCGCTGCACCAGCCGGCCGGCTTCATCCGTCTCGAAGGGCGGTAGAGCGTAGACCACATCCGCCAGTGCTTCAACGTGCACGCCGCCAAAGCCCAGCAGCACTACCGGCCCGAACTGCTCATCGTGAATCATGCCCAGCAGCATCTCCACGCCCTGCGCGCCGAGCATGGGCGCCAGGAGCGCGCGGGGCCCGAGCCGGCTGGCCAGATCCTGGTACGCGGCGCTCAGACCCGCTTCATCCCTGATGCCCAGTTGCACGCCTCCCTGCTCGGATTTGTGGTTGATGCCGCGCATCGCGGTCTTGAGCACGATGGGGTAGCCCAATTGCTGGGCGAGGGCGCGCGCCTCGGCGGCGCTGCGGACAATGCCCGAGGGATTGGCGGGCAACTGAAATTCGCCCAGTAACTGCAGAGCCTCGCTTTCATCGAGCGTGGTGTGATCCTCGAGACGCGCGCGCCAGCGGGCGAGTGCGGCGGGCGGCCCGGGAAGCAGGGCGCTACGCGCCGGCGCGGTGCGCTGCTGCCTCAATTGATCGCGCGCCAGGTGGTCGCGGTAATCGAGCAGACACTTCGCGCCGCGCAGGAACGGGGCCACGCCATCGATCACCGGGAACCCGGCGCGCGTTGTGGCGATGACCTGCGGGTCCGCGCCGGTGCCCTGGCGGTTGCTGACCAGGAAGGCAGGTTTGCCGGAAGCCTGGTGGCCGGCGCGCAGATAATCCGGGTAACTGGGGTGGATGCCCCCGCTCGCCACGCGATCATGGATCACGGCGCCGAATGCCGCGTCGGGATCGCACATCAGGGCGCTGAAGCAGTCCTGCATGCCGGTGTGATAGTCCGGCCCGCCGGTGCTCCAGGCATCAAGCGGATTGATCACGGGCAGTCCCGGGTCCAGCAGCGCGGCAAGCTTGTCAGTGCTGGCGGCATTGAGCTGCGTCAGCGGCACCTGCGCGTCGTGGGCCAGATCGATGAGCAGCTGCCGCTCGCCACCCGAGTCATGGATCGAAACCAGGCCGCCGGCGCCAACCGGGTGGGGCTGCGCGAACATGATCAGCGCCGTGGCCAGTTGATCCATGTCCTGCACCCGCTGCACGCCATAGCGATCGAACAGGGCCTGATAGACGCCGTCCTCGCCGGCAATCGCGCCCGAATGCGACTCGGTCAGCCTGGCCGACAGGTCCGTGCGGCCGACTTTCAGCGCGACGATGGGTATGCGCCGTTGTTTTGCCTTTTCAAAAGCACGCATCAGCCCGAAGGGATTGCGCGCGGTCTCCATAAAAAGACCGACCACGCGCGTTGCGGGTTGATCGAGCGCGAAATCAAGATACTCATCCATGCTGACGACGAGTTCCTGGCCGGTGGAGACCACCAGGTTGAAGTCGATGCGCTCCTCGCAATCGACGATGCCGCACATGCCCGAGCCCGAGTGACTGATGTAGGTGACATGGCCCGCGCGCGCGTGCTGGCGGGTCTCAAAGCCGCAGACCCACACGTTGTCGGTGAAATTGTAGAAGCCCATGCCGTTGGCGCCACAGACCATCAGGCCGGCAGCGTGAATCTTCGCCAGCACCCGCTCGCGCAGCTGCGGTTCGCGATCCTGGGCGAGCACCAGCGCCGACATCAGGGTCAGCGCGCGCGCCCCGTGCGCAATGGCTTCATCGAGCGCCGCTTCGACGCGCGCGTCGCTGATTGCGAAGACGACGTGTTCGACGGTCTGTGGCAGGGCGGCAAGGCTGGCAAAACAGGGCACGCCGCACACTGAGGTATAGCGCGGATTGACGGCAAACAGCGGGCCGGTGAAGCCGCTACGGCGCAGATTCTCGACGCTGGTGCGCCCGACCGTGTCGGCGCGCTCGCTCGCACCCAGCACGGCGATCGAAGCGGGACGTAGCAGTGGATCGAGCCGGTGCCGCATGCGCAAGTGCACCACGCGGCGGTCAGAAATCGGCGGCGGGTGTGGCGCGGCGTCGGGGCGGATCGTAGAAAGCGCCGGCAACCACGCGACAGCGCGCCATCACGCGCGACCACTTGAGCTCGCGCTGATAGTAGATCTCCGCCCACAATTCATCGCCGGGCAGTCCCCAGGGCATGTGCATGGAGGCGAGTGCGATGTTGGCCTTGGCCGAGGGTGACCATTCGGCCGAGGTGACGGTGCCGACCACCTTGCGTTTGCGATCATAGATGTAGGCCGCGCGCGCCGGCTTGTTGCCTTCGATATCCAGGCGCACCAGCCGGAAGCGCGAGCCGCGTTGCTGCTCTTCAAGCAGGGCGCGGCGGCCGTTGAAATTGGGTTTGCTGAAATCGACCAGCCGGCCCAGATCCAGCTCGAAGGGTGAGCGCGCTCGATCAAGGTAGATCGCCTGATCGGCGGGCATGAAATCGACCTGCGCCTGGATGAAGCCGGCTTCGATGCGCGCCACTTCCAGCGCGTGCGTGCCCATCGGGCGAATGCCGTGGGCGGCACCCTTGTCAAACAGGGCATCCCAGAGGGGCACTGCCTGGGCGGGCTCGACCCACAGTTCGTAACCCAGATCACCGGTGTAGCCGGTGCGCGAGACCATGAGCTCACCGCCGGCAAACGGGTACCAGGCGATAGCGAATGGGGCCAGGTGCTCGACGCCACTGCAGCCGATGGCTTTGAGCACCGCGCAACTGGTGGGCCCCTGCAACGCGAGCCCGGCCACTTCATGAGTGTCCTCGACCACCGAGACCTTGAAACCATGTGTGGAGCGCAGCAGCCATTCGAGCTGGCGCTCCTGCGAGCACAGGCGGTAGTCGCCGGCGCGCATGTGAAATACGGTGCCGTCGTCAATGACCTTGCCGTGATCGTCGCACCACACGCAGTAGCCGACCCGGGCGGGCTTGATCTTGGCCACATCGCGGGTGATCAGGCGATTGAGGAACGCCAATGCGTCCGGGCCCGTGATGCGATGCTTGGTCATCGGCGAGAGATCAAACACGGCGCAGGCGTTGCGGATCGCGGCGTATTCCAGCGCCTGATCGAAGTAGGCATCGGCAATGGTGTAGTCCTTCCAGCGGTGCCATTCGTTCAGCACATTGAGCTGCGAGCTGCGCGGATGAAAGGGCGTCGGATAGACGGCGGTGCGGAAGTGTTCCTTGTGATTCATGTCGGGTTTCATGTCGGGCGCTCCGCAGCGAGTACCGCCTGAGCGGCGTTTCTGCCGGCCGAACCCATGACGCCACCACCCGGATGACAACCGGCGCCGCACAGGTAGAGCCCATTGACCGGCATCGCATACTGGGCTGCGCCTGGCACCGGCCGCAGCATCAGGAACTGATCGAGGCTAAGTTCGCCGTGGTGCCAATGACCGCCCGTGATGCGAAATTCCCGTTCGATGTCGGTCGGCAGCAGCAGTTCCGAGGCGAGCATCTGCTCTCGCAGGCCGGGCGCGTAACCCTCGAGCAGGCTCAGCGTGGTTTCAAGAAATTCAGCGCGCGCGCCCTCGCTGCTGGCGCGCACATCGTAGGGCGCATATTGCACAATCGCCGACAGCACGTGTTTGCCGGTCGGTGCCAGGGTGCGATCATGGACACTGGGAATAGTGATTTCCAGCGCCGGCTCGTGCGAGCAGCGACCGTACTTCGAGTGATCGAAAGCGCGCTCGATATAGGCAGGGTCGGGTGCGATCAGCAGACGCTCGCCAGCCAGCGCCTCGGGCAGCCGGGCGAAAGCGGGCAAGCCCTCGAGCGCCAGGTGCAGTTTCGCGGCCATGCCCCTGGTGCGAAAATGACGGACGCGGTGCACGAACCCGGTTTCCAGGTGCTGCGCGCCCAGCAGCCCAAGCAGCGTGCGGCTGGGGTCGGCATTCGAGATCACGGTGCTGGCCGACAAGCGCTCGCCGCCTTCCAGTTCGACGCCCGATACGCACTCGCCTTCGAGCGTGATGCGCGTGACGGTGGCCCCGGTGCGCAAGGTGGCGCCGCTGCTGCGGGCTGAGGCCGCCAGCGCATCGCTTACCGCACCCATGCCGCCTTCCGGCAACGACAGACCGCCGGGCACGCCGCTCGCCTCGCCACTCAATCTATGTAGTAGCGTCAGTACCGAATTGTTCGAGCGCGGCCCGAGCTGGGCACCCAGCACGGCGTCGAGTGCCAGAGCGCCTTTGAGCAGCGGTGATTCAAAAGTTTCTTCGAGTACATCAAAGATATTGATGCCTGCTATGCGCAGGAACTCACGCATGGAATCGCGCCCGAGCCGGCGGATATCGAGTGCCAGCATGGCAGCGCCCAGCAGATCGGAGCGGCCGCCGCCGGCAATGCGTGGCGGGCGCCGGTTGTGCTGCTTGCCCAGCACGCGTGCAAAACGCAGCATCCGGGTGCGGTACTCGCGCAGCGCCGCCTGATCGGCTGGCGAGACCTGGCCCGCTTCGAGCACGGCACCGTTGAGCACCAGATGCTCGCCGGCGGCAGCGAGCGCCACGGTGCGCAGGTCGGCGTGCGCCAATTTGAGACCATGGGCCTGGAGCTTCAACTCGCGGCTGATGGTGGCATCGAGCAGATAGGAGAGATGGGCACAGGCCGAGACCCGAAATCCGGGCGCGAATTCGCGCGTGATGGCGGCGCCGCCGACGCGCCCGGCCGCTTCGAGCACCAGCACGTCGCGACCGGCCCGGGCGTGGTAGGCGGCGCACACCAGGCCATTGTGTCCGGCGCCAATGATAATGACCCGTTTGCGCTCAGTCATCGCGCCACCCCTCGGGCACCTGCCTGGGCCGCCCCAGATCCATCAGGATCTCGCGCGCCGCGTTGGCGCCCGGGGCTGCCATCACGCCGCCGCCCGGATGAGTGCCGGAGCCGCACATGTAAAAGCCCTTGACCGGGCCGCGGTACTGCGCGTAACCCGGAAACGGACGGTTGAACAACAGCTGGTCCATGGTCAGTTCACCCTGGAAGATGTTGCCCTCGGTCAGGCCCACTTCGCTTTCCAGTTCGCGGGGCGTGCGCACCTCGACATGGCGGATCAGCTGTTTGAAGTTGGGGCTGTAGCGCGCGATCTGATCGAGCACCGTATTCTTGAAAGCATCGCGATCCGCGTCGGTCCAGTCGCGCCCGTGGATCTGCGCCGGCACGTACTGCACGAATACCGACATCCAGTGCTTGCCCGCCGGCGTCATGGTCGGATCAGTCATCGAGGGGATGAGCAGGTCGAGGTAGGGTTCTTTTGACCAGGTGCCGCTCTTCCAGTCGTCGTAGGCGCGTTCCATTTTTTCGAGCGAATCGAGAAAGTGCATGTCGCCGAAGCGCAGCGGGTTGTCGCGACCCAACGCTGTAAATTCGGGCAGGCCGTCGAGCGCAATATTGAGCTTGCCCGAGGAGCCACGGATCTTGAAATTGCGGGCGCGTTTCATGAATGCCGGACTCAGGTCCTTAGGCTCGAACAGCTTGGTGTAGGTGCGCTTGGGGTCGAGATTCGAGACCACGATCTTCGCGTGGTACTCGTTGCCATTCGTCAGCGCGACACCCGTCACCTTCCCGTGGCGGACGAGCACGCGCTCGACCGGCGCGTCGGTGATGATCTCACCGCCGTGTGCCTTGAAGGCCGAGGCGATGGCATTGGAGACGGCGCCCATGCCGCCGCGGGCAAAGCCCCACGAGCCGATCGAGCCGTCGACATCGCCCATGTAGTGGTGCAGCAGCACGTAGGCCGTGCCGGGCGAGTGCACGCCCAGCGCAGTGCCGATGATGCCGCTGCCGGAGAGGTGCGCCTTGATGAGATCGGATTCGAAATACTCACCCAGAAAATCAGCGATGCTCATGGTGTAGAAGCGCAGCGTGTCGTAAATCGCCTGCTCACCGAGTTTTCTGAATTCCTTGCCAAGGTAGAGCATTTCGCGGATATCGCGCGGCCGCAGCGAGGTGGGATCCGGGGGCGTGCGCAGCAGCAGTGGGCGAATGAACTTGCACTGGCGCATCACGTCGGTCGAGTAACGGCTATAGGCGTCGGCGTCGTGGGCGTTGTGGCGCGCAAATTCGCGGCGCTGCACGTCGTGGTCGGGATAATTGCCGAGGATATCGCCGCTGCGGGTGATGGTAAGGCCGCCGCCGTAGGGCACGATCTGCAGGCCGTGGCGCGCCAGTTCCAGGTCGCGAAAAATCTCGGGCCGCAGCAGGCTGCACACGTAGGAGCAGTTGGAGTAGATCCAGCCGTCCTGGAGCTCGCGGCTGACCGCCGCGCCGCCGATCCAGGGATTGCGCTCGAGCACCAGCACCCTGAGGCCGGAGCGCGCCAGATAGGCGGCGTTGGTCAGACCGTTGTGGCCCGCCCCGACGACGATCGCATCGTAATGTGCTGCCGCCACGATATCCCTAGCCCGTCTGGTGCGCGGGGCCGGGGCTGCGATTCTGTTTCAGGACGCAATCGACCGCGGTCTCGAAGCGCTCGAGCGTTTCCGCCAGGCATTTATCGTCATGCGCCTCGCACACGAACCAGGGCTCGCGCGAATCGGGCTCGCACAGTATGCCCAGATCGTGCAGATGGGGCGCCATGGTGTCGTAGAAGGTGTAGTCGCTGCTGGCCCAGTCGCGGTAGTTGCGCGGCGGCGTTTCACTGAAGAACAGGCCGCTCATCGAGGGATGGCCGCTGAAGGAGTGGCGGATGCCGCGCTGTGAGAGTATCTGGCTGATGCCGGCGCGCATCTTCGTGCCGTACTCGGCAATGGTCTGCAATGCGGGCGTTTCGGCCAGGATCTGCAGGGTCTTTTCGGCGGCAGCGAGGGCGACCGAGTGGCAGGTGAAGGTGCCACCGTGCACCACGCCCTTGCCGAGCTTGCGCATGATGTCTTCGCGGCCCGCCAGCACCGAGATGGGATAGCCGTTGCCCATGGCCTTGGCAAAGGTGCACAGATCGCTTTTCACGCCGAACAGCTCCTGGACTCCGCCGCGCGCCACGCGGAAGCCGGTCTTCACTTCGTCGATGATCATGAGTATGCCGTAACGATCGCACAGTGCGCGCGCGGCGTGCAGATATTCCCGGGTGGCCGAAATCGAGCAGCAGTTGCCCATGATCGGCTCGATCAGGAAGGCCGCGATCTCGTGGCCGTAGGCCTTGAACATGGTCTCCAGCCGCTCGGCGTCATTCATCGGCGTGGCGTGCACGAGGGCTCGCAGCATCCCGGGGACACCGGCGCTGTAGGGCACGAGGTGCGGGTCACCGGCACCAGCTCGCCAGCTGTCAACGGGCGTGTACCACAGCGCGGCGTCGAACAGGCCGTGGTAGCCGCCCTCGACCAGGACGTAGGAATCCTTGCCGGTGTAGGCGCGGGCCAGGCGTAACGCCGCCATCACCGCCTCGGTGCCGGAGTTCGAGAAGCGCACCATTTCGGCCGCCGGCACCATGCTGGCAATGCGATCGGCCACGGCCAGCTCGCGCTCGGTCGAGAGGGCGAACACGCCGCCGATTTCCATGCCAGCGCGGGCAGCCGCGTCGACTCGCGGGTCGGCGTAGCCGAGGATGCAGGGTCCGTAGCCCAGCCGGTAATCGATATATTCGTTGTCGTCGATGTCGGTCAGGCGGGCACCTTTGGCGGAGGCCACATAGATGGTCTTGTCTTCGCCCCAGTAGCGGAAGTTCGAGGAAACGCCGAGCGGCAGGCGCTTGATCGCTTTCTGGAAGTGCGCGTTGGATTTCTTGAGGCTGCGTGTCATGGGCTTGACCCTCCTGCGGTCGCGCTGCAATCGAACCTGAGCCAGCTTCCCATAATTCACTTCCGCCGTCCACGACGACTGAATAGTCGTTCATTCATTGCAATGGTGGTGAAAGCAGCTAAGATTGCTGACGCCTGCCTACTCGGCAGCGGCCAAGTTGCTGAGTTTGCTGGAGTTGCCCCTGAAACCCAAGCGTCCGCGAGGCTCAAGGACAGTGCGACGCACCGCGCCGGCCGGCGAGCGGCGCCAGCAGTTGATCGCGGCTACGATCCGCTGCATCGCCAAGCGCGGCCTGGCTGAAACCACCACCGCCACCGTGGCGCGTGAGGCGGGCCTGAGCCAGGGCATCATCAACCTGCATTTTCGCAGCAAGGAGCGCCTGCTTACCGAAACCCTGCGCTGCCTGTCGGACGAATACCGCAATGCCTGCAGCGTGGCGGCGGCCGCAGCCGAACTCTCGCCGGCGGCCGGCCTGACGGCCATGGTCGATCTGGATTTTCAGCGCAACATCTGTACCCGCGACAAGCTCGCCGTCTGGTTTGCGTTCTGGGGTGAGCGCAAGTTTCGCCCCACCTACCGGCGCCTGTGTGCCGCGCGCGACAAATACTACGATGAGCTGACGCGCTCCATGTGCGCCAGCCTGTGCGAGCAGGGCCACTATCCGGGCGTCGAGCCAGCGTTGGTCACGGATGGTCTCTCGGCGCTGACCGGCGGTCTGTGGCTCGATCTGCTGGTGCGGCCCGAATCGATGAGCCGCGCGTTGGCCAGGCGGATTACGATGGCCTATCTGGCGGGCGTGTTTCCCAGGCATTTCGGCCAGGCGGCAGCGCCAGCGCCAGCGCCTGCCCGGGCGCGCGCCCGTAAGGCCTAAGGGGAGTTGAATCATGCGTATTGCACTCGACGATGCAGCTCTGAAATGGCAGGCGCGCGCTGCGGCGTTCGCGAGCCAGGAGCTGATTCCGTGGGAAGTGGAGGCCGAGCTCAACGCCGGCGTGTTGCCGATCGAGGTGCGAGCGCGCCATAAGAAGCTGGCTGTCGAGCTGGGCTTCAGCCGGATGGACGTGCCGGCGGCACACGGCGGCAGCGAGGCACGCAGCGTCGATCAGGTGGCGGTCTGGGAGCAGCTCGGTCGGGTGACCAACGCGCTGTGCTGGTGTTTTTCCGAACCGCAACGCTGGATGTTCGCCGCCAGCAGCCCGGCGCAGCTCGAGCGCTACATCCTGCCGTTGATGAGCGGCAAGCGCAAAGAGTGCTACGCCATCACCGAGAGCGGCTCGGGATCAGATGTTGAGATCCAGACCAGCGCACAGCGCTGTGCCGAAGGCTATAAGATCTCCGGCGAAAAGTGGTACGTCACCAGCGCCAATCACGCGGACTTCTTTATATTGCAGGCGCGGCTTACGGATGGGGCGCACGCGGGTTCACATTCGATGTTCTTCATCGACAAGAACCAGCCCGGCATCGAACTGGTGCGCACGCCCCTGTTCAGCCACACCTTCAGCGACCATCATCCCACCTACCGCTTCCACGATGTCGTGGTCGCCGCAGACCAGCGACTCGGGCCGGAGGGCGATGGCATGCAGTTTTCACATAGCTGGTTTCGCCGCGAACGGCTGATGATCGCCGCGCGTAGCTGCGGCGCAGCCGGCCGCCTGATCGAAGCAGCCAAAGACTTCGCCGCGACGCGCATGGTTGGCGGCGAGCCGCTGGCTCAAAAGCAGATGATTCAGGCCATGCTCGCTGACAGTGTCACCGAGCTGTGGGCAGCGCGGCTCATGACCTATGAGGCGGCCAGGGCGCATGATCGTGGCGATGAGTTGCGATCACTCCACGTGCACTGCTCGATGGCCAAGCTGTATGCTTCCGAGGCGGCGAACCGCATTGTCGATCGTGTCCTGCAGATTTTCGGCGGTCGTGGCTACATGCGCGAGAATTGCGCCGAGCGGTTTTTCCGTGAGCTGCGCGTGGACCGGATCTGGGAAGGCTCCAGCGAAATTCAGCGCCTCATCATCGCGCGCGCGCTGCTCAAGCGTGGCCTCGAGGGCATGTAAGCCGTGCGGGCGCTGCTACGATTGACTGCCTTATCCGCGCTGCTCTGGTGTGCAGCGGCAGCCGGCGCCGGTGGCGGCGCTGGTGGCGCTGGTGGCGCTGCGGAGGAGAAGCTGCTCAACATCTTCACCTGGCCGGATTACATCGCGCCGAACACCATCGCCAACTTCGAAAAGGAATACGGCATCAAGGTCAATTACGACACCTACGATTCCACGGAAATGGCCGAAGCGCGCCTGCTGGCCGGGCGCACCGGCTACGACGTCGTGGATCATGCGGAGCGCTACTCCGCGCGCCTGATTCCCATCGGCGTCTATCAGCCACTGGATAAGCGCAAGCTCACGAACTGGGGCAATCTGGATCCCTGGGTGCTCAAATGGCTGGACCAGGCGGATCCGGGCAACCGCTATGGTGTGCCGTATCTGTGGGGCACCACTGGTTTTACCTACAACGTCAAGATGATCAGGGAGCGCATGCCGGATGCTCCGGTAAATAGCGCTGACATGATTTTCAAGCCTGAAGTGGCGCGCCGCTTCGCCGACTGCGGTATCACCTTCATCGACGAGCCGACCGATGTGATTCCGATGGCCATGGTCTATCTCGGTCACGACCCCAACAGTCTCGCGCCTGCTGATCTGGCCGAAGTTGAAGCCCTGCTCAAGAAGGTGCGCCCCTACATCCGCTATTTCAGTTCGGCGAAAATGCTGATCGACCTGCCCAATGAAGAGGTGTGCATCGCGATGAGCTGGTCGGGCGACTACGCGAAGGCCATGTATAGCGCCAGGGAGGCGGGCAGGCCGGTGCAACTGGCCTATACGACGCCGCGCGAGGGCGCGCTGGCCTGGTTCGATATGTGGTTCATTCCCGCCGATGCGCCTCACCCTGGCAATGCGCACCTGTTTCTGAATTACCTGTTGCGCCCGGAGGTCATCGCGGCGGTCAGCAATGAGGTGCACTATGCCTCACCTAACCTGAAGGCGCTGCCACTGCTGCTGCCCGAGGTGCGCGACGATCCGGCGGTCTATCCGCCCGACTCGGTAAAGCACCGCCTGTTTAAGGGCGTGCTGCGCAGCCCCAGGGAAGAGCGCACCCGCTCGCGCTTGTGGTCACGGGTCAAGGCGCGCCTGTGAGCGATACACCGGCAACGCCCATGGTGCAGATCCGCGAGCTCTCGAAGCAGTTCGCGGGCGTTACCGCAGTGGATCGGGTGTCGCTCGATATCAAGCGCGGCGAGCTGTTTGCCATCCTCGGCAGCTCGGGCTGCGGCAAGACGACCCTGCTGCGCATGCTGGCCGGTTTCGAGCAGCCCAGTGCCGGCCGCATACTCATCGACGGCGTCGATATGACGGACGCGCCGCCCTACGAGCGACCCGTCAATCTCATGTTTCAGTCCTATGCGCTGTTTCCGCACATGACGGTCGCTGGCAACGTCGGCTATGGCCTGAAGAAAGAGCACCTGCCGGCGGCACAGATTGCCGAGCGGGTCAGGGAAATGCTCGCGCTCGTGAAGCTTGAGGCCCTGGCAGCGCGCAAGCCGGACAAACTTTCCGGTGGCCAGCAACAGCGGGTGGCGCTGGCGCGTGCGCTGATCAAGCGGCCCAAACTGCTGCTGCTCGATGAGCCCCTGGCGGCGCTCGATAAAAAGCTGCGCGAGCACACACAGTTTGAACTCGCCAACCTGCAATACCAGCTCGGCACCACTTTCGTCGTCGTTACCCACGACCAGGACGAGGCCATGGTGCTGGCCAGCCGCATCGCCGTCATGGCCGAAGGCCGCATCGCGCAGGTCGGTACGCCGGCAGAAGTGTACGAGTATCCGGCCAACCGGCACGTGGCCAGTTTCGTCGGCAACATCAACCTGATCGAGGGTCGGGTGACAGGCAGCGAGGCGGGGCGTGTCAGGCTGCATAGTGAGGCGCTCAATGCGGATCTGACGGTGCAGATTGAGGGTACTGGCGCCGCTGGCGCCGCCGCCAGCGATGCGGTGCCGGGGGCGGCACTGTGTATCGCGGTGCGCCCCGAGAAGATCACCATCAGTCGCACCGCTCCGGAAGGCAATGATCGCAATGTGGTCAAAGGCATCGTGCGCGACCTGGGATATTTCGGCGATCAGTCGCTCTACAACGTGCGTTTGCACAGTGGCGCCGTGCTGCAGGTCAGTGCGCAGAATCTGCGCCGCTCCGCCAGTCTCACCGTCGAATGGGATGACGAGGTGTATCTGTCCTGGGAAGTGGCCAGTACCATTGTGCTGCACTCATGAGCCACGCTAATGAACCACGATAGCAACCAACACGGTCCGCCAACCCAGCGCTGGCTGCGCCGCGCCGTGCGCCTGCCTTATCTGTGGCTGTTGCTGTTCTTTCTGGCGCCGTTCCTGATTATTTTCAAGATCAGCATTGCTGATCCCATCGTGGCGCAGCCGCCCTTCACGGCGCTGCTGGTGTGGGGCGCGCATGGCATCCAGGGAATCAGGGCCACGCTCGAAAACTACGCTTTCCTGTTCCGTGATGGTTACTACGGCATCATTTATCTCGCGTCGCTGAAAATGGCGGCGATCGGCACGCTGCTGTGCCTGTTGCTCGGCTACCCGATGGCCTATTTCATCGCCCGTCAGCCGCCGCGCCGCCGGCAGATCCTGCTGCTGGCCGTTATTCTGCCGTTCTGGATCTCCTTCCTGCTGCGCATCTACGCCTGGATCGGCCTGCTGGGCAACCATGGCGTGATCAATCATTTTCTGATGAGCGTGGGCATCATCCACCAGCCGCTGACGATGCTTTACAACGATTTCGCGGTGTACCTGGGCATCGTTTATTCGTACCTGCCGTTTATGATCCTGCCCCTGTATTCCAACCTCGAGCGGCTGAACCTTGATCTGCTCGATGCCGCCGCCGATCTGGGCGCGCGCCGCTGGCGCGCCTTTGTCGATATAACGCTGCCACTGTCGATTCCTGGCATCGTGGGCGGCTGCCTGCTGGTATTCATTCCCGCCGTCGGTGAGTTTACGATTCCGGCGCTGCTGGGCGGCGCCGATACGCTCATGATCGGGCGCGTGCTCTGGGATGAATTCTTCGTCAGTCGTGACTGGCCGGTGGCCTCGGCGGTTTCCGTGGTGCTGCTGTTGCTGCTTATCGCCCCGATCGTCTGGTTCCAGCATCTGCAGAATCGCGAACACGAGGCGGCCCGATGAAGCAGCGTCGCTCGCCGCTGCTCATCAGCATCGCCTGCTTCGGCTACGCACTGCTCTATGTGCCCATCGTCTCGGTCGTGATCTATTCATTCAACGCTTCGCGGCTGGTCACGCTATGGGGCGGTTTCTCGACGCGCTGGTATGTCAGCCTGCTGGCCGATGACAAACTGCTGTCGGCAGCGTTGCTGAGCCTGCGCATTGCCGTGGTCAGTGCCACGCTGGCGACGGCACTGGGCGCCCTGGTGGCGCTGGCGCTGCAGCGCGTGCGCCGCCTGCCGGGGCGAATCCTGCTGAGCGGCATGATCACGGCGCCGCTGGTCATGCCCGAAATCATCACCGGCCTGTCACTGCTGTTCCTGTTCATTTCCATGGCGAGCCTGATCGGCTGGCCCCTGAGCCGCGGTGCGAGCACCATCACCATCGCCCACATCACCTTTTCGATGGCTTACGTGGTGGTGGTGGTGCGCTCGCGGCTTGCGGTGCTGGATGAATCGCTCGAGGAAGCCGCCATGGATCTGGGCGGGCGGCCGGTGGCGGTGTTCTTCGATATCACGGTGCCCATGCTGCTGCCGGCGCTGGTCTCGGGCTGGTTGCTGGCCTTTACACTGTCGCTCGATGATCTGGTGATTTCCAGTTTCGTATCGGGGCCCGGGGCCACTACCCTGCCGATGCTGATCTTCGCGAAGGTGCGCCTCGGAGTCACACCGGACATCAACGCGATCACGACGATTATTATCGGGCTGGTGATCATTGCCGTGACGACCGCGTCGCTGATCACCGGCCGACGGCGGGCGAGCGCGTGAGACCGGGGAAACTTCGCGATGCACTGGCGGCCTGGCGACCGGGCTACGGACTGCCCGGCGCCGTCTATCGCGACGCCGATCACTACGAGCAGGAGATCCGGCAGATCTTCCTTAAGTCCTGGCTCTACGTCGGTCACCAAAGCCAGATTCCGGCACGCGGCGACTATTTCCTGTTCGAGATGGCGGGCGAGTCGGTCATCGTAGCCCGCAACAACGACGGGCAGATCAATGCCATGCTGAACGTCTGTCGCCATCGCGGTTCGCGAATCTGCGATCAGGCGCAGGGGCATGAGGCGCGCTTCGTGTGCCGCTACCATGGCTGGACCTACGGCCTCGATGGCTCACTGCGCGCTGCGAGCCAGACACCGCCGGGGTTCGATCGGGCGCTGTACGGCCTGCGCCGCGTGCACACGCGGGTGTTCGTGGGCCTGATCTTCATCAACTTCGATGCCGATCCCGTGCCTTTCGATGCCATCGCCGATGACATGGCCGCACCCATGGCGCCCTACCAGCTGGAACACAGCAAGGTTGCCCATCGGCAGAATTACCCGATTGCCAGCAACTGGAAGCTGGCGATCGAAAATTATTGCGAGTGCTATCACTGCGGGCCGGCGCATCCGGAATATTCGCTGGGCCATGCGCGTGCCATGCCGGTCGGTGAATGGCAGGAACTGCGGGGGCAGGTGCTGGCGCGCGCGCCGGCGGCGGGCCTCACGCAGCATACGGTCGGGCGCATCTGGCTGGACTCCGGCGCCGTGGGCATCGATCGCTGTTTTGATCGCTATCCTCTGCTGCGTGGTCACCAGACTGGCAGCCGCGACGGCGCGCCGCTGGCGCCGCTGCTGGGCACGATCAAGGGCTACGATGGCGGCGCGACTGATCTGCAGTTCGGACCGATGACATTCGCTCTGGCCTATTGCGATCACTGCGTGCTGTACCGGTTCACGCCCCGTAGCGTACACAGCACCGATTGTGAGATCACCTGGCTGGTCAACGAGTCGGCCGTCGAGGGCCGGGACTATGATCGCGACCAGCTGATCTGGCTCTGGCACGTGACCACGCTGGCCGACAAGGCGATCATCGAGCGCAATCAGGCGGGTGTTGATTCACGCTACTATGAGCCCGGGCCCTTGTCGCCCATGGAAGATTACGCGAACCGGTTTCTGGATTGGTACCTTGCCGCGATGAGCGATGAGGTCAGCCGCGCAGAGAAATTTCGTAGAGGAGCGAATCATGATTAATGCACAACCGGCGACACTCAAACTCGCCGCAATGAGCCTTGCCCTTATCCTGGTGTTCACCGCTGCCGGCCCGCTGCGCGCGCAGACGGCGGCGGCAGGCCGCGCCAACGCCAGTGCCAATGCCAATGCGGGTGAGCTCGAGGAAATCGTGGTCACGGCGACCCGTCGTTCAGAGGCCTTGAGCAAGGTGCCGATCAGCGTGACCGCCCTGTCGCAGGAGGCCATGGACGATCGCGGTATCAAGGATTTTCAGGATATCGCCCGCTACACGCCCGGCATCAATATCGACAGTGCCGGCACCAATGCGATTTCCATCCGCGGCATCTCCTCCTCGGGCGGCGCCGGCACCACCGGCATCTACCTCGACGACACGCCCATACAGATGCGCTCGCTGGGCTTCAATCCGGACGATACGCTGCCGAAGACCTTTGATCTGGATCGCATCGAAGTGCTGCGCGGTCCGCAGGGCACGCTGTTCGGCGCCGGTTCCGAGGGCGGCACCGTGCGCTACATACTCGCGGCGCCCAAGCTTTCGGGTTCGAGCACCTACCTGCGCAGCGAGGTGTCGTTTACTAAAGGCGGACAGCCCAGTTATGAACTGGGCGTCGCCCACGGCGCAGCGCTTATCGATGGTACCTTAGGGATCCGTGCCAGCGCCTGGTATCGGAGTGACGGCGGCTGGATCGATCGGGTGGATCCGACCGGCGGGGCGGTGACCGAGAGCAATGCCAATCACGCTGACGCCTATATGCTGCGCCTGGCCACAGTCTGGCAGCCAGCGGCTGCGATCACGCTCACGCCAAGTGTCATCTACCAGAAGTCGAATAAGCACGATCAGTCGACCTATTGGCCGGCCTACTCGAATCCGTCCGCCGGACAATTCAACAACGCGACGCCAGAGCACATCCCGGTGCCGGATAAATATATGCTGCCGGCGCTGAAGATAGAGGCCAATTTCGCGCACAGCCAATTGATTGCCACAACTTCCTACTTTTCGCGCGATGAGCTGTCAGGATATCAGGGTACGGTTTATGACCTGAGTTACTACCAGAACCTCGGCTGGGTGAACAACCCCAATACCGGTGGACTCGGTTGTGGCGCGGGTTCCGTAGCCACCGCGGCGCCCTGCGACTGGTATCCCCTGATCGACGCGAACGGCATTCATCTGCCCAGCGGGTTCAGCAACTATCAATCCCCCAACACGATAACCAATACGCAGCGCAGCTGGACCCAGGAAATTCGCCTGCAGTCGAATGACGATCAGTCGCCGTGGCGCTGGACCGTCGGCGCTTTCTGGCAGCAATCCAAGGAGCGCAGCATCGAGGAGCTGAAGGATGTGCAGATCAATGAGCTGTTAACGGCGCTCTACGGCACGGATGCCATCAGCATCTTTGGCGATTTCTATTCGTGCAATGGTCAGGGCACCTACACGGCGATCCCGGCCTGCGACATCTACTACAACAACAATGCCACGACTGATCGGCAGCTGGCCGCCTTCGGCGAACTCAGCTACGCCTTCACTGATCGCTTGCGCCTTACTGTAGGAGAGCGCGTGGCCCGTAGCAACTTCACGCTGCAGCATTATGGTGACGGCCTGGAGAATTTTGGGCCCGAGACGGGTAGCGCCGCACAGCAGGAAACACCGAATACTCCCAAAGTCAGCCTGGCTTTCCAGATGGATGGCAAGAATCTGTTTTACGCCACTTATGCAAAGGGCTTCCGGGTGGGCGGTGGCAACCCAAGACTGCCAGGCTATTGCGATTCCGACCTCCAAGCTTATGGCTATCCGCCGGGCGGACCGCCGACGTACAAATCGGATTCAACGCAGAGCTACGAGATTGGCTCCAAGAACAGCTTCGGTCCGGCACTGAAGCTTGCCAGCAGCGTGTACTACATCAAATGGCACAACATCCAGCAGAGCGTCTTTGTCGCCGGCGGCTGCGGTCTGCAGTTCACCGACAACCTCGGCACGGCGGTCGCCAAGGGTTTTGATCTGCAGGCGGAATCCAGACTCGGACCGATGAACTTTGATCTAGCGGTCGGTTACACCGATGCGCGCTATACCGAGGCGACGCGCTTGGCCAATGCGGGCGATGCCATCTCAGGCCAGGACTCGATTAACCAGAGTCCAGGGACGACGGCGCCGTGGACCGTAGCGGTCGGCGCCGAGTATGGGTTTGAGGTGGCGAGTCGTGCGGCCTTCGTGCGTGTCGACTACCAATACCAGAGCCGCAATAACTGGCCTTCCACCTTCCAGGATCCGAACTCACTGCAATTCAATGCCGACACCTACGCACTCCCAGCTACGGCTTTCGTGCAGCTGCGCGGCGGTGTGCACCTGGGCGATTGGCAGGTTTCCGCTTTCGCCGACAACCTCTTGAACACGCACACCGTGACGAACTATTCGCTCGGACAACTTGACGGGTTCAATCCAAATCCGCCGCATCAGCAGCAGAATCAGTACACCTTTCGTCCGCGCACTTTTGGTGTGACCGCTACCCTGCACCTCTAGCCGGGCCGAATCGCACTGCACCCGCTGGTTGCACCTGGCGGGTTCAGTCGCGTTCTTCCGCTACCGCTATCGCCGTGTCGCCGTCGCGCAGCTTGTGCAGCGTTTCCATGGCCGCGTACTGCGCACCCAGATGCACAGCAGCACGGGATGTTATCGGCTCGAGCTGTTCACGTTTCAGGGACTCGTTTAGCGGCGGCAGATCTTTGTCGACTAAGGTTTTGGTTTTTTCCTCGAGCTGCGCGAGTTCACGCTCCAGCGCTTCCACCCGGGCCACCTGGTAATCGCCGGGCC
The DNA here is from genome assembly GCA_031441585.1 of Gammaproteobacteria bacterium. Taxonomy (GTDB): domain Bacteria; phylum Pseudomonadota; class Gammaproteobacteria; order Steroidobacterales; family Steroidobacteraceae; genus FEN-1191. Next base: position 29,875 of record JANMWZ010000059.1, read on the forward strand.
GGCCTTCGTAGCTCAGCAGCGCGCCGTAGACGCTGTCGAGATGCTCGCGCAGCCGCTCCTCGCCCGTGATGGCGCCGCCTTCCTTGGTCGCGACGATCTCCTTGCGCAATCCGTCAGCCTGGTCGGCAAACTTTTCGACCAGCGCCAGTGTGCGCGGCGAGATCTTCGGCGCGCTCTTGCGTGTCTCGGCCAGCGCCTTCATGCCGGCCAGTCGATCGGCAAGGTCGGTCATGCGTCCAAACAGGGCGTGGGCCCGCATCGCCGCCGCAAACTGCAGCTTGCGATCGTCAAGGTTGAATTTTGCACGGCGATCCAGCGTGATGGGTAGGCGGGATTCGTAGGTTTTGCCGTCCTTGGTCAGTCGAACCGTATAGTCGCCGGGGAGCAGGCGCGGCCCCTGCAGGCCCGCGTTGGCCGGCTGCGCTGCAGTGGGCACACGGGGTGGCGGCGCACGCATCAGCCAGACGACGCGATTGATGCCCTTGCGCTTGGAAGCGGGGAGCGTGTCGATCACCTTGCCGGTCGGGTCAAGTATTTCCAGTTTCAGGCGGCCAAATACGTGGCGCGTTTTCTGGTAGTAACTGATCAGCGCACCGGGCGCCGGGTTCTGTCCAGAGAAGCCGGCATCGCCTTCCGGCCAGCCTCCCTGGCCATCCAGGCGCTGCTGCGCCGGGCGTGTCGGCAGGAACGCGACCTCGCTGGCCAGCACCGCTGGCGTCAACGCACGCAGCGCACTCAAGTCATCGATGATCCAGATACCGCGCCCGTGGGTGGCGATCACCAGATCGCCGTCACGCTGCGCGATTGCCAGGTCGCGAACCGCGACCGCGGGAAAATTGCTGCCGGTGAATTGCGCCCAGCTGGCTCCGGCATCGATTGAAATCCACAGACCGAATTCGGTGCCCAGGTACAGGACATTGGCCGCGAGCGGATCTTCCCTGAGTATGTGCGCGTAGCCGCGCACGCCCTGCGTGGGCGCCACGATCCGCGTCCAGCTCTTGCCGTAGTCGGAGGTGCGATAGGCCCAGGGCGTCATATCCCCGTAGCTGTGGCGATCGAAGGTCGCGTACGCCGTACCGGCCTGCGCCGGGCTGGCGCTTATTGATGAGACCCAGCTCGCGGGCGGCAGGCCCTTGATATGGGATGTGAGATCGCTCCAGTGCGCACCGCCATCGCGCGTGAGCTGGACTCTGCCATCGTCCGTGCCCACCCAGATCTGCTTTTCATCGCGCGGACTCTCGGCGATCGAATAGATCGTGGTATGCATTTCAGCCGAGGAATTATCGACCGTGATGCCACCCGATTCCTCCTGCTTCTGCTTGTTGGGATCGTTGCTGGTGAGGTCCGGGGAAATGCGTGCCCAGGACTGGCCATGATCGCGGCTCATGAACAGGAACTGCGCGCCGATGTAGAGCGTGTTGCGGTTCGTAGGCGAGAGCGCAATGGGCGTGTTCCAGTTCCAGCGCAGTTTCTCCTTGAAATTGGCGGTGGGTTGGATAAAGCGCTGCTCCAGGCTATGGCGATTGATGCGCCCGATGTGCCCGCCCTGGGCCTCCGCATAGGCATAGTCCGGGTCGGCCGGGTCGGCAAAGGTGTAGAAACCATCGCCACCGAAGAGATTTTCCCAGCGGCTGTTGGTAATGCCGCCGGGGTACGAGGAATCGCCTGCCCAAGAGCTGTTGTCCTGCAGGCCACCGTAGACCTGGTAGGGGTCCTTGTCGTCCACCGACACATGATAGAACTGCGAAACCGGCAGGTTATTCGCCTTCCACCATTTGTTGCCGCCGTCGTGACTGATCCACAAGCCGCCGTCATCGCCGGTGATGACGTGCTTCGGGTTGCTCGGATTCACCCAGACATCATGATGATCGCCATGCGTGCCACCGCTGATGACCGAGAAACTCTTGCCGCCATCATCGGAGGCAATCAGCCGCAGGTTGGGTTTGAAGATGCGCTCGGCGTTGGTCGGATCGACGATCAGCTTCGAGAAATAGAACGGCCGCCAGACCATGCGCTGGCTGGCATCGCGCGCCTCCCAGCTTTTGCCGCCGTCGGCGGAGCGATACAACCCCGACTTCACGCCCTCGATGACGGCATAGACGATATCCGGTGATGAGGGAGCAATGACGACATCCAGGCGTCCCCACGGCGCCGGTGGCAGGCCTGCTGCGCTCTTCGCATCGAGCTGCTGCCAGCTCCTGCCGCCGTCTTCGGTGAGAAACAGGCCCGAGCCTGAAGCGGCCTTGGGGCCGTCGCCGCCGGAGCGGAAGGTCCAGCCCTGGCGCCTGAAGTCCCACAGTCCGGCAAACAAACGTTGCGGATTGCGCGGATCCATCGTCAGGCCCGAACAGCCGGTCGAGAGGTTGGCGCCCTTCAGGACCAGCGACCAGCTCTTGCCAGCGTCGGTCGTCTTGTAAAGACCACGATCGGCCGAGTCCGACCACAGCGCACCGGGTACGCAGGCGTACACGGTATTGCTGTCCTTCGGATCGATGAGAATCCTGTTGATGCGCTCGGAACTGCCCAGCCCCATGTTCTGCCAGGTATCGCCACCATCGGTCGAGCGATAGATGCCATCACCGACCGAGACCGAATTGCGGGTCCAGGACTCGCCGCTCCCCACCCAGATGGTCTTGGGGTTCGAGGGATCAAGCGCGATTGCGCCGATCGATTGCACGTGCTGCTTGTCGAACACCGGCTGAAAAGTGGTGCCGCCATCGTACGAGCGCCACACGCCGCCCGATGCCGCACCGACGTACAGCGTGACACGGCCGTCACTCTCCTGGCGCGCGGCGATGGCCGAGATGCGGCCGCTCATCACGGCCGAACCGATGTTGCGGGCGCCCATCCCCGAGATCGCCGCCGCATCGATGCCCTCGGCAGCGACGGCGATCGTGCCCGCGCCCGCACAGAGCGTGGCCGACAGTGTCAGCAGGCCCAGCAGCCTTGTGGTGCGTGCGCGCACCGGCGCAACGCCGCTCACTTGCGCACCGGAAAGGCAAATTGTGCAAGGTCTACGGGGCCGTTGGCCTCCGCGCTGTCGAACACCAGCTGCTGCTTGTGGGAACTGTCGGAGTTCTTCGGTCCGCTATCCTCGGCCATGGGCACGTACACGCCACCGGCCTTTTCGTACTCGCCGTAGTCCGTCTCGGTTTCCTGCTCAGCACCCCGCACCAGCTGTTTCTGCACGTCGCGAATGATCATGTAGGTATCCGGATCAATGTAGTAGAGCACTTCGTCGCCCGATTTCAGATGCACGCGCAGCTTGTGTGCCGGCGTGCCATCAATATCATCGAGCCCGAGATATTCGACGCTGTGGCCCTTGGATTGGTAATCGACCAGCGGCGAATCAAGATCTGACTGCAGCAGCAGTGGCTTGGACTCATCGGCCGACATGCGTTCCGGATCTTTGCGACCCTCGAAGGGATCCACCTTCCAGGCATCCTTGCCATCGTAGGCATTGATCTGAGTTAGGCCCTGCAGGCTGATCTCATTGCGCACGCCGCCGCCGCGCGCCACGAGTATCGAGGCGCTGATATCGTAATTGGCGCCGGGAATGATCAGGTGCCCCTGGCGCCGGATGCTCCTGAGCGCACGCAGTGATTCTGCGCCGCCGCGCGCCTCGATGTGCCTGGCAATGAGCTGGTCCGTATCCATCGCCGGTGCTGGTGCGGTCAGCACCAGTGCCAACGAAGCCAATATCGTAAGTGTGGTCGTGTTGATCATGTATTCGTCTCCCTGTAGGCATCTATGCTAGGCGCGTCGGGTTTGCGGGGCAAGGCATGTGCGCGTAGGCATGTGCGCGTAGGTAGGTACAATCACTGCCGTCCGCCGGTGTAATCTTGGCCAATGCTGCACAGGACAATCGCGCGCTGGCCTGGCTCGATTCAGGCGGCTGACGCTTAAGATCAGGCGCCCGGCGTCGGCTCGCGTTAGCGCGCGTCCAGCTGCAGCGGCTCGAGCTCGGCGTCCTTGAGGTGAACGTGCAGAATGCCGGCGAGCGTCGGCGCGATGCGGCGCATGTCGATCTCGCCGAGCGAATGGCCGGCCGCGATGTGCGGGCCGACGATGAAGAACGAGGAGCGCATCTCCGGGTGTTCGGGCAGGTAGCCGTGCGTGCCCAGATTAGTGGGCCTGGAGACCACGGGCCCGTCGTAGGCGTCACCGAATTCAAAGCCGGGGTGGAAAGCGATAAGGAATGTTGCGTCGGGGAAAGCGCTGCGCGACGCAATCTCTTCCTGGCCGAGGATGCGCTCGATGCCGTTATCGGGATCGTTGGCGAGCTGCGTGAGCAGCGTGCTGACCTGCGCCCGCGTGATGCTGTCCCTGGGATCTGCCAGCATGATTGCAGCGCTTCCCCCAGCAGGCCAGGGCATGGCCTTCCAGCTGGTGATCCTGCGCTTGTCATCCATGGTGAACAGGCCGGCGTTGAGAAACGCGACGTACAGGTTCACATCGTGCGCTACAGCGGCGAAGCCGTGATCGGAGACGACACAAAAGGTGCTCCGGCCCGGCGCCTCGTGCTCAGCGGCCACGCGCAGCTGGCCGACGAGCGCGTCGAGCCGCTCGAGCGCGGCGTTGGCGGCAACGCTGAAGGGGCCAGAGTCGTGCTGTTCGGTATCGAGGCCGGTGAAGTAGAAGGTGGCAAAGTCAGGGTGCCGGGTCTCGAGCAGGCGCAGGTCGAAGCGCGCCCGGATCTCATCTTCCGCCACCGATTCTTCCTTGCCGCCCGGGAACGATCCGAGCGCGGCCGAGAGTTCCTGCTCCAGACCCGGCGTGCTCAGGGCCCGCTGCAGCTTCAGATCATCGTTGGTTCCGGTGCGCCAGATCTGCGGCAGGTTGTAGCTGATGTTCGCGCCGACGCTCGTCGGCCAGTAGACACTGGCGGTCGTGAGGTGCGCCGCTGCCGCGGCGTCCCATAGTGTTTCGGCCCTGCGGTCTTCGGCATACCAATACCAACCCCTGGCGTTGCGGTTAAAAGGGTCGAAGGTCGTATTGCTCAGGATGCCGTGGTGGGCGGGCGAGGCGCCCGTCAGCAGCGTCATGTGGCTGGGGTAGGTCACGGTCGGTAACACGCCCCGCACGCCGGTAGCGTAGCTGCCGTCGGCCAGCAGGGCACGTAAGTTCGGGACCTTCAGACCGCGACTCTCCGCTTCGAGAATCGCCTCAGGCTTCAGGCCATCGACGGAGACCAGCACGAGCCGGGGATGATCCTGTGCCAGGGCGGCGGGGGCTGCGAACCACAGGACCCATGCGGCAACCAAGAGTGAGGAACGAGAGTGAAATCGCTGCAACGGGTTGCGCATGGCTGAGTTTCGAGTGTGAAGTAGTGTGAGCGGACAGTGCCAGCTTAGCGCGGCGCCGGCGCCATTGTACAAAGCTTGTCTCTTAAACGTCTCCACAAAAAAACACAAAACTAATTGGCTTAGCGGCTGCGGCTAGTACGCGGCGCGCTGCCGCCGGTCGCGAGTCGCGGTGCTCGAATCAATACCACTGCGGCAATACCGAGTTTTGCGTGCACTCGGCGGATCATTCCAATCGAGAGCGTGCGTTTGCGATTGAGCACCTCCGAAACACGCGTACGCGTGCCCAGCAAGGGCTCCAGGTCCTTGCGCGTCAGGCCCGGCTGCTCCATTCGAAATCGGATGGCCTCGATGGGGTCGGGCCGATCAATGGGCTCATGCTGAGCCTCGTAGGCGTCAATCAGGGTTGCCAGCACGTCCAGGCGATCACCATTGGGCGTGCCATTCCTGGAGCCCCACAGGCGTTTCACCTCGGCCATTGCGGCGCGGTGATCCGCAGCGTTCCGAATGGGTTTGACATCAGTCGCCCCGATGATGGACTGGACGGACGATCGCTAAATCTTTCTCTGCATCAATGACTTGGCGTCGCCGGAAAAGGCTTGTCTCCTTTACGTCTCCTCAAAATATGCGCGTTATTCCTGAAATAGGTACTGAATAGCCACATTGCCGAATTTTCGACTACGCGTGCGCGAGCCGTGGCGCTCCACGGTGCACGGCAGATTTCAGCGTCGGACGTACGCTCAAGCGCATGCCAAAGGCGGCAAGAATCGCGGTGAGCGTATCGAGACGCGGATTGCCACGTTCCGAGAGCGTCCGATAGAGCGTTTCGCGCGATAGCTTGGTTTTACTGGCGAGCGCGGCCATGCCGCCAACCGCTTCGGCGACAGTGCGCAAGGCAACGGGCACTGCGCGTGCGTCGCCGTCTTCCAGTATTGCCTCAATGTAAGCGGCGACCTCGGCCTCGCTTCGCAGGTGCTTCGCCGCGTTGAACGGGCGGCTTCGGCTTGCGGGCTTGGTAGTCTTTCCAGTACGCATGGGCATTTTCAATATCCTTCATTTGGGTGCGTTTATCGCCACCACAGAGCAGCAGAATGAGCGTCTTGCCGTCCTGTCCGTAGTAGACCCGGAATCCGGGGCCAAAATCGATCCGTAGTTCACAGACGCCTTCGCCAACAGTCTTCCAGTCGCCAAGCAAGCCTGCCTTTAACCGATCCAGGCGAGCCACAATTCGGGCGCGGACTACTGCATCACGCAATCCTTCCAGCCATTCAATCAGTGGTACCTTGCCCGCAACGGTCTGGTATTGCTTGACTTCCACCAATGCCATTGTAGCCGAAAGGCTACACAAATAACAGTGGCGAGATCACGGTATCGAACGGGCGGATCGGGGCCGGCAATTACATATGCTCATTGGCCGGGTTCGGCCGGTCAATTGGCTCGTGTTCTGCTTCGTAGGCGTCAATCTGGGTTGCCAACTCATTGAGGCGGTCACCATCAGGCGTGCCGCTCCTTGAGCCCCACAGACGCTTCACCTCTGCCATTGCAGCGCGATGATCCGCAGCGTTTCGAATGGGTTTGGCGTCAATTTGCATGATCCCTCTCCGTCATAGCTCACCGGCTATTGGCTTCGTCCCGGTCGAAACGAAACCCTTTGGGCAGCCGCGTTCTCAGCGCACGTAGCTGCTCCAGAGCCCGTTCCACGTTGCGATTGCGCCCGAGCGAAAACTGCCGTGCTCTGGATGCAACGATCTCGACTTCATCGCCAGGCTTCAGCTTCAATGTCGCTGCAACCGCATTGGGAATCCGAACAGCCAGACTATTGCCCCACTTTGTAACGCGC
>JANMWZ010000060.1:0-2508 GCA_031441585.1 Gammaproteobacteria bacterium
CCCGGGTACCTTGGGTTGGGGCGAGACAATAGGGTGCTGGCGTCCTGGGTAGCGTGTGGCTGCGCGACCCAGGTGGCGAGACTCAAATCAGACCACTAAACATGTAGATCTGCTCGAAGATGGCTTGCGGACGGGGGTTCAAATCCCCCCAGCTCCACCACCCAATACCGTCAGCGCCAGTGAAAATACACTGGCGCTGATTCGTTCAAACTGTTCCACACCACTGCTTATCGACGTTCGATTCACGCGGATTTCAAACGGAAATTCGCGCGTGAGATCACGGGTATACGACCTCATGGGCCGTCCGGTTCGAGAATCCCGTAATGTCGCCCTCACCGATGGCGGCGCCGTGTTCCGTGTGCGACCCGCCTTATATCGCTATGCCGCGTGAGCCTGAACACGTCACTTTGAATCGCACTCTTTGAGCCATGTCAACCCGACGGCCGCTGGGTGAACGCGGCGAATATTTCGCTGCTCGCATGCAGCTCGGACTGCACCGATTCAACCCGTGCGTTGGGCGGTCCATTGTGGCACCACGCGATCAAGTGCTCGACATCCGCCTCCTGGCCCTGGATGATCGCTTCCACATGGCCGTTGCCGCTATTGCGCACCCAGCCACGCAGATCGAGCGAACCCGCCACTGCCTGCAGGGAGTGGCGAAAGCCAACGCCCTGAACCAGCCCGGCGATATCGAGGTGAACGGTGATGTTCGGATGGTTCATCCCTGCGGGCGATTATGTTTTGGCCGGATTTATTTTACGCGGCGAGTGTCGTGGGTGAATAAATCGTGAGGCGGAAAGCCTGCCGTTCCGGTTCAGCTACGCGTTTCAGCCGATCGTGGATATCAACTCGCGGGAAATCTATGCGCACGAAGCGATGGTCCGCGGTCCCGCCGGAGAGCCGGCGCCTACGGTGCTGTCGCGTGTGGACGAGAAAAACCGTTTTCGCTTTGACCAGGCCTGCCGCGTGAAAGCGATCAAGATCGCTGCCTCCCTGAAAATGCAATCCAGGCTGTCGATCAACGTCATGCCGAATGCGAACTACCGGCCCGAAGTCTGCATCCGCACCACACTGGAGGCAGCGCGCGCCCATGACCTCCCGATCACGCGCATCATCTTCGACACGGTCGAGGGCGAACCTATCAACGACGGCAAGTGGCTGGCGGAAGTCTTGCGCGAATACCAGCGCATCGGTTTCCTGACCGCGATCGACGATTTCGGCGCCGGCTTTGCCGGTCTGAACCTGCTGGCCGATTTTCAGCCGGACATCATCAAGCTCGACATAAAGATGGTTCGCGATATCCATTAAAGCCGGGCGCGGCAGTCTATCGTGCGCGCGGTGGCAAGGATGTGCGAAGAGCTGCAAATCCAGATCCTGGCGGAAGGCGTCGAGACCTTGGACGAATGCCTGTGCCTGCAGGCCACGGGGATACGGCTGATGCAGGGCTACCTGTTCTGCAAGCCGGCTTTCGAGGCCTGTGGTGAGGTGAGCGCGACCGCTTGGCCGCCGGTTTGAAGGGCTCTGGCTGAGTTTGCCAACGGACGAACTGGATCTGTCGTTTGCCAATAGGTGCAGCATGGCATCGTGGACGTTGCGCTCGAAACCAGAGCCCTCGCCAAGTCGTATGGCGTGGTGACGATTCACTGAATTCGCAAAGGCTTTTCCGCCAGGCCTTAGACTTTCCCGATGACCGACATACAGACTTGGCTAGCCGCGCACGGCCTTGGCAAATACGCTGGGGAATTTGTCGCGCAGGACGTCACGCCGGACCTGTTGCCCGAGCTTTCGGACGCCGACTTGCGCGAGCTGGGCGTGGTCTCGCTGGGCGACCGCAAGCGGCTGCTCAAGGCGGTTGCGGCAGCGTCGGTGGTTGTGGCAAATGCAGCCGGCGTAGCAGTTGCGGGTGCCGCGGGTGCGACACCCCTGGCGACCCGGACACAGGCGCAACCACCTCCTGAAGCCGTGGCCCCGGCACCCGTGCAGCCGGCTGCGCCGAGCGACGAAGGCGAACGCCGCCATGCCACCGTGATGTTCTCCGACCTCACCGGTTATACGGCGCTCAACGAGGCCTTCGACCCCGAGGAGGTGGAACAGATCATGGCGCGTATCAAGGCCGAGGCCAATGCCGTGATAGAGCGCCACGGCGGGCGCGTGAACCAGTTCGTGGGGGACGAGGTGATGGCCTTGTTCGGTATTCCCGTGGCGCGCCGGGATGATCCAAAACGCGCGGTCAGCGCGGCGCTGGAATTGCATACGGTGGTCGACGGCATCGCTGCGGGGCTGTCAGAGCGCCTCGGGCGCGTTCTGTCCATGCACACCGGCATACAGAGCGGCCTGGTGATAACGCGGCGCAGCGACTCGCGCTCCGGTGACTACACCCTGACCGGTGACACCGTCAACACCGCTGCGCGCCTGCGCGGCCTGGCCAGGCCGGGCGAAGTGGTGGTAAGCCCGCAAACCTGGCAGCAGGTGTCGGACTACTTCGAGGCCGAGGCCGGCCAGGCGGTG
>JANMWZ010000061.1:0-2693 GCA_031441585.1 Gammaproteobacteria bacterium
GTATCACGCTGCATGGCGTCGGCTAGTCGCGCGGTAGACGTAATTTGGGGCGGCTGGTCGGCTGACGTCGGCCAGAGCGCCGGGGTTTCGAGACGGGCCAGCAGCCAGTCGTGAACGGCAGCCTTCTCCAGGGTGCCCCATGGAATTGACTCCCAGCGTCGCTTGCACGCGGCTGATTCAATCAGACCAATGTTTCGGTCAGTCTCGAAACCCCGGCGCTCTGGCCGACGTCAGCCGACCAGCCGCCCCAAATTACGTCTACCGCGCGACTAGCCGACGCCATGCAGCGTGATACCGACTTCATGCAGATGGCTGCGCTGTACGCAGACCACACCGACTTCGACCTCCACAAACTAGTAGCCGAGTTGGTGGCGTCTGAGTCAGTGCCACTGCTGCCGGTGCTGCGCTATGCCGACACCGGCCTGCGCAAACGCGACCAATGGGAAACCACCTGGGCCATGCAGCGAGAAGAAGACCGCATCGATGCGTCGGTCGCGGCTGAAGCGCCGGGCTGGCGAGAAGAGCTGGAGGCCACTGCCGCAAAACGGTTTGGCAGCGCCACTCACGCCGACGCATTGGCCTGGGTCGAAGAACAGTTGACCAAGGAAATCGCCCGCCAGCAGGCCGAGCGCAAGCAGAACGAGGTCGGCAAGATTCCCGTGCCGCCCAAGTACCAGAGCAAGGACTTCCTGAAGACCGACTATTGGCGCCTGCGCGGCGGCCTGGACGTTCCGAAGGAACGCTGGGTCAGCTACCCCGGCTGCGAACGCGGCGCCGATGGCAGCCTGCCCATCACCTGGGCAGGCTGGAACCATCTGCAGCAGGCCACGGCCCTGGCCGGCTACTACGTCGAGATGAAGGACACCGAAGGCTGGGAGTCAGCACGCCTGCAGCCCCTCCTGGCCGGCCTGCTGGAACTGGTGCCGTGGTTGGAACAGTGGCACAACGATCTGGACCCGGTGTTCGGCGAACGCATGGGCAGCTACTACAAGGGCTTCGTGTCCGAGGAAGCGCGGGCGTTGGGCTTCACGCTCGATGACCTTCGCGCGTGGAAGCCTGCGGTTGTGGCTACCAAGCGCGGGCGCAAGAAGGCTGCCGCATGACACAGGCGCCAGCATTGACCTCGATGACCTACACGCACTTGCGTGCGTGGCTCGTCATCGGCGGTATCGGCATGCCGCCCAACGTAGACAAGCTTCCGCTGGCTTCGGGTGACGGGTGGTCTTACTCATTGCTGAAGGACATTGACGCTGCCTGTTCCCTGAGCGACCGAGGAGCCGCCCTTGGACACCTCGCTCTGCAGGGAATTTTTGGTCCGGCCAAAGTCGGAACATTGGAGGAGCGTCTTGCCGACGAGTTGAAGGAGATTCGGCAACTCCGCCGAAATGGGACTGGCTCGTACCCAGTGCTGTTGTTCGAAGCCACGGGGCCAGTCGATGTCGCGATCGGCAACTCGGCTCAGCATCGTGACGACTTTGTCCTGACCTTCGATGCCTTTGACAAGGCTGCGATTCGTGAGCAGTTTGTCCGTCAACATCGGTCGATTCAACTTGCGCTCGCGCTGGAGTCCAAGGGCCGTCTACGTTTTGACGAAGCCACAACTGGAACCTACTGCACAAATGCTGAGGGACTCACGGTCTACAGCTTGTCGATGACTGGTGGTACTCCCGAACTGATCGTTGCGTCACCGCTGGCCCAGGACGCGGCCGACAGAGTGAGCCAGCGATTCGCGCAATTGAACAAGAGCGCCGATCTTGAGTCGTCCGTGCGGCTGTTCGCAGACATGGCGATCTATGGTCGCGAGCCATTCCGCGTATTCAATTCAGGCTGGTCCGCACTTGAGATACTGATCAACAAGACCTTCAAGGAATGCGAAGAGCGCTTCTTCAGCACGTTCCAGCTGCCGCACCAACCAGAGATGGTGGCCATGTATCTCGGCAGCGTCCGCAAGAAGATGGAGGGAAAGCACAGCCTCTTGGACAGGTTCACGATGGTGTCGTCTGTTCTCCTGCCAGCGCAGTCGGCCGAGGCCGCGCTGGTCGACGTAGCCGCGTTCAAGGAGATCAAGCAGCTTCGCGACACCATCGCGCATGGTTCTGCTTTCGACGAAGGTCGAATGCCCATCTCCCAGCTCAGCGACCTGTTGATGAAGTACTTGGCCGCGCACGCCATCCATTCGATGAACCCGAAATCGAGCCCGGCCGTCATGGCGCAGGCGAGCGGCAGGCATGTTTGATAAAGCCCAACCGTTCAACGATCTGCCTCCGCTGCCACCCGCTGCAGAGGTGGAGACGGCCGCGATTCTGAGGAAGGCGATCACGGCCAGCCGTGCGCTGGCCGAGTTGAAGGGCATGGCCGAGCGGATGCCCAACCAGGCCATGCTCATCGACAGCCTGGTGCTTCAGGAAGCACGCGCGTCGTCGGAGATCGAGAACATCCTGACGACGAACGACGAGCTGTTCAAGGCGGCGTCAGATGAAGCATTGCCGGCCAGCGCCGAAGCCAAGGAGGTGCTGCGCTACCGGCAGGCCTTGAACCACGGCTTCCGGCAGATCAAGGAACGGCCGCTAGCCACGGGCCTTTTCATCGAGGTTGCGCAGCTCATCAAGGAGACCGACTTCAGCGTGCGTCGTACTCCCGGCACGCGCATCGCCAACAGTCGCGGCGAGACGATCTACACGCCGCCCGAGGGC
>JANMWZ010000062.1:0-13580 GCA_031441585.1 Gammaproteobacteria bacterium
GGCACCGTGAGCACACGAGGCGCATCAGCGCCCAGCAAAATCGATTTCGTCGGCATCACGGTGCAATTCCTCCGCGGGCTTGGCGTGCTCGATCGCATAGGCGAACCAGCGGTCGACGTGCTCCGCCACATCCAATCTGATTTCGTCCCAGCGAGCCTCATCAATACTTGAGCGCACAGCGGGTGCGATATAGGGCAATAACTCCGAGTTGGCGAGAGGAAAGCCGATCCGATCGATCTTTGATATAACCTCCGGGCGTTTCCGTACTAGAAATTCGCGTGCAACCCGGCTGATCCACAACGGCGCGGGATCGGCCTGGTTGCGGATCAATTCGTGCAAATCATAGACATCGCGCGGAACGCTTCGATTTAAACTTAACAAGGCGTTGACCTTGCCGCCAGCCATCGCCGCGGGCCCATACACGCGGACATTGAAATTCGGAATGCGGTAAGCGATCGGAGTCTCGAACGGTCGTGTCTCAATAAAGTCGGCCGGTGGAACTCCTCGGCGGGACACCTCAACTTCCCAAATCGTGGCAACCTCTTCGGCAGTGCGGCCAGCGATTCGCCAGCGACTAGAGCGATCTCCCGCTTTGGTTTGTTGCACCTCAACGCCATTGAGTCCCGCCTGCCGGGCAGCCTGCAGGAGTGCCTTGGGCATTTGAGCTCGCATCGACTGTTGCGACAGACTTTCTGCACCGTCAAAATCCACATCTTTGGTCAAGCGAGTACTACCATACAGTGCGCGCATGGCCATTCCACCCTTGAGGATGAAACGGTGCGCGCCTTGGCGCGCCAGAAAGGCGATAAACTGCATCTGGGTACGGTCCCGCATTTCTGCTTCCGCGCTGAATCCTAATTCGTTAGCGTCGAGAATCATATAGTACGATAGTATCAAGAAAGTGATTCTATTGTACTACATAAGATCGAGAGTACGAACATCGAAATTGTTGCGGCTCCCGGCTTGCCCGGAACGCGTGGAAAGGGTTCTTTGGACGACTGTAGGCGTTTAAGTGTCTGAAATTACTTGAGTTTTACTCAAACAAAAATCAGCGGAACATTCCGAATCGCCCATAGCCCAGCATTTTAACCGGAGCCCGTCCATGTGCAGTGCGCTTGTGAACGCCAGTTCGTCGGCGCAGCGCATTGCCCTGGGGGCGAGTGGCCTGGCGGTCGCGCCACTGGGTTGGGGTATGTGGCGATTTGCAGGCGTGGATCTGGCGAGCGCGCGTGCCCGCGTCGATGCGGCGCTCGAGATCGGCTGCACCCTGTTCGATACGGCGGATGTCTACGGGCATGGGCCACAGGGCGGGTTCGGCGCGGCAGAAGAACTGTTGGGAAAAGTCTTGCGTGCCGAGCCGTCGCTACGCGCCGGCATGGTGCTCGCGACCAAGGCAGGAATCAGGCCGCCCGTGCCCTACGATTCCAGCACGGCATACCTGATTCAGGCCTGTGAAGCCTCGTTGCGCCGCCTCGGGGTCGAGCAGCTCGACCTGCTGCAGGTGCATCGTCCCGACGTACTGGCGCATCCGGCAGAAGTCGCCAGGGCTTTTGACACCTTGCACCGTCAGGGCAAAATCCGCGCCGCCGGGGTCTCCAACTACTCGGCCGCGCAGACGCGAGCCCTGCTCGCGCACCTGACCATCCCACTGGCCAGCCTGCAGCCCGAGTTTTCGGCGCTCACCATCGCGCCGCTGGCGGATGGCATCCTTGATCTGGCCCTTGAACGCGGGATTGCGGTGCTCGCCTGGTCGCCACTGGCGCAGGGGCGGCTGGGGGACGCCAGTAGTACCAATGCCCTGGGCGCTGATCCGAGCGCAGCGCGCGTGATCGCAGCATTGGACGCCAAGGCTGCACGCATGGGTATCGAGCGCACCGCGCTGGCCTACAGCTGGATCATGGCGCACCCGGCGCGACCCATACCCTTGATCGGCACGCAATCTCCGGCGCGGATCCGCGCGCTCGCTGCGGCCTATGGCGTGACGTGGACACGTGCCGAGTGGTATGCGATTCTCGTGGCCGCACGTGGTGCACCGCTGCCCTAGCGTCGAAGCGGCTGAAATTACCGTCACTTCCGCAGCGAGTTCCTAACATCATGAGCAGAATATTTTCCGTGCTGGCCCTACTCGCACTTGGCGTCACGGTTGGCAGCTCGGCCGAAACCCCGGCGGATAGTTCGGCCTGGCCACTGGGGCCGCGCGACTCGCTGATCAAACCCGAGGTCGAGCGCTTCGTCACGCAACTGCTGAGCACGATGACGCTCGAGGAAAAAGTCGGGCAGATGGTTCAGGCAGATATCGCTTCGATCACGCCGCAGGATCTGCACGATTACAAACTCGGTTCGGTGCTGGCCGGCGGCGATTCTGCGCCCGATGGCGACCCGCGCGCGCTGCCGGCCGCCTGGCTGGCACTCGTGGATGCCCTGGCGCGCGCTGCTCTGGCAGACAGTACGGCCGCACACCCGGCGATTCCATTGATATTTGGCATCGATGCGGTACACGGCCACGCCCACGTGCGCGGCGCGACGATTTTCCCGCACAACGTCGGGCTCGGCGCAGCACATGACGCCGAACTCGTGCGCCGTATCGGGGTTGTGACCGCCGCTGAAGTGGCCGCCACCGGAATAGACTGGACCTTTGCGCCAACTATCGCTGTAGTGCGCGATGTGCGTTGGGGTCGTTCCTACGAGAGTTACTCGGAAGACCCACAGCTGGTGGCTAGCTACGCCGCCGCCATTGTCAATGGCGTGCAGGGTACGCTGGGAACACCTGATTTCATGAGCGCCGGCCATACGCTGTGCTCGGTCAAGCATTTTCTGGGTGACGGTGGCACGCTCGATGGCCGCGATCAGTTCAACAATAACTCCACGCTCACCGAACTCATCCGCGTGCATGGCGCGGGTTACCCCCCGGCCCTGGCCGCGGGTGCACTGACGGTGATGGCCTCTTACAATTCATGGCAGGGCGTGAAGATGCACGGCAATCACGCCTTGATTACTGATGCGCTCAAGGACCGCATGGGCTTCAACGGTTTTGTGGTTGGCGACTGGAACGCACAGGAGGAAATTCCCGGTTGCACCAAGTACGATTGCGCCGCCGCAATCATGGCCGGCATCGATATGATCATGGCGCCCGATAGCTGGAAGGCGTTTTATCACAGCACTGTGGCGCACGTGCGGGCCGGCGATATTCCCCAGGCGCGCATCGATGACGCCGTGCGACGCATACTACGGGTCAAGGCTCTGGCCGGCCTGTTCACGCGTCCCTTGCCCGCGCAGCGTCCCGACGCCGGACATTTTGAGCAGCTGGGCTCAGCCGGGCATCGTGCTGTGGCACGTGAAGCGGTGCGAAAATCGTTGGTGCTGCTGAAGAACAATCGCGGCGTGCTGCCCTTGAACCCGCGCAGCAAAATTCTGGTGGTGGGCGGCGCTGCCGATGACATCGGTACACAATCGGGCGGCTGGAGTGTGGATTGGCAGGGCGATCACAATACCAACGCCGACTTTCCGGGAGCGACCTCGCTGTACGCCGGGCTCAGGAGCGCCGTGGAGGCCGCCGGTGGCACGATTACATTGAGCCGTGACGGTCAATACCGGCAGCGCCCTGACGCCGCGATCGTAATTTTCGGCGAAGCGCCCTACGCCGAGTTCGTGGGTGATCGCGAGACGCTGGCGTATTCGACTACCGCTACGCACGATCTGCAGTTGTTGCGCAGTTTGCACCAGCGCGGCATACCGCTCATTGCGGTGTTCCTGTCGGGGCGACCGATGTGGGTCAATCGCGAGATCAATGCTGCCGACGCTTTTGTCGCGGCCTGGTTGCCGGGCAGCGAGGGCGCGGGTCTGGCCGACGTGTTGCTGCGTAGCGCCGATGGCGCCATTCGTCATGACTTTAGCGGGCGACTGTCCTTTTCCTGGCCAGCCACTGCCATGCCGGTGACCTTCCGAGCCGCTGACGGGGCGCAGGGTGCGCAGTTCCCGCGTGGCTATGGTCTCGACTACGCGCATCCGATGCTCATCGATCAGCTGCCCGAAATCGCCGGCGCAGCGCCAGACCGTCACCCGGAAAATGTCCTGTTTGCCAATGGACGCGTCACTGCACCGTGGTCTGTCTCCGTGATTGATGATGCTGGCCAGGTGCGTTTGACGACAGCTTCGCAAGTCACGCCGGCCAAGACGCTGAGCGTGTCGCTCGGTGCCTCCGGTCTGAACGCGGTGTGGAGCGGCGGACAGCGTGGTGAGTTGCAGATTGGTGATAAGCCCCATGATATGCGCCGGCTCGCCGAGCGCGGGTTCGCGGTTAGGCTGCGAGTGCGCGTCAATCAGCACCCGGACGCGCCGGTATGGATGGGGTTACATTGCACCACGCCCTACGGCGCTGCATTGGCGGCCCGGCATGGGGGGCCACCGCTCCCTGTGGACGGCGGCAAAAGTTGCGGGGCGAGCCAAGGTGCCATGTTCGATATCACGCAAAGGCTCCAGGCAGCGCCTGTGGGTACCACGCTGACCGTGGAATTACCGCTCGCCTGTGCGCAAAAACGCGGCGCGGACCTGTCGCTGGTCTCACCGCCCTTTGCCCTGACGACCGATGGGCGCCTTGACCTGACGCTGTCTGAGTTGAGTATTGGCGCCACGAAGGGGGCTAAAGGCTGCCCGAAGGGTTCGGCGGCTGATTAGCTGGTGCCCTCAGCTGCGCGGCGGTGCGCCCTGACGCAGGATGACCCGCGCCAATCCCGCCAGCCGCGAGCGATCCAGGCGCGCGCGCTCCGTGGTCGAATCGGTGCGATACACCAGATCGGGATGGGTCGCCGCATAGCGCGCGCGCAGCTCATTTTCGAATTCCGCTACCGACATGGGCAGCTGCAGGTCGCCCGTCGCGCTGGTTTCGTCCAGGCCCAGCAGCTCACAGGCGCAGCGCACCATCAGCCGGGCGCGTCGCTCGCTGACCAGCAGGCGCGGGGCTTTGGGATGGGTGGGGGCGGTGCGCCGCGTACGCGCTCGCTCGCTCACTCCTGCGTCCTCGCTCAATTCCACCTGGTGGCACTCCAATCATCGTGCCGCACGGCGGCACCGGTGCGGCCATTAAAGCAAACGAAGCTGAACCGCCCCTGAACCCCTCCCAGCGCCCGGTTGGCGCCCCAACGCCCGGCAAACCCGCGAGCCGCCCCTACGCTATAATCGTCGGCTGCCTACACGGGCGAAAGTGGCGGAACTGGTAGACGCGCTGGCCTTAGGAGCCAGTGGGGCAACCCGTGAGAGTTCGAGTCTCTTCTTTCGCACCAGTCCGGCCGAGCACATTTTTTGGGCATTCAGGAACAACAGGTCATGCAGATTTCATTGACTACGATGAGCGCCCTGGAGCGCAGGCTTGAGGTTACGGTGCCCGGCGAGGCGCTCGCCAGCCGTGTGAATGACCGGCTCAAGACGCTGGCGCGCACGGCGCGTCTCAAGGGGTTTCGCCCCGGCAAGGTGCCCTTTGCCGTCGTCCAGAAGCAATACGGCGGGCAGGTGCATGCCGAAGCGGTCAACGATCTGATGCAGTCGAGTTTTGCCGAGGCCGTCAATCGCGAAAAGCTGCGGCCTGCGGGCGATCCGCGTATCGAACCGCTGCAGGTGGCGCCGGGCGAGGCCTTGCGCTTTGCAGCCGTATTCGAGGTGTTACCTGAAATCAAGGTCGCTCCGCTTGAAGCCTTAAGCGTTGAACGCCCGGTAGCGCAGATCAGCGATGCCGATGTGGCTGCCATGATCGAGAGCATGCGCCGCCAGAAGCCGGTGTACACCGAGACCGCCCGCGCCGCGGCAGCGAGCGATCGCGTCACGATTGAATTTGAAGGCCGTATTGACGGTGAGCTGTTTCCGGGCGGCAAAGGCGAAGCGCTGCCGGTGGTGCTGGGTGCCGGCACCATTTTGCCGGAACTCGACGCCGCGCTGCATGGCATGAGCGTCGGCGAGAGCAAAACAGTGCCGGCGCGCTTTCCCGATGATTACGGCGCCAAGGCCGTGGCCGGCAAGCAGGCGCAGTTCGCCGTAACCGTCAAGAGCGTGGCAGCGCACAGCCTGCCTGAGCTCGACGAAGCCTTTGTGCGTGCCTTTGGTTTGCAGGAGGGTGGTATTGAGGAATTTCGCACCCAGGTGCGTGCCACCATGGAAACGGAGGTGGCGGAGGTGAGCCGGCAGCGCGTGCGCGAACAGCTGCTCGAGGCGCTCTATAAAACCAATCCACTCGAAGTGCCCAAAATCATGGTTGACGAGCAGGTGCGGGAACTGCAGGTGCAGATGCTGCGGCGCATGGGCGTGCAAAAAGTCGAGCAACTGCCGCCGCGCGAACCCTACGAAGAGCCGGCGCGCAAGCGCGTGGCGCTCGGGCTGATCATCGGCGAGCTGGTGCGTGCCCATGGCATTCGCATCGATCGGGGTCAGGTGGAGCAGCGGCTCAATGCCGTCGTGGCCTCCTATCCCGATCCGGACAGCGTACGCCGCCAGTATCTGCAGAGCCGCGAGGCCATGGCGCAGATCGAATCGGCAGTTCTCGAAGATCAGGCGCTCGAGTGGGTAAAGTCGCGGGTGCAACTGGTCGATAAGCCAGCGAGCTTCGCTGAATTGACGGGTTTTGGCAGTTCCAAGGGGTAGTAGCAGATGAATGAGCGTGGATTAGGTCTGGTGCCGATTGTCGTGGAGCAGACTGCGCGCGGCGAGCGCTCCTATGATATTTACTCGCGGCTACTCAAGGAGCGGGTGATCTTCATCGTTGGCCAGGTTGAGGATTACATGGCCAACCTGGTGATTGCGCAGCTGCTGTTCCTGGAGTCGGACAACCCGGACAAGGACATCGCCGTGTACATCAATTCGCCCGGCGGCTCGGTGAGCGCGGGGCTGGCCATCTACGACACCATGCAGTTCGTTAAACCCGATGTCAGCACGATCTGCATCGGCCTGGCGGCTTCGATGGGCGCACTGCTGCTGGGCGGTGGCGCCCACGGCAAGCGCTTTTCGCTGCCCAATTCCAAGGTCATGATCCATCAGCCTTCCGGCGGGTTCCAGGGTCAGGCCTCCGATATCGATATCCACGCCCGCGATGTCATGGAAACCAAAGATCGTCTCAATCGCATCCTGGCGCACCATACCGGCCAGAGCGTCGAGCGGGTCAAGGCCGATAGCGATCGGGACAACTTCATGAACCCGGAAGCGGCCAAGAGCTATGGCCTGATTGACAAGGTTCTCGAAAAGCGTGAAGTGGCTCCGGTCGCGACGCCCGGAGCGCCCGCCTGAGGGCCCTTTTGAAGGCCCAAAAGCCCCTAAAAGGCGCGCAAAAAGCATGAATAACAAGGTCTTAGATGGAACGCAGTTCTTTGCGCCGCCCGCGGGGGGCATGCTATATAAGGGCCTAAGGCTTGAGGTAAGTACCAGTGACTGACGATTCCCGCACCCGCACGGACGATGGCAAGCTGCTGTACTGCTCCTTTTGTGGCAAGAGCCAACACGAGGTGCGCAAGCTCATTGCCGGCCCCTCGGTGTTCGTCTGCGACGAATGCGTCGAGTTGTGTAACGACATCATTCGCGAAGAGCTCGAGGACCGGGCTGACAAGGCGCGCGACAAGCTGCCCAAGCCCCATGAGATCAAGAAGGTGCTCGACGAATACGTGATCGGCCAGGAGCGTGCCAAGAAGGTGCTTTCGGTCGCGGACTACAACCACTACAAGCGCCTGCAGACCCGCGGCGCGACCAAGACCAAGGATGACGTCGAGCTCGCCAAGAGCAATATCCTGCTGATCGGCCCGACCGGCTGTGGCAAGACGCTGCTGGCCGAGACGCTGGCCAGGCTGCTGAACGTTCCTTTTACCATTGCGGATGCGACCACCCTGACCGAAGCGGGCTACGTCGGCGAAGATGTCGAGAACATCATCCAGAAGCTGCTGCAGAAGTGCGACTACGATGTCGAGAAGGCGCAGACCGGCATTGTCTACATCGACGAGATCGACAAGATCTCGCGCAAAAGCGACAACCCGTCAATCACCCGTGATGTCTCGGGCGAGGGCGTGCAGCAAGCGCTGCTCAAGCTCATCGAAGGCACCATCGCCTCGGTGCCGCCGCAGGGCGGGCGCAAGCATCCGCAGCAGGAATTCCTGCAGGTCGACACCTCGAACATACTGTTCGTCTGTGGCGGTGCGTTTGCCGGGCTCGAAAAGATCATTCTCAATCGCACCCAGAAAAGTGGCATTGGCTTTACTTCCGAAGTGCGCAGCGCCGATCAGAGGCCGCACGGCTCTGATCTGTTCCACGAGGTCGAGCCCGAGGATCTGATCAAGTTCGGCCTGATCCCGGAGTTCGTCGGTCGCCTGCCGGTGGTCGCGACGCTCGATGAGCTCGACGAAGCGGCGCTGATGATTATCCTCACCGAGCCCAAGAATGCGCTGACCAAGCAGTATCGCAAGCTCTTCGAGATGGAAGGCTCGGAGCTCGATTTTCGCGAAGAAGCGCTGCGCGCGGTGTCCAAGCGCGCCATGCAGCGCAAGACCGGCGCCCGCGGGCTGCGCACCATCCTCGAGAATGTGTTACTCGATACGATGTACGAGTTACCCTCGCTGCGAAATGTCTCCAAGGTGGTGGTCGATGAGAGCGTCATCGAAGGCACTTCCAAGCCCTATATCGTGTATCGCAGTGAAGAGCCGCGACTGGCGGCCGTCGAAGAGCCGCGTCGGGCGGGGATTGGCCACGCCTGAGCGTCCTTGAAAACCCATGGCGCGCCCCAATCGAATGCGGCATGGGGCTGCCACCGGCCCGTTTGCAGATCCCCGTTGCATAGCGAGAACCTTAAGTGAACCAAACCGTCGAAGCCGCACCGCCCGCCACCCCGCCTGCACTCCTGGCCAGCCGGATTCCGGTGCTGCCGCTGCGCGACGTTGTGGTCTACCCGCATATGGTGATCCCGCTGTTCGTCGGCCGCGAGAAATCGATACGCGCGCTCGACGCCGCCATGCGCACCGACAAGCGCATCATGCTGGTAGCGCAGAAACAGGCCGATATTGACGATCCGAAGCTCGAAGATCTGCACGGCTTTGGCACCGCGGCCACCATTCTGCAGCTGCTCAAGCTCCCCGACGGCACGGTCAAGGTGCTGGTCGAAGGCATCGAGCGCGCCCGCGTGGTGCAGATGCAGCTGGCCCTGCCCGCCACGGCCGAGGCGGCCCACAACTATTACGCCGCCGAGATCGCCGTCGAAGCGGATCTCGATCAGTACGAAGAGCGCGAGATGGATGTGCTGGTGCGCTCGGTGGTTTCGCAGTTCGAGCAGTACGTCAAGCTCAACAAGAAAGTGCCGCCCGAAGTGCTCACCGCGCTGGCTGGCATCGAGCAACCGGGGCGGCTGGCCGACACCGTGGCCGCCCACATGTCGCTCAAGCTCTCTGAAAAGCAGAAAGTGCTCGAGATCCTCGACGTGCGCAAACGCCTCGAGCATGTGCTGGTCGCCATTGAAGGCGAGATGGACGTGCTGCAGATCGAGAAGCGCATCCGTGGTCGCGTGAAATCACAGATGGAGAAGAGCCAGCGCGAGTACTACCTGAATGAGCAGATGAAGGCCATCCAGAAAGAACTCGGTGACATGGAAGATGGCACCAATGAGCTGGCCGAGATCGAGCAGAAAGTCGCCAAGGCCGGCATGAGCAAGGAGGCGCGCGACAAGGCCACCGCCGAGATCAACAAGCTCAAGATGATGTCACCCATGTCGGCCGAGGCCACCGTGGTGCGCAACTACGTCGACTGGCTGGTCAAGGTGCCGTGGAAAAAGCGCACACGATTGCACAAGAATATTGCCAACGCCCAGCTGGTGCTGGATACCGATCATTACGGGCTCGAAAAGGTCAAAGAGCGCATCGTCGAGTATCTGGCGGTGCTGCAGCGGGTCGAAAAGATCAAGGGCCCGATCCTGTGCCTGGTGGGCCCGCCAGGGGTCGGCAAGACCTCGCTCGGCCAGAGCCTGGCGCGCGCCACCAACCGCAAGTTCGTGCGCATGTCACTGGGCGGTGTGCGTGACGAGGCGGAAATCCGTGGTCATCGGCGCACCTACATCGGTTCGATGCCCGGCAAGATCATCCAGAACCTGGCCAAGAGCGGCGTGCACAATCCGCTGTTCCTGCTCGATGAAGTGGACAAGATGGCCATGGATTTCCGTGGCGATCCGTCCTCGGCACTGCTCGAAGTGCTTGATCCCGAGCAGAACTCCGCGTTCTCAGATCACTATCTGGAAGTCGATTTCGATCTTTCCGAAGTCATGTTCGTGTGCACCGCCAATTCACTGAATATTCCGGCGCCACTGCTCGATCGCATGGAAGTGATCCGGCTGCCCGGTTACACGGAAGATGAAAAGCTCAACATCGGCCGCCGCTATCTGGTGCCGAAGCAGACCCGACAGAACGGCCTTAGAGAGGGCGAGTTGAAGCTCGCCGACACGGCGCTGCTCGATATCGTGCGCTATTACACCCGCGAGGCCGGGGTGCGCAATCTCGAGCGCGAGATCGCCAAGATCAGCCGCAAGGCCGTCAAGCAGTTGCTGCTCGATAAAGGCGGGCACAAGCGCATCGCGGTATCGCCGCGCAATCTCGATAAATATCTGGGCGTACGCCGCTTCCGTTATGGCAAGGCTGAAGATCAGAACCGCGTCGGTCAGGTCACGGGCCTGGCCTGGACCGAAGTCGGCGGCGAGCTGCTGACTATTGAGGCGGCCGTGGTGCCGGGTAAGGGCAAGTTGCAGCACACCGGCCAGCTGGGCGAAGTGATGCAGGAATCCATTCAGGCGGCCATGTCGGTGGTGCGCAGCCGTGCCGACGTGCTCGGGCTCGAGCCTGATTTTTACCAGAAGAACGACGTCCACCTGCATATGCCCGAAGGCGCCACTCCCAAGGACGGTCCGAGCGCAGGTATCGGCATGTGCACCGCGCTGGTCTCGGCCCTGACGCGCATTCCGGTGCGCTCGGACGTGGCCATGACCGGCGAGATCACGCTGCGTGGCGAGGTGCTGCCGATCGGTGGACTGAAGGAAAAGCTGCTGGCGGCACAGCGCGGCGGCATTGCCATCGTGCTGATCCCGGAAGAAAACAAGAAAGACCTGGTCGAGATTCCCGACAACATCAAGGGCAAGCTCGATATCCGCCCGGTGCGCTGGATCGACGAAGTGCTGGAAATCGCGCTGACCGGGCGGCCCACACCGCTGGTGCAGGTCACGGCTGTGAGCCCGGTGCCCAAGCCCGCACGCCGCTCCAGGGCGCGCGCCGGCAAGACGGTACAGGCCCATTGACTGGCCGCTGGCATCTGTCGGTTCAATAACTTAGAATGCGCCGCCTTTTTGCTTAGGGGTGATGCCCTGACACGCTGATTTCGGGTGCTTAGCTCAGCTGGTAGAGCGTCGCCCTTACAAGGCGAATGTCGTGGGTTCGATCCCCTCAGCACCCACCATTTCAGCGGAGCGGTAGTTCAGTTGGTTAGAATACCGGCCTGTCACGCCGGGGGTCGCGGGTTCGAGTCCCGTCCGCTCCGCCATTTATACAAATATGCTGCAAAACATCGGTGACCATTTAAAGACCCAGCGCTGGCTGGCGTATGCGCTGCTGGGACTGCTGATCCTGGTCTTTGCGCTATGGGGGGCCTACGGCATCGTCGATTTGACCGTCGGTGCCCCTAAATACGGGCTCAAGATCAACGGCGAGGAGATTCCCTCTGCCACCCTGCAGCAGGCCTGGCAGGAGCGCCAGTCGCAGTACCAGCAGCAGGTCAAGGCGGAGATCCCCGCCGAGGTACGCACCAGGCTGCAGGAGCAGCTGCTCGATCAGTACACCCGCAGCACGCTGCTGCGCCAGCGCGCCAGCGAGCGCGGCTTTCGCGTCAGCGACGCGGCCTTGCTCACGGCCTATCATGGTGAGGCGTCCTTCCAGGTGGAGGGCAAATTCAATGAAGTGGCTGCCAAGGGCATGCTGGCGCAGGTGGGCATGACCATTGCCAGCTATGAGACTCAGCTGCGCAGTTCACTGCAGGTCGGGCAGCTTCAGCAGAGCCTGCAAATCGGTGATTTTCTCACCGATTCAGAGCTCAAGCGCACTTTTGCGCTCGAGAACGAACAGCGCGAAGTGCGCTACGCGCTGCTGCCGCTCGCGCGTTACAGCGCTGCAGTGAGCCTCACTGATGCTATGCTGCAGAGCTGGTACCAGGCGCACCGTGACGACTATCTGAGCAAGGAATCAGTGCGCCTGCAGTACGCCGAGCTGCGCCTCGATACCGTCGCCGCGGCTGTGAGCGTGGCTCCTGCGGATCTGGAGGCGTGGTACCAGCAGAACCAGAGCCGCTACGTTGAAGCGGAGAAGCGGCGCGCCAGCCACATTCTCATTACCGTGGCCGCCCCCAAAGATGCCGCTGCTGACGCGGCGGCGCTCAAGAAAGCACAATCGGTGCTGGCCGAAGTACGCGCTGGTGGCGATTTTTCCGCGCTGGCCCGCAAGTATTCGCAGGATCCGGGTTCCGCCCGTCAGGGTGGTGATCTCGGTTTTGCCTTGCGCGGCGCGTACGTGCAGCCGTTCGCCGAGCAGCTGTTTGCCATGAAAGCGGGTGAGACCAGCGAGCCGGTCAAGACCCAGTTCGGCTATCACCTCATCCGCCTGGCTGAAGTGCAGGCGGAGCACGCCCGCACCCTCAGCGACGATCATGCCCGCATCGAAGCCGACTATCGGCATGAGCGTGCCGCCGAGATTTTTGGCGACCGCCAGGAAAGCCTGCAGCGCAAGCTCGAGACCAGTTCGGGCAGCAATCTGGCCGCGCTCGCGACGCAGTTCGCCCTGAGCACGGGCGAGGTGGCTGAATACACCCGCGGTGGCGGCGGCGCCCTGGGCGTCAACGCCGATCTGAGCAGCCTGGTTTTCAGTGACAGTGTCATCAAGGATCAACGCATCGGTGGACCGGTGGCGCTCGCTGACGATCGCGCGGTGATCGTCAAGGTGCTCGAACATCACCTGCCCAGGGTGCGAGCGCTGAGCGAAGTGCACGCCGAAGTCGAAGCCGCCGTGCGCAAGGAAGCGGGCACGCGCGCCGCGCGCGCCGCCGCTGAATCTGCCGTGAAGCAGCTTGTTGCGGGCGGCAACTTCGACGCGGTGATCAAGGCCATGGCCACGAGCGCGGCGCCTGCCGCCCTGATCGGCCGCGGCGACCCGCAGCCGCCTGTGCAGGTGCGCGAAGCGGCTTTTGCGGCACCCACGCCCGATGGCAAATCCGTCTATCAGGCGCTGGCCATGGATGAAGGCGGCGCCGCAATACTCGCCATCATCTCCGTCAAGCCGGGCACCTCGGGTGCGAACCCTAGCAACGACCAACAACTGATTTCACGGGTCAGTCAGCGGCATCGAGAAGCTGACCTGTCGGCTTACCTGGCGGAAATGCAGCGGCGCGCGACGGTTAAGAAGAATCTGGCCATCTTCAACTAGCACGGCGGCGCAGCGGCGACACCCACCCGTCGCCTCCACGTAGCCGAGCTGTCGCGCGGGGGGGGGGGGGGGTCCAATTCGTTTTTGCCGCCGCATGACGGCGGGTACGACATGCAGGCC
>JANMWZ010000063.1:0-11662 GCA_031441585.1 Gammaproteobacteria bacterium
TGGTCGGGAACGCCATGACCCCATCCATGGGGGCTCCGGGGGCGACATCCTGTCGCCCCCGGTCCCGACCAAAGCCATTCATGATCCGCGCCTCCCTTCTGCGGCGTCGTGGGCTTCGGGCGCGGACCCCGCGCCGGGCACCGACGCGGCGCCGGGTACGCATGTGGTGCGCTTCGAATACGCCGCCAGCACAAGGTGGCTGCGGAGGCGTAGCGACGATCATGGGTTTGCGGGGCCGTGGGCGACAGGATGTCGCCCCCGCAGCCGCCTTGCGGTGACACC
The DNA here is from genome assembly GCA_031441585.1 of Gammaproteobacteria bacterium. Taxonomy (GTDB): domain Bacteria; phylum Pseudomonadota; class Gammaproteobacteria; order Steroidobacterales; family Steroidobacteraceae; genus FEN-1191. The sequence continues at coordinate 283 of JANMWZ010000063.1, forward strand.
TACTTAATGGAGTGCGCCGCATGAGCACACTGTTCGTCAGCGATCTGCATCTGGACGCCGCCTACCCCGCCGCCATCGCCCAGTTCGAACAGCTCCTGCAGGGCACGGCACGCGCGGCCGATGCGCTCTATATCCTGGGCGATCTGTTCGAAGACTGGGTCGGGGACGATGATGATGACCCGGCGCGCGCACGGATCTGCACGGCGCTACGCGAATTTGCCGACGCGGGTAGCGCCTGTTTTGTCATGCATGGCAATCGCGATTTCCTGCTGGGTGCCGGCTTTGCGGAGCGGACCCACTGCGTCCTGCTTCGCGATCCGGTGGTGGTTGAGCTCTACGGCGAGCCTGTCTTGCTGACCCATGGCGATGCCTTGTGCACCGCCGACCTGCCCTACCAGCGCTTGCGCAGCGTGGTGCGCACGCCTCGTTGGCAGCAGCGCTTCCTGCGTCTGAGCCTCGCCACGCGCCGCACCTTGGCAGCGGCGGCGCGCGCCGGGAGTCGTGCGCATACCGGCAGTGCTGCCGCCTATATCATGGATGCCGATGAGAACGCGGTGCGTGCCACCATGCTGGCCTGCAAGGTGCAAACGCTAATACATGGCCATACCCATCGCCCGGCGGTCCACGACTTTGCCCTGCAAGGGCAACCGGCGCGCCGCATCGTACTGGGCGCCTGGTACGAGCAGGGCAGCCTGCTGCGCCGCGATGAACGCGGCTACGACCTGCAGGTGCTGGCGCGCGGCGGCCCGGAGTGAAATCGCAGCTGTTCGTCGACATCGAGGATCAGCTGCCCCTCAATTGCGGCCAGCTGCACCAGGCGCGCTGAATAGTCGGCATTACCGGCGGCGCTCGCCGCCGCGCGCGCCAACCCCAGATAGAGTTCGCCATGGCGCGCTTCAGCGTGAGCGAGCGCCGCGTAAAACTCACCCAGCGGCGCTGCCAGACGGGGCGCCAGCAGGCGGAAGCGCTCGCAGGAGCGCGCTTCGATGAGCGCCCCGCTCAACAGCAGATCAAGGCGCCGTTGCGGCTCATGTGTGCGTACGGCCGAACGCAGGCCCGCCGCATAGCGACCCGGCCGCAGCCGGCGAAAGGCCACGCCGAGACGCTGCAGCATGCGTGTCACCTGTTCGAAGTGACGCAGCTCTTCACGCGCCAGCCGGGCCAGCGCGAGTTTCTGCTCGGTGTACTCAGGATAGGCAAAGATCAGCGCTAGCGCGGTTGAAGCGGCCTTCTTCTCGCAATAGGCGTGATCGATGAGCAGCTCCTGCCACTGCTCGCAGGCGGCGTCCAGCCAGGCGCTGGGAGTGGGCGCCAGCAGCGCTTCGAGGCTCACGTAGCGCTACTCAGGTACCGGCCGGAAGTTCCAGCCAGGCGACGCGTGCGGCGTTTAGCGCCACTCCGGCCTCGACCGCCGTGGCAAAGCGATCATCCGCTTCTTTCGCCAGCAGGCGCTCGAGCAGCGGCTGCAATGAGGACAATCTGGGTTCAAGCTGCGGGATGGGTGTATTGCGATGCATATAAAGCACGGTCATCGGATTGTCGGCACGATACGGCTTATCGCCGGTTAGCATCTCGTAAAGCACGATACCGAGGCTGTACAGATCGCTGCGCGCATCGAGCGCCTGACCGTGACCCTGCTCGGGACTCATATAGTGCGGGGTGCCAAAGATCAGACCCTTGTCGGTGAGATCGAGCTGCATGGCCGCCTGCTTGGCAAGACCAAAGTCGATCAGCGCCAGCTGCTCTTCCGAGCGCAGCATGACGTTGCCCGGCTTCAGATCGCGATGCAGGATGCCCGCTTCGTGAATGGCGCTGAGCACATCGGCGATCTGCGCGCCGTAGTGCAGCGCTTCGGCCGGCGCCAGACCGCTTTTCATGCGCCGGCGCAGATCACCGCGCGGAAAATACTCCATGGCCAGGTAGGCGTGATCATCGGCAATGCCGAGCTCGTAGAGGCGCACGATATTCGGGTGACGGATGCGCTCGGCAATTTCATATTCCTGCAAAAAACGTTCAAACGATTGATCGATGCCGGAATCATCACGCTGCGACGGCGTGACCTTGAGCACCACCAGCAGCTCGGCCTTTTCGCTCTCGGCGACATAGAGCTGCGAAACCGAGCCGCGCGCCAGCAGCCGTGCGCGCCGGTAGCCTGGAATGAGCGCATCGCCAAAGCGATGCGACTCGCGCGCCGCCGCTGACACACGCCACTCGGCCATTGCCAGGCGATGGCGATGACTGGCGCGTTCGATCGCCTCGATCAGTCGCTCGTGCACGAAGCGATGCTTGCCGACCACGGCAAAGGCGCCCCAACCGAGCGCCGCATTGCGCAGCCGCGGCTCGTCACGATCAAGCATGAAAATGACCGGCGCAAAGCCGGGGCGATTGCCCAGATCCTGCAACCATTCCATGCCACTGCCGCCCGGCCAGCCCTGCGCGAGCAACACCGCGTCGTAGCCCTGCGCCAGAAATTCCGGCGGTAATGCGCCGCGCTCCATAGGCGCGTAGTGCATCAGCTCGACCGCCGGCCAACGACAGCTGGCGTGGTGGCGCAAGAGCGAGTGCACCCGTGATTCCTGTTCAATGACCAGCAGGCGCATGCCATTTCAATCCCAACACCAGAAAACGCGTGGCATCGCCCGACGCGGCGGAACTATGCTGCACGCTCACACAATCGCCGGCGACCCCAAGCAGCTCGCCACAGTTGCCCAGGCGAATTTCCGTCTCGGCATCAAAACCGGCTACCGCCATCCGCGCGCAGGAATCGCCATCCACCAGCGCACCGCTCCCGGCAAGGCTGGCGCCACCGGCGGGCGCCACCAGCACCAGCAGTTCCTCGCGTCCCGCCAACAGCGCGGCGGCGCTGGCGGCCAACTGCAGTGACGGCGCTTCTTCGTGCGGCAGGTGCCAACTGGCGCTCCAGGCATGCAATCCCGGCGCGCCCATCTCGAGCGCGTGTGCAACGCGCACCGCAGCGGCGGGCGGTGCATCGTTCAGGGGACCATGCCACTGGGCGCGCAGCTGCCGGCGCGCGGCCTCGCGCTGCAGGATCTCCGGCCAGCTGCCGGTGCGCTCAGCGGCCAGGGCTACGAAGGTTTCCAGCAACAGCGCGCGCGTGCGATCACTCATCGTCGCCGCAGCGAGCGATCAAGCTCCGCCTACTACCCGCAGTGAGTTGGCCGCGCTGGCGTTGCGCTGGCTGCGCGCGGCATCGGAACGATTGCGCTGCAGCTTGGCCAGATACTCCGGCGTGACGTCGCCGGTGACGTATTCGCCAGAAAAACACGAGGTATCAAACTCGCCGATCTTGGCGTTGTCGTGCAGACAGGCGGCCACCAGATCGCTTAAATCCTGATACACCAGCCAGTCAGCGCCGATCAGGCGCGCCACCTCTTCCTCGCTGCGCCCGGCGGCCACCAGCTCACTGGCGGCCGGCATGTCGATGCCATAGACATTGGGGAAGCGAACCGGCGGCGCGGCCGAAGCGAAGTACACCTTGAGTGCACCGGCTTCACGTGCCAGCTCGATAATCTGGGCGGAAGTGGTGCCACGGACGATGGAATCGTCAACCAGCAGCACATTCTTGCCGCGGAATTCCAGATCGATGGCGTTGAGCTTGCGGCGCACTGACTTCTCGCGCAGCTCCTGCCCCGGCATGATGAAGGTGCGGCCGATGTAGCGATTTTTATTGAAACCCTCGCGGTACTTGATGCGCAGTTTCTGCGCCATCTGCAGCGCACTGGTGCGGCTGGTGTCGGGAACCGGAATCACCACGTCAATGTCATGCTGCGGATGCACGCGGCGGATTTTATCCGCCAGCCGCTCGCCCATGCGCATGCGTGCCCGGTATACCGAGATGTTATCCATGATCGAATCGGGGCGCGCAAAATAAACGTATTCAAAAATGCAGGGCGTATGGCGCACCGTGCTGACGCACTGCTGCGCATGCAGGCGCCCCTGCTCGTCGATGAACACGGCTTCGCCGGGCGCCACATCGCGTACCAGCTTGAATGAGAGGATGTCGAGCGCGGTATTTTCCGAGGCCAGCATGTATTCGGTGCCGCGCGCGGTGCGCCGCTCACCCAGTACCAGTGGCCGGATGCCGTTGGGGTCACGAAAACCCAGCACGCCATGGCCGATCACCATGACCACGGCCGCGTAACCACCGCGACAGCGGCGATAGACCGCAGTGGTGGCAGCGAAGATATCGGCCGGAGTGAGGCGCGGCGTGCCGACGCGCTGCAGCTCGGAAGCCAGCACATTGAGCAGCACTTCGGAATCGGATTCGGTATTGAGATGACGGCGTTCTTCGCGCGTCAGCACATCGGCGAGCTCAGCCGCGTTGGTCAGGTTGCCGTTGTGGGCGAGACAGATGCCGTAGGGCGCATTCACATAAAAGGGCTGCGCTTCGGCCGCATTGTCGCAACCGGCGGTCGGGTAGCGGACATGGCCGATGCCCACATTGCCCCGCAACTCGAGCATGTGGTGCTGCTGGAACACATCGCGCACCAGGCCCGAGCCCTTGCGCACGCACAACTCACCCTGGTCCGCAGTCATGATGCCCGCAGCATCCTGGCCGCGATGCTGCAGCACGGTCAATGCATCATAGATGCGCTGGTTTACGGAGCTGGTGCCGACGATACCGACGATGCCACACATGCGTTCGATGTACTCCGCTAGCTCAGAGCGACTATTGCGAGGCGCGAATCTTACGCTCTCCGACCAGAGCGCGCATGACATTGCCCGCCTGTTCGGCGTACGGCACCAGCAGGGAGCTGCGATACCAGGGCTCCTCGTGCAGACGCACGGCATGAGCCAGCATGGCCAGTACGCCCAGCACCACCACGCCGCGCAGCAGACCGAACAGCATGCCCAGCATTCGATCAATGCCGCTGAACACCGTGAGGCGTACAAAATGACTGAGCAGCCCACCGATCGCGGCACCGACCAGCAGTACCGCTACGAAGAGGATGGCGCGCGCCGCCCACGGTCGCACGGCGGTATCCTGGAGCGCACCGCCCAGATAAGGCTCCAGCGAGGAGGAGAAAGTCCAGGCGATCCAGAGCGCCGCGATCCAGGAGATCAGTGAAATCACTTCGCGCAACAGGCCGCGCATCAGGCCGGCGATGCCTGAAAAAACCAGCAGGCCGATGAACAGATAGTCAGTCCAATTCATGGGAAAATCCGTCCGTCCAGGCAGCCACCGGAGAGTCGGGGTAATTCTACAGGAGCGGACCTGCCGGTTCGCGCTCCAGGTCTCATGGTGCGGTATTGACAATGGGCTTGAGGCCCTGGGCCACCATCTTCTGTCGCAAAGCCTCGGCGCTGGCGCGTGTGTTGACGCCCGCCGAGCGCACCCGATACAGCCCGCGCTCGTCGGGGCCCGCCACCATCACCACGAAACCCTTGGCGCGCACCTGCTTGACCATCCGCTCGGCGAAGTCGCGTCGCGAAAAAGTGCCTACCTGCACCGTCCAGAGTCGGACGGTTGGCGCCCCAGTCGGCACAGGTTTGGCGGCCGAAACCTCCGCGGCAGCCGTCCGTGTCGGCGCAGGCTTCGGCGCGGACGCTGGTGCGGGTGCGGGTGCGGGTGCGGGTGCGGCAGTGGGTGGTACACCCGCCGCGACCGGGCCCGGAATACTGACAGCGGCGCCGCCCTGGGGCGCCGAATTGTTGCGCAAGTCCATGGTGTAGGAGCGCAGCGGCAGTTCATCAACCATCCCGCCGCCATGCGCCGCGCCACCCGGCGGCCGGCCACGAAACATTTCCGGCACCAACATCACGACCACGATCACCAGGATGATCGCGCCGGTGAGTCGAATTTTCAGATGTTCCTGCACGTGTGCCCCGAGCCTGAAATAGCAGCGCTTCAGTATAACCCAAGCCATTGCAGCGCCGGCCCCACGGTGTGAAACGAACCGCATACCACAACGCGATCGCCGGGCGCGGCACGCTCGCGGGCGCGCGCACAGCCCGCAGCGATGCTGCCCAGCAGCTCGCACGGGCCACGCAGCGTGCCCAGACGCTCGCGCAGTTGCAGCGCGCTCAGGCCGCGCGGCTCATCAATAGAGCACAGCAGCCAGTGATCAACCAGCGAATCCAGGTGCGCGCCAACTGCTGCGGCATCCTTGTCGGCAAGCATGCCCAGAATCGCAATGGTGCGCCCTGGTGGTGGCCGGGCCTGCAGCTCGCCGGCCAGCACGGCGGCAGCGGCCTCGTTGTGGGCGACATCCAGCAGCCACTCCACTGGCCCGGGTATGAACTGCAGGCGGCCCGGAAGCCGCAACTCCCGCAGCGCACGTGCCACCGTGAGGGGCTCCAGCGGCTGTGGCGCGAGCAACAGGCGCGCGGCGGCCATCGCCGTGGCGGCATTGCGATATTGAATGGCGCCCTGCAGCGCTGGTGCCGGGAGGCGCGCCAAACCACCTTGCGCATCTTGATAATCCCAGCTGTCATCAGCATGCCGGGTGAAATTAAAATCCACCTCCGCGACAGCGACGTGGCACTCAAGCGCCCGCAATGCGGCCGTGACCGAGGCCGGCATATCCCTGGTACCCAGAATGACCGGTTGGCCGGCACGAAAGATGCCCGCTTTCTCGCGGCCGATCGACTCGAGCGTATCGCCCAGCCAGTCGCAGTGATCAATGCCAACCGAGCACAGTACGGCGACGTCGGCAGCGATGATATTGGTGGCGTCCAGTCGCCCACCCAGCCCCACTTCCAGCACCACGAGCTGCACCCGTTCGGCACGAAAGTGCAGCAGTGCCGCGAGCGCATTGAACTCAAAGAAGGTCAGCGAATCGCCCGCGCGTGCCGCCTCGATCTGCTCAAACGCTGCCACCAGTGCGGCCGCGCCGATCGCTTCGCCATTGATACAGATGCGCTCTTCATAACGTAGCAGGTGCGGCGAGGTAAACAGCCCTACCCGCAAACCGTGGGCCTGGGCGAGCGCCGCGATGAAAGCGGCAGTAGATCCCTTGCCATTGGTACCGCCCACGATGACCGACTTGCTGGCCCAGGCGCCAGGCGCCGCGCCGGCCCGCGCCACCAGCTCAAGGCGCTGGGCGACGCGCTTGACCCGCTCGAGTCCCAGGTCAATGCTGGACGGATGCAGCTGCTGCTGATAAGCCAGCCATTCGGCCAGCGTGCGCGCCGGGGAATTCAAGCCGCAGCGAGCGGTGGCCGCTTTTGCAACAGGCGCAGCAGCGTTGCCAGTCGATCGCGCATGTCCCGTCGATCGACGATCAGATCCAGCGCGCCATGTTCGAGCAGGAATTCGCTGCGCTGAAAACCCTCGGGCAAAACCTCACGCACGGTCTGCTGGATGACCCGTGGGCCCGCAAAACCGATGAGCGCACGCGGCTCGGCGACGTTCAGATCGCCCAGCATCGCCAGGCTGGCCGATACGCCCCCGGTAGTCGGGTCGGTCATGACGGATATGAACGGCAAGCGGGCGCGTGCCAGCCGCGCCAGCGCCGCACTGGTCTTGGCCATCTGCATCAGCGAGAGCAGGGCTTCCTGCATGCGTGCACCACCGGTGGCGGTAAAACACACCAATGGGCAGCGCTGCTCGATGCAATGCACGACCGCGCGGCGAAAGCGCTCACCGACCACCGAGCCCATTGAACCACCGAGAAACTGGAATTCGAAGGCGCAGGCCACCACCGCCTCGCCATGCAGCCGGCCGGCCAGCACCACGAGTGCGTCAGCTTCGCCAGTGGCCTTTTGCGCCTGCGCCAGGCGATCTTTGTAACGCTTGCTGTCTTTGAAGCGCAGCGGATCTTCCGGTTCGACCAGCGCGCCGATCTCGGATTGCGCCTCGGCATCGAGAAAGGACTGCAGGCGCGCGCGCGCGCCGATACGCATGTGGTGCGTGCATTTCGGGCAGACGTTGAGGTTGCGCTCAAGTTCAGCGCGATACAGCACCGCATCGCAGGCCGGGCACTTGATCCACAGCCCCTCGGGAACCGAGCGCGAACGGCGTTCGGTCTTGATGCGCGAGGGCACAATTTTCTCAAACCAGGACATGCGACCTCAGAGCGATGGCAGCTCAGGAAAGTCGATCATAGCGGAATCATCCGGCAGACCGAACTCCGGGGGATATACGACCCGCCAGAAATACAGGCCATGGGCCGGCGCGGTAGCGGCGCCCAACTGTCGCTGGCGCGACTCGAGCTGTTCCAGCGCCCGGGCGGGCGGCGCCTCGCCACGACCCACCTCGACCAGCAGGCCGGCGATATTGCGCACCATGTGCTGCAGGAAGGCATTGGCGGTGACCTCAATGCGCAACCAGTCGCCGGTGCGCCACACCCTGAGTGATTCGATGCGTCGTACCGGCGTATGCGCCTGGCATTCGGCAGCGCGAAAGCCGCTGAAATCGTGCTCTCCAAGCAGATACGTTGCGGCCGCCTGCATGGCGGTGGCGTCCAGGGGCTGATAGACACACCAGGCACGCTGCGCTGCCAGACCTGAGCGCACTGAACGGTTCAGAATCAGGTATCGGTAGCTACGCCGCAGGGCGCCAAAGCGGGCGTGAAACTGCAGAGGCACGGCGCAGGCCCAGCGCAGATTGATGGTTGGCGGCAGCTCGCAGTTGGCGCCCAGTACCCAGGCGCGCATGGAGCGTTCCGCCACGGAGTCGAAATGGGCGACCTGGGCGCGCGCATGCACGCCGGCGTCGGTACGGCCAGCACAGGTGAGCGCGATGGGGCCAGCGGCAATGGTGCTCAGGGCGCGCTGCACTTCCTGCTGGATAGATCGCGCCTGCGATTGCAGCTGCCAGCCGTGGAAGCCGGTACCGTCGTACTCAATACCGACGGCAATGCGGCGCAAGGGGTGGCCCGCGAGGCCCATTGTGCCTGTGTGGGGGGCTCGCGCCTCCCGCTTCACCCCGGCAGGGAATCGATAAGCCGGCGCGCCTCGGACTTCTGCGAGGCCGAACCTTCACTCAAGACCTCGTCGAGGATGCTGCGCGCCCCTTCCGGATCGCCCATATCCATGTAAGCGCGCGCCAGATCAAGCTTCGTGCCCACCTCGCTCATCGTGGCAGGCTCAGGCTCTGAGGCCTCGGGATCAGCCACCAGGCGCTGTGTTTCGGTGAAGCGGCTATCGGCTGCGGCGTGGTGAGTACCCACGTCCAGATCGAGATTTGGCACGGCCGAATTGCCCATCGCCTCGAGCTCATTGAGGTTCAGATCGACGTTGCCGCCAGCACTCTTCAGCGCGGCAATCTGGTTGGTGAGCCCCAGGCCATTTTCAGAGAGGCGCGGCATCAATGCGGTAACCAGCTCGGTGCGCGCATTGCTATGGGCAGAATCATCGCCCGGCCGGCCACCCATGGGTGGCAGCGCCGATAAAAAATCCTTGTCCGTGAACAGCCAGGTACCGCTGGCCTCGCCAGGCTTGCTGGGCATCCCGGTGGTCTCGCCCGAGGCCGCCTCGGCGCGCGCCAGTAGCGTGCGCGTGTCATCGTCCAGACTGGTGAGCAGGGTTGGCGAGGCATCGCCGCCGTCGCCCGAGATCTCATGATCGCCGGTGTCGGCCGCTGCCAGATCGAGCCCCAGATCATCAAGCGCCAGCTCTGCGGTTTGATCGGCGCGCCCCAGGGCATGCGCCGCGGTGGCATCGAGTTTCTGGCGAATCGTGGGATGATCGAGCTCGACGATCAGGTGTGGCTGCTCAACCGTGGGAATGTCGCCGACCGGATTGGCAGCGGTGGAACCGGTAAAATCCAGCGTAACGGTATGCGATGACTGCGGCATTTCCCGCGTCGAACCCGTGGTGTCGGAACCGCGTGCCGGATCGTCGAGCATGAAGTCGACGCCGGTGTCGCCCAGCGCACGCAGCTCGCCGGTGGCATCGCTATCGCCCAGCGCCGCGCCCAGATCAAGATCAACTCTATCGTTGGCGGTTTCGTGAGCCATGCTGGGCTCACCCAGCAGGTCAAAATCGACGCGATTCTGTCCGCCCTCGAGATTCAGATCGACGCCACCGACCGCCGCGCCCGGGAGTGAGCCACCGGCCGCAAACAGCGCATCGTCAGGCGCAATCTGCCGACCCATGATGACAATCTTTTCCCATTCACCCGAGATGGCCTGAGCGCGCGTGGTCGAGAGTTCGCGAGCCAGCTGCAGGAATTGATCCTTGTTGCCCCAGACGAAAAACACTTCGAGCAATTTGAGTTGCAGATCACGGCGCTGCGGCTCGCGCGCAATGGCAATACGCACCAGATCAGCCGCCTGATCGTACAGGCCATAGGCCATATGGAAATCGGCTTCGGCGAGTGGATCACCCTGATCGAGGGCCACGGCGGTGTCGCCCGATACGGTGTCATCCACGGCCACGGATGCGGCCTGCATTGCGGCCAGGTCGCGCTCACTGATGCGTGGTGCTTCATGAGTGCCCGACTCTTCGACCACGAAGGAAGTATCTTCCTTGGGCTGTAGTGCGCGAATCGGCTGGGTCTCGGCCGCACGGGTAGCGCGCACCGCCGCCTCGAACGGTGGACTGGAGAGTCGATCGAGCGTGCGATCGAATTCCTGACTCTGCCTGGCGCGCAGTACACGCCAGCCGAACACACCTCCGAGCAGGATGGCGAGGGCACCAAGCACCACTTTCCAGTTGCCAACCAGCCAGCCGAAGAGCGAGCCCCCTTCGCTCGCGGCGGGCTTGTTGACGGCGACGGGTGCGGGTGGCGGCACCGGTTTGGCCGCCGGTTCGGCCGTCGGTTCGGCCGTCGGTTCGGCTCGCGCGGGCTCCGCTACCACGGGCGGCTTCGCCTGGGCCGTCGGAGCGGCGACGCCGCCCTTGGCATTGATCTGTGCTTGCAGGCGCGCCAGCTCAGCGTTACGCAGTTCCAGCAGGCGATGCGATTCGTTCAGGTCCGCTTGCAGTTGCGTGACGCGTTGCTGCAGGCCGGCCGTGTCGCCAGTGGATGCACCCTTGGCAGAACCGCTGGGCGCCTGCGTCGGCGCCACCAGCCGCAGCTGACCGCTGCTGTGTGCCGGGGCCCAGGCGCGATATTGCGATGAGACTTCGCTCACGGCTTCTCCGGGACCAATCGCCGCTACGGTCGAAGCGTCAGGCAGCTGCAAAGCTGCACCGGAGCGCATTTCATTCATGTTGCCGCTAAACGCGCCGGGATTGGCGCGATAGAGCGCTACCAGTGCCCGCTCGCGCTGCGCATTGGGGTAGTTGCGCGCCGCAATGTTCGACAGGGTATCGCCACGCTGCACCGTATAGCTGCTGCCAGCGGAAGACTGGGGCGCCGCAGTTGCCGTTGCAGTCGCAGTCGGCGCGACACTGGTGCCGCTGGCTGCCGGCGTCTTGGCGGGACGGTTGACTGTTCCGGATTGCGATTGAATCGGCGCCATCGGCGCCG
>JANMWZ010000064.1:0-80109 GCA_031441585.1 Gammaproteobacteria bacterium
CGCTGAAAGGCGAGCAGCCCGGAAACGCCGGTAGAAAGCATATCAGCCATTGTGACTCCCACACCTGCGGCGACAGCCGTTCATCAGGCTGTTCCTGCGGCCGAGGTTGTCGGCAGCGCGGCGCCATTCTTGAGCTCAGCCTGTGCGGCCAGCTCGCGCACCGCGGCAACCGTCGTTACCAGTTTATGAACATAAGCGGGATCCGTGGCATAGCCGCCGCGCTGCAGTCCGAGCGCAAAGGCCGTGGCGTCATTGCCGCTGTTGAGTGCCGCAGCAAAGCGCGGATTGCTGGTTAGCAGATCAGCGTAGTCGCTGATGCCGGCCGCGACCGAAGCGTAAGCGCGAAATGGCGCACGTACGGCTACGGTTTCGCGACCAGCGAATTCCTGGGTAGCCGAATCGGCGCTGTCGCCGTGCCAACTACTGCCGGCCTTGAGGCCGAACAGGTTGTTGCTATCACCACTGGCACTGGCAGGCAGGTGTCGACCCCAGCCGGTCTCGAGTGCGGCGTGGGCGACAACGGTCTCAATGGCGACACCGATGCGCTTCGCCGCCTGCGCGGCGTATGGCCAGATGCTGTCGATGAAGTGCGCGCGCGTATGAGTGCTGGCAGCTTTATCGCTCATCGCACTGCCTGAGTTGGTGGGTGCAATCTCTGGCGCCTGAGTGCCGGCTGGTGCGGGTGCTGCGGGCGGCGACAAGCCGGTGCGTTGCAGCTGCTGCACCAGCCGTTCGGCCAGGCCCAGACCCTTGCCCTGCGACATCTGCACGGCGAGTTGCTGATCGAACATATCCTGGTAGAACTTTGTTTGCTCGCTGTCGCCCAGGCCCTCGCCGAGATTCGCCTCGCGCATGCTCTTGAGCAGCATGTTGGTGAACAGACTCTCAAACTGCCTCGCAGCCTCGCGTATTGCCGCCGGTTGATCCTGCCTGGCGGTCTTCTTCAGAGCCTCCATGCGACCGAAGTCGGCGTAGTAGCTGCTGGCAACGGGTGGCGCGCTCATGGGCGTATCGCGGCCGACCGCTAGATGACAACCAGCTCGGCGCGCAACGCACCGGCTTCCTTGAGCGCCTCGAGTATGGCCACCAGATCGCCCGGGGCCGCGCCCACCTGATTGACCGCGCGCACGATCTCGTTGAGATCGACACCGGCGCTAAACATAAACATCCGCGCCGGTGGCTGCTCAATTGAGATGTCACTGCGTGGTGAGGTGACGGTCGTGCCCTGGGCCAGTGCATTGGGCTGACTGACATCCTCACGTTCGCGGATGGTGACTGACAGGGAGCCATGCGCGACGGCCGCGGGCATCACCCTGACGTGTGAACCGATCACCACGGTACCGGTGCGTGAATTGACAATGACGCGCGCCGGCGCATCGCTGGGCTCGATTTCGAGCTCCTCGAGCGCTGAAATAAAGCTGATGCGCGACGCTTCGGCGGCCGGCGCTGCCACCCGTACTGACACCGCGTCCAGCGCCTGCGCGGTGCCGGCGCCGAGCAGTGAATTGATTCCGGCCGTCAGACGGGTCGCGTTGGTGAAATCCGGGTTGTTCAGATTGAGCACTACGAAAGGCTCAGTGCCGAAGTTGCTATGCACTTCGCGTTCAACGGTGGCACCGTTGGGCACCCGCCCGCCACTGGGTACGTTGACACTGACGCGCGAACCGTCCTTGCCGCTGACGCCAAAGCCGGCCACCATCACACTGCCCTGCGCCATGGCATAGACCTCGCCATCGGCGCCACGCAGCGGTGTCATCAACAAGGCACCGCCACGCAGACTGCTGGAATTGCCGATCGAAGCCACGGTGACATCGATCGTCTGACCGGCTTTGGAAAACGCCGGTAAATTGGCCGTAACCGTGACCGCCGCAACGTTCTTGAGCTGCGGCTTCACGCCGGCAGGAATGGTGACGCCAAATTTCGCCAGCATGTTGATGATGCTTTGCACGGTGAACGGGGCCTGGCTGGTCTGATCGCCGGTACCGTCGAGCCCGACGACCAGTCCGTAGCCCACCAGTTGGTTGCTGCGCACGCCGGCGACACCAGCCAGATCCTTGACGCGCTCTGCCAACACCAGGCCCGGCAGCAACAGCGCCGCTATGATGAACGCCGCCAGCAGTGGCGGGGCTATGGAAGGTGATCGAAACTGCAACATGAACAAGCCCTCAGAACGGCAGCCATTTGGAATCAAAGAATCGCGCCAGCCAGGATTTGGAGTTGGCGGAAGCCAGCACGCCCTGCGATCCGTAGGAAATTGCTGCATCGGCAACCCGTGAGGACGAAACCGTGTTGTCGGGTGCGATATCGATGGAGCGCACAATGCCCTGCAGACGCACGAATTCGCTGCCCTGATTGATCGAGATCCATTTTTGACCACGCACCAGCAGATTGCCGTTCGCCAGGCGCCTGGCAATGGTCACCGAGATACTGCCGTTGAGCACATTACTTTGCTTGCTGTCACCCGAACCGTCAAAACTGGTGGCGTTGTTCATGCTACCGGCCAGCACCTCCACGCCATGCACGCTCACCGGAGCGCCAAACAGCTTCGGGCCGGGCATATCGGCCTTGGATTTCTTGGCGGTCGTGGTGCTCGCGCTTTTACTGGCGTTGGTCTTTTCCTCAAGCACAATGGTGAGCACATCACCGACGCGATGCGCGACGGAATTTTCAAACAACGGCACGTCGTAGCCGGCCTGATAGATTGCCCCCGCGGTACCGGGCGGTGGCGCCGTTGCCAGCGGATCGCTGGCGCTGAAGTTGTCGATATGCGGCGGCGCGGTACGGCAGGCCGCCAACAGCATCAGCGGCATCAGAATACTCAGGCGACTATTGATCACAGTGACTCCGCTCACACGTTATTACTGAGGTACTGCAGCATCTGGTCAGCAGTCTGGATGGCTTTGGTATTCATTTCGTAGGCGCGCTGGGTCTCGATCATGTTGACCATCTCTTCCACAACATTGACGTTAGAGCTCTCAACCGCTCCCTGCTGCAGCGTGCCGAGCCCGGTCTGGCCGGGATTGCCCGACTGCGCCGTGCCACTGGCGGCTGATTCCACCAACAGATTCTCACCGCGCGGCTGCAAACCCGCGGAGTTCACAAAATCGGTCAGCTGCAGCGAGCCGACCTGCGAGGGCGCCGACTGACCCGCCAACTGCACCGAGACCACACCATCGATACCGACCGTCACGCTCTGCGCGCCCGCTGGGATGTTGATGCCCGGCTGCACCACGTAGCCGCTCGAGGTCACGAGCTGACCCTGGCTATTGAGCTGAAAATCTCCGGCGCGCGTATAACCGAGTGTGCCATCCGGCAGCAACACCTGGAAGAAGCCGCGACCGCTGATTGCCAGATCCAGCGAGTTGCCGGTCTGGCTGAGATTCCCCTGAGTATAGGTTTTCTCGGTAGCGACCACGCGCACACCGGTGCCGAGTGACAGCCCGCTGGGCGCCTGCGTATCCTGTGAGGTTGCCCCGCCCACCTGGCGTACGTTCTGGTAAAGCAGATCTTCGAACACCGCGCGACTCTTCTTGAAGCCGGTGGTGTTGACGTTGGCGAGATTGTTCGACACCACAGCCATGCGGGTCTGCTGCGCGTCGAGTCCGGTTTTGGCGGCCCACAATGCTGGATTCATGACTGCTCCTGATAGTTGCTAAAGCTGTTAACCGGCCTGCAGCAGACGCGCCGATGAGGCGGCATCATCTTCGGCGGTGCGCAAGGCCTTCACCTGCAGATCAAACTGACGCGCCAGTTCGATCATCTGGGTCATGGCCTCGGCGACATTGACATTGCTGCTCTCGAGTGCGCCGGAGGCAATCTGCACACTGGCATCCGCCGGTGCATCGCCGCCGCTGCGTAGGCGAAATAGGCCGTCGGCGCCGCGCTCCAGTGCGCCCGCCGGCGGATTCACCAGCTTGATGCGTCCGACCGTGGCAACAGTAGTGGCGGCCTGACCCAGCGGCACGATCGCCACCGAGCCATCACGCGCTACGCTGATCGAACCGTGTGGTGGTACAGCGAGCGGCCCGCTGTCACTCAGCACCGGCTGACCCGCTGCGGTAGTCAGCTGACCGTTGACGTCGACACGCAGATCGCCGGCCCGCGTATAGGCCTCGCGCCCGTCGCCACCCTGGACGGCAATCCAGCCAGGCCCGTTGATCGCGACGTCCAGATCGCGTCCGCTCTGCTGCAGCTGTCCAATCGATGCATCCCAACCGAGCGTATGGTCGGTGGCGTAGACGCGGGTCGGCAAGCCTGCGCCCTGGACCGCCTGACTTTGAAATGCCGACAGGTCGGCGCGAAAGCCGACCGTGCTGGCATTGGCCAGGTTGTGGTTATTGGCAGCCTGCGCGCGCATCGTCTCCTTTGCGCCCGACATCGCCACATACACCAGACGATCCATAGTTTATTCCTGCCGGTTAATCAGCGGATATTGATGATGGTTTGCGTGATCTGATTTTCGGTCGAGATCACCTGCGCGTTGGCCTGGAAGTTGCGCTGGGCGACGATCATGTGCACCAGCTGCGCGGTAATATCCACGTTCGATTGCTCCAGCGAGCCGGACTGAATGAGTCCAAATCCGGAATTGCCGGCCTGGCCATGCAGCGCCTGGCCAGAGCCGAAAGTCTCCGCCCAGTTGGTGTTACCCAGTGGTTGCAGGCCCTGGGGGTTGGCGAAGTTTGCAATGGCAACCTGTCCCTGGGAAATCGAGCGCCCGTTGGTGAAGCGCGCCTGCACCACGCCGGTCGCATCGACACTGATACCGATCAGGCGACCGGTTGTGAAGCCATCCTGTGAAACAGCCGTGACACCGAAGGTATCGCCATACTGCGTGCTGCTAGCGAAGTCCACCGTCAGATTCATACCCGCAGCGCCGGTGCCAGGTGTGTAAGTCGGAAATGCAATCTTTCCAGTGGCCGGCACTACCAGCGCGCCAGTGTTGGTGTACTGCAAAGTGGCGGCCGGGCCTACCGCCGTACCGTCTACATAGAGATGTGTGTCCCAGGTGTTGGCGACTGCGGTTTTGACAAAATACAGGCTGGCCGTGTGCGCCGCGCCCAATGAGTCGTATACCGTCAGGGAAGTCGAGTTGTTGTAGCTGTTGTTGTTGGCCGGGTCGAAAATTGCGACCGTCGGTACGGCCACGTTCGACGGTAAATTGAAATTGACGTTGGCACTGGTGGTCGCCTGCGGCGCACTGTCGCCCGATACCAGGCGCAGATCGGAGAGCGAGGTGGTATTGAAGGTGCCGTTAGTAGTGGGCGAATAGACCTGCAGACGCTGCCCCGCAGAGTTGACGACGTAGCCGGTGTTGTCAGTCTGGAAAGCGCCGGAGCGCGTATAGGCTGAGGCGCCGGCGTCACTGAGTATGAAGAATCCCTGGCCACTGAGCGCCAGATCCAGGCTGTTGTTGGTTGCCTCGATATTGCCCTGGGTAAACTGCCGCGCCACGTCGGCGACCTTCACGCCGGCGCCGGCCTGCGCCTTGCTGACACCCTGCGCCGAAACGGCGAACAGCTCCGCAAACTCGGAGCGCGACTGCTTGAAGCCCGTGGTGTTCGCATTGGCAATGTTGTTGGCGGTGACGTTCAAATCCGCTTGCGCCGCACTGATGCCGCTTAGGGCGATACCGAATGACATGGTTAAGCTCCTGCTAAGGGTTCAAATGATCTGCTGTACTTTGCTGAGCGCGACCGCACCCAGCTCTGAAGTATTGAGCGTCAGGCTGGCACCAGCCTTGTCAAGGCTGACGCTGGTCACGCGCGCGGCAACCGCCGTCTCCAGGGACTGACTGGCGCCACCGACGTTGCCGATCGCGGCGATGGCATAGTTACCGCTCGCCGCCTGGCCACCGCGATCCGTGCGGCCATCCCAGGCAAAACCCTGCTGGCCGCTGGCGGCAGCCACTGCGATGTGCCTCACGACCTGGCCGCTGCTGTCGCTGATCGTCACGGTCACTGTGCTGCTGCCAGCCGGCACCTGAATCGTGCCCACCAGAGGCTGCCCGGCGTTGTAATGCGCTGAGCTGGCCGGCGCGATGATCTCGTGCCCGACCATGGTTGCCCCGGACAGGGCCCGCGAGGAGCGCAACGAATCTGAAAGTGCTCCGAGTGTGGTGTTCATGGACTGCACGCCCGAGACGGTGCCGAACTGCGCCAGCTGCGACACCATCTCGGTGCCATCCATTGGCTTGAACGGGTCCTGATTTCTCAGCTGCGTGGTCATCAGCGTCAGAAAATCGCCGATGCCCAGGGTATTGGCGCTCTTGCGCGTGCTCGCGGCTGGCGTGCCGCTCGTGACCGAGGCCGGTGTGATCGGATTATTGATGCTCATCGCAATGTTCTCCTGGTGGCGGACCATCAGCCCTGTCCGAGCTTGAGGGTCGCCAACATCATGCTGCGGGCGGTGTTCATGACCTCGACGTTGTTCTGATAGGAACGCGAGGCCGAAATCATGTCGACCATTTCCTCGACGGTGTTGACGTTGGGCGCGTAGATGTAACCATTGCCATCGGCAAGCGGACTGGCTGGATCGTAACGGCGCTCCGGCGCCGCCTGACTCTCGACAATGCCGCGTACTTCGACGCTGGCGCCGGTCGGATCGCTTAGCGGAGCTGCGGTAGCCTGAAACACCGGATGACGCGCGCGGTACGCACCCGCGGCACTGCCACTGATGCTGTCGGCATTGGCAAGATTGCTGGCGACCGTATTGAGGCGCACCGACTGCGCGCTCATGCCGGCCCCGGCAATATCAAAAATTCTGAAACTGGACATGGCGTGCGCTGCTATTGGCCGGTTATGGCGGTCATCAAAGAGCGCAGGCGGCTGTTAAGCATCGTCAGCGTGGCCTGGTAACGCACCGCGTTTTCCGCGAACGCCGCCTGTTCAAGCTGCGGGTCTACGGTGTTGCCATCCAGCGCCGGAGCCAGCGGCACGCGGTACAGCAGAGTCGGGTCATTATCGCCGGCGCTGACGCTGGCCTGCTGATGCGCGCTCTGGGTCAGTCGCAAAGGCAGGCTGCCCCCGCGCGGCTCTTTGGCACTGGCCAGGGCCGCTTTGAAATCCACATCGCGTGCCTTAAAATTCGGCGTGTCGGAATTGGCCAGATTCGCAGCCAACAGTTGCGAGCGGCGTGACTCAATGCCGAGTGCCTGGGCGTGTACGCCAAGAAAGTTATCAATGATGTTGGCCATGCTGCCTCCACTAAACTGCTGTCCGGTCACGGCATGAAGGAGCAAGCGCTGTGCCATGTGGCACGGAACGCTTCAGGCTGCCCTTAAAGCGTGACTCAGATCGCACCCCCGGGCGAATACGCCCTGCCTGGCGGCCAGGGCTTGCCACGCAGCGGCAGACAGTGGCCGATGGCAGCGTCAGTCTTCTGACGCTGGTACTGGCACGCGCCTTGCTCTTTCAACATCAAAGCAGGAGAGTCCAGGTGTCACACAAACTCAACAAGGCTGTTTATCGATTCGCCGCCACGGCCATCGCCATGCTGCTGCTCAAACCCTTGCATGCCGCGGACGCCGGCTACACTGAGCTGAGCAATATCCGCGCCGCAGCCGAGCAGGCGGTGCGCAGTGCGGCGGGCAACCCGGGCGCTGGATTTATCGTCAGCATCGACATGCCCGACGCGCGCTTGCGGCTGGCAACCTGCGCCGAGCCACTGCACGCCGTGATCGCCGGGGATGGTCAATTACGGGAGCGCACCACCGTGGGGGTGCGCTGTGAATCGGGCGTACGCTGGGCCATTTACCTGTCGGCGGTACTGGCGAGTGAATCAGCGGTGCTGGTAGCGCAACACGCGCTGGCGCGCGGCGCGGCGCCCCTGCCCGGCGATTTCACCACGCTCAGCCGCCGCTTGCCCGGTTTATCGAACAACTATGTCCGCGACGTCGCGCAGCTCGCGGGTCAGCACCTGCGCCGCCCGGTGGCTCAAGGCGAGGCACTGACTGCCGATGCTCTGGTTACCGCGGCGATCGTACATCGCGGCCAGCAACTCACACTGTTGGCGCATACCAGCGGGATGGAAATACGGGTAACCGTGATTGCGATGGCCGACGGTAAGCCTGACGAGCTGATCCGGGTGCAAAATATGGCATCGCAGCGCATCCTCGAGGCCACCGTGCGCAGCGCACAGCTGGTGGAGGTATCCTTATGACAAACTCTACCCTAAAGTTAATTCAGCGATTGCCGTTACAGCCACCGTAAGAGCCTGAACCAGGAGATCATTGTGACTACCCGCATCAAGGGCACCGACACCAGCGCCGTCGACACCGGCGCCAGCCGCACTGTTGAGCGCGTGCGCCGCGCGTCGCCCGCGGGATCAACGACCACGCCTACGCCCAGCGCGCAGACCGAGAGTGTCAACATCACGGATACTGCACGGCGCCTCGCAGTACTACAGGAAACGATTGCCGGCATGCCTGAAGTCGACGCCGCCCGCGTGACCGAGCTGCGTCAGGCGATTGAGCGTAGCCAATACCACGCCGACCCCGAAAAGATTGCTGACCGACTGCTGCAACTCGAGCGCGACCTCGCCGATGCGGGCCAGCGCCGCAAGTCCTGACTTATGAGTGTGCAGCCCGCCGATATCCGGCGGCACCTCGAACGGGTGCTCAACGACGAAGCCCGCCTGCTCGCCGAGCTCGAGCAGATACTGACACGCGAGACGGACGTAGTACGCGGCGAAGATGCCGTGGCAATAGAAAATATCGGTGCCTCACGCCAGCATTGTGTTGACGCCTTGAGCAGACTGGATGCCGAAAGAACCAGCACCTGCCGCATGCTCTCCTATGGTGAGGGCCGCCAGGGCTTTGAACGCCTGCTCAGCTGGTGTGACCCTGGCAACGCGCTACATTCGCGCTGGCAACGCAATCTGCAGCTCGCCCGTCACTGCAGGAATCTGAACGATCGTAACGGCGCGGTGGTGGCACTCAAACTTGGCCAGGTGCAGAAACTGCTCGCTACGCTACGCGGCGGTACCGTCGAACCAGCCTATGGGCGCCAGGGCGCACGCTTTGATGGTTTTGCGCGACGGGAGCTGGGGCAGGCTTAAGGGCTGCGATTTCTGGCCAATTGCAATATGATCCGCACCTCGTCTGCGGAGATCACCCACCATGCGTCTGTCACTTCCTGCCCTGTTGGCGTTTACAACCCTGGCCAGCGCGATGAGCGGCTGCCAAACTGCGGCGCTGCATGCAGCGGGCACCGGCCCGACCCTGGCGGCCGTGGTCGCGGATCCGGCGCGCACCGCCAGCGCGCTCGTCAGAGATGCGGCTCGACACCCGGTTGAAGAGCTGACTTTCTTTGGCCTGGCTCCCTCGATGACGGTAGTGGAGCTCTGGCCTGGCACGGGCTATTGGACTGAAATTCTGGGTCCGTACCTGGCCGGTCGGGGCCACTACATCGTGGCCCTGCCCGCTCGCGGAGATGAAGAAGACCAGGCAATTTTGCAGCGCTGGCATGCGCGGATCGCCGCTCAGGGTGCACGCCTCGGCACCATCACCGAAACCACCCTGGGCACAGGTCAGTTCAGTATCGCCCCGGTCGGATCCGTTGATCTGATCGTGACCTTTCGCAATCTGCACAACTGGCTGGGCAGTGGCTACGCCGATCAGGCCCTGGCCGCATGCTTCAGCGCACTCAAGCCCGGTGGCATCCTTGGCATCGAGGATCATCGTGGCCGTAGTGATCGCCCGCAGGATCCCAAAGCCGAGGACGGCTATTTGCGCGAGGATTTCGCCATCGAGATGGTGAAGCGAGCCGGCTTCGAGCTGGTAGGCCGCTCGGAAATCAACGCCAATCCTAAAGACACCAAAGACTGGGTCGACGGCGTGTGGACACTGCCACCGACGCTCTCCCAGGGCGACAAGGACCGTGATCGCTATGTGGCCATCGGCGAAGCCGACAACTTCGTGCTCAAATTCCGCAAGAGCGCGCGCTAGCACCGCGACGACGACTGGCTGCTTGCTCCTAAGCCGATGGTCGGGCGGGCCCTTTTGAATTTTGTCCGTCGTCGTTTCGCTCTCTCGTTAACCGACCTGCTGCGCGACGCGGTCTATCGGCGCCTGTGGATTTCAATACTGATCTCCTCCTTCGGTGGCCAGGTGACGATGCTCGCGCTGCCGTTGACAGCGGCGGTGTTGCTACACGCAGCGCCCACGCAGATGGGCGCGCTCACGGCCATGGAGCT
Source organism: Gammaproteobacteria bacterium (assembly GCA_031441585.1). GTDB lineage: Bacteria > Pseudomonadota > Gammaproteobacteria > Steroidobacterales > Steroidobacteraceae > FEN-1191. The sequence goes on from JANMWZ010000064.1 coordinate 10,192, forward strand.
GCTGCCGTTCGTGCTGTTCTCGCTGCCAACGGGAGTCTGGCTCGATCGATTGCACAAATTGCCGGTGTATATTTTCGGCGAGCTGTCGATCGCGGTTGCGGTCGCCACCGTACCGCTGGCCTGGTGGTTTGGTTTGCTGTCGATGAGATGGCTGTATATCGTCGGTTTTGCAATTGGCGTCGTCAATACCACGGCGGGAAGCGCCGCGCAGATCGTGCTCACGCAGATCGTGCCGCGTGAACGACTGGTCGAGGCTCATGCCAAGAACGCGCTCGCCTCATCGACGGCAGAAGTCGCTGGCCCCGGCGCCGCCGGCGCGCTGATCAAGCTCACCGGCGCACCGTTGGCACTGCTGGCCGATGCAGTACTGCTGATGATATCGGCATCAATCCTGCGCGGCGTGGCGGTCAAGGAAACACCCAGCGCCAGCAACGCCGCGTTCTGGCCCGCGCTGCGCGAAGGCCTGAATTTCGTGCGCAGCAATGCTTTGCTGGTGACGATGGCGAGTTGCGTGGGCATGTGGCAGCTGTGCTATCAGGCGGCCAGCGTCGTGCAGATTCTGTTCGCCACGCGCCAGCTGGGCCTGAGCGAGCGCGAGGTGGGCTTAAGCTACGTGGCATTGGGTGTTGGCACGATTGCCAGCAGTGCCATCGGCCACCGCCTGGCGCGCCGCATCGGTCCGGGCCCGACTCTGGTGCTCGGCTTCGGAATCTGCGGGGCTGGCTGGTTATTGCTGGCCCTCGCACCAGTCGATGCCGTAGGCATTGCCGCCTACGCGCTGATGCTTATGCTGTTTGGCATCGGCGCCGTCTTCATCTTCATCAACTTCCTCTCGCTCCGTCAGGCCGTCACCCCGGGTCGGATGCTCGGTCGCATGACCAGCACCATGCGCTGGCTGATACTATTGCCGGCCGTACCCGGCGCACTGATTGGTGGTTGGCTCGGCGAACACTTCGGACTGCGCATTACGCTGGGATTTGCCGGCGTCAGCTCATTGCTGCTGGCGCTGCACGCATGGCGCCTGCCCGTCATTCGCAGCATCAGGACTCTGCCGACGCTCAAGGCTGAAGCCGTTACGCCCTATTGCTCGGATGCATAGTCTGCACTCACACCAGGGTCGCAGACAGCGCATACGCCCAGGCTATAGCCAGCGCCGCGAGTGCGGCCAGGCCGCTTAGCCACTGCGGCACACGGCTCAGCAGCGCCTCGACAGAGCGCGTAGCGACGCTGGCGCCCAGCATGCAGCCGACGACAAACCCCAAGGCATGCGCGATGAGATCCGTGCCCTCACCGGCTGAACCGAACCAGCCCAGCAATACCACTCCGGCAATCAATGGCGCCCAGCGCAACGCCCAACGCTGCCGCAGATGGTAGCGGCTGCGCCATGAATGCGCGGCCATCAGGCCGAGTGCCGTGAACACCGCAGTCGATGCACCTACCGAGCGATAGTCGGCTGGACCGAAATGAGCGTCGAACAGATTTGCCGATGCAGCGCCCATCACGATCAGCAACCAGGCCATACCGGCACCAAGTTGCCTCGCAGCGAGGTAGCCGAACCAGACGCCCGCGCCCAGATTGGCCAGCAGATGCGCGCCATCCCGATGCAGCGTGAGCGCAGTCCAGGCGCGCCACCATTGACCGCTTTGCACCAGCGTTGCGTTGAGCTCCCCACGCTCGAAGGCATCGACCCGCCAGATGCCATTCGACACGCTAAGCGCGATCCCAAATAGCGCCACAACATAGACCATGCAGCCCAACCAAGCGCCACGGTGAATGCGCGGCGGCGCGTACACTTCTGCAACGTGGGTGGCTCGCCGCTCCATGGCGTACGAGTGCAGATGAGCCAAAGCGTTGGGCACATCGGCAAGCTCCACGCCTAACAGGAACTGTGTGCCATCGAAGCCAATGCTGCTGGCAATGCCAGTGGCGGCGAGTACCAACGAGCGTTCATCGCAGTCCGATCGGTCAGCTGAGTGGTAGATTTCCGTGGGCGTGTCCGGCACAAGACTCCCTCACAAGGGGATCAATTCGCTATCACTATTGGGATCGTGTCAGTGCTTTGCAAGCGGCGGTCGACGCGCCCATATCAATAAGATGTTGCTGTCGAGCAGCATTTCGTCGTAGTCTTCGCACCGCTTGATTGCAGATAGGTGGCGCTTCCGTTAGTCCGCGCTTGCCTGTCGATGACCTCGACGTTCAGAACCCGGGGCATGCTCATTGAGCTATTCGGGACGGATCGTTGGTCGAGGCGATCCGCCCTATCTCCCACCCGGCTTTAAAACCGGTTCGGAAGTGACTCACACTATCAAGAGACCCAAGCCAGCGAGGACGATCATGACCGAAGATAAGCAGCAAAAATTTACCGCCAAGGTTCGCCGCGGCCTGAACTGGGTCTATACCCAGGCCCACGGCGAACTGGAACGTAGCAAGGCCGCCAACGGTGGCAAGATGCCTGGCTTCAATGCAGCCGATCTGGCCGATCTGGATGCCGCGTTGCTCTGGATTGACCAGAACAAAGAAGCCAAGACCGGCGCCTGATACTGAAGGGCGGGCTGCCTGAGAGCCCGCGATCGCCAGCGAAGGATTTATGCGAGTAGCACTCTGGTTATTGGTTTCGCTGTTCTCCTGGCTCCCCGCAGTGGCGGCGGAAACCACCTGGGTTGAAGGTCAGCATTACTTTGTCATCGAGCCCGCACAGGCTACCCACGTGCCTGCGGGCAAGATCGAGCTGGTGGAAGTGTTCTCCTACGCCTGCCCGGCCTGCAATCTCTACAATCCACTCATCAACAAGCTCAAGGCGCAGCTGCCGGCAAAAGCCCAGCTGAGCTACCTGCCCGCCTCCTGGCACCCGGAAGAAGACTGGAAGACATTTCAGCGCGCCTTTTTTGCCGCGCAGTCCTTGGGTCTTCTCGAACGCACCCACGACGCGCTGTTCGATGCTATCTGGAAAAGCGGTGAGCTGGCTATCATGGATGCGGAAACCAATCGCCCCAGGCATCTGCTGCCCACCATCGCGGAAGCTGCCAGATGGTATGCAAAGGCGACGCAGATTACTCCCGAGGCGTTTCTTGCGGCCGCGCAATCCTTCAGCGTCGATGCGCTCATGCGCCAGGCCGACGCGCAGATCAAGGCCTATCAGGCCGACGGCACACCGACAATTATTGTAAACGGCAGGTACCGTCTCACCCCGCATTCAGCAGGGAGCGACGCGCAATTCATCAGTCTGGTGATGTGGCTGGTGAGCAAAGAAATGAGCCACCCATTGGTAACGCCGCACTGAGCCCTTTAACCGGGCTCCAGGAGATTTGTCACACTGCGGCTTGCCGCAGGATCAGTCGTTCCGCGCCTCCGGTGGTCTGTCTTTGACGAGTCTCTCGGCAAAGCGCTCGATGGGCCCACCAATGACAAGTACCGCCAACGCTACGATCAGGCCCATGAGCACCAAAGTATAGTGACCAAGACCACAGGCGATTCCCAGTGCGGCCGTGAACCAGATGGCAGCTGCCGTAGTGAGTCCGGCCACGCTCTTGCCCTGCTCGCTGTGAAATATGACGCCAGCACCGACAAAGCCAATGCCAGTCAGGATGCCCTGAATCACGCGACTGACTGAGCTGCCATCGCCCGGCATCAATTGCACCGCCACCAACGTCACCAAAGCCGCACCCACACTCACCAGGCTAAAGGTGCGCACGCCGGCAGGCTTGTGGTGCAGGTCGCGATTCAACCCCAGGCACACTCCACAGGCCAGGGCCAGCAATAGTCTGGAAATCGTCTCGATATTGGTGAGCATATTCATTGCGACCGCAGCGAATCCCGCCTGGCACCGCGGGTCGACAGCCACGAGCCCAGCAGTATCAGCGCGAAGGCCAGCACGCCTCCCAGTCCCAGCGGCTCGTGCAATACCATGACACCCAGTAGCGTCGCGACCGCAGGATTGATATAGGTTATGACCGCTGCGCGGGCCGCGCCAGCGCTGCGGATGAGGAAAAACATCAGCAGCATGGCCAGCGCGGTACATACCGCGCCCAGTACCAACAGTGCAAGGAGTACCTGTGCGCCCGGCAGCTGTCGCGGCAAGGTGAGTGCGGCGGGTAGCGACAGCACTAAAGTAGCGACGCCCACGCTCGCGGCCACCGGGCCCACGGCATCGAGCCCCACCATATGGCGCTGCACAATCAGTGGGCCGACGGCATAGCCCAGCGTCGCGAGCAGCAAGCAGCCGACGCCGACCCAGCCCATGGTTCCGGAGACCGTGCCGAATCCTAGGAGTGCGGCTACGCCAACAAGCCCGAGCATCAGACCGACGCTGCGCCACAGGCCCATCGGCTCGTGCAGCCCAAAAAAGTGTGAAATCAGCGCGACACTCAACGGCACCATGGCGATGAGAATACCGGCAACCGACGAGCTGATCCATCTCTCACCCAGCGAGATCGCCGAAAATGGCACGACAAATTCGACCAGCGCAAAAGCAATGATCGCGCCCCAATGGGCACTGATCGTACGCAGTGCGCCGCGTTGCCAGGCGATGGGCAGCAAAATCAACGCGGCCAGGAGCAGGCGGCCCCAGGCCACAACAAAGGGCGCAAGCTCCTGCAAGGCAATCTTGATGAAGAAATACGGCAGGCCCCATATGACGCCCAGGGCCACAAACGCCAACCACGCCGGTGCGCTCATCGCCGCCTGGATGGCCCTTTAGACTTCACCCGAATGCACCAGCTTCAATCGACGCTGGGCGGCGTTGCTGCGATACAGTTCGATGGCAAGCTGCGGATCAATGCCCATGTGTTCGGCCTGATCAAGCAGGAAACGATAGAGCTCGCCCAGTTCTACCGCCAACTGCGTCTTGTCGGCGTCACGACGCGCGAGTACGAACTGGTACAGCAACTCTTTGATCGCACCCAATGGCAGGGCTTTACGTGGGTGGACCAATGGTTGTGCCTCGACGGCGCGCAGCCAGCGCCCCGCCGCGCGCAAATTGGTAAATACCGCGGTGGTCGGCCCGTGCATCACCGAAGCGCGCAGCTGTTCCACGTCGGCAACGCGTAACCTGTCGACCACCAGTGCGGCGCGCGCATCCTCCGGCAACCCGAGTTGCCGGAGCAGCGTCTGCTGCCAGTCAGGCGCTATAGGTGTCCCGCTCAGGTCCAGTTTCCGGCAGTCAATCAGGATGCGCCGGCACGACACGAGCCGGGCAAACTCCTGTGCACCGAAGCTGAGCGTCTCGGCGCCACCGTGTTCAAGCGCCAGCGGGTCGCGCAAGGTCGCCCAGACGAGACTGCCGTTGAACGTCAGGTTGACCGCATTTTTCATTGTCGTGTGATCACTGCACCTTGAAAAGACTATAGATATGGGCAGTAATATTCACCCGCGGCACAGGCGCCCACAGGAGTGGGTTTCCGAGCTGGATAGGAAGGTTCTCTGCTGCGGGAGTAGCTGCGACCGTGTCGAATGCGGTATTCATGGCCCCGTCTCTAATCAGCTGTTTCCTTGATTCTTTATACTTGCACTGTCCCAGATGCCGCATGACTATCTGTGATGCTGGAGATATACGGTATGCGGTATACGCGTGTCAAACAGCAGATACCGTGGGTTTCCGGAGGCCTAGGCCGTTTTGGGCGCAAAACACCTAACAGCATTGCGCACTGTCCGGATGCCTCAAGCTACCAGAAGTTCCAACCTGCCCGGGGCTTTCGTGACCGCTGTGTACGACAAGAAGCTGAAGCGCGGCAATCGCTGAATCTTTAGGAGCAGCGACAGTTCACAGCCATGATCGAGACCATGCTCTACGACACGACGGCTTGCGATGAGAAGCTGTGCCCGCAGGGGCGTCGCTCCGTCACCCATGCGGTCGTGAACTGCGCGGGCGCTTCAGCGCTTGCCGCCGTGAACGACCTGAGGCACAGTCCTGGCCCGGCGCTCAACCTGTCGCTGCCCGGCGCGAATCAAATCAACGCCTTCTTTATCAGCCAGGTGAATCATGAACAGCAGCAAATCGCCGAAATCAGCTTCTAATTGAGCAGTCGTTTTCCCCGACCTGTCCAATACAAAACTGGTCAGCAGTTTTTTTACGCTGGTTAAATTTGCTTTCTCTTCTCGTGCCATCCTGACTCTCCGGCCTCGATGGAAACCCCACGACCCTAGCCTAATGCAGCGCCTCCCAATTGCGCAATGCGGCGATAACAATGCAAAAGGGCCATTTAACAATAATCTGAATGCCGTTCTGCTATACAACCTCGGGCTAAGATGCGCTGCGGTGTGGGTTCTTAGTGGGTATTCGCATGTACGATTTCTTGCAGGCCGTGGTGCTGGGCATTATCGAGGGTATCACCGAGTTTCTGCCGATCTCGAGTACCGGCCATCTGCTGATCGCTGAGCACTGGCTCGGTGCCCGCTCCGAACTCTTCAATGTCGCCATTCAGTCGGGCGCCATACTCGCCGTAGCGCTGATTTTCTGGCCGCGCATCCGCCAGCTGGCCACGGGCCTGACCGAGCCCGCGCAACGCGATTACTTCGCCAAGCTGCTGTTGGCTTTTGCGATCACCGTGGTTGGCGGCCTGGCTGCCAAGAAACTGGGCGCCACCCTGCCGACGACAATAGGCCCGGTAGCCGGCGCGCTCATTGTCGGCGGCATAGCCATATTGCTTATTGAATGGCTGGTTTCCGGGCGCACCGTGAGCACCGAGGTCACCTGGTCGGTCGCCTTCTGGGTGGGCTCCTGCCAGATTCTGGCGGCAGTGTTTCCCGGGACTTCACGCTCAGCGGCGACAATTTTTGCCGCCATGCTCGCAGGTCTGACCTCACGTGCGGCCGCCACTGAGTTCGCCTTCCTGGTCGGCATTCCCACCATGTTCGCTGCCACGGGCTATGAATTCCTGAAGGCGCGGGACAACGCATCGGGCAGCGAAGACTGGGTATCTTTTGCCGTGGCCTTTGCGGTTTCAGGCCTGGTCGCCTTTGCGACGGTCAAGTGGCTGCTGCGCTACATACAGACTCACCGCTTCACGGTGTTCGCCTGGTACCGCATTGCCGCCGGCATCGCGCTGCTCGCCTTGACGACATAATTCCAGGCCAGCGCGCATTTCACAGACACGCGTCAACCGCACCCCCCCGGTGACGTTGTGACAGGCAGGGACTTTCTCCCACGCTGCAATCAACTCGATGGAGAGCAACATGACGACCACCCCACAGCGCATTGCGTCAGGTACGCTGAAGGACTGGCACTCGAGATTCCCTGGTGCGCTCAGTGCCATGCTGACGGCTGCCTTCGCCGCGATGCTGGTGGCCTGTGGTGGCGGCGGCTCGTCCGGGACTGCCGGCAACAGCGGCAACAGCGGCGGCGTGGGCAACTGCGGAACTGACTGCGGCGCGGCACTCATAACACTGCAGGATGCTGCCGGTGACTTTCAGAGCTACACCGTTGATGTCGTCTCGCTGAAACTGCGCAAGGCCAGCGGCGCGGTGGTCGAGACCCTGCCGGCCACGACGCGCGTCGATTTTGCGCAGCTCGTGTCGCTCTCAGAGCTGATCAGTGCCGGTCGGATTCCCTCGGGCGACTATATCGCCGCGACCGTAACGCTCGACTATGGCAACGCCAGCATCACGGCTGACAATGACACCGGCGGGAGCGTCGCACTCACGCCAGTCGATATCAATGGCAACGCGCTCACGGGTCGCATTGACCTGGACGTGCGCCTCGACAATCGCAACCACCTGATCATCACACGCGCGCGCACCTCACGCCTGGCGTTCGACTTCAACCTGGCGATTTCGAACGTGGTTGACCTGACGAGCGCCACTGTGCAGGTCGCGCCGATGATCCAGGCGAGCGTCGTGCCACCGGCGGACCTGAACATCCGCGTACGTGGCTCGCTGGTCGCGACCGATACGACGGCTGCGACCTATACGGTCGATGTGCATCCCTTTCATCTGAACAATGGTGAGCTCGGGCAGGTTAAGGTGCACACCACCGGCACGACCAGCTATGAAATCGACGGCGTGGCCTACAGCGGCGCCGCGGGGCTGGCGCAACTGGCCACGCTTCCGGCCGGAACCGTGACGGCCGCTTTTGGAACTTTGCAGACCAGCGATTACACTTTCAGTGCCGATCGCGTGCTCGCCGGCAGCAGCGTTGCCAGCAACCTGAGCGACCGGGTGCACGGTGAGGTGATGGCGCGCAACGGCAATACCCTGACGGTGCGCGGCGCGACGCTCGAGCGGCGCGATGGCAGCTTCGAGTATCTGCGCGGCGTGGTCACGGTCACGATCGCCGAGACGACCCGTGTCACTGAGGCAGGCCAGAGCGGCAGCTTCGGCAGCGGCGCTATCTCCGTCGGCCAGCGCATCGCGGCGAGCGGCACGGTGTCGATCGACAACGCCACCGGCGCGGCCGCGCTCGATGCCAGCAGTGGCCGTGTGCGCCTCGAAATCACGCCGCTGTGGGGCCTGCTTACGGGCGCGCTCACCAATCCGCTGGTGCTCGACCTGCAGGCTATCAATGGGCGTAATCCCCAGGCCTTTGATTTCAGCGGCACCGGTGCCAGCCCGGCGAGCGATGCCAACTCGGCGGCTTATACGATCGACAGTGGCGCACTGCCGCTGTCCGGCCTGTCGGTCGGAGCGCCCGCCCGTGTGTTCGGCTTCGTCGTGCCATTCGGCACCGCCACGAGCAGTGATTTTCGCGCACTCAGCGTGGTGAGTTACAGCGATCTCAAAAACGAACTGGTGTTGAACTGGTCACACGGTGGCGCCAGCGGCGCATTCCCTGGCCTCGGCACCGGTTCAACCGCGCTCAACCTGGATCTCAGCGGCGCTGGCCTGCTGCACTTCCTGCAGGTGGGACCGGGACGGATCAATCTGCTCTCACTCGCCGCGGCGCCGCAGATCGTGGCACCCGCCACGGCGAGCGACAGCTGGTACGCCATCGGTCACGTGCACAGCCGCGCAATCGAGAACTACTCGAGCTTCGCGGAGTTCATCGCCGCACTGGCCACCGCAATGCAGGGCTCGACTACGGCGCTCGGGTTGGCTGCCGATGGCAAATATAACGCCAGCGGCAACCTGTTCAGCGCCCAGCATATGGCGGTGCTGATCAGTGACTGACCGCGCTCAGCCAGGCGAGCCCCAGTGGCACCGGTGAGCGCGTTTGCTCAGAACGCGTAGACCACGTTGACCGTGCTCACCGTGTCCACCTGCTTCTTGCCGGCCGGAGGCTTGGTGTTATCCCGCACATCCAGGCCCACCGACAGGGCGAGCGCATCGCTCATCTTGACTTCAAGGCCGAGGAAGTTCGTCAACAGCGTATTGCTCGAACCGGCTTCGGCGTGAAACTTGTCGACCACTTTGGTGGTGGCCGTCAGTTTGTTTTCGTAGTCCAAGCCGGCGACCACCACCACGTCGTCCGGCGATTGCCCGGTCACGCTGTTCTTGAGTCGGCGCAAACCCGCGCCCGCCTGAGCTGAGAGCTTGATCTTTTCGGTGTCGTAAAACTTGTAACCCAGACCGGTACTGGCACTGGCCTGATAGTCAAAGCCGCTGAACTTGTCGTTCTCATAGCGCAACCCACCAAACCAGAAGCTGCGTGCGCTGACCTTGTAATCGGACTGCCAGCCCGCCATGTAGCGATCGGCGCTCTTGACGCCGCCGGTGCTGGCACGCAGCGCCGACATTTCGAGTAAGTGCTTCCACTGATCTACTACTTCGCTCATACCGAGCTTGAAGTTGACGGTGTCGGCGACCGAATTGCCGCGCGCGAAAACGAGGCCGGCCTCGCCTTTACCCAGCCAACCAGCCGGGGGAGCAGTGGCAGCAGTTTCAGCCTGGGCAGCAACGGTGGCCAGCGTCAGGGCGAGGGCGAGGGCAATCTGTCTACTGAGGATCATGTGTACTCCACGTACTGTTGAGAGCGCGCGGATTATCCGGAGTGAGGCACGCCAAGACAACCCAAAAAATCACGGAACTGCCACCCATCCCGGGCGGGTCATCCGCCGCGGCTGACGGCCCTTGAAATTACTGCACGAGTGTGAATGCCACTGGCATGTCGGTGACCCTGATTGCGACCAGCATGCAAATACTCCCTATAATCAGCCCGCTGATCAACGCCTGAACTTAAGCCCACAAGGATGTCGAAGATGATCAAAGGCAGCAGCGCGCGCCACAGCGCTCATCCGCTACACCCGTTATTCCTCGATCGCTGGTCGGCGCGCGCCATGTCAGGCGCAGCATTGAGCGAGGCGGAGATGTTGTCACTGTTCGAGGCGGCGCGCTGGGCGCCCTCGTCGGGAAATTTCCAGCCCTGGCGTTTTCTCTACGCGCGGCGCGACACCGATTTCTGGCCGACGTTTCTGGATCTGTTGGTACCCGGCAATCGCGCCTGGGCCGAGCATGCCGGGGCGCTGGTGCTGTGCATTTCGCGCACCCAACGTGACGACGGCCGGCCGTGCATCACGCACTCGTATGACACCGGCGCGGCCTGGGAAAACCTGGCGCTGCAGGCCTCGCTCAACAATATTGTGGCGCATGGCATCCAGGGCTTTGACTATGAACGCGCGCGGCGGGTACTGCGCGTGCCAGAGGTTTATGCCATTGAAGCGATGGCGGTGCTGGGCAAGCCTGGCAACACTGCAGACCTGCCGGACGGTTACCAGCAACGTGAACAGCCGAGCGATCGGCGCCCCTTGACGCAGACGATTTGTGAGGGGCCATTCGCTTTGTAGTCAGCGCCCTGACGGACGCTCGAGCAGCAGCACGTGCTGAGGTTGCGCCGCCACGCGCTGCAGCCAGGCGCGCAGCTTTGGGTACGGCGCCAGGTCGTGACCACCGTCGGCGGCCACATGCGTGTAGGCATACAGGGCGATATCGGCGATGCTATAACGCTCGCCGACAAAAAATTCACGCGTGCTCAGATGCTTTTCCATGACGCCCAGGGCTTCGCGCCCGCGCGCCAGTCGCTGCGGCAGTTCCGCGCGGCGCGGGCTGTCGGCCGACAGGTGCCGCATGATAAATCGTGGCGTGGCCACGTAGGGTTCGTGGCTATATTGCTCGAAGAACATCCACTGCAGCACCTGGGCGCGCTTAAAGCACTCATCAGGCACGAAGCGTGTACCCTCGGCCAGATACCAGAGTATGGCATCGGACTCTGGCAGGCAGCGGCCGTCTGCCAACTCCAGCAGCGGGATGCGGCCGTTCGGATTCCTGGCCAGAAATTGTGGCGTGCGTGACTCGCCCTTGATGATATCGAGCTCTATATATCGGTAAGGCGTGCCCAGCTGCGCCAGCAGCAGCCGGATCTTGTAGCCGTTGCCGGAATCGAGGTAGTCGTACAGCGTGATCATGTCGCGATTCCCGGCTTCATGCCTGTCCCCATCGCACCGTGTGGTGCCGCTGTTTCACCGGATGTTAGCCGAGCGCAGCCTATGAAGTCACGATTGGCGTGTCTGCTCGTCCGCCCCACTCGGTCCAGGAACCGTCGTACAGCGCGCCTTCCGGCAGGCCAGCCACGGCCAAACCCAGAGTCAGCACCGCAGCGGTGACACCTGAACCGCAACTGGTCACCACAGCGGTATCGGCACTGACGCCAGCGCGCGCAAAGCGCTCGAGCAGTGCGGCAGGTGGCAATAGGGTCTGATCAGCAGCCAGCAGTTCGGTGTAGGGAATATTGCCTGCGCCCGGCATGTGACCCGCCCGCAGACCGGGGCGCGGCTCGGGCGCGCGCGCGTAAAAACGCTCACTCGAACGTGCATCGAGCACCAACTCACGCGGCGCTCGGATATTTTCTAGCATATCGCCCAGCCCGCGCAGGCGCTGGGCGCGCAGCGAGGCACGGAACGCCGGCGCTACGGGTTGCGCTATTGTCGGCCGGGGCATTGCGCCAGATTCCAGGGCTCGTCCCTCACGCTGCCACTTTGGCAAGCCGCCGTCGAGCACCGCGACAGCTCCGTGCCCAAACAGACGCAGCATCCACCAGGCGCGCGCTGCGGAAAATAGTCCGAGCTGATCATAGAACACGACGCGACTGGCATTGCCGATTCCCAGCTCGCTCACCAACCGCTCGAAGCGGCTGACGGCTGGCACCATGTGCGGCAATGCACTGTCGGTATCGGCAACGGCATTAATATCGAAGTAGCGCGCGCCAGGAATTCTTGCCGCGGCGAACAAGGCATCCGCCTGGCGCGCATCGCCCGGCAGGTAGAGCGTGGCATCACAGATCACAAGATCGGGCTTGCCAAGTTCAGCCTCGAGCCAGTCGCCGGTAACGAGATGCTCCATGGCTCATCATGCAATTTGCCGCTGCGTACGCGCAAGCTCGCCGCAGCCACCACTCACGCGTTATAATACGTCGATGAAGTACCTCAACATTGCCAGCGCCTGCGCCTCGTTGCTGCTGGTCGCTTGCCAGACGGTAAGTACGACCGCCCCGGGCGCGGTCGACGTCGAGCGCAAGCAGCACATGTGGGTCTCGGAAGCCGAGGTGGAACAGGGCGCCGCGAAATCCTATGCCGACGAGCTCGGCAAGGCGCGCGGCAAGGGACAACTGAACACCGATGCCGCACTGGCCAGGCGGGTGCGCAGCATCGCCGATCGATTGATCAAACAGACTACGGTGTTCAGGGCCGATGCCGCCGCCTGGGCCTGGGATGTGAACCTGCAGACCACGCCTGAACTGAATGCTTACTGTATGCCCGGCGGCAAGATCATGGTGTATTCGGGGCTGGTCGAAAAACTCAAGCTCAGCGATGCCGAACTGGCCACGGTCGTCGGTCATGAAATGGCTCACGCACTGCGCGAACACAGTCGCGAAGCGGTGTCGCGCACTTATGCCGAGCGGCTCGGTCTCGGCGTGCTGGGCGCACTGACGGGCATCGGTGACTCCGGCGTGCAGCTCGCCGGAATGATCACCCAGGTCACTTTCGATCTGCCGCACAGCCGCGTGCAGGAAGCGGAAGCTGATCGCATCGGCCTCGAGCTCATGGCGCGCGCCGGATACGATCCGCACGCGGCACTGACCCTGTGGCAAAAAATGGCACAGGCTGATGCTGGCAGTACGCCAGCATTCATGAGCACGCATCCTTCCAGCAACACGCGCCAGGCCGATCTGTCGGCTTTGCTGCCGCGCGTGCTGCCGCTGTACGCAGCGGCCAGCAAGCCGTAGCGCAGGGCCATCTGGTGCCGTTCGATTTGCAGCCTACGCTGAGCAGTGCGCGGGTTCATCTGGCGCCGTTGCGCGCCGACGACTTCACCAGGCTTTACGCTGTGGCCTGCGACCCGCTGATCTGGGAGCAGCACCCGAATCAAAGCCGCTATCAGGAACAGGTGTTCCGCAATTATTTTCAGGGCGCCATGGAATCAGGCGGGGCGCTGCTTATCACTGATGTCGCCGCAGGCGAGGCGATCGGCAGTTCCAGATTTTACGATCTGGATGAAACCGCAGGCACCATTGCTATCGGCTATACCTTTCTCGCCAGAAAATACTGGGGCGGAGCGACCAACCGCGCGCTTAAAACCCTGATGCTCGATCACGCCTTTGGTTGCGTGGCGCGCGTCATATTTCACGTCGGCGAGCACAACACGCGTTCGCGCACCGCCATGGACCGACTCGGCGGCGTCATCATTGGCAAGACGCCCATTGCCTATTACGGGGAGGCCGCCGCAGTCAATATCATCTACGCGATTGATCGCGACAGCTGGCGGGCAGCAGCTGACAACAGCACCGCGAGCTGACTTCAACGCCGCTCGTGGTCGGTATTTCGATCGCCGCGATCAACATGATTGTTGGGCGCGGGCGCTGAGGCTGGCGGCGCCCGTACCTGCGGCTGTGAGTGCGGCGGCGAGTACTGGCGCTCTGGCGACGGCGCGGGCCGTTGTGGCGGATTCACCATGACCGGCCGCGGTGGCGGCGCGTAGGGCTGCGGCGCCTCACGCGCTTGCGGAGCTTCGCGTGGCACTGCGCGCACTGGCGGCTGCCATTCACGCCGCAGCGGCGCAGGTTCGTGCGGCACGGGTGGCGAGTACTGCGGTTGTGGCGCGCGCTGTTCCATTGGCATGGTGCGCGGCGAGCGCTCCACCTGGCGCGCGTCCGAATTTTCAACCGGTCTGTCCATCGAGTGACTCGCTGGCTCGACTGGCTCGATGCCTCGCTGCTGAATTGGCGCGTGACTGCGCGACACTGCATCGCGTAGCTCGTTCGATGTACCCGATCCCAACACCGGTCCCAACGAGGGGCGTGCTGCGGGCGACTGGCCCGTAACCGGCATCGGCCGCTCGAATAGCGCACGGTCGGGCCGTGAAACTGGACGATCACGCGGTGATTCGCGACCGAAGCTATGCGCGCCGGGCTTGATATCCATCACGCCGGTGCTTAGCGGCGCACTGCCCAGCTCAGTGCCATCGACCTCCAACCGATTGTGTCCCACCGGCCGTGCTGAGACAAAGGTATCGCGTGACACCGTCGTCAGCGCACCGGGTACCGCCTGGTGTGCATAGCGATGCTGCCCGCGCTCGCCGCCTGGCAGGTCCGCATCGCGATCCTGATCAAGCGCGCGCGCGACTGCGCCGCGGTCAAGATGCGTGTTGCTCGCGTTGGCAGCCTGGAGATAGTTGCGGCTGGCGTGATAGGGCGGGCGATAGACTTCGTTGTAGCCTAGCGGTACCCAACCGACACGCGGCATATCGTGCGGATCGCGCACTTCACGCGAATCGCGCCGCTCGTCGTGCCGCCCGTGCCCGGGGCGCGGATCTACCCAGGCAACCAATGCTGGCGCAAATACCGGTCGGTGTTCGTGCACCGGTCCAGGTGCCCAGCCCCAGCCATCGTACCGATGCACCCAACGCCCGTAGTGACAGGGCGCGAAACCCCAGGGCGCGTCATCGATCCAGGTCCAGCCCCAGGGGCCGATCCAGTTCCAGTAACCAAAACGGTACGGCGCCCAGCCGATGATCACATGCTGCGGTACCCACACCGAACCGTACAGCGGATCGACGACCCAATCACCATAACCATCGAGTTCTTCGTAGCCGACAACTTCGCGCGACACGTAACGCGCCGAACGCGAATTGTCTTCACGCCGATCACGATCCTCGGCCCACAGATCCAGGCTGTCGGTGGCGCCGGCCGCGGCCAGCTCCAGGCCACGCTGATCGCCACCAAACATTTCTGCACTTTCGTTGGCATGCAGTACCTGCGCGCCGCTCGTACCCTGGACGCGGACGCGCCCACTCCAAACCACCACGCGTGCCTGCTCGTCGCGATCGGTAACATTGAGGCGATAACCGCCCGCGTCGAGCAGCTCAACGTCGCCGGCCGGCGTTTCAATATTGAACACTTCATCGACAGCGAGCTGCCGCACCCGCACGCTCAAGGATCCGGCGCTAAGCCGCAGACGGATGGCGCGATCATCAAGAGCAATAAACTGCAAAGCGGTACTCGCACCCAGGCGCAACACCGTCGAGCCAATGTGTACTTCGGCACGCGCGCCGGATTCGATCCAGAGTCTGTCGCCGCCCGTGAGTGGACGATTGACCAGGTCATCGACCCAGGTTTCGCTACCCGCAAGTTGGAGCGAGCCACGTCCGTCGAGCAGATTGACGCGGGCCACGCGACCGGGCGGATCGCCTTCATAGACGGAACCGGCTACCGCCAGCGCGCCGTACAACAGCGCGCCGCAGATAAACAACAGCACCGGCAACCAGTTGCGCACCGGCGTGGAGGTCGGAACCGATTTGCCAAGTGACATGTTCGTACCCTCGCGTTGCAGCATCAACCAGCGCCGTCGCGCTTCCGACCGTACCAGGTCGGTATGTTCTTTGAGGCCCAGGCAGGCCTATAGTGCCGCAATAAACCGGAAATCAGCACATGTTGAAAAACATATCGCTGCCGGGCACGCAATTCAGCGAGGGTTAAGGAGCGACCGCCGCCGCCGTGCCGCCGGGGAACCTGGCAAAGATCGCCGTGACCGCTTCGTTGATGCGCTTTTCAGCCTCGGCACCGGTCAGGTGCGTGACATCCACGTCGACATAGGCGTGCCACAGGGCTTCATGCGTGTGCGCGTTGAAGAGATTCATCGAAACGCGACCTTCACGATAGTCGCGCGGACCGGACTCCCAGGCCAGTGAACCATAGCTGCCGGGATGACCCCATCCCCACCCCATTCCCCAGCCCCAGCCCCAGCCCCAGCCCCAACCGGCGCGCGAGTAGGTGTCATCGAGGGCCAGGCGCGAGCCGATCGCATAGCCCACGGCGCAGTCGGCGGCGGCCTCGGCTGCCGGCTGCATGCCGTGAGCCGCCAGATTGCTCTGGATCGCCTCGCGCAGGCGCTTTTCATTGAGGGGGTTGGCAAAGGCCGGCGCGGAATCCGGGTGTTTTTGCTCCGCGTCGCCAAAGGTATAGCTGTGGCACATACCCACCGACGCTTTGGCATCGACATCGGAGCGCGCCTGCAGCGCACAACCCGAAAGCGCCAGCACGGCGGCCGCGGCCAGAATTCCCAAACTGCTATACGGTGACATCGACCCCTCCTGCCCAGGCACGAGCCTGAGTCTGCTCTCCTATACTAATATAGAGTCCGGCAGCGCAGATAAAGTTCTCTGCAGGATGAGGGAATCAGGTTTCAGGGATGCATGCGCACGATCAGCGCCAGCGCGCCAACCACAACGATGGAGCCGATAACGACGAAGCGCATGAAGGTGTCTTTGGTTTCCATGGGCGCCAGCATGCCGTCATTGCGGCACCGCTTTCCATGATGGCGCTCACGCAAATCGCGCCGGAGTCTGTCAACGCGCTGCTGATTCAGGCGTTATGGAATAAGCGGGCCGATTATGCCCGGCTTAACAAGCTATAGGCCAGCGCCGCAGCCACCAATAACGCGCCGATCGAGATCACCAGCACTGCGGCAGCGGCACAGTCCTTGACTATGCGTATTTGCGGGTGCAGATCGGGATGCAGATGATCGGCAAGGCGTTCAAGCGCCGTGTTGAAAAGTTCTGCGGCGATCACGGCACAACTGATCAGGAGTGTCAGCGCCCACCATACGGGCGCCGGCCGCAGCGCGCACAGCGCCGCAATCACCAGCACCACTGCCACCAGATGCGTCCGCAAACTCTGCTCGCTGGACCATGCATGCCGCAGACCTGCCAGGGAAAAACCGAGGCGTGTCGCGAAGCGCTTGTTCTTGAGGGTATTCATAGCCACCCGCGTTTAGCATCTCGGGCCGATTAC
Organism: Gammaproteobacteria bacterium; assembly: GCA_031441585.1. Lineage (GTDB taxonomy): Bacteria > Pseudomonadota > Gammaproteobacteria > Steroidobacterales > Steroidobacteraceae > FEN-1191. The sequence continues at coordinate 27,401 of JANMWZ010000064.1, forward strand.
GCCACGCTATACTAGCACCCGATCACACACTGGCACTTAAGAGGGCATGCATTTGAAGATACGTTCAATAGCCGGGGCGGGCCTGCTTGGCGCGGCCCTGCTGTTCACGAGCGTCGCACGCTCGGGCGGCGGATTGGTGGGGCTTGATCATCTGGTGTCCCTTGATGATCACGGTATCTGGGCGCGGAACAATCAACTGCTGCTGCTCGATGCCATGCTGCTGGGTGAAGCCGGGGTCGCGCTCTGGGAGGGTAACGACAGCCGCCTTGGGCACACGCTGTGGCAGTCGATCGACGCCACAATGGTCGGCGGCGTCGCTGCGCAAGGCATGAAGATGGCTTTTTCGCGATCCCGGCCTAACCAGTCCTCCGATCCTGACCTGTGGTTTCAGGGCAGCGGCCACAACAGCTTTCCGAGTGGCGAAGTGACCGTTATCAGCGCGATCGTCACGCCAATCCTGCTGGAATACCGGCACGATCACCCCTGGGTCTACGCCGTCGAAGTGCTACCCCTGTACGACGCCATAGCGCGAGTGAAGGTACACGGCCACTGGCAATCCGACGTACTGGCCGGTTACGCGCTGGGCACTGCGGCTGGCTTCTACATGCACCAACGCCAGAACACGCCGCTCGTACTCAGTGTCTTGCCGGACGGCTTTTACATCGGCTTCAAGAAGAGTTTCCATTAATCGCAATATGTGCCAGCGATCAGCGCGCGCACTGCGGCTTCGATACCCTGTTGATCCTGTGAATTGAAGCGCGCGCGCAGCGGGCTGTCGAGATCAAACACACCCAACAGGGTGCCATCGCTACGCAGGGCAGGCACCACCAGCTCCGAGCGCGAAGCCGCGTCACAGGCAATGTGGCCCGGGAAGGCCTGCACGTCTGGCACCAGCAGCGAGCTACGCTGCTGCGCGGCCGCGCCGCACACACCGCGACCCATGCCGATGCGCACGCACGCGGGTTTACCTTGAAACGGACCGAGTACCAGTTCATCGCCGCGCAAAAAATACCAGCCGGCCCAGTTCAGATCGGGCAGGCTCTGGAATACGAGCGCTGACAAATTAGCCGCGTTGGCGATCAGGTCATGCTCGCCGGCAAGCAGCCCCACGAGCGAACTTTGCAAATCGGTATACAGCGCCGCGCGATCTGTGCTGCTGCTGCGTGGTAACTCCGGCATCATTGCCGCATCATAAAGGGAACGTCAGGCGGCTGCTGCGTTACCTGCAAGACGTACGCAGTTGCGACCCTCATTCTTGGCCTGATACAGCGCCTTGTCGGCGCGATCGATGGCCTGTTCTACACTCTCACCGGCTAGCGGCGTCGCGACCCCGATGGAAATGGTGACCTGGGAGATCACCTCATCACTGCCACTGCGACGAATCCGCAGCTTGCCAAAGGCGGCGCGAATCTGTTCAGCGAGCGCCAGCGCTCCCTGCCCCGGCGTCTCAGGGAGCAGCACCATGAACTCCTCACCACCGAAGCGCGCCACGACGTCGCGCCCTTTTACGGCGCCCTTTAGTACCTGGGCGGTGGCGCGAATGACCTGGTCACCGACCAGATGCCCATAGGTATCGTTGACCCGTTTGAAGTGATCGATGTCCGCCAGCAGCAGCGCCGCGCTCGGGAGTCGATTGCTGCCCTCACCATACAGTTCCGCCAGCGTGCGTTCAAAGCCGCGGCGATTGTGCAAACCGGTGAGCGGGTCCGTTAGCGCCTCGGTCTGCAGATCACCCAGGTTAGAGCGCAACTGCGCCATTTCTGTGCGACTGGCTGCCAGTTCGGCCTGCACTTTTTCGGTCGTGCTGCGCGCCGCAGTCGTTGAGTCGACCAACGACCTGATTACCCGTTGCAATCCCGCGGCATCGTTGATGGCGCCCAACTCCTGCTCGGAGGTCACCAACGCCCGCGCGTAGTTCGCGGTTCCTTCCCCGGAAGCGGCAGCGATCTCGCCCAACTTGCACAGCAGCTCGCCCAGGCCTTCCTGCATTGCTTCTGTGGAGCGGCTTTCACGCGCCGAGACGTGTCGCTGGTGCAGCTGCTCGATGTCGGGTTGGCCAATGGCCTCTGGGGCCTGCAGGCGCGAATTGAGCTCCTCGCTCAGGGGCTTGTTGAGACCGGCAAGATGCTCATACCAGAGCGCGTAAGAGACTGGCCCGTAGTGCCCGCCGTGTTTCGCAATACGCGGCAGCACCAGCCGAAGCAGCTCGGCGCTTTCTGCTGCGGTCTGCGGATAATGCATGGAGATTCCCTGTCACTTTTTGGTGTACCTGCCAGGAGTATCGTCACTCTCTGACAATACTTGACACGCCAGAGAGCGCCGTCAGTGACCGCCCTGCACAAACAGACCCTCCAGACGCAGAGCCTCGCCTAGCTGCTCTTCAATATCGGCTGCTTCGCCGCGGGCTATACCCTGCAAATGAAGGGTCGGGCCACCGAGCAGCTCCAGGCCGCGGCGCGTTACGCAGCCGGCAGCGCGAATGCCGGCTTTATGCTGATCAAAGCGCATGGCGGGCGGGTAACTGCTCATACCGACGTAAACGCCATAGGGCTCAGGGCGCGAGTCGCTGTAGTCGAGCAAAACCAGGTAGATATTGGAGCGTCCGCGACCCCTGGGCTGGAAGCGCGCCGCAACCTCATAGGCCAGCGGCAGCCATTCCACATGACGCATGGGCAGCCAATCGGGCACCGATGCTGCCGCTGTTTGCCACAAAACTGTGAGCCACTGCTCAATGTGGACGGCCATGGCGCCACGCATCCATAGCTCATGAATGCAGTGCGCGCCCGTCATACCCTCGCCCGCCAGACAGGCCGTCCGCAGGCGCTCGCCCAAAGCGTCGTCATTTAACAATCGCAGGGGTCGCCCGGCGGGTGAGACCGTGCGTGATTTCACAGGTGTTTTTCGGCGTTTGGCAGGCACGGGCGCTAGAATAGCGCGCCCACGGCATCTTACTGAACACACTATTTCCACTGAAAATCCGGAGACCTTCATGACTCGCATGCTGCCACTGATCGTACTCTGCACCCTGAGTGCTGCCACCTGGGCTGCCACGCCCGCCGCGCCCGCTGTAGCTGCAGCCCCTGCAGCCCCCGCCGCGACTGCTGGCGGCCCGCAGACTGAAGAAGACAAGACCGCCTATGCCATCGGGCAGATTGTTGGCAGCAATCTCAAGAGTTTTTCATTCAGCAAGCACGAGATGCAGATGGTGGAATCCGGCTTTGCGGTCGGCCTGCAGGGCGCCAAGCCCGCGGTTGACGTCGATAGCTATCGCAGCAAGGCGCAGGCCCTGCAGGTCGCGCGCGCCGGCGTGCTGGTTGAGAAATCGAAACAGGCCGGCCAGGAGTTTCGTGCCAAGGCGGCCACCGACAAGAACACCGAAACCACGAGCACTGGTATCGTCATCACGACGCTTAACGCGGGCAGCGGTGCCGCGCCGACGGCGAGCGATCAGGTCAAGGTGCACTACGAAGGCAAGCTGATCGATGGCACCATTTTCGACAGTTCGATACAGCGCGGCGAACCCATGACCTTCAAACTCTCCGCGGTCGTGCCCTGCTGGACGGAAGCGTTGCAGCATATGAAAGTGGGCGGCAAGAGCCGCATTGTCTGCCCCGCTGATGTCGCCTATGGCGATCGCGGCTCGCCGCCCAAGATTCCTGGCGGCGCCACCCTGGTGTTCAACGTGGAACTGCTCAACATCGTGAAGTGAACATGAAATATCTGCACACCATGGTGCGGGTCACTGATCTGGCCGCCGCGCTGCGTTTTTACTGCGCGGCACTGGGTCTACGCGAATTGCATCGAACCGAATATGAACAGGGTCACTACACACTGGTATTCCTGTGCGCACCGGGTGATGAGAGCGCGCAGCTGGAACTCACCTACAACTGGGATCCGGAAAGTTACGGCGGCGGCCGCAATTTCGGGCACCTGGCCTACGAAGTGAGCGATATCTACGCCACCTGTCAGCGACTGCTGGATCACGGCGTTGCCATACTGCGCCCACCCCGCGATGGCCGTATGGCCTTTGTACGCTCGCCCGATCAGATCTCCATAGAGCTGCTGCAACAGGGCGAGCGGCAGCCAGCGCGTGAGCCGTGGACTTCGATGCCCAACGTCGGGAACTGGTGATGAGTATCAAGTTCACACTCAGCGCGCTTGAAGCCCGGGTCATCGGCTGCCTGATTGAAAAACAGGTCACCACGCCCGATCAGTATCCGCTGTCGATCAATGCGCTTACCAACGCCTGCAATCAGAAGAGCAATCGCGATCCGGTGCTGAATCTGGCGGAGGCCGAAGTACAGCAGCTCATCGACGCTCTGGTGCGCAAACACCTGATGATCGAGCGTAGTGGCTTCGGCAGTCGGGTCGCCAAGTATCAGCATTGCTTTTGCAATACGGAATTTTCCGGGCTTAAATTTACACTGCAGGAGTTGGCAATAGTCTGCGAACTGCTGGTGCGCGGTCCGCAGACGCCCGGTGAACTGCGCACGCGCGCCGCGCGCATGACGCCGTTCGTCGATAGTGGTGATGTCGAGAGCGCACTGACGGCGCTGGCTGCGCGCGCAGAAGGCGCGCTGGTGGTGCAGCTGGCGCGCGAACCGGGGCGCCGCGACTCGCGTTATGCGCAGTTATTCACAGGATCTCCGGCCGAGGCCGTGGCGCCAGAGCGCTCGAGCGCGCCCGACAGCGCCGCGCCTGTCGCCAGGCTTGCTGGCAGCCTGACGAATTCGGGTCTGGCCAACGAGCGACTTGAGCGGCTCGAACAACAGGTTGGCGAACTGCGCGCCATGGTGGAAGAATTGCAGATCGAGTTGCAGACCCGGCCGTGAGCTGAATGGGCACGAAATGAAAATCTTCGGCAAGCAAGCACCCAGAACACCCAAGGAGCCCTGGCATTCGGTCAGCATCGTGCCGGGCGCCGCGCCTAGCGGATAACCCTGCGCACTGGCCGGCCGAGGCGCACGACGGCATTGACCAGCCAGGGTGCGTGCCGGTAGATCCACACTATGAACCGGCCATGCCCGGTCACGACGCGCTCGCGTTGGCGTCGATGGATCGCCCGCACCATCGTGCGCGCCGCCCTTGCGGCGGACACCAGTAACCACGGGGGCACCGTCTCTGGTGCGTTGGCGTGCCAGCGACCCGCATTGTCGATCTGGCGAAGTTGCGAAGCGACGAAGCCAGGTGAGATCAGCGTCACGCTGACCCCATGGCGTCGCAGTTCGCCGCGCAGGGCGTGGGCCAGCGCACGCACCGCAAACTTGCTCATCGAATAGGCGGAGATGCCAGGCAGGGAGATGTGCCCGGAGATGCTGCCGATAATGACCACACTGCCGCGACGCGCGCGCACGTCGCCGAGCGCCGCCTGGATAGTACGCAGCACACCAAACACATTGGTGTCGAATTGACACTGGTAGTCAGCCAGCGTCAGCTTCTCGAAGCGGCCAGCCACCGCAAAGCCGGCATTGGCAACGACAATGTCGATGCTGAGGCCTGCGGCATGCGCCTGATCGATGACCCGCTCGGGATCACCCGCCCGCGTGATATCACAGCAACAGGCCAGCGCCTGACCACCGGCGATGCGAATTTCGGCCGCCAGGGCTTCAAGCCGCTCGCGCCGGCGCGCCGCGAGCACCACCACTGCACCCTGCGCCGCAAATTCGCGCGCCAGCGCGGCGCCAATACCGGAGGAAGCCCCGGTAATCAGTACCGTGCGACCCGCGAAAGCTGGGCGGTTCAATGTGCGCCAGCGCTCAGGCCGCCATATTCCAGCAGTGGCGCCAGCACCGCTCGCGCCAAAGCGGGCCTCGTGTGGACCTGTGACATGACATGTCCTCGTTACGGGAATGGGGCATTATTACACTTTCCGATTCGGAGAATTTCTGAGCAATACGCCATCATCCGGAGGCTGGCTGCGGCCGGCCGCGAGGCGCAGGCAGGCAACCTTTGCGCTGCTGTTCGTTTGCGCCAGTGTGCAAGCCAGCGCCATGCAGGATCTGGCGTCGATCGCTCGCCGCCTGCTGGGCGCCGGCCAGGGCGTTTATGTCGAGACCAGCGATGGCACCGTGCTACTCGCCCAGGCAGCCGCCAAAGCGGTACACCCGGCTTCTGTTTCCAAAATACCCACGACCCTCGCGTTGCTGCGGCGCCTGGGGCCCAATTATCGGTTTGTCACCACCATCGCCGCGACCGGGCCGCTGCTCGATGGCGCCGTGCAGGGCGATCTGCTGTTTGAGGGCGGCGGCGACCCCTACTTCGTCGATGAGAATGCGCTGCTGATCGGGGCGCGATTGCGCGCGCTCGGGGTATTGCGTGTCGCAGGCACACTGCGGCTGACCGGCACCCTGATGTTTGACTGGCAGGAGGACGCCACGAGCGCGCGCCTGCGTGCCGTGCTGGCAGGGGCAGCACCAACGGCTGCGTGGCTGGAGGTGCGCAGTGCCTGGCCGGATCTGGTTGGGGCCGAAACCGAACACGCACCCGCATTGAGGTTCGACGATAGGCACTTCGCTAGCGCGACGGCGCAGCCGCTGCTCATCCACCGCTCGCAACCCCTGCTGCCACTGGTCAAGGCGCTCAACGATTACTCCAATAACATTTTCAAGCCGCTCGCCGACGCCGCCGGCGGCGCCGCTGCCGTGCAGGAAATCGCCCGCGCCGCCGTGCCGGAAGCAATGCACGCCGAGATCATTCTGGGCGATGGCGCCGGCACCGATGCGCGCAATCGCATGAGCCCGCGCTCGGTCGTGAAACTGATGCGCGCGCTCGAACAGGAGTTACAGCTATCGGGGCACACACTGGTGGATATTCTCCCGGTAGCCGGCATTGATGAGGGCACCTTGCGCGCGCGCCTGAATACCGCCGAGGACAGCGGTCGGGTGGTGGGCAAGACCGGCACCTTTGGTGACTACGGTGCCAGTGCCCTGAGCGGCGCCATTCGCACCACTGATCGCGGCACGGTCTATTTTGCCATCCTGAATCATGGCGTGCCGGTGGCCACAGCTCGTCGCCGTCAGGACGCCTTCGTGCATGCCTTGCTGGCGAACCTGCACAGCCTGACGTGGGCTTATGTGCGCGATGATCGCCCGGCGGTGGCGCGCGCCGAGGTGGTGCGCGTCGAGGTAGTGCGCGTCGATGCAACGCCTGGCGCAATGCAATCCATTCATTAGCCTATTGGAGCCCTACATGGTTGCGAAGATCAGCGATCAGAATGTTACCGTTGTTACCGGCACCAGATACCCACCACCCTACGATGCGCCCTGCCTGCAGCGGCAACGGGCGCGACTGGGCGACGCGGCGGGCCTTACACAATTTGGTGTCAATCGCCTGCATCTGCCACCCGGCTGCTGGTCCAGTCAGCGCCATTGGCACAGCGCGGAAGACGAGTTCGTCTATGTGCTCAAAGGCGAAGTCGTGCTGGTCACCGACGCCGGCGAAGAACTGCTGCGCGCTGGCGAGGCCGCCGGCTTCAAGGCGGGCGTCGCCAACGGGCACCAGCTGCAGAATCGCAGCGCCAGCGAAGTCGTGGTGCTCGAAGTGGGTTCGCGTCGACCCGGAGAAGACGCGGTCGAATACCCCAATATCGATTTGCAGATTCCAAAAGGCCAGGGTGTCTACGCCCATCGTGACGGACGACTCTACGACGCCGCGCCACCACGCCGATGAGCGGCGGCTTTACCGGGCTCGCTCTGCAACCACACGCGACCAGCGTCAGCTCACCAATCCAGACTATTGCTGCCTCGGGAGCCATCGACGCCGCCGGTCTGCTGACACTGGAATTCCTGCTGCATGGTGAGCTACGCAAACTCAAACTGCCGGAGCAGCAATCGGCGCCAGCACACATCCCGGTGCGTCGCGATGAGCTGTGGCAACACACCTGCCTGGAGCTGTTCGCCCGGGCCGGCGCTGCGCCCGGGTATCTGGAATTCAATTTTTCACCCAGTGGCGACTGGGCGGCCTACGAGTTCGACGACTATCGCAGCGCGCGGCGCAATCTCGACTCGATTGCCTGCACTGTGCGCTCAAGCCGTCAGGGCAATACTTTGCGCGTGCACGCCGCGCTGAGCGTGCCGGCAATGGTTGGCACGCCTCAACCCGTTTCCTGGCAGCTGAATCTTGCCGCGGTGGTGGAGAGCAGCGACGGGGCCTTGTCCTATTGGGCGCTGCGTCACCCACGCGCGCAGCCTGATTTTCACGATCCCGCGGGTTTTAGCTGCACACTGACTGTTCCCGCCCACTAGAATTCACACCAGCTTCAAGGCAATTCAGGACTTAAGTGAAATTCGGCATCGACAGACTTATTGAAGACGCAACTTTGCGCCGACCGCTGGCCGGCCGGCGCCTGGCGCTGCTCGCGCATCCGGCCTCGGTAACCGCGAATCTGACCCACTCGCTTGACGCGCTGTGCGCCCTGCGGGAGCTGCGCGTGTGCGCAGCGTTTGGTCCGCAGCACGGGCTGCGTGGCGACAAGCAGGACAACATGATCGAGTCCGATGATTTCCATGATCCGCGGCACGGCATTCCTGTGTACAGCCTCTATGGAAATGTGCGCCGGCCCACCAGCGCGATGCTGGACACCTTTGAGGTACTGTTGATTGACCTGCAGGATGTCGGCTGTCGCGTCTACACTTTCATCACGACGCTGCGTTACCTGCTCGAAGACTGCGCCACACATCACAAGGCAGTGTGGATCCTTGATCGCCCGAATCCTGCCGGGCGCCCGGTAGAGGGTCTGTTGCTCGAAGCCGGTTGGGAGAGTTTCGTAGGCGCTGGCGCAATGCCCATGCGTCATGGCCTGAGTATGGGTGAACTGGCGCGCTGGTTTGTAGCGACGCTGCATCTAGCCCTGGATCTGCGGGTAATTGCAATGCAGGGTTGGCAACCCGAAGCGGCGCCGGGCTACGGCTGGCCGCTGGCGGAGCGCGCCTGGGTCAACCCGAGTCCCAATGCTCCGAACCTGTCGATGGTCCGCTGTTACGCCGGTACCGTAATGATCGAGGGCACCGAACTCTCAGAAGGTCGTGGCACGACGCGCCCGCTGGAAATCATTGGCGCACCGGATCTGGATGCCCGTGCCCTCATCGCTCACATGAGACAATTTGCGCCGCACTGGCTCACCGGCTGCACGCTGCGTGAATGCTGGTTCGAGCCTACATTTCATAAGCACGCCGGCAAACTCTGTCATGGCGTGCAGATACATGTCGCCGACAGCGGCTATCAACACCAGTCGTTTCGCCCCTGGCGCGTGACCGCGGCGTTTCTGAAAGCGCTACGCACCATCCACCCGCAATTTCACCTGTGGCGCGACTTTGCCTATGAATATGAGCACAGTCGACTCGCCTTTGATGTCATCAACGGCGGACCACGCCTGCGTCAGTGGATCGAAGCTGCGGGCGCGAGCGCGGCGGATCTCGACGCGCTGACGACGCTCGACGAACAAACGTGGCGTGAACAATGTCGGGCGTCGATGCTCTACCCAGGCTGATCGTTCACCCGCGGCCGACGCCACCATCAGCCAACGCTGATCATTGACAGGCGCTCGGCCACTTTGTCCCACTGTAGATTCACAAACAAGGCGTCGATGTATTTTGCTGCGCCCGCGCCATAATCCATCTGGTACGCATGCTCGTACATATCCATCATCAGCAGCGGGGTGACGGTCGCCGGCGCTGTGGCGTGATCGCCCATGCAATAATTTTCCAGCAGCTTGAGACCATGGTTATACCCCAGCATCACCCAGCCCGAACCGCCGCCCAGGCCCTGGCCGATCCTGCGAAATTCGGTTTCCCAGGTATCGAAGCTGCCAAACGCAGCGGCCAGTACCGAGCGCACCTTTGCCGGCGCCTTGCCATCGCCGCCCAGGTTCGCGAAATAGAGTTCATGCAGCACGACTGAGCCCGAGCGCACCTGCTGTTCACGCTTGAGCGCGTTGTAGACGTAGGGCGGTGTCGTGCTGTCGGCCAATGCCTGGCTCAGGCGTGAGCGCACGGTATTGAGCGCCTTGACCGCGCCGCTATAGTTGTTTTCCCAATGCGACTGCAGCAGACGCTCGGATAGACCGGCGAGCTTGTGGGTATCGAACGGCAGCGGCACCGGAGTGCTGACGTGGTCGAAAGCGCCGGCGCCGTTGCTGGGCACGGCAGCCGCGGCAGTGGCTATTTCTGTCGTCGCAGCTGCGGCGCTGTGACTGACGGCAATCGTTGCAATGCCAGCGATCTGTACGAATTGACGTCGCGTGACGGCGCTCATGGCTGCGGCTCCGGTATTGACTGCGGATCGCAGCCTGCTGCAGCTTAAGTCTATTTCAGGGCAAATGTCAGTCCTGCGCGCCCGCGCCCACGGCCACCCAGGCCAGATCAGCATTCGACACTGACTCGGTCTTGAACCCCTTCGCCGCCGCCGTCATGCGTGTCAGCGCCTGACCCATCGGCATCAGCAATCCCTTGGCGCCCTTGGCTGGCTTGATGAAACGCACCGGGTTGATGCGCGCCACGACGTAGTTGCGCAGATACGGAGACTTGAACCCCTTGAGCGTCAATGCGGCAACTATTTTCTTTACCTGCACATCGATCTCTTGGAGGCGCGCGGCGTAACCGGCGCGTTCGCGCAGACTGACACTCAGGGTGCGATCGCTGAAACGATCGACCTTGCGCAGGAACGAACTATAGGCGCCGCCGGCAAAGCGCAGGTTCTCCTCATAGAGTATGCCGAGCGTCAGCAGCTCCGGCGCCTCAAACTGCTGCGCGTACTGTAGTTCGCGCCCGGCGGGTTCACGGCGTGCCAGATTGCGCGCCATACGGATCACTTCCAGACTGCGATCCTTCAGGTTGTGTGCTTTCTCGGTGTTGAGCGCGAGGATGCGATAAGCGAGCGCTTCATCCGGACAGATCAACGCCGTGATCTGCCGCAAGCCCAGCAGCCTGGCGGCAGCGAGCCGATGGCGACCGTTCGGAGTCCAGAACCCGCCTTCCTGACCCTGCACCACAATCAGCGGGTCGAGAAACGCCCCCGCCTGCTCGATTTTTTCCGCCAAGCGCTTGGTATGCGTGGGCGACAGATCGCGCTGAAACGGCGTGGGCTGCACGGCGCGCAGCGGCAGCGTGGCGATCAGCAAGGCACGGCCGCCAAGCGGATCGCGATAGGCGCCGATCACCGCGCCACCAGCCTGGTCGACCAACACCGCCAGCCTGCTCAACTCCGGATGCTCACGCGGCAGCGCAATCTCGGCGCTCGCCAGCCCACGCTCACTGCCTGCCATCTTCAATCGTTTGCGACTGGGGGAATTGGCACGCGCGCGGCCCGCTTTAACCGTCGCGCGCGCCACTGAGCCGGCCCTCCTGCTGCGCGCCGCCATCTGCCATCCTCACACCACCGCAACCTGAAGCAGTGTGTGCGATCGCGGGTTACAGCGCAATCCACGCGCTGATGCCACCCGCGCGCACGGCCGCTCAGGGTCCGGCGCCCGGGTGCGGCAGTTGCCGGCTCAGTGCCCAGAGTCGCAGATATTTGCGTCGCACGTATCCGGCCTCGACGCTGTGAAACATCAGGCCACGCCAGCCATCCAGCGCGCCACCCTTGATGATCAGGCCGCGAAACAGGCGCCAGGCCGGGTTGAATACTACCGGCAGGAACCCACAGCGCCGGCCAGCGCGATACATCTCGCTCGCCATGAGCGCGGCGTAGCGATCCATTCTGGCGAGATGCTCATCGAAACTGCGATAGGCGAAGTGCTCGAGCGGACTCGCCAGCGAACCGACTGCGCCGTCCACCGCGATCTTCTCGTGCACTTCGTAGCCAGCCCAATGGGCGGCGCGACGATCGTACAGGCGGATCTGACGATCAGGCCAGGCGTTCCCGTGACGCAGGAAGCGACCAAAGTATTCAGTGAGCCGCGGGATGCTCCAGCCGTGCGCGCCGGCAAAGCCACGGCTGCGCAGCGCCTCAAGTTCGGCGCGCAGCGCTGGCGTGACACGCTCGTCGGCATCGACGCACAGCACCCAGTCATGCTGCGCCGCGTCGGTGGCAAACTGTTTTTGCGAGCGGTATCCCGGCCAGTCGCGCTCGATGACGCGGGCACCGTGGCGAGTGGCGATAGCGCGCGTGTCATCGGTTGAATGCGCATCGACTATCACGATTTCGTCGCAGAAACGCAGCGCCTCGATGCAGGGGCCGATGCGATCGGCCTCATTGCAGGTGATGATGCAGGCACTAAGTGCGATTGGTGTCATTTCCAGTTGATTGGTCGATTACCAGCTCTTATCGGGCGCTTGTAGCACGGACCGCAAGTAGCCGTAAAGGCGCAGCCGCGCGCGGCTGCGCCGGACGCCGCGCCAGGCAGTCGCACGCCCCGCACCTGCCGGTGAAAAGTCGGTGTGGCGTACCGAATATTCATGGTAGCATTGCTGGCAATGATCGATCGCAAAGTGCATCGACTGGCTGTTGGCAGGCTACTCGGGCAATTCCCGGTGGTCGCGATTCTGGGTGCGCGCCAGATCGGTAAAACCACGCTGGCACAGGAGATCGCGACGACCAGCGCCGGCCCCAGCAGCCACTTTGACCTTGAAAACCCGGCTGATCTGGCACGCCTGGCCGATCCCATGCTGGCGCTGCAGGAGCTGCGGGGCCTGGTGGTGCTGGACGAAGTGCACCGGCGTCCCGGTTTATTCCCGGTGTTGCGTGTTTTGTCTGATCGCCGGCCGGTGCGTGCCCGTTTCCTGGTACTGGGCGGCGCTGCACCCGAGCTTCTGCAGCAAACTTCTGAGTCGCTGGCGGGACGCATCGCCTACTATGAACTTCCCGGCCTGGCTTTGCGCGAGGTGGGTACCCATCTGGCGAACCGTCTTTGGCTGCGCGGCGGGTTTCCACGCTCGTTTCTGGCACGCACCGAGTCGGCTGGCGCGCAGTGGCGGCGTGAGTTCATCCGTACCTTTGTTGAGCGCGATCTGCCCAATCTTGGGATCAGCGTCTCGGCTACCACCATGTGGCGTTTCTGGTCGATGCTCGCGCACTACCACGGCCAACTGTGGAATGCCTCCGAGATTGGGCGCTCGTTTGGGGTCGCCGATACCACGGTTCGTGGTTATCTGGATACGCTGGGCGACGCCTTGGTGGTGCGACAATTGCGGCCATGGTTTGAGAACCTGGGCAAACGGCAGGTGAAGGCGCCAAAGGTCTACTTACGAGATTCTGGGGTTCTGCACTCACTTCTGAACCTCGAAGATCAGTGCAGTCTTGAGAAACACCCTAAACTTGGCGCCTCCTGGGAAGGGTTCGTCATTGATCAGGTCATTCAACAGCTTGGCGCCCACCCCGAAGAGATCTACTTCTGGCGCACACACACTGGCGCCGAGTTGGATCTATTGATTGTGCGGGGTCGGCAACGACTTGGTTTTGAAATCAAGCGCACTAGTGCGCCGACACTGACCCCGTCAATGCGCTCAGCGATGATAGATCTGCAGCTCGGCCACTTGACCGTCGTACATGCCGGCGAGCAGTCGTTCCCGTTGGCGAAGTCGGTGCAGGCGCTGAGCATTCACGCTCTGACACAGGGCATAAAACCGCTACGGTAGACTGCTGCGTCCCATTAGATAGCGGTCGCACTCGCGCGCCGCGCCGCGGCCTTCATTGATCGCCCACACCACCAGGCTTTGACCGCGGCGGCAATCGCCGGCCGCGAACACGCCTTTGACACTGGTCGCGAAGCTGCCGTGGTCAGCGGCGATGTTGCCGCGGGCATCGAGCGCCGTAGCCAGTTCCTGCGGCAGCGCCGGCTCCGGTCCGGTGAAACCCATGGCCAGCAACACCAGCTGCGCGGGCAGCGTGCGCCCGGAGCCGGGTCGTTCGACGGCAGTGAACTGACCGGACGAGCTCTGTTCCCACTTGATCTGTACCGTGAGCAGCTGCGCCACGGCACCATCAGCGCCACCAATAAATTTCTTCACCGTGGTGAGGTAAGCACGCGGATCGGCGCCGAAGCGTGCCGCCGCTTCTTCCTGGCCATAGTCGAGTCTGTAAACCCTGGGCCATTCGGGCCAGGGATTGTCGGCCGTGCGCTCATCGGGCGGGCGCGGCAGAATTTCAATCTGCGTCAGACTCCGGCAACCCTGGCGCATGGCCGTACCCACGCAGTCGGTCCCGGTATCGCCGCCGCCAATCACCACGACATCTTTGCCCTTGGCATGGATGGCGGCATGCTCGGCGCCGCCGTTCAGCAGCGCCTGGGTGCTGAGGGTGAGGTAGTCCATCGCCAGGTGCACGCCGCTCAATGCCCGCCCCTCGACCGGCAGATCACGCGCCTGTGTGGCGCCGGTGCACAACACCACGGCGTCGAAATCGCGCAGCAGCAGCATGGCCTCGACATTTTCGCCGACCTCGGCGTTGCACAGGAACTTGACGCCTTCGCGTTCGAGCAATTCGATCCGGCGCAGCACGACCCCGCGCTTATCGAGCTTCATGTTGGGAATGCCGTACATCAGCAGGCCGCCGGGCCGGTCAGCGCGCTCGAGCACCGTCACCATGTGGCCAACGCGATTGAGCTGCGCGGCGGCAGCAAGACCTGCCGGCCCTGAGCCCACCACCACCACTTTTTTGCCGGTGCGGCGGCTCGGCACATGCGGCAGCACCCAGCCGGATTCGAAACCCTTGTCGATGATCGCGTTTTCAAGGGTCTTGATGGTGACCGGCGTACTGTTCATGCCCAATACGCACGAGCCTTCGCACGGCGCCGGGCAGACACGCCCGGTGAACTCGGGAAAATTATTGGTCAGGTGCAGGCGCTCAAGTGCTTCGTGCCACAGGCCGCGGTACACCAGGTCATTCCATTCGGGAATTAGATTGTTGACCGGGCAACCGGAAGCCATGCCACTGATGAGCTTGCCGGTCTGACAGAACGGCACGCCACAATCCATGCAGCGGGCGCCCTGCTGGCGCAGGTGCTTCTCTTCCATGTGGTGGTGGAATTCGTGCCAGTCGCCTACGCGCTCGAGCGGCGTGCGATCGACCGGCAACTCACGCAGGTACTCTATGAATCCTGTCGGCTTACCCATGTCAGTTGCCGCCGACGCGCGCCAGATCGCGGGCATTTTCTTCAAAGGCTGCCATGATCGCCTCGTCGCCCGAGAGCCCCTGCTCGTGCGCACGGCGCACGCAGGCGAGCACGCGCTGGTAATCCTTGGGCATCACTTTGACAAAGCGCGGCACCACGGTATCCCAGCGTTCGAGCAGTGTGCGGGCGCGGGTGCTACCGGTGTACTCCAGGTGCTGCTGCACCAGCGCACGCAGCGCAGCGCTCTCCGCGCCGTCTTCAATGCGCTCAATACCAACCATCTGCGTGTTCACACGTTTGGGGAAGTCACCAACTTCATCGAGCACGTAGGCCACACCACCGGACATGCCGGCGCCAAAATTCCTGCCAGCGCGGCCTAGCACCACCACGCGACCACCCGTCATGTATTCACAGCCGTGATCGCCCACTGATTCCACCACGGTATCGACGCCGCTATTGCGCACCGCGAAGCGCTCGCCCGCCATACCGCCGATGTAGGCTTCGCCACTGGTGGCCCCATACAGGGCGACGTTGCCGATGATGATGTTGTCTGCAGCAGCGAAGGGCGAACCGGCCGGCGGATAAATGATCAGCTTGCCGCCCGACAGGCCCTTGCCCACGTAGTCATTGGCATCGCCTTCCAGTTGCAGCGTCATGCCCGGCGGCAGGAACGCACCGAAGCTCTGACCGGCCGAGCCATTGAATTTCAGGCGGATGGTATCAGCCGGCAACCCCTTGGCGCCGTAACGACGCGTGAGTTCACTGCCGGTGATTGTGCCCACCACGCGATTGACATTGCGAATCGGCAGTTCAGCGTGCACCGCCTCGCCGCGCTCCAGCGCGGGGCGGCACAGCTCCAGCAGCGTCGTGACATCGAGCGCTTTGTCGAGGCCGTGATCCTGTGGGTCGCGCTGAAAACGACCGACTTCATCGCCGACATCGGGCTGGTAGAGAATATTGCTGAAATCAAAACCACGCGCCTTCCAGTGATCGATGGCCTTGCGTGGCTCGAGTCGATCGACACGCCCGACCATCTCCTCGACCGTGCGGAAGCCCAGCTGCGCCATCAGCTCGCGCAGGTCCTGCGCAATGAAGCGCATGAAGTTGATCACATGCTCCGGCTTGCCCGTGAAGCGCTCGCGCAGGCGCGGATCCTGCGTCGCCACACCCACGGGACAGGTGTTCAGATGACAGACCCGCATGAGAATGCAGCCGACCGAGACCAGCGGCGCGGTGGCAAAACCAAATTCCTCAGCGCCCAGCAGTGCCGCGACGATCACATCGCGGCCGGTTTTAAGCTGCCCATCGGTCTCGACCACGATGCGACTGCGCAGATTATTGAGCACCAGTGTCTGGTGCGCTTCGGCAAGGCCGAGTTCCCAGGGGAGACCTGCGTGCGCGATTGAAGTCTGCGGCGCAGCACCGGTGCCGCCGTCATAGCCGCTGATCAGCACCACATCGGCGTGCGCCTTGGAAACGCCAGCGGCTATCGTGCCAACGCCCACCTCGGCGACCAGCTTGACGCTGATGCGCGCCTCGCGATTGGCGTTCTTCAGATCGTGAATCAGCTCGGCCAGGTCTTCGATGGAATAGATATCGTGGTGCGGTGGCGGCGAGATCAGACCGACGCCTGCGGTGGTGTGACGGGTCTTGGCGATCCACGGATACACCTTGGAACCGGGCAGCTGCCCGCCCTCGCCGGGCTTGGCGCCCTGCGCCATCTTGATCTGCAGTTCGCGTGCGCTCACCAGGTATTCGCTGGTGACGCCAAAGCGCCCCGAGGCCACCTGCTTGATGGCTGAATTCTTCGAGTCGCCATTGGCCATGGGCTGGAAGCGCTCCGGGTCTTCGCCGCCCTCGCCGGTGTTGCTCTTGCCGCCAATGCGATTCATGGCGATCGCCAGCGTCTCATGCGCTTCCTTGCTGATCGACCCGTAGGACATCGCGCCGGTCTTGAAACGCTTCATCAGCGCTTCAACCGGCTCAACCTCTTCAATGGGCACAGCATCGCCGGCGATGAGATCGAGCAGGCCACGCAGGGTACACAGTTGCTTCGACTGGTCGTTGATCAGCGCCGCGTACGATTTATAGGTGGCGTAGCTGCCGGTGCGCACCGCTTTTTGCAGGCGATGGATCGATTCAGGATTGAAGAGGTGATATTCACCCCCCGCGCGCCACTGATACTGGCCGCCCGCCATCAACGGTTCGCTCTCGCCGGAACGCTCGGCAAATGCGGCGCTGTGCCGCATCAGCACTTCTTTGGCCACGACCTCGATGCCGATGCCGCCGATGCGCGAGGCCGTCCAGGTAAAATATTCATCGATCACATCCTGGCGCAGGCCCACGGCCTCGAACACCTGCGCACCGTGGTAGCTCTGGATCGCCGAGATGCCCATCTTGGACATCACCTTGATCACACCCTTGGTCGCTGCCTTGACGAAATTTTTGCAGGCCAGCTTATGATCGATGTTGGCGAGCATGCCCTCGGCGATCATGCCGTCCATGGTCTCGAAGGCCAGATACGGGTTGATGGCGCTGCAACCGTAACCGATCAGCAGCGCGAAGTGATGCACCTCGCGCGCCTCGCCGGTCTCGAGCACCAGGCTGACGCGCGTACGCAGTCCTTCGCGAATCAGGTAATGGTGCAAGCCCGCAACCGCCAGCAAGGCCGGCACCGCCGCGAAATCCCTGTTGATGCCGCGATCGGTGAGGATCAGCACCGCGACACCGTCTTCCTCGATCATGCGCCTGGCCATGATGCGCAGCTCTTCCATGGATTTGACCAGGCCCAGCTCGCCGCGCGTGACGCGGAACAATATCGGCAGTACGCCGACTTTCAGTCCGGGCAGCTCCATGCGCCGCAGGCGCGAAAAATCCTCGTTGGTGAGAATCGGGCCGCTCAGCTCCAGCTGCCGGCAGTCGGCGGGTCGCGGCTGCAGCAGGTTGCCTTCCGAACCAATCAGCATTTCGCTGGAAATGATCAGCTCTTCGCGAATGCTATCGATCGGCGGATTGGTGACCTGCGCAAACAACTGCTTGAAATAGTCATACAGCAGGCGTGGTTTGGACGACAGCGCCGCGAGCGGCGTGTCGTTACCCATCGAACCCACAGCTTCGACACCGCTACGCCCCATCGGATCGATAAGCAGACGCTGATCTTCGAAGCTATAGCCAAACGCGACCTGTCGTTGCAGCAGGGTGTCGTGATCCGGCCTCGGCAGTTCGCCGGCCGGCGGCAGTTGCGCGAGCCTGACCAGGTGTTCATCGAGCCACTGCCGATAGGGCCGCTCGGCGGCCACAGTGCGCTTGATCTCCTCGTCTTCAATGATGCGACCCTGCTCGGTATCGACCAGGAACATGCGCCCCGGCTGCAAACGCCCCTTGCGCACGATCTGCCCGGGTGGAAAATCGAGCACCCCGACTTCGGAGGCCATCACCACGAAATCGTCCTTGGTGACGTAGTAACGCGAGGGCCGCAAGCCATTGCGATCGAGCACCGCGCCAATCTGTCTGCCATCGGTAAACACGATAGAGGCCGGGCCATCCCAGGGCTCCATCAGGCAGGAGTGATACTGGTAAAACGCGCGCAGCGAATCGTCCATGCTCTCGTGCGCCGACCAGGGCTCCGGGATCATCATCATCATGGCATGCGGCAATGAACGGCCGGCGAGCACCAGCAGCTCCAGCGTGTTGTCGAACATCGCCGAATCGCTGCCGTTCGGATTGACTACCGGCAGGATGGCGCGCATGTGCTCGCCGAACAGCTCCGACTCGAACAGCGCCTCGCGTGCCTTGATCCAGTTGATATTGCCGCGCAGCGTGTTGATCTCGCCGTTGTGCGCGATGTAGCGATACGGGTGGGCGCGATCCCAGCTCGGAAAGGTGTTGGTGCTGAAGCGCGAATGCACCAGCGCTAGTGCAGTGATCATCGCCGGGTTCTGCAGATCGGGAAAATACCGTGGCAGCTGCTCGGTCAGCAGCATGCCTTTGTAGACGATGGTCTTGCACGAGAGGCTGGCCACATACCAGTACTCGGCGCCATCAATGGTCGAGGTGCGGATCTCGCTGTAGCCGCGCTTGCGCACCACGTAGAGAGCGCGTTCAAAATCCATGTCGGTTTTGATCTGCGGCCCGCGACCGATGAACACCTGACGCACGAAGGGTTCACTGCTGCGCGCGGTTTCACCCAGCGTGGTGTTGTCAGTAGGCACGGTGCGCCAGCCCAGCAGCGCGAGGCCGGTCGATTGCACGATATGGCCGAGCTGCTCTTCGAGCTTGCGCCGCTTGGTGGGGTTACGCGGCAGAAACACCAGACCGCAACCGTAGTGACCAGGGTCGGGCAGCGCGATACGCACTTTGTTGCAGGCCTCGAGCAAAAACTCGTGCGGCATCTGCAGCAGCACGCCGGCGCCATCGCCGGTGTTCACCTCGCAACCGCAGGCGCCGCGATGGTCGAGGTTGCGCAGCACCTGGATGGCCTGCTGCAGGATGCGATGCGATTTGCGACCCTTGATGTCGGCGACGAAACCCACGCCACAGGCGTCGTGCTCAAACTGCGGATCGTAAAGACCCTGCTTCGGCGGCGGGCCGAGTCGCGCTCGCTTATAGGCCATGACTACCCTCTAACCTCGTACCGACGCGGTGCCGGCACACACGACACCTATCCCTAGCCGCCCCGCGAAGGATGGCCCTTATATAATACAAAGACTTAACGTGGGGAGTCCCAGGTTGACCCCCCCCAGGACAGCAGCTCAAGCTTCAGGCCCCGCTCAACGGCCCTCGCACCAGACACCCGATTGCACGCATCAGCCCTACGCCTGAATATTACCGACCCCAGCTTTCCGGTCAATGCATTACATGACATCACTTCTTAACGCCGTACCGCCGCTCGCCGCCTTCACCTTTGCCATGGCGATCACGCCCGGTCCCAACAACTTCATGCTGTTGAGCTCCGGTGCACGCTTTGGCATGCGCCGTACCACTGCGCATTTGCTCGGGGTGACCAGTGGATTCTTAGGCATTGTGCTCATCGCCTACGCGGGCGTCGGGACGCTGATCGAGGCTTACCCGATCTTCAAGAGCGCACTCACCGTAGCCTGCGTGCTGTATCTGGCCTGGCTCGGGTACCAGTTGCTGCGCGAAGGCTTCGCCCGGGAAGCCATTGCTCGTGGGGGCGCGAACACGGCTGAACAGTGGACCAGCCCCCCGCTAACCTGGTTGCAGGCGGCGCTGTTTCAGTTGGCAAATCCCAAGGGTTGGGGCGCAGCGGTGGCCGCCGTCGGCATCGTGGCTCGCGACGCCTTGTCGCCAGCATCCCGCCTGTTGCTGCTGCTCGGTGTCACCGCGGCCATCATTCCGCCGTGCACGGTGGCGTGGGCGCTGTTTGGAGCCAGCCTGCGACCGTTCCTGCGCGTGCGCTGGATTCACCTTGCCTTCAATGTCTCGATGGCCACACTGATCCTGATCACGGCCTGGTGGATGGCCGGGCCGCTGTTGCACCGATGAGCCCCACTGCCATGAGTCTGCAGCGTCGCCCCCACGAGGTGCTGGAGTTCTGGTTTGGCACGCGCCCGTACACGCCCGAGGCCGTGGCGCAGCGCATGCGTCGCTGGTTTGGCGATGCCACCGCCCCTGAGCTGCAACCGCAAACGGATGAGCAGATTCGACTGCGCTTCGCGGATCTGGCGCGACGGGCCGCAAACGGCGAACTCGCCGCCTGGGAATCAAGCCCACGCCGCCGCCTGGCACTGATTCTGCTGCTCGATCAGCTGCCGCGCAATCTGCACCGTGGCAGCGCCGCGGCCTATGCGCAGGATCGACAGGCGCTGGAGCTCGCGCTCGGCGGCATGCAGCTGGGCGCCGATGCGGCGCTCGATCCGGTAGAGCGCATTTTCTTTTACCTGCCGCTGCAACATGCGGAATCGCGCGATGTTCAGGAGGAATCGCTGGCGGCCTTTCGCCGCCTTGCTGCCGAGGCGTCGCCAGCGATGGCCGCGCTGTTCGCCAGCGTCAGTCACTACGCGCAGCTGCACTACGACATCATCGAACGCTTTGGCCGTTTTCCACACCGCAATCGTGTGCTGGCTCGTCACTCGAGGGCCGACGAGCTGACCTGGCTGGCCACCGCGGGCGTCAGTTTCGGACAATAGCCACCCACCAACGTGCTCAGCCAACGACAGGTGTGTGCCCGGCCAGCACCTGTAACATCCGCGCGCGCTCAATATTTCCGCCACTCAGGATGACCGCGACATTGCGGTTGGCCATGCGCTGTCGCTCCTGCAGCAGCGCCGCCAGCGGCGCAGCGCCGGCGCCTTCCGCGATCTGATGAACATCGTCGAAATAGACTCGCATGGCCTCGGCAATTTCGTCATCACTCACTTCCACGAAGCGCGCGGCGCCCTGGCAGATCGCCTCGATGGCAGCGGCGCTCGGTTCGCGGGTCGCGATGCCGTCGGCGAAGGTGAGTGCTGTCTCAGTCGAGACCGGCCGCCCGGCGGCAAAAGACTTCGCCGTCGCAGCCGCTTTGGCAGCCGAAACGCCGACGATCTCGGTCTTCAGTCCAAGCAGGTCGCGGACCATGATCAGCCCGCAGATTCCCGAGCCCATGCCGACGCTGACATACACCGTGTCGAGATCTGTGACGGCACGAAACAGCTCGAGCGCATAGGTCGCGACGCCCACCACCAGGTCCCGGTGGAATGAGGGCACGAAGTGCCAGCCGCGCTCCTCTGCAACCCGATAGGCCTCGTGCTTCGCAGCGTCGAAGTCCCTGCCGAACTCAACCACCGTCGCACTGAAGGTGCTCATCGCAGAATTCTGGTCGGGTGAATTTCCCTGCGGTACATAGATCGTTGCGGCAACCCCGGCGCGAGCGGCGGAAAATGCAATCGACTGGCCATGATTGCCGCGCGTGGCGGAGATCAGCCCCGGGACCTTCGGCTGCACGCGCATCAGGCGATCGAGATAGACGAGACCGCCGCGCACCTTGAAGGCGCCCGTTGGGGTGTGATTCTCGTGCTTGACCCACACGGTGCAGCCGGCGCGTCGCTTGAGCTTCGGCCACGCGTACTGCGGCGTCGGCGGCACCGTTGCGTGCACGAGCTCCGCGACCTGCTCCAGTTCATCCAGCTCGACTGCCAGCTGCGACTCGCCCATGCAGCGTCGCTAACGGTTCGCCTGGCCGCTCGAGTGCCAGGCTTTCAGGGTCTCAGCTTCACGCTCCGGTTCAATCAACAGGCGCTGCTTCGCTTGCCGCTCGGCCGGCAGCGACTGGAACCACGCGAGTACATCGGCCACCGAGTGTCGCAGCGAGCGCGTGCGCAATCCAGCCTTGAACGCCCGTGCGCTTGAAGTCATGGAATCGGCCGCGGTATCGCCACGCAGCGGGGCCCAGGGTGGCAGGTCGGTCTGCGCCGTCGTCCAGTGTCGCAGCAGGAAATCTTCCGGCACCCACGTCACCTGGACGCCGGCCCGCGGCGCCGCGTGTTGGCACGCGGCGATGAGATCGCCCATGGTGAAGGCGCCTACCGGCGACACAGCATTGAAAATGCCGCTCGTGTGCGCCGCGACCAGCTGCACCAGCCAGGTGGCAAGATCACGCACATCGATGATCTGGATCGGGTCGTGCGGCGTCCCCGGGGCCAGCATTTCCCCGCCTCGTGCCGCACGCACCGGCCAGTAGGTAAAGCGGTCAGTGGGATCGAGCGGCCCTACGATGTAACCGGGGCGTACCACGCATGCGCGGGCGCCGAACGCATCGAGCGTATAGCGTTCGCACAAGGCCTTCATCGGGCCATAGGTGTCATCGGTCACAATTTCATCGTCGGGATCGGCAAGCACCGCGGTGGGCGAATTCTCGTCATTGGGCTTGCCAAAGCCCGCGTACGCCGAGATGCTGGAGACAAACAGGCAATACCCGGTGAGTGGCGCGAGCAATTGCGCTGACAGCTTTACGAATTTGGGGATGTAACCCGTGTCATCCACTACGGCATCCCAGCGGCGCCCACGCAACGCGTCGAGCTGGCCGGCGCGATCGCCGATCAGGGTTTCCACCCCAGGCACGCTGCTGCTGTGCTGGCCGCGATTGAAATGTGTGACCTTCCAGCCGCGCTGCAAAGCGGCACGCGTCAGGTGTGGGCCGATAAAGCCAGTGCCACCGAGGATGAGCAGAGACCTGGGCGCAGCGGCAAAGGGCTGGCCCTCAGCGGCCAGGCTGGCCGCTGCCAGGGCGGCACCGGACTGAAGCAGTTTTCGGCGGGTGAACATACCAGCCCAGAATACGGCAGGCGGCTCAGGAAAACACCTCCAGCTCACCACAGTGGGCGCGGCAGTTTCTGGAAAAACTCGCCCACCTGTGAAGCGTCAAGTAAAGTAGCGACATTGCGTCAGGCGTAGCTTGGGAGCTGTCATGCCGATTTTAAATTCCGTAGTCAGGATCGTCGCAGTTCTTGCGTTACTGGTGTCAGGTGCCAACCTGCACGCCGCCGTCACAGCGGCCACCGAGAAACCCAAATCCGAGTACGGCGCGCTGCAGTTCCGCGCCGTGGGTCCGGCGATCACCGGCCGCGTCGATCGGGTCGTGGGTGTGCCCGGCGATCCGCTCATTTACTACGCAGCGTTCGCGCAGGGCGGTGTCTGGAAGAGTGAAAACGCCGGCCGCGACTGGAAGCCGGTTTTTGACGACCAGCCCACCAACTCCATCGGTTCGATCGCTGTTGCGGCCTCGAACTCGAATGTTATCTATGTGGGCAGCGGCGAGGCGAATATTCGCGGCAACGTGGCCCTTGGCAGCGGTATCTTCAAATCCGTCGATGCCGGTAAAACCTGGGCGCAGGTATGGCAGACGCACGGTCAGATCGGCACGATGGCGATCGATCCGAAGAACGCCAACATCGCCTTTGCCGCAGTATTCGGCTCGCCCTTTGGTCCGGGCAAGGATCGCGGTGTCTACCGCACCACCGACGGCGGCAAGAGCTGGCAGCAGGTGCTGTTCGTCGATGAGCGCACCGGCGCCGCGGATGTGGCCTTCGATCCCAACAATCCGAATATTCTGTTCGCCGGCATGTGGCAGGCACAGCGCCAGCCCTGGACCATGAGCAGCGGTGGGCCGGGCAGCGGCCTGTATCGATCGGCCGACGGTGGCGAGACCTGGCAGCGCCTCAGGGAAAAGGGGCTCCCCGATGGCGAGTGGGGCAAGGTGGGTGTGCGCGTCGCGCCATCCAATTCGCGTGTGGTGTACGCAATGATCGAGGCCAGGGATGGCGGTCTGTTCCGCTCCAACGATGGCGGCGAGAAGTGGGAACACGTCAGCGCCGCGCGTGTGATCCGGCAGCGCGCCTGGTACTACACCTGCCTGACGATTGATCCCACCGATGCCAACATCGTCTGGGTGCCGCAGGTCAATCTGGTGCGCAGCATCGATGGCGGCAAGAGTTGGCAGTCGATCAAGGGTCCTGCGCATGGTGATCACCACGATGTCTGGATCGATCCCATGAACCCGCGGCGCCTGTTGACGGGGAATGATGGCGGTATAGCACTGACAGTCGATGGCGGCGTCACCTGGGCGGCGCCTGCACTGCCGACGCCACAGTTCTACAACATCGACGTTGATGAGCGCGTGCCCTATCACGTTGGCGGCACCATCCAGGACTGGGGCACGGCCAGCGGTCCGGCCTATACGCTGCGCAGCGGCGAAGACGGGAGCGGTGGACCTAATATGGGTGATTTCTATCTTGCCGGGGGCGGCGAAGCGGGCGACTTCGTCTACGACCGTGCTGAGCCCGGACACAACTACGCCGGTGAATATTCCGGCGTTATCACGCACTATCAGGAAGGCAGCGGCCAGTACCGCCAGATCTCGCGCTACCCGCGGAATTTTTCCGGCGTAGCGGCGCAGGGAGCTAAGTACCGGTTTCAGTGGACCGCGCCGATCGCCCCGTCACCGCACGACCCGAAGGTCTTGTATCACGGCGCCAACGTGCTGTTCCGCACCACCGATCGCGGTGCGCACTGGGATGCGATCAGCCCCGACCTGACCCGCAACGACAAGTCGAAGCAGCAGTGGACCGGCGGGCCAATCACCGGCGATATCACTGGGGTCGAATACTACGACACGATTTTTTCGATTGCGGAATCACCACTGACGGCCGGGGAAATCTGGGTCGGCACCGACGACGGCCTGGTGCAACTCACCCAGGACAATGGCAAGACCTGGAAGAACGTCACGCCCGCGAAGCTTCCCGAATGGGGCACGGTAGAGGCCGTCGAGCCCTCGCACCGCAACAGTGGCACCGCTTATGTGGTGGTCGATGCACGCCGGCTTGACGATGTGCGCCCCTGGCTGTTCCGCACCCGCGATTTCGGCAAGAGCTGGGAGCAGTTGGGTCAGTCGCTGCCGAAAGATCAGCACCTGTACGTGGTGCGCGAGGACCCCACCGACCCTAACCTGTTGTACGTCGGCAGCGAGCGCGGCCTGTATTTTTCGCGTGACGCCGGCACCAGCTTTCACGACCTGCGCAACAACCTGCCGGCGGTCGGCGTCGCTGACATCGAAGTCAGGCACGATGATCTGATCCTCGGCACGCGCCGCGGCATCTGGATCCTGGATGACATCACTGCGCTGCGCGCTTTCACGCCTGAAATCAAGAGCGAAGCGCTGCACCTGTTCTCACCGCACCCGGCCTATCGCTTCCAGCGCGACTCGCGCTGGGATTTCAAGCGCGAGGGCGAGCTCGCCAATGCGCCCCCTGGCATGAACATCACCTACTGGCTGAAGGACGGGATCAAGGACCAGCCCGGTACCGCGCCGCGCCCCATGACGCTCGAGATATTCGATGCGCAGGGCCAGCTGGTGCGCACACTCAGTTCCATCGTCAAGCCCAACCGCTACGCCAAGGACGATGCCGATCAGCCGGAAGACGCGGCCAAACCCGGGCTCACCACCGACGCCGGCCTCAACCGCGTGCACTGGAATCTGCGCCATGAGGGCTCGAAGCGCCTGTTGCAGGCCAAGATCGATTCCGGGAATCCGGACGATGGCCCGATGGTGGTGCCCGGGGTATACACGCTGAAGCTGACGCTCGATGGCAAGACCCTGGCCAGCAGCGGCGTAGTGCTGGCCGATCCGCGCAGCCCCGTAGCGCCCGAACAACTGCAGGCCAATGTCGCGTTTTCACTGCAGGCACGCGCCGCGCTCGATCACCTGGTCGATGACATCGATGAATTGCGGGCGATCCGCGCGCAGACGCAGGACGCCAAGACCCGCACCGCCAGCCACCCCGGGGCCAAGGCCTTGCAGGATGCCGCTGCGGCGGTCATCAAGCGCTGCGATGATCTGGAGCTGCTCATGCACAATCCGAAGGCCGAGGTGGTCTACGACGTGCTGGCCGGGCGCGAAGGCGGCGCCAAGCTGTATTCGCAGATCGCGCCGCTGTTCAGCGACATCCAGAGCTCCGACTACGCACCGACGCAAGGCCAGTCGGAGCAGCTGGAAGACAACCTGGCGGAACTCAAACAGCTCGAAGAACAATTAGGCTCGCTACGCCGCGAGGATCTGGCGCGGCTGGAAGCGCAGGCCAAGGCCCTGGGTCTGCCGCGTGTGATCCTGCCGCAAAGAAGCTGAGGAGCAAAACCGATGCAACCCATGCGCCGACTGACGAGCCTGTTCACCACGTCGCTGCTGCTGGCACTGGCCGCCACGGCGGCCGCACAGGATGCCAACATCACTCGACCGGTCGCGGAGCTCGAACAGCTGCTCGCCGCCGAACCGCTGGTGATCACGCAGGCCGAGATCAGCCGACCCAAGATCAAGAGCGACGTCACCCTGCGGGCCGAGATCTCCTTCGGTGGGGCGCCGCCGCTGGGCGTGAAGCTGCGCAAGGCCGAACCTGGAGCGGACACCTTCAACAACACTCCGCGCTACGACCTTGCCGCGTACGAAGTGCAGAAGTTGTTCCTCGACTCTACCGAGTACGTCGTGCCGCCCACTATGCTGCGGATGGTGCCGCTGGCGGACTTCGCGAAGGTTTCGCCCGGCGTCGCGCGCACGTTTTCCGCCGCTGACCAGGTGCTGGCCGTGGTGCAGTACTGGCTGAGCGACATCAAGGTGCTCAAGGACGTCTACAGTCCAGAGCACTTTGCCGCCGACCCGGTCTATGCACGCCACATCGGCCAGCTGAACGTGTTTACCTATCTGATCGGCCATCGCGACTCGAACGTGGGCAATTTTCTGATCGGCAAACAGGAGGTCGGCGCGCGCGTGTTCGCGATCGATAATGGTCTGGCCTTCGCGTCGGCAGACAGTGATCGCGGCGAGATATGGAAGGATATGCGCGTGAAGCGTCTCCCAGCCGACAGCATCGAACGGCTACGCAAAGTCACGCCGCAGCTGCTGGCGGACCGGCTGGGCGTGCTGGCGCAATGGCAGCTCGAAGGCGGCCGGTACGTTCCCGTGGCGACCGGCAAGAACCTGGCGGAGAACCAGGGCGTGCGCCGTGCAGGCGACGAACTGCAAATGGGCCTGACCAAGTCGGAGATTCACGAGGTGTATCGACTGTTGACAAAACTGCTCGAGCGCGTCGATCGCGGCGAGATCAGCGTCGTGCCCGCGCCAGCCCCCTGAGGAATAAATCGATGTCCGCGTCACACTGCTCGCGACTCGGATTCGCGCTGCGGGTGCTGATCACCGCCATCGCCTGCAGCAGCCCGCGGGAGACGCTGGCGCAATCCGCGCCGCTGCAGTGGAGCGGAATCGAGCGCGTGGTGGCTTTCGCGGACGTGCACGGCGCCTACACGGAATTGCTGGCGTTGCTGCGCGAGTCTGGCATCCTCGACGCGCAGAACCACTGGGCAGCCGGGCACACGCACGTCGTGAGCCTGGGTGACCTGCTCGATCGCGGCGCCGATTCGCGCCAGGTCATGGACCTGCTGATGCGCCTGCAGGGTGAGGCACAGGCGGCGGGCGGGCAGCTGCACGTCCTGCTGGGCAACCACGAAGCGATGAACATCCTCGGTGATCTGCGCTACGTCGCTGCCGGCGAATACGTCTCGTACGGTGACATGGAATCGGCCGCCGAGCGCGCACAACTGCGCCAGGCGTGGGAAGCGGCACAGGGCGCAGGGTCCGGCGCAGCCTTCGACCTCAAGTTTCCGCCCGGGTATTTCGGACAGCGCACCGCGCTTTCGCCCAGGGGCAAGTACGGCCAGTGGCTGCTGACGCTGCCGGTAGCGATCGTGCTCAACGACACGCTCTTCATGCACGCCGGGCCCGCGAATATCCTGCGGGGCATGAGTCTGCAGGATCTGAACCTGCGCTATCGCACGGCACTTACCGACTATCTCGGGCTTGCCGGGCGGCTTGAGCAGGCGAAGCTGCTACAGGCCGGTGACGAATATCAAGCTCAACCGCAGCTCGCCAAAGATCGCCTGGCGGCCACTGCGGCCGCGAACGGTGGCAGCTCGGATGCGGCCTTGACCGACACGGCCGAGCGCTTCGAGATGGCTGCCAACAACGCCCTGCTCTCGCAGGACGGCCCCAACTGGTACCGCGGAGCCGCGCTGTGCAACGAGGCGGCTGAAGCCGACGTGCTGTTGCCGTTGTTACAACAGTTCGGCGCCACCAGGCTGGTTGTCGGTCATACGACGACCCGCGATTCCCGCGCGGCCACCCGCTTCGACGGCCGCGTCGTCAAGCTCGACGCCGGCATGAACCGTGCAGTGTACCGGGGCCGGGCTGCGGCACTTTTTTTTGAGTCCTCCGGACTCAGTGTCCGCTATGCAGGACAAGCCGACGCCACGCCGCTGCAGCCCGAAGGCCTGTTCGTCGCGCCCAACGATCTCGATGACGCTACCGTGCTTACGGTGCTGCGCGACGGTGAGGTTACCGTGACGGGCCCGCGCGGCCCGAATGAACTGAACGTCTCGGTGAGCCAGGGCGGCCGACGCATTGCAGCCGTGTTTCAGGTTCGTGCCGAAGGCGCGGCTCACAGGGAAGTGGCGGCCTACCGGCTCGACCGCCAGCTGAAACTCGGGATAGTGCCGGTCACGGTCGAGCGCGAGGTGCAAGGCCAGCGCGGCGTGCTGCAGGGACGCCCGCTCAAGTGGGTCACGCAGAGCGAAGTGAAGCATCAATCGCTGCGCATCGGCGGTTGGTGCAGAGCCGAGCCACAGTACCAGCTGGTCTATGCCTTCGACGCGCTGATCGCCAACGAAGGCCGCCGCGCCGAAACATTGCTGTTTGATGCGGACGACGGGTTCGTCTACGTCACCGCGCACGAGCGCGCCTTCGGCAACAGCAGGGGCCTGCCCGCGTACCTCAAGGCGCACCCGCCGACGCTGGGCGCGGAAGTCCGTCGTCGCCTCGGGAAGCTCGATGAGGCGGGCTTGCGCTCAGCGCTGGGTGATCTGGTCGATGCGCGCGGCCGCCAGGCCATCCTGGAACGTCGAGACGCATTGCTGGCTCTGCCCGCGGCTGCAGCAACGGCCAAATCGCCCTGACGGAGTGCGGCGGCGGCGCGGGTGTCAGCTCGTCGCGGGCCTGACCACGAACATGCTGCGCGCCTCGAGGCCATCCATGTTACTGGCGATGACGGCGACGCGCAGCTCCGTGAATTCGAAGTCCAACGGCGCTATGCCGACGAAAGCCCGCTGCCCGGCGTCAAAGCGCAGCCAGCGCGGCAGGCGTCGGCCATCGTCACAACGGGCCCGCAGGATCACCACGTCGCCAGGGTCTGCGTCGTGGAATGCGGTCGGTGAAACCGGGTGCGCAAACAGCCGGCCCGGCGCCAGCAGCAGGTCGGGAATCGGCTCGACCGCCTCGGGCGCCACGTTGGTCATGTTGGCCTGCGCCTTACGGGTGTAGCCGCGCCCCATAATCACCGCGAGCGCAATCCACGCGAGCGACAGCACGAGGTTCAGCAACGCGAAATTGTGCGTTTTCCACGCCAGCATATTAAGTCCGATGTACACCCCGGCCGCCGTGATGAGATCGCCGAAGCGCACGAAGAAGGTGTCGATGGCCGTCTTGCCGTCGTATTTCGAATCGCGATCGGTCGGCAGGAACAGCGCCTGCTTGGTAGTGTTCATGAGCGAGTAATCGAGGCCATTGTCGGCAAACTTGATCCGGCGGATCATCGAGAAGATTGGAATGAAGCCGCCGACCAACGGCGCGAGCACCAGGATGCCGTACCCCGCCGCGACCACGACCGGATGGATCAGCAGCGCGCCGCGCACGCCCACGGCCTGGTAGATGCGTGCCACCAGCAACAGCTGGATGGCAAGGCTGATCAGCGTCACCCAGAAGTTGAAATTGCCGTAGAACGCGGCGATGAGCGTGCCCATGTCGAGCGCGCTGCCACCCGCCGCGATGCGCGCCACGGCATCGGCCTTGACATAGTCAGCCAGGATGAATTCGCCCGTGGTGTTGATCCAGTTGAGCAGCACTACGAACAGCGCCATCAGCAGCAGGTAGCGGTCGCGCAGCACCAGGCCGATGCCACCGAGCAGCTGCGGCACCGGCCGGACGCGCTCGATGGAGATCACGCGCGATCCTTCCGGGATGGCGGCCCGTTCCGGCTTGGCGAGCAACAGCGTGACGCCCAGGGTACCAGCCGCAAGGAGCATGAGCCCGATGGGCGACAGCGCTGCCACCGCCAGCTGCGTGAGCTTGGCGCCGGCCAGCGCGCCCAGGTTGCCGCCCAGCATGATCACCACAAACAGGCGCTGGCCGCTCTTAACGTTGAACGAGTCGGCCGCAAAGGCCCACATCTGCGACACCACCATGATGCCGTAGATGCTCACCCAGATGAAGAACGCGAACGCGATGGGCAGGTGATAATGGGCGAGCAGCGCAAACAGCGGCAGCGTGACCACGAAGAAGATCGTGACAGCGCGCAGCAGTTGCGCACCGTCAAGGTGATGTCGCAGCCTGCCATACAGCGGTACGACGAGCATCAGCACCAGCGCCGTGGCTGCCACCGCGTAAGAGCGCGTCTCGGCCGAGAACTTGGCGAGCATGAAAGCTTCGCGCAGCGCTTTCACTACCTGATACGACGCGAGTAGCAGGAAGCCGTGCACAAAGAACAGGAACGCGGTGCGGCCCTCGCCAGGCCGCACCCGCGTGACCAGCGACAATAGCCGCTCGAAATAGCTAAGTCTGGTGCGTTCGGAGCTCAAGCGGTCAGGGCCTCGGCAGGAAGTTAGCTGCAGGAAGGTGCCAGGCAGGGATAGTAAACACGCTCTTCAGCAGAAGCCAGCAAAGCGGGCTTGCGACGAACCCGTCAATCCACCAGAATCTCCAGCATTGTTACTGGAGGTCCACATGAGCATGCGTTTTGGTCTGACTCGAGCGCTGGTTGGGGGCTTCTCTGGCGACGCTGATTGCAGCGCGGCTCCCACCGACTGTCCAGCGCCGTAACGACAACGGCCAGGAACTGTAAGCCGGCTTATTTAAATTTTGCCCCGCCGCAGTAGCCCCACAGCGGCTGCTTCGGTCGGAAGCTGATTCATGTTTCGCCGCACAAGGTGCGCGCTAGCGAGGTGTTGGTCTTCGCGCGGCCGCGAGCAAGGCGGCGTACACTGCTGGAGTCAGTAGCGGCCCCATCATTCGCTCGCTCGCAGACATGGCTGTACATCTTGCAGAAAACGCCTGAGTCGACGCCTTCGTATCGCGATCGCGATGGCTTTCGCCTGATCGAGATCACGCTGCGTGAACCGCGCCAACTGTTCAACAATCTCGATCCTGCTCCCTTCCATGCCAAGGACCTCGAAGCAACCGCCGAGGATTACATCGTCACCGCAGTTCGGGAGATCGGTTTGACACACGCCACGAAACTGGCTATCTATCTGCCGGCAGCGGCGCTGATGTCCGACGATGCACAGGATGTGCCGGCCGCCATTCACAACTACTTTGCCTACCGGGAGCAGCACACGCGCCGGGAATTGCATGACCTGTTGCGCACGGGTCTGATCATCCTGGTCATCGGCCTGGTTTTCCTGTTTGCCTGTCTCTGGGCGCGCGGCGCGGCGCGGGCATTCGCAGCACCGTGGGCCGCAATTCTCAACGAGGGTCTGCTGATCATGGGCTGGGTGGCGATGTGGCGACCGATCAACGTGTTCCTCTACGACTGGTGGCCCGTGCGCCAGCGGCAGAAGACCTTTGCACGCATAGCCGTGATTTCGGTTGAGTTGCATCAGCATGAGTGAGTCGTGACAGTGGCGAACTGCGATCGGAAGATGCCGTATGAGAGTTCATACGTGTTCGTGATGAATAGCACCTGCCTCCCGGGCAGCTTCCGTCCCAGGCGTCGGGAGAACTCTCCAGCGCGGGTGCTACAATGCGGCACTGTCGCGGCCCAGACGTAGCCTACGCAAATCAGGAGGAACTTCTTATGTCTGTTATGCAATTGCGGCCACGGCAGCTTACGGTTCTGTTTGGCGCGGCGCTCGTGAGCGTTGCCGGTATCGCTTCCGCCGATGTCACGATCGAAGAGAAGACATCCATCGAATTGCCAATTTTTAAGGCTCATGGCAACGCGACCGAGAACTTTACTGTTGACAAGAAGCGCCGTGATTACGAGTTTCGCTGCGAAGGCATGATGTCGATGCTATGCGGCAAGGCGCAGACGAGTGAGATTGTCCGCCTGGACAAAAACATGACCTACGAGTTGGAAACTGCCAAGAAGACTTACCGGGAGCAGCCGTTTCCGACCGAGAGCGAGCGCAAGGAGCTGCAAAAGCGGCTTGCCGAGACAATGGAAAAAATGAAGCAATGTACGGCGCAACAGCCGGTGCAGCCTGCGGTGGATACCTCCAAGTGCCAGATGTCGCCCGCGAATGTCGACGTCAGGAATCTCGGTGCCGATGGCCAGATTCTCGGCCATGACGTGCATCGATCAGTCGTCAATCTGACGCAGAGCTGCGCCAACAAAGAGACCGGCGATGTGTGCGACATGCAATTTGGATTCGACATCTGGCTGACTGGCGATAAGGTGGCCGGGATGGAAGATCGAGTGGCGTTCGACAAGGCCTACCTGACGAAAATGGGCCTTACCGGTGACAGCGACGCTGCAATGCAAAAGCAGGTGCAGCAGATGCTGGCGCCGTATGCCGAGCAGATGAAAGAACTGCAGGCCAAGTCGGGCGATTTAAAAGGCCAGGCGCTGCGCAGCGCCTTTCATGTGGCTTATGGCGGCGCGCACTGCGCGGCGGCCAGCAAAGCCAATGCCGGTGGTGCCGGTAGTCCCGTCGGCAGCGGCGATCTGGGTAAACAAACCACGGACGCGGTGGCGCAGTCCGCGGCATCCGTGGCGGCCGAAAAAGTCGCGAACGACGGAGTGGGCGGGATGATTGCCTCGCGCACGCTGTCATCGGTAGGCGGCAAGTTGTTGTCCGGCATGTTTGCCAAGAAAAAGAAACCCGAAGCCGAGCCTGCGGGTTCAGGTAAGCCTGCCGAGCCTGTAGCACCTGCCATGGTGACCATGGTGCAGGTCTCGACCGAGACGACGGCCATTCGTACCGATGCCGTGGCCGCGGATCGATTCGAAATTCCGGCGGGCTGGAAGCGAATCGTTCCGAAGGCGACGGGCAAGGAAGAACCGTTCAGCTGCCCGAAGAGCGAAAAAGGCGAGTAACAATAAAAGGTCAAAGGTGCGGGGCAGCAGCCCGCAGGCACGCAAAAAAGAACCCCGCCGGAGGGCAGGGTCCGAAACAAGGTATAAATGGCCGAGGCTATGGCTGAAAGTCATCCATTAGTATCAGCCCCAGCGGCGCACCGCCACCCGGCGCATCGCGTGCGATGGCCGTGCACACACCGCCGGCGGTGACCGTCACGTCATAGCTGCCCGCTGCCGGAGCCAGAAAGCCGGTGTTGGCCTTGAAAGGCACGTTTGCCAGTGTAGGAGCCACGTTGCCGATGTTGGCGCCCGGTGCCGTGACATAGATGTCCACGTTCTGCGCAGCCGGCGAAGCGTGGATGATGCGCACCTTGGCCTGCGTCGCCACGCGGCGCGGATCATCGCTCACAATGAGCGGCTCGAGCGCCGCGAGCTTGTCGACCGCCAGCACTGAATAACTGATGCCCGCCTTGGGACTCACGCTCGCATCGATCGGCACCAGCTTCTGTGTCGCCGAGTCGGTCACCTTCACGTTGTAGGTCGCGGGCGCGACGTTGACGAAGGGCGTGAACTGCGGAAAGCTCAGATGCGAGACGAGCGGGCTGGCAAAATTGTCGTTGACGACCACATCAACCGCCGGCGCATCCGGCGAGGCGTGTACGACCCGCAGCGCAGCCGGTGTGCCAGCATCGAGGATTTGTGTCGCGCCATTGACATCCTGCACGACCAGGCTTATCGGTGCAGAACCAGTAGTCGTATTCTGCACGGCCGCTATCAACAGGCTGCGGGCGCTGGCGAGGTCGATAGTACCGGAGTCGAACACCACGGCGGCGGCGTTGCCGGCCGCTGTCACCCGCACCTGGTAGCTGCCGGCTGGAACTTCGACCGGGCGGAGATTCTCACCGAAGCTGAAGCTGCCAACCGGTGCTGCGCCGCTGAGGTCGGCGCCAGGCGCAGTCAGATAGACGTCCACACGTGGCGCCATCGGTGCCGCATGCACCAGGCGTAGACGTACTGAGCCGGTCGCCACTGCGGTATCGGGCTGTTCGATAATCAGGGGGTGGATAGTGGCGACATCGCCGATTGCCAGAATACTGTAGATCTTTTTCTCCATGAAGTTCACGTCAACCGGCCCGATGACTGTAGCGGTGCCGCCGGGCACGATGCCATCCACCTTCACGGTGAGAGTGCCCGCTTTCACCACCAGCGCGGCGCTGCCGGACTTGTAGTCCACGCCTGAGAGATTTGTTGAGCCGATTGCGACGTTCACGGCCGGCGCGTCCGGGGATGCATGCAGTACCTGCACCCTGGAAGTGGGCGTCCCAACCAGCGGCTTGTCAGATGAGCCGTTGCAGGCAGCTAAGAACAGCAACAAGGCAGCGGGGGTTAGTTTCAAGTGGTTGATCATTTTCGTGTCCTGAAGTGCGTGGGATGACGGAGAACTGGGCGGCATTCTGGCCAACGCCTGACTCATAAGGGTCTCAGCGCAGTAACGATTTGTAACTATTGGTAACAGCTGCGCTGCGCAGCCGGCGAAGCGCTACTATTTACCCGTGATAAAGGTCCTGCTTATCGACGACGACAAACGCCATTCCGAGTTGCTGCGCACCTATCTCGGCCGTTTCGGAATTGAGCTGGACTGGGCGCCGGAAGCGGTCTCAGGGCTGACCCGCCTGAAGTCAGCCGCTCCGGATCTGCTGTTGCTGGACGTGATGCTGCCCGGACGGGACGGCTTCGATATATGCCGCGAGGTCCGCCGCAACAGCAGCATGCCGATCATCATGCTGACAGCAACGGGTGATGTAATCGATCGCGTTCCGGTCTGGAACTCGGTGCCGACGACTATATCGGCAAGCCCTTCGAGCCGCGCGAACTGGTCGCCCGGATTCAGACCATACTGCGTCGCGCGGACACACGCAGCAGCGCTCGGCGACTCAGCTTCGCTGGCATGGAGCTTGATACCGATGCGCGCACCGTACGCGTCGATGGCGAGCCGGTCGAGCTGAGCTCGATGGAATTCGAGCTGCTGAGCCTGCTGGCACGTAACGCCGGCAGGAAGCTGTCGCGCGAGCAGATTCTGGCGGAGCTGCGTGGGATCGATGCCGCAATCCTGACCCGCTCAATCGACATCGCGGTCAGCCGTCTGCGCCAGAAACTCGGCGACGGCGCCAAACCGGCGCGCTTCATCCAGACCGTGTGGGGGCGCGGCTACGTGTTCATCGACCGCCCGGTGGCAGCTGATGGTTGAGCGGTTCTCGCGCTCGCTGTCCCTGCGCCTGCTCGCAATCTTTCTCGTGATGGGCGTGCTGTTCGCCTTGGGTTCCGTGCTCGGGGTCCGCTGGGTCTATTCGACCGACCAGTTGCAGGAGCTGGTCAGCGGTCACCTTTCCCTGCATGTCGCGTATGTCCGCAACGACATTGGCAATCCGCCGCGGATCGATCGGGCGCTGGCCATCACCGGGAAGGTGCCGGTTGATATCCGTATCGAGGGACCCGACATCGATTGGGCGTCTGACCCGCGCTTTCCGCCGCTTACCGAGCTCAAGTTTGGCGGCAGCGAGGTGTTTGGCAGCGAAGCGGGGCGCTGGCTGCGTGGAGTCCAAGGCGTCAAGTTTGCAACGCTAGGCAAGCACAGCTTTCTGAAAATCGACCAGGGTCCTTACGCGATCGTCGTTTCCTCTCCAAAAATCGCCGAAGTGGTAGTCGAGCGGCAGCTGACGCCCGTAGTGCTGGGCTACGGACTGATCCTGGTCCTGCTCACCTACCTTGCCGTGCGTCGGCTGTTCATGCCGATTGACGCCATACGGCGTGGTGCTGAACAGATCGGCCAGGGCAACCTTGCGTATCGCATCATCGCAGTGCGCAGCGATCAGCTCGGTGATCTGGCGAACGACATCAACAGGATGGCCAGCGACGTTCAACAGATGCTCGATGCCAAACGGCAGCTACTGCTGGGAATCAGTCATGAGCTGCGCTCGCCCCTGTCGCGCATGAGGCTTGCCCTGGAACTGAGCGATGATCCCGCGCTCACCCAGGGCATGCGCGGCGATGTCGAAGAGATGACTAAGATCATAGCAACCCTGCTCGAGGCCGAGCGACTCAACACGCGACACGCCATCCTGCAGCTGACCCAGGTTGCCGTCAGAACCCTCATTGATCAATTGATCGACAGTTACTTTCCCGTCAATCGTCATCAGATCAGGATCGCGGGCCCCAGCGATCTGCTGGTGCGCGTGGATGAAGCACGCTTCATGCTCATGCTCAAGAACCTGATCAGCAACGCCCTGCGTTTCACCAGGCCCGGCGATGGCACCGTGTCGATCGAATTTGGCGTCCATGCTGGTGGCTGGCAGATCGCAGTGTTCGATCTGGGGCCAGGCATTTCAGCGCAGCATGCTGGCTTCATCGGCGAACCGTTCCATCGGGGCGATCCGTCGCGGGCACGGGACACGGGCGGCAGCGGGCTCGGCTTGTATCTGGCGCGACTGATTGCCACGGCCCATGGCGGGACGCTCGAGTTGGACCAGTCCTATACCCAGGGAGCACGTTTCGTGGTGAAACTGCCCGCAAACACCCTCCCCTAGCGTGTGGGTGCACGCTCGCTGCGCATCAGCCGAACGCAGTCACTTCCACGCGCGCGTCGTTGTAGCAGGCGCCATCGGCGAGATCGGCTTTGTGCGTGGGCGCCAGTGCCGACACCGTCTGACCATTCGAACTGGTCCGCAGCCACGCGCCCTTGGCCGAACTGACCACACCGGGGCGTACCGCGGTCGTGACACTCAGCGGCAAAAATACCTCACCTGAATCATTCCACATTTTCACAACCACGCCATCCAGCAAGCCGCGCGTGAGGGCGTCGGCAGGGTGCATTTCCAGCACCGGAGTGGGGTCGTTGACAGCGAGACCACCAAAAGTGGAACTGATGCGCTTATCGGAAGCCGGTGTGATCAGCGCCAGGGGGTAATCAGAGACCAGCGGTCGGTAGCCAGGGAGCGCTGCGCCGTAACGCGCACCGAGCACCGCTGATTCCAGCTCGATCTTACCGCTGGGCGTAAGCGGTAACACGTTTTTGAACAACACGGGCTCGCTGCCGGCGAATTCCATGCTGATGGCCCGATCGATGGGAATCTGGCTCGCGCGTTGTCCTTGCATACGTGGATCGTCCGCGTCCAGCGCAGCGTCCATCAACTCAAGGTCAGTTTCCATAAACGCCGGATCACTAAAACCAAAGCGGGCGGCCAGGCGCCGGAAGATCTCAGTATTCGGCAAACTCTCACCGACCGGCGGAATCACCGCCTCGGCCCGCTGCAGATACTGCTGGCCGTAGGCCGCGTAGAGATCCGCATGTTCGAAGTGCGTGCAGGCGGGCAAAATCACATCCGCGTACGCCATGCTGTCGGTCATGGCCACTTCGATGCCAACGATGAACAGATCTTCGCGCGCCAATCCGCGCTTCATTCGATTCTGATCGGGATGAACAATGAGCGGATTGTGGTTGTAGATGAACAGCGCTTTGAGTGGCGGATCCATTTTGTCATCGAGCAGCAGCCTGCCAACGTCAATGATGTTGATCGTACGCGTCTGTGGCGGTACGAAATCCTCGCGAGTCAGTCGCTCGGGCGTATCTGGAAAGGCATGACCCGCACCAGCCACCAGGCCGCCGCCGGCGACGCCAAATTTGCCGGCCAGGGCCGGCAGCGCCGCAATGGCGCGCACCCCGGAACCGCCATTCTGGTTGCGCTCCAGGCCATTTCCCCAGGCGATGATCGCGGGTGTAGCCTCGTGATACCAGCGTGCCAACAATCGAATATCTTCCAGCGGCACACCACAGATCCCAGCGGCGCGCTCGGGCGGCCAGGCACGCGCCGCGTGCATGTAGGCTTCGAACCCCAACACGTGCTGTTCAATAAACGCACGATCCAGGCCGCCGATCCGCTCCAGCTCCACGGCGATGGCCATGGCGAGCAGCACATCGGTACCGGGTTGCACCGCCAGATGCAGATGCGCCTGCTCAGCCACTTTGATGCGCCGCGGATCGATCACGACCAGTCGCGCGCCGTTGTGCTTGGCGGCGTTGATCTGCCGCATCAGATGCAGGTTACAGGTGGTCGCGTTGTTGCCCCAGACGATGATGAGCCTGGCGAGGCTGACCTGCTGCAGCGGGGTGCCCGGGGTTGCGCCGAAAGTGCCAGCGTAGGCTGCGCTGCGGATGCCACCACACAAGGGCGTACGGTTTAACAGCGAGGCGCCGAGTTTATGGAAGAAACGCAGCGACATGGAATCACTCGCCAGCATCCCCTGCGGGCCGGCGTAGTTGAACGGCAGCAGCGCCTGCGGGCCGTAGCGATCGATGATCCTGCTCACGCTGCGATGAATGGTGTCGAGCGCCTCCTCCCAGGTGATGCGCTCGAACTTACCGGCGCCCTTTGGACCCACCCGCTTGAGTGGGTGGCGCAAGCGGTTCGGGCCGTGTACGAATTCCGGATAGTGATTGGCCACTTTGGCGCATACCGCGCCGTGGGTAATTGGATTGACCTTTGAGCCCCGCACCGCAAGCACCTGTCCGTCGACAACGGTCACCGACAGACTGCAGGTGTCGGGGCAATCCAGGGGGCAGACGCTGGCTTTTACGGTGCTCATATCGGTACACGCTCCCTCGCAGACTCAATGGTAGGCGCTATTGCCACGAGGTACACTCGAATAATGATTGCGCACTTTGACAGCTTGCAACAGTTGCTGCAGGGGAAAACCACGGATTTGCCCGTGTTCTGCTTCTATCCGCAGCGCTTCCGCGCCGCGGCGCAGCACTTTGTCGCGGACTTTCCGGGGGAAGTTCTGTACGCGGTGAAGGCCAACAGTCACCCGGAGGTGCTGCGCTGGCTGGTCGAGGGCGGGATCCGCGCCTTCGACACCGCCTCGATTGCCGAGATTGAACTCGCCCGCCGGATCCTGCCCGGCGCCCACTGCTCCTACAACCACCCGGTAAAATCGCGCCCGGCCATCGCCGCTGCCTACCGCGATCACGGCATTCGCGATTTTGTGGTCGATCACCTTGCCGAGCTTGACAAGTTGACGGCAGAAGTTGGCACTGACATCGTCGTGCAGGTACGGGTGGCAGCGTCGAATCCGCATGCGACGATCAGTTTCAACTCGAAGTTCGGCGCCCGCCCCGAGCAGGCGGTCGCGCTGCTGCGCGTCGTGTGTGATCGCGGTATGACGCCGGCGGTGTCGACCCACATCGGTTATCAGACTACTGATCCGGATGCTTACGTGCAGGCACTGCAGCTGATCGCGCAGCTGGTGGCGAACGCGCGGCTACGTCCGGCCTACATCAATTTGGGCGGCGGATTTCCGAGCATCCTGATGCCCAAGGGCCTGGTGCTCGACGATTTCTTCAGTGCGATCGCCAAGGCTCATGCCGCACTATCCGGCCTTGCCGAGGTGCCGCTGCGCTGCGAACCGGGCAGCGCGCTCACGCACGCCGGTGGCAGTGTGCTCGCTCAGGTGCTGTTGGTGAAGGAAAATTCAATCTTTGTGAATGACGGTCTGTACGGTGCGCTGGCGGAATTTATTCATACCAGGGTTCAGCCGCCGACCCGGGTGCTGACCAGCGCCGGAGTTGAGCGACAGGGCAAGTCCGCCCAGTACACCGTCTTCGGTCCCACCTGTGATTCTTACGATGTCTTGCCGGTGCGCTTTGCTCTGCCCGAGACGATTTGCGAGGGCGACTGGCTCGACCTGGCCATGATGGGGGCCTACTCGAACGTGCTGATTACCGACTTCAACGGTCTTGGCGCGC
The DNA here is from genome assembly GCA_031441585.1 of Gammaproteobacteria bacterium. Taxonomy (GTDB): domain Bacteria; phylum Pseudomonadota; class Gammaproteobacteria; order Steroidobacterales; family Steroidobacteraceae; genus FEN-1191. The sequence goes on from JANMWZ010000064.1 coordinate 67,854, forward strand.
ACGAATATGCCACCGTGTCAGCGCACTGACTTTGCTGGCGAGAAGTCCGTGGCGGCCAGCGCCATCTCTGTTACCGGCCCAAGCTTCGAAGCCGCAGCGCGAATTTTCGCGGCGTCACCGATCAGCACGATGGCAAGGTTATCCGGTGAAGGATAAGCACTGTCGATCACTGACTTAAGCACGCTGGCATCAGTATTTATAAGCTCGGTGCCAAATTCACCGATGTAGCTCTCGGGCAGATCGTAGAGATCAAGATCGCCGAATGCGCCGGCCCAGTCGCCACTGGTTTCAAAGGCCAGCGGGTACTGGCCCAGCAGATAGGCGCGCGCCGAGGCCAGCGTGGTGGCATCGAGCCCGTCGGCCTGCAGTCGGCCTAAGGTCGCCAGCGCCAGATCGAGCGCCCTGGCGGTGTTGTCAGTCTGTGTAAAAGAGCTGATAGCGAAATCGCCGGACACCGTGCCGCGGGTAAAAGCCGAACTCGCGCTGTAAGTGAGACCCGCCTTGATGCGCAGTTCCTGATTTAGCATCGAACCGAAACGGCCACCGAAGGCGGCGTTGCTGATCTGCAGCGCAGCACGTTGCGCGAAGCGGCGCGCGACGCCAACATTGCCGAGCCAGAAATAGGTTTGCGCAGCGCCGGGCGCGTCTACCAGCAGCACGCGTCGACCGCTTATACGCGCGGGTTCCGCCAGCGGCGGCAGCGGTTGTGCTGCCCGGTGCCAGGCGCCAAACGCTGCGGTGACCGCCTTTTGCATCGAGTCTGGAGCGAAGTCACCGACGATGACCAGTGTGGCGCGATCGGCGCCAAACTCGCTGGCGTAGTAGTGAGTGACGTCTGCCAGCGTAATTTGCAAAAGACTCGACTCGCTCCCACCCACCGCACGACCATAGGCATGGCCGCCAAATAGCAGCGCCCTGCCGTAGTTGCCGAGCAGTGCCTGCGGTGAGGAATCTTTTACCGCCTTGAGCTCTTCGATGCGGCGATCACGCAGTTTGGCAAATTCCTCTGCCGCAAAACGCGGCTGCAGGACGGCATCGCTCAGCAGCTGCAGCATCAACGCAGCGTCGCGCGCCAGGAACTGACCGTGCACCAGGATCGCTTCGCCGTGCGCGCCGGCATCCAGATTGCCACCCGCGCCTTCTACCGCATCGGCCCAGGCATAGGCATCGCGTGCACCGGCACCGTAGGTGAGCAGGTCAGCGGTCAGTGCCGCCGTGCCATCGCGACCCACGGGATCGAGCCGCGCGCCGCCGCGCAGCACCAGGTTGAAAGCCACCAGCGGCACGTCGGCGCGCGGCACCAGAATGAGCTTCAGGCCGTTGCCGAGCGTCACGCGCTGATGCGCCGGCACCGGCACGTTGATATGCGCATCACTCAGCGCGGCACTTGCCGCAGAAATTCCAGCCACCAGTGTCGCCGCGAGCATCAATATTCCCCTCATTGATCAGTGCTCCGCAGCGGCGTGCGGCTGCAGGACGCCGACGGTGCGCTGGCGGGATCTGAACACTTCGCGCGCCACGCTCAGCACCTGCTCGGTCGTCACTGCTTCATAAGCAGCCGGTGCTGTAAAGAGTTTGCGATGATCGCCATGCAGCACGGCAAATTCGCCCACCAGCCGCGCCTTGCCATCGAGCGTTGCCACGCCGCGCCAGAATAGAGCGGCCTGCTGATTCTTGGCACGTGTCAGCTCTGCTGCAGTCACGCCGTCTTTGATGAGACGCGCCAGTTCCGCATTGAGCGCGCTCTCAAATTCCGCTGTCGAACCGGCTTCCGGGAGGGTCGCCGAGATCAGGTAAAGGTTGGGATCAAAACCTTCCGACCAGCCACTGCTGATCTCGACCGCGAGCTTCTGATCTTCAACCAGCGTACGGTGCAGGCGCGCGGCGTCGCCGCCGGTGAGAATGGTCTGCAACAGATTGAGGGCCGGCGCGCGCGCATCGTCTGCGGCGACGGCGTGATAAGCCAGCAGCACCAGCGGATTTTTCCCAGCGTGTTCAACGGTCAGCCGCCGCTCGCCCGACTGCTCGGGTTCGGTGGTACGTACCGCTGGCGTGCCTTGACCCCGCGGGATGGCGCCGTAGTATTTTTCCACCAGCGCAAACGCCTGCTCTGGATCCAGATCGCCCACCAGCACCAGGGTGCAGTTATTGGGTGCGTACCAGGTGTGATAGAAATTCTGCAGGTCAGCCAGAGTCCACGATTTGATATCGGCCGGCCAGCCGATGGTCGGGATGCGATAGGGGTGCGCCACAAAGGCCGCAGCCTGCACCTGCTCCTCGAGCATCGCCGGGTTACTGTCTTCGACGCGCAGGCGGCGCTCGGAATACACCACCTCGCGCTCGCTCTCGACCACCTTGGGCACGAAGGCCAGGTTGGCCAGTCGATCGCTCTCAAGATCGAGCACCAGCTCCAGGCTGGAGCGCGGAAACCAGTCCTGGTAAACGGTCACGTCCTGCGAGGTAAAGGCGTTATTGCTGCCGCCACTGGCCTCGAGCAGGCGGTCAAACTCGCCCGGCGCGCGGCGCGCGGTGCCGTTGAACATCATATGTTCAAAAAAATGGGCAAGCCCGGTGGTGCCCGAGCCCTCATTGCGACTGCCGACATGCACCCAGTTGTACAACACCACGCTGGGGATCTTGTGATCTGGCCAGATGATAATCTGCATGCCGTTGCTCAGTGTGCGGGTGCGCACGACCTCACCGGCAGCGGCGAAATTCACCGGCGGACCAACGCGCGGTATACCGCTGGCACCGGCATACGCGACGCCCAGCAAACCGAAGCTGACCAGCGCTGCGGCCGCACTTAACTGAGCGGCACGCACGGCTGTGATTTCTTCTTCAGCGCCGCACACAGGTCGCGCGCATGCTGCGCCGATGACAAACCCACCTGCAGCCGAACTACTGTCTTGCCATTACTCTTGGCCGTGACGTAATGGGGTTGTAGTGATTTCAGGTCGGCTGGGAACTGGCTGTTGAGCTTGTGCCAGGCCGCTTCGGCGCTGGCATGCGTACTGAAGGCCCCGAGCTGGGCCAGATGCTTGCCGGCTTTGCTCGTGACCGGCGCAGGTTTCGGGGCAGCGCCAGGTTTCGGGGCGGCCGCAGCTGCCGCGCCGGCGCCGGGCGGCGCGCTGGCGCCCGGCACCGATGGTGCGACCATGCCGGGGACAGCGCTCGCGGCTGCGGCCGCCTGACTGCTGCCGTTGAGCTGGAAGTTCTCGATGCGCACGCGCGCTTCCTGCGCCCATTTGCCGTCGGCATGGGCGGCGACAAACTGCTGATAGGCATCGAGCGTGTCGGCGGTAGCGGCCTGCTGCCAGTCGCGATCTTCAGCGAGCTGCTTGATGCGCTCCTGGGCGTTGACGCCAAATTCGCTATCCGGGTGCTGGCGCAGGAAATCCTGGTAGCCCTCCGCGGTGTCGGCGCTTTGCGCCGCTTTCCAGTCGTCGGCGACATGACTGCAGCCGGCAATGCCAAATGTGACGGCCGTCAGCATCGCCAACAGCACAATATGTGACTTGCGCATCCCTTTCTCCCTTTGCAAGTCGGATAGTGTAACAGTGATGCGGCATGGCGCCGCTACCTTAAGTCCGGCAACTGTCCGGCCACTCAGCACGGGAGCCCGCTGCATGTCCGATCTGCCGCGCCGCCGATTACTGGATCGCCTCGGATCCACGCCTACGCTGATCGCGCAGCACACCGTGCTGCGCGGTGATATCGAAACCCAGGGCGCACTGCTCGTCAACGGCACCGTCCAGGGCAATGCCCGCGTCGGCGGCGAGATCGCCATTTCCAGCGGCGCACATTGGGAAGGCAACATCCGCGCCCGCCGTGCCGTCATTGCCGGTGAAGTAAGCGGCGATGTCTCGGTGGATGAAAAACTCGAGATCGGCGCCAGCGCCCGTATCCGTGGCCGGGTTGCGGCGCAGCTGATCGCCATTGCGCGCGGCGCGCAGGTGGAGGGCGAGATCATCTGCACCGGCAAGGAGCCGGTGATCGAGTTTGAGGAAAAGCGCGCCGCCGTGGCCTAGTGCGTCGCGGTTACCTGACGTCGAGGCGATACAGCCCGCCGTTGTAGTCCACATGAAAAGCCATGCCCAGCAGGCCGGTTTCGCCGCCCCCGGGGCTGACTCGCCCACCGCGGTTGATGAAATTGCTGGCCGTGCCCGCAGTCTCCACGTTGCCGAACACCCGCACCGTGCCGGCCTGTTCGACGACGAACCACCGTCGGTCGTCGCCCGGCGCCTGCAGCAGATCCAGCGGAGTGGCGGTGTATTGACCGGGCCGCTGCCCCCGCCGCAGGCCGCCGCAAGCAGCACCGCTGCCATAGCCAGTGTGGCGGGCAGCAAACGGCACTGGCCACGAATCGGGCTGCCGGCTACTCGGGTCTCATCCTTCATGGCGTCGCTCTCGCTATAATCCGGGCTCAGCTACGAGCTCCCGATCGTGTCACAGGATCAGCCCTGGCGGGAGTGCATTTAACGTCGGCTCTCGGCGACAGGACAGGGACGTCATCACTTGAATTCACCCCGGCTCATTCATCTCGTGGCGCACCGCGGTAACGCCGTGGAGTTTCCCGAAAACACCCTGCCGGCGTTCTCTTCTGCCCTGGACCTGGGCGTGCGCTTCATCGAATTCGACGTGCAATTGAGCAAAGATGGCGTGCCCGTCGTCATTCACGACCATTTGTTGGCGCGCACCACGGGGCTGCCCGGCAGCGTCTTCGATCACGAGGCGACGGAGCTGAGTTGCATGGAAGCAGCCGAGACCCAGCGCTTTGGCGAGCGTTACCGGGGTGTGCGCATCCCGCTGCTGCGCGACGCGCTGACAGTACTCAAGGGGCACCCGGAAATCACGCTGTTCGTCGAACTCAAGCGTGCCAGCCTCCGGCAGTTTGGCCACGATCACGTGGTCTCGCAGGTGCTTGAAGTCATCAAACCGTGGCGCACGCAGTGCGTGTTGATTTCCTTCGATCTGGTTGCCATTCATAAAGCGCGGGCGCTCGCCGAGGCGCCGATCGGCTGGGTACTCAGCGAGTATGACGAGCACACACGCCTGAAGTGCGAAGCGCTGCAACCACAATTCCTGTTCTGCGATCACAGCAAACTGCCGGCGGCCGCTCGACTGTGGCAGGGTCCATGGCGCTGGTGCATTTACGAAGTCGCGTCACTGCCACTGGCGCTGGCGCTGGCAGCGCGCGGTGCCGACTACGTCGAAACCATGGCGGTGCGCGAACTGAGCGACGCACTGCGCGACTTGAGCGCCGGACAATGACGAGCGCCTTTGATGTGGTGATCGTCGGCGCCGGCATACATGGCGCGGGTATCGCGCAGGCCGCAGCGGCCGCGGGTCACTCGGTGCTGGTACTCGAGCAAAGCGCCGTGGCAGCAGGCTCATCCAGCCGCTCGAGCAAATTGATACACGGCGGCTTGCGCTACCTTGAATCCTGGCAATGGCGGCTGGTACGCGAGAGCCTGCACGAGCGCGCGCTAATGCTGCAGCTCGCGCCCGATCTGGTACATTTGCGAAAATTTTTCATTCCGGTGTACCGGCATACGCGCCGGCGACCGTGGCAGTTGCGCATCGGCCTCAGCCTGTACGCCCTGCTGGCAGGATGTGATCGCGCGGCGCGCTTTGGCACCGTGCCGCGCAGCCAGTGGAGCGAGCTCGATGGCCTGGACAGCCATGAACTCGAGCAGGTCTTTTGGTACCACGATGCCCAGACGGACGATGCACTGCTGACTGGCGCGGTGCTGCGTTCCGCGCAATCACTGGGCGCCAGGCTCGCACTGCCGGCGCGCTTTATCGGCGCCACACTGACGGCTGAGGCAGCGCAGGTGCGCTACCAGCAAGGTGACGCCGCCAGCGGCACCGAATGTGAATGCAGCGCTCGGGTGTTGATCAACGCCGCCGGGCCTTGGGCCGAGAGCGTGGCGCGCGCGATCAGCCCGGCCATTGATGTGCCGACCCTGCAGCTGGTGCAGGGCACGCATATCGTGCTCGAATATGCACCGCGCGCCGGTCTTTATTATCTGGAGAGTCCGCGCGACGGCCGCGCCATCTTTATCATGCCCTGGCACGGGCGCACGCTCGTAGGCACGACCGAAGTACGTTTCCACGGCGATCCGGCTGCGGTGACGCCCGCCGCGCATGAGATCCACTATCTGCTCAGTGTTCTGCGCCACTATTTTCCGCACTGGCGTGGCGATGGGATGCCGCAGGTTGTAAGCGCCTTCGCCGGTCTGCGAGTACTCCCGGGGAGCGGCGGCCATGCCTTCCATCGTTCGCGCGAAACCCTGTTGCACAAAGATCGCGACCGGCAGCCGCGCGTGCTCTCAGTGTACGGTGGCAAGCTCACTACCTGGCGGGCCGTGGCCGACCGCGCGCTCCAGACCGTGGCCGCCTCGCTCCCGCAGCGGCGCGCGCTGGCGCGCACCGATCGCCTGCTGCTGAAGTGACGCGCGCGGTACTGGCGCTCGATCAGGGCAGTCACGCGAGCCGCGCCTGCATCTACGACACAGCGGGCGTGCTGTGCGGGGCACGAACGGTGCCGGTGGCCACCCGGCATATTGATGCGCGTCATATCGAACAGGATGCCGACGAACTGCTGCGCTCGCTGCAATCGGCAGCACAGGCAGCAGTGCGCATGGCACTGCATGCGCGGCCGCAGCTGCAGCTGGTGGCTGCCGGCCTCGCGGTGCAGCGCTCCACGATCGTGTGCTGCACACGCGCCGGTGTGCCACTGGGTCCGGCGCTATCGTGGCAGGATCGCCGCAACGACACCTGGCTGCAGACGCTCGCGCCGCATGAGCCACGCATCCGCGAGATCACCGGCCTGCCGCTCTCCGCCCACTATGGCGCCAGCAAACTGCGTTGGTGCCTCGAACATCTGCCGGCGGTAAGCGCTGCGGCGCAGCGCGCGGATCTGCTGGCTGCGCCACTCGCCAGTTTTCTGGGACTGCGTCTCACTGGCGGAACTGATGCGCGTATCGACCCGGCCAATGCGGCGCGCACCTTGCTGTGGGATTCGCGCCAGCTCGATTGGTCAGGGGAATTGCTGCAGCTGTTCGCGCTGCAACGCGCCTGGCTGCCGCGTTGCGCACACACCTGCGATGACTACGGTGCGATCGAGATCGACGGCCACGTGCTGCCGCTGCGCGCCCTCACGGGCGATCAGTCGGCGATGCCATTTGCCCGCGGCGCGCCGGACAACGACACGCTGTACGTCAATCTTGGTACCGGCGCCTTCATTCAGCGGCCGCTGGCGGTGCGCCCGCCAGCGCCAGCGCCGCTGCTGGGTAGCGTGCTCTGCAGCGATGCCTCTGGCGCCCGCTACACACTCGAAGGAACCGTCAATGGCGCCGGCAGCGCAGTCAGCTGGTTTTGCGCCAGCGAGAACCTCGATGAAGCCACGCTCTGGGCCGCGCTCGAGACGCTGGGCGCGACAGCGCAGCTACCCATATTTTTGAACGGCGTCGGTGGTCTGGGCTCACCATGGTGGCGCTCACAGTTCACGCCGCAGTTCATCGGCGCAGGCACCGCGCTTGAGCGCTTCGCCGCGCTCATCGAAAGCATTGCCTTCATGATTGCGATCAACGCGCAACTGCTGGCGCAGCAGGCGGGCACAGCGCGCGCCCTGATGCTGGCCGGCGGCATGAGTCGCTCCGGCTGGTTGTGCCGCAGGCTCGCCGCGCTCCTGCAGCTACCCATCAATGTACTGGAAGCTGAAGCCAGCGCGCGCGGTGTGGCTGCGTTGGCCGCGCCCGCATGGGTGACACATTGGTCGGCAGGCATAGCGCAGATTTATCACCCGCTAGCCGACCGCGCACTGCAGGCACGTTACCAGCTGTTTCAGGAATGCCTGAACGCGGCGTTGCAGAACTCAGCGCGCTGAGAAGTGCTCGAATTGCTCGAGCACATACTGATCGCAGAAGGCAGGCCCGAATAACGAAGTGAGAAATCCGCAATGCCCGCCGTGCGCGGTGCGCGCCACCTGCAGTAAGGCCGTAGGTGCCAAGCGTGCCAGATCGTCAGCTGGAATCATGGGGTCATCGACTGCCGCCAGTATGCGCGCCGGCACACCGAGCGTGAGCAGCCGACCGCCCGTGATGGCGTAGCCGCCCAGGTAGCTGGCCATATCGGTGAAATCGGTGTGCGCGTGCACCAGCTCATCAGTCATGCGACGCAGATTGCGGCTGCGCATGCGCGCCGTAAACTCATAGTCACCCGGCCAGCAGCGTTGCTTGCGGCGCAGCGATGCCGACCATTTATTCACAAAATAATTGTGGTAGACCCGCGAGCCGTCCTCGAGCGCATCGAGAGTGCGCGTGGGCTCGAGCACCGGTGAGATGGCTACCACGCCCGCCACGCTCGCCGGCAGTGCCGGCTCGGCAGCGGCACGCAACAAAAAATTGCCGCCCAGCGAAAACCCCGCCAGGTACAGCGGCGCAGCGCCAGGTCGCGCCGCTATCGCCCGCAACGCACCAGTGACATCGCCCAAAAGGCAGGAATGAAACAGAGCATGGTTGAGCGCGTGGGTGTCGCCGTGATCGCGCAGATTGAGTCGCACCAGATCGTACCCGGCCGCCAGCAGGCGTGTGCCAAGCGACAGCACGTAGCAGGAATCAGCACTGCCCTCCCAGCCGTGCAGCAGTACCGCCGTGCGCCCGCGTGGTTCGGCACTGCTGCTGTGCCAGGCCTGCAAGCGTACGCCCGCGCCGCAATCGAGCAACCACGGCTGCGCAGTGCGCCGCAGGGCACGCGCCCGGTAACGCGTGTAGCTGCGTCGCGGCGGCAGACTCGGCAGGATCGATTGCAGATGCGCATTGCGCAGCCAGGCCTGGGGCCGGAACTGTTCGGCCTCGATGTCGGTCACGGCCAGCGGTGGTACGGCTCTCAAGGCGTCGCGCGCCAGCGCAGCTCGATGCGATTGTTGGTCGCCGCCGCCCGATTCCATTCACCGGCAGTGAGCTGCTCGCTGACGACCGGATAGGCCACGCTGAGCTCATCGGCCGCGCCTGCCACCACCTGCACATCCAGTGCCCCGGCGCCGCGGCTGCGCAGCGCTGCAAGCATGTTGGCAAAAGCCACTGATTCGCGCGCCGCGGGGCCGACCGGATCGAGCGGATTGCCGATTTGATCGCAACGCGCGTAGTTGCTCTCAGCGGCGGCCAACACCAGGGCCTCACCGTTGCCCTGCAGACAGAAGCGGCCCGGAATGCTGCGAATCTCTACCAGGCCATGAAAACCGCTGGTGAGCAGCCGCTCCAGCACGGCCTGCACATGATCCGTGCGTGCACCCGACAGCGGCGACTCACCCAGGGGCACGGCATCAACGAATACCGCGGCAGACGCGACCTCAGCACCAGCGGGTAGCGTGAGCGGGAGAACCGTTGGCGGCGCGGGCGGGTGGGCGGGCAGTGCGCCGGCGTTGACGGCCGGCAACCCGCGCGTGTGCTCATCGGCGCTCAGCCACAACGAGCCTAACCACAGCGTTCCGGCCAGTAGCGCAATTAATGCCGCCGCCGCACTCAACCACAGAACTGCAGACCCACTGCTGACACTCGACGCGGACACCGCGCCCGGGGTCTCAGTGCCTGAGGCGCCAGCGCCGGTTGTGCCGACGCTTTGGAGCAGTGCCGCGCGCAATTCGGCCACGAGCCGCGCGCTGTGCTTTTCCAGGTTGTGATTCACAATGCGGCGCATCTCGCGTGCATGTCCGTGCAGCAACGACTCGATCTCGCGTCGCGCTTCAGGAGTGAGTCCGCCGGCGACGGGCGGCAGCTCGAATGCAGAGCTTTTGTCGGGCAGCAGCTGTTCATGCTGGCCAGTCGCTGCCAGCGGCAGCGAATCACCAAGCAAATGCAGCTGTTCAAGTGCCCGGCTCATGTCCACAGGCTTGGTCTGCTTTGGCAACACGCCAAGCGCCCCCAACGCGCGCGCCTGACTCAGATACAACTCACCTTCCTGCGAGGTGTACATCATGATCGGGATCATCGCGGTGCGCGGATCGCTCTTGATCGCCGTGAGCGCCTGGAAACCATCCATGCCCGGCATCAGATGGTCCATGAAGATGACATCCGGTTGTGCACGCGTCAGATAGTCGAGGGCTTCCTCCGCGGACGCCACGCTGTCAACCTGCAGGTCATAGCGCTCGAGTATGCGGCTCAGAAAGGCGCGTGCCGATCGCGAGTCATCGACAATCAGTGCCCGCTTGGCGCTCATGTGCTTCCCGGTGGCGGCCAGACCAGGCTGGCCTGCCGGGAATCTTAGCGCAGGCCGCCGTAGAACTCCCGTAAACGCCCCGCCATGCTCGCCGATGACCAGCCCTGGGCGTAGTGGCGGCCCTGCGCACTCAAATGCGCAGCCCGCTGCGGATCGTCCAGAATACCGGTTGCAGCCGCAGCAAAGGCCGCCGCCTCCTCCGGGGCGACGCGCGCTCCGCAGTTGGGCTGCAGTATCGATGCCGTGCCCAGGTGCGAGGTCGAGACCACCGGGCAACCCTGTGCCAGCGCCTCGAGCAGCACCAGTCCCTGAGTCTCGGTGCGCGAGGCAAAGACGAATACCGACGCCGCTGAATAGCAATCGGCCAATGCCTGATCGCGATCAAGGTAACCCACAAAGGCAACATCGCGCGCCAGCCCGAGCCGCTGCACCATTTCACCCAGGTGTTTGCGCGCTGGCCCCTCCCCGGCAATTATCAGCATGGCGTCCGGACGCGCGCGGCGCACCTCCACGAAGCTGATCAGCAGGAAGTCGATGTTCTTCTCATGCGCCACGCGGCCCACATAGAGAAGAATTGGTCGATCAGACGGCAACTGCTGCTGCGCCCGGAAACGCGCACCATCGCCACGCCGGAAACTCAAGGCCGGCAATCCTGTGGGAATTACCTCTATCGGCGTGCGCACGCCGTAGTCGACCAGCATGGCTTGCATCGGTTGCGAAGGTGCAATCAGGGCATTCACCGCCGCGCACTGCGAACGCGTCACGCCCCGCGCCAGCCGCCGACCCAGCATACGCGGCAGCAATGGTACGTAGTGATGCAGATACTCTTCAAAAAATGTGTGGTACGTCTCGACCACCGGAATTCCCCTGGCGCGAGCGTAGCGCACGCCGGCGTAGTGCGCCAGGAACGGCGTGTGCACGTGCACCAGGTCAAAGTTTTGAGCGCTCAGGTCCTGCAACGTCTGCTGCAGCGCGCCCCAGTGCATGCGCCGATCCTCCGGGTCGCGCGGCACCGACCCGGAACGTACGCGAATCACGCCGGCGGCATCGGCAGTACCGCGCGCCGCGTATTCGGGCACCACCAGTACTGTCTCGACGCCAACGGGCGCCAGGTCGTCACGAAACGTGGCGATAGATGTGGAGACGCCATTGACGCGTGGAAAATAGACGTCAGAAATGAACAGCACGCGCATCAACACACTCCAGGCGTTTGCCAGAATTGAAATACTCAGGCGAGCGCCATGCCGGCGCAGGCAAGCGCGGCGCCGACGCCGGCGCCGGCGATGACATCACTCGGGTAGTGCAAACCAAGCACTACGCGTGAGGCCGCAATCAACGCAGTCAGCGGCACCAGCACCCAGGCGAGTGCCGGGAAATGCGCCACCGCCTGCCAGGTAAAGCACACGGCGTGTAGCGTGTGACCGGAGGGAAAACTGTAACGATCGAGCGGTGGCATCGCCAGGGTGATGCCAGGATGGCGGATAAACGGCCGCTCTCGCTGCAGTGTTTTCTTGAGCGCCTTGTAGATGAGCAGCCCAGCCACTCCCGTGACCGCCATGATCAGCATGGGCCGCAGCGCCGGCGCGCCGTAGATCGCCGGCAAGGCTGCCAGCAGCAGGTACCAGAGCGCACCATCGCCCAGACGACTGGCCACACGCATCATCAGGCCCAGGCCCCGCAAAGCGGCGCCGCGATTGAGCTCCCGACATAACCGGTACTCGGCCAGGTCGAAGCGCGCCATCACCGCCTGAGCCCTGTTCATGCCGCCCACAATGCGCGAGCGTTACTACCAGCGCGTGACAGCCCGATGACAACTGTGTGACAGCGTAATCCGGCGCGCGTACGCGCGCTGGCACATGGCCGTGATGAAGATGGGCACGCGCATAAGCGAGCTCAGGGTGTGGTCGTTCAGGCGGAGGCCGCCGGCGAGCGTGCGCTCCGGCAGCGGAAGTGTTGCGAGCCGAGCGCGGGCGTCGGCGCCGTCCAGTGCGTCGCCACCCAATTCGTACGATCAAATTGGGCCAAGGCGCCAGCC